>JAWKON010000097.1:0-20685 GCA_041391125.1 Caldilineaceae bacterium
GCCTCATAAAACTGCCGATACATTGACAACAAGCCGGGCCCCTAAGAACCGGTCATGTTTGCCGTTCTAAATTCGTCATGATTGGGGCTCAATCCTGGTTGAACTGCCGGCGGCTGCTTGGCATAGCGCAACAAAATTTCCTCCAACCGGTCATTATTGTGCATGGAGAAGTGCTGCTCCACTTTTGCCCGATTGGCCGCGCCCATGGTTTGGCGCAGGACGGCATCATCACAGACGCGGCGCAGCGCCTCCACCAACTGCTCGACGCTAAATTCGTCGACCAGAATTTGGTCAATCATTTCGGGAATACCGGCGTGGCGCGTCGAGACCACCGGCTTGCCAAAGGCCATGGCCTCCGCAATCACATTGGGGAAGCCTTCCTGATCGCCATAGCGATCCGGATGGGAGGGCAGGCAGAAAATATCGCACTCGCGATAGAGCGCACGCAGTGCGTTACCGCTTTGGGCGCCGAAGAAGACCACACGGTCCTCAATGTGCAGCTCTTTGGCCAGCTTGCGGCAGTCCACCGCCACCCGATCCGGTGCATTATCGCCCACCACCCACAGTTCAGCATTTGGACGGTCCAACTCCTTAAACGCCTGAAACAGAATGTCGTGTCCCTTTTTCTCGGCAAAAAAGCCCACAATCAGAATCTTGATCTTCTCTGCATAGCGATACAGTTCCAAATCGACAATCTGGCGCACAATGTCGATGCGTTCGGCCGGCGCATCATACTTTTCCACCAATAGATTTTTGTTGTAATCGGTGATGGTCAGGATGCGGTCGCAATAGTTGAGCGCCTCTTTGAAAAGCCGCACATTGGGATTGTAGTAGAGTTCATAGGCGCGGATGGTCACCAGCAGCGGCGTGCCGTTGATGCGTTTGCAATAGTAGCCCACAAAAAACTTGTGGTCGCCAAAATAAGCATACATGAGATCTATATCTTGCATCTGCTCGGCAAAGCCAACGGCAATGGCAAAATTGGCCACAGATTTGGTCCGCAGGGCAAATACCAATAGCTGCAAATAGATGATGGGCCGGCTCGTCAGCAGCCGCACATGCGCCAACAGCAGTTGCAAAATCTGCACCGTCACCACGCCATTCTGGCAGCGGGTTGTATAGTCCCGGCTTGTTGTGAAGCGTAAAAATTCTGACTTCATGCCCCTTGTTGACCAGGGCGCTGATGTCGCGAAATATGAATTGCGTCAACCCATATTTCATGCTTGTGATTAAAGCAATGCGCACAATAATTTCTCTTTCTACTACTTTATGATTTCGAGCGCCGCCGGATAACTGTCTGGCGGATTCGGCTTCATCAGAAAACCGCGCACCGTGCCGTCCATAATGAACAGCCTTTCTAGCAGGCTGGACGCCACGCGATAAATGCTGCGCTTGCGATAGGCCGCGGCCGCCAATCCAGCCACCCCTAAGAGCAGGCAGCCCAAGAACCAATTCAGGCGCTCGGTGCGCACGGTCCAAATAAAAAATGCCAGCCCCATCAAGATGCCCGCCAGCGGCACGCAGCCATAGCCGCGCTCTTTAAAGTAGGGCCAAAAAAGATGCGTCCCCCATTTGTAGCGCAAGTTCTGACCGGCGCCCAGATAGAGATTGCGCCGCCAGCGCCCCACCAGGCTCCAGATGCCGCCGGGCGGGTCGGTGTAATGGTTGACCATCGGGTGGTACAGCCGCACAATGCGATGGCCCTGCTGGCGGATGCGAATACAGAGGTCCGGCTCTTCATCGGAGTACAGATAAGGATTAAAATCGCCCACGTTTTCAATGACGCGGCGACGGTGCATGGCAGCGCCGCCGGTATATTTGACCGCGAAGAATTCTTGGTCATGCACGGCTTTGGTCCGATTGGGACCAGGCGAGACGGCGTCTTTGGGCAAATCAATGATCAGACCGCTCACCACAGCTATATCCGGGTGGTTTTCCATTACGCTGAGCGCTTTGGGCAACCACGCGGGGTCCAGCTCCATATCGCCGTCCAAAAAGAGAATCAACTGGCCCGAGCTGTGTTTATAGCCAATGTGCCGGCCCGCCGCCGCCGTCAGACGCTGCTCTGCCTGAAGCTGAATAATGCGGATCGGATATTTTTGCGCTCGTTCAATGGTGGCGTCGGTGGAGGCTGAATCGACCAGAATAATCTCCACCTTTTCCAGCATGGCCGCGCCGCGCTGAATCGACTCGATGAGCCGCTCAATATTCCATTCCTGATTTTTGGTTATAATAATTGCGCTTAAATCCACAACCGCTATATCTCCAATAGTGGGCCGCTCCTCCCCCTTGATGCACATAGTGCGGCAAGGGGGAGGATGCGTTTAGATTGGGGGACGAGATGTACCTTCCGAAGAGGCAAGACGGCTTTGCTCACGCGCGGCTGCCTTTCGGAATGACCAAACTAAGCCTCGGGAGCTGTCTTACATTTACGCCTCGGACGCCAACTGCAAATAGCGGGCCTTCACCCGGGCCGGACCACCAATGGTCAGCGCCATTAATACTGAGAGGACAGCCGTGTAAATGGCGGCGCCCACGACAATTTGCACATAGAGCGGCTGCTGGCTGGCCACGGTCAAATACCAGGCCATTACGCCGCTGGCAATGGCCGGTTTCCACAGAATGCTGGCCAGCGCCAGATTGCCGCCAAAGGAGCGCCGCACCGGCACATAGTGCTGCACAAAATCAACAACGCGCACGGTGAGCGTTGTCCACGCCGCCCCCACCATGCCCATGCGGCTAATCAGAACGATGCCCAAAATCACGGTCACAATCGAGTCGATAATCAAGATGCGCAGAGTCACTTTTTCCTGCATACTGGCCACCAGCACGCGGCCCAGCACCTGGGTAAAGACGCGCAACATCATGGCCCACACAATGACTTGCAGCGCCAATGTGGCCTGCGACAAAGCTCGCATTGTCATAGAGCAACAGCAAAACCGGTTCGGATAAATACACCAGCCCAATCGTCGTTGGCACAACCAGCAGTAAAAGCAATTCCAACAAGCTTTCGGAAATCTGCTTCAACCCATTTGTATTGGCCTTGTGGCGCCGGCTCATGATGGGAAAGGCGCTAATGGCCACGCTTTGAAAGACTAGCCCCACGGGAACCAATACCTGAGTGGCCGCGCTGAACAGCCCCACATCCACCTCGCTGGTCATCTTGGAAAGCGTAATGGTCAAATAGGCGTTCATCAGAGCGATCAGCCCGTCAATACCCAAGAAGGGCAGCGTCGCTTTGGACATCTCCCAGCAAAAGCGCATATCAAACTGCCACTGCGGTTTGACAATGTTGCGCTGCAGCAGATACCACTTGGCAACCAGCACAGCCACGTGTGAGCCAAACAAAATGAGCGCCAGCCCCACCAGCCCGCCGCCGTTGACGAGCACATAATAGGCAAAGCCAATCTTGAAAATATTGACCACTACGTTGGCATACGTAATGTAGTGCATCCGCTCCCAGCCCTGAAACACGGCGTCGCAAAGCACCGAGATGGCATACGGGAAGAGGCTGACCGAAAAGAGAAGAATGACCTCAGTCGTATCCAGCGCATAGCCCATAGACCAGGTGACGGTCAGCAGCAGCAGCATAGATAAGACCGAAAAGAGCACAATGGACACGCTGCCATTGATCAGATATTGGTTGGTCTTTGTGCGATCTTTGGCCACCTCGCGCGTCACCAGCGTTTGCATCCCGGCCACGGCTAAGAGCTGAAACGTTTGAAAAAAAGTCAGCCCCAACGACATTTGGCCAAACTCGTGGGCGCCCAGGTGGCGCGAAACCAGTGCATAAAGCACAAAGGTGGCGGCCCGGTTCACAATGTCGCTGGCCAAAATAGAGAGCGTATTGTTGGTCAGACGACGCAGGGCGCCGGGCGCGCGTTTATGATTCGTACTTGCTACATCGTGCGAAACAGCTTGCATATAGTTAGGCTTTCACCAAAACATTATTTTTTAACGGCAGTAAATTTCGGACCCGCAGTTCATTCTGCCCAGCCAGATAGTGAACGTTAAAAAGCGTAATTAAGAGCGCCGAATAGACCCAAAGCGCTTGCACAAGCGGGCGGCTGTTAAACAGATCAAACATCATGTGCGTCATGTGTCCCAGAATACCAGCCATGATGCCCAACGCCAGCACAGAGAGCAGCGGGTCGTTCAGCTTCCAGGTGCGCCAACCCCAGCGGATGGTGGTGATCAGATACCAGAGGAAGGCCAGAATGCCGCCCGTTCCCGTCTGCGCCCAAATGAGCAGATAGTTGTTGTGTACCACATAGAGCCATTCGCGGCTAAAGCGCGGTGTAATATAGCCCCACATGGTGGGGACAAAGTTGTTGGCCCCCACGCCCAGGATCCAGTTTGCGCGTATCATTTGCCCGGCCAGAACCAGCAGCGGCAACCGGCCCGTGGCCGCCTCATCGTTGACGGAGCTGAAGCGGCTCGGCACGATCACATCCTGTAACAGCAGCAGGGCGCCGATCAGCACCAATACGCCCACAATGGGGATGGCCGGCGACACCCAGCCCTTGCGCCACACCAAAAAGCCCACAATGGCCAGCGAAAGGGCAAACGCAATAAAACCACCGCGGGACTGGGTTAAGATCAGCGCCACAAGGCCACTGGCCGCCGCCGCGGCCCCCAACCACTTGTATGGAAAGCGCAAATTGGTAAATATGACGCTGATCGGCAGCGCCAAAATTAAGCCCAGATAGCCTGAAGCCGTATTGGGTCCGCCAATGGTGCCGCCCACGCGCACATCGTCAATGCGCAATTTGACGGGCCCCATTTCTACCGTGTGGCCAATCGCCCGCACCGCCATCATGATGAAGCTCTCCAGCAGCAGGCCAGCCAGCAAAATCGATACAATGTAGACTATTTCGCTGCGGGTGCGTACGGTGCAGATCAGATACATGTGGAGCAGAAACATCTGGACAAGCAGCGCAACTTCGAAGAAGGCGAGTTGCTTATCGACGGCGACCATCGTGGAAAGCGCTGTAATACCAATATAGCTGACAAGCGGCCAAAAGGTGGGAAATATGATTTTGGGCTTGTTACGCGTCGGCGCCGCCACGCTTTCCGCCCACCACAGCGCATAAAGCACCACCAGCGCCATCAGCGTAATCGACACATTCAGCCCGCCAATGGCGCCATAATCGGCATCGGCTTCGCGATAAAATAGGGTGTTTTGCAACTGCAGCGGAATATCAATGAGCACAACGGCCAGCAGCAGCCACCGGATGCGCGCCACAATCATCCCAAAGAAGACGAAGAGGACGCCCACTAGGGAGAGTATGGCCCACTCTAATGGCAGCATTTCAAAGAGAAGCACATAACCACCCAGCACCAGCCCGACCGCACAGGCGGCAAAGCAGGCAATTATTGTATCTCGATTGAACGTTTTTAATTCCAACATAATTTATGACAACTTTGTGGTGACACAGTAACCATTGACCCCTCCCTGTCCCTCACTGCCATGAAGTTAAGCATTTTCGTGTCAAAGTAACAACCAGTTTGCAGTGGGCAGTTTTCAGTAGACAGTTGCGAAGCGCTCACTGAAAACTGCCCACTGATGACTGTTAACGTAATGGCAGTGTCCCTGTCACTCCCCCGAGAGGGAGGCTGGGAGGGGATCTAAGCACCAGAACAGTTACGTAACCCAATTATGCGCCGCACCACAGAAAATATAGCGGCGCATAATTGGGCAAGTTGCGCACATTGCTTTAGGCTGCCACCAACTCCGGCACACGCGTTTCAACCGTCATGTCGGCTTCATAGTCGTGAATGGCGGCGACCACATATTCGATCTGGTCCGGGGTTAGCTCGGCAAACATGGGTAGCGACAAAATTTGGCTGGCGTGCATTTCTGTAATGGGGAAATCACCTTTTTGATACCCCAATTCGGCGTAGGCTGGCTGCAAATGGATGGGCAGCGGATAATGAATAATGGTGGTGATGCCGCGCTCGCCCAGACAGGCCATCAATTGCGCACGCTGTTTGGTGCGTACCACGTACAGATGGAAGACCGGCTCGGCGTACGGTTCGACCGCTGGCAAGACTAGCTTGCTGTCGGAGAGCAGCCGGGTATAGAGCTGGGCGTTGCGGCGGCGGGCGGCGTTCCAATCGTCCAGGTGCGGCAGCTTCACACGCAGAACCGAAGCTTGCAGTGTATCCAGCCGGCGGTTGAAGCCCTGGATTTCATGATGATATTTGACCACGGAACCCCAGTTGCGCAGCAGCCGCAGCTGCTTGTCGATGGCCGGATCATTGGTCACAATGACGCCAGCATCGCCATAGGCCCCCAGATTCTTGCCGGGATATAGGCTAAAGGCGCCCACATGACCAATCGCGCCCACGCGCTGGCCGTTGTAGCGGGCGCCGTGCGCCTGCGAGGCGTCTTCAATTACAATCAACCCATATTTCTCTGCAATCTCCATAATGGGATCCATATCGGCCGGATGGCCGTAAAGATGCACGGGGATGATGGCTTTGGTGCGTGGCGTAATGGCGCGTTCCACTTGCTCCGGGTCCATCATAAAAGAGATCGGATTGACATCGGTCAGCACTGGTTTGGCGCCGGTAAAGGAAATAGCCAGCGCCGTGGCAATAAAGGTGTTGGCCTGCGTAATCACTTCATCGCCGGGGCCAATATTATAGGCGCGCAACGCTAGTTCCAGAGCAGAAGTGCCGGAGTCAACGCCAATGCCATAGCGGGCGTCGCAAAAGTCGGCAAATTCTTCTTCAAACAGCGAGACGTTTTGTCCCAAAATGAAATCGGATTTCTTGAGCGTGCCGGCAATGGCAGCTTCAACATCATCAGAAATGCTGGCATATTGGGCAGATAGATCGACAAACGGAATGTTCATAATTTTTGTATCCATAACAATTGCGTGTAATTCACCTAGTTGGTAATCAATGTCATTAAGTTAGCAGTTAGCAGGGCTCAGTTTTCAGTAGTCAGTCTCGAGACACACACTGAAAAATGAGCCCTGAAAACTGGTTCCTTTGACAAGATATTTTCTTAACTTAACGACATTGAGTTGGTAATTGCTTCGCGGGCCACGGTGTACGGCAAATGGCCATTGGTCAACGCGGGTTTGCGCATAGAATTTGCGCCATTGATGGACGATTCATCCAAATAGACCGGTGCGCCGTTGAGTTCCATGGAGCGTTCGATGGCCTCCATCACCTCGACCACTTCAAGGCCGGCCTGGCCATCCGTCAACGGGGACCGGTTCTCGCGGATCGATTGCAGGAAGTGCAGACATTGATTTTTGAGCGGTTCGCTCATGGTGATGCGCGGGCTAAAGATGTCGCCGTCGCGCATATAAAATTGGTGGGCGCCATAGCCGTTGGCTTTGACCGGTGTAGGCACAACGCCTTTTTCAAACACCTTGACGCGCTCCAGCGCATTTAGATCGTCAAAAACAATGCGCTTGTCGCTGCAAACCACCACCAATTCGCGCACTTTGTTGGGATCCACCCAGCTAATGTGGATATTGCCCACAACGCCATTGGGATAGACCAGCGAAATAAAGGCCGCATCCTCACGCTCCGTATGGAGCGCTTTGACGCCTACGGCGCTCACCCACTGAGGAGTCTGCTTGACAAAGTGGTTAAAGATGGAAACATCGTGCGGGGCCAAGTCCCAAACCGCGTTTACATCGGTGCGGATAGGCCCCATATTGGTGCGCCGTGAATAGAGATAGTAGATGCTGCTGTCCTGGCCAGCATTAACCAGATCGGCCACTTTTTCAACAGCGGCGTTGTAGAGGAACGTGTGTCCCACCATCAGCGTCACGTTGTTTTCACGCGCAATGCGAATCAGCGACTGCGAATCCGCAACGGTGGTGGCCATAGGCTTTTCTACCAGCACATGTTTGCCCGCTTCCAGACACTGTTTTGTAACTGCATAGTGTGTGGTGGCGCCGGTGCAAATAATAACCACGTCGACCTCCGGCATCTCAACTGTGGCATTCAGGTCGCCCAGAACAGCCACATTGGGATATTCCGCCCTGAGTTCCTGCTGGCGCTCTGGCCGCTGGTCGCAGATGGCGACGAGCTGGGCTTCGGGCAACCGATCAAAGATGCGCACATAGTTTGTTCCCCAATATCCACAGCCGATAACGGCTACACCGGGCTTTTTGTTGGACCATTGTTGGTTTATTTCATTTGTGTTCATAACAATAATAACTCCACATTTCTATGTATTCAGACGGGGGAACGTCAACAATTTGACTGCTTTGAATTGCGCAAATTCTGCGCTCTATTTGGCCCCTTCGCCTTTGATGGCGGCGGGCACGGTGGCAAACAGTAACTTGATATCCAGCCCCAGGTTGCGGGTGCGCACATATTCAATATCCATCTGCATCATTTCTTCGAAGGTGGCGCGGCCACGGCCCTCTACTTGCCACAGACCGGTCATGCCAGGCAGCGCTTCCAGCCGTTCAAAATGATGGGGCTCATAGTAGGCCACTTCGTACTCCGGCACAGGACGGGGGCCGACCAGGCTCATCTCGCCGCGCAAGATGTTCAAAAGCTGCGGCAGTTCATCCAGGCTGGTCATGCGCAGGAATTTGCCCAAGCGCGTAATGCGCGGATCCCCATTGAGCTTGAATTGCGCGTTGTCCGCTGCATTGCCATTGAGACTCCCTTGGGCATAGGCCTTAATGTGCGCCTGATGCAGCGACTGATCGGCGTTCTGCTTCATACTGCGAAACTTGAACATGGGGAAAGTGGTAATCTCCCACTTGACCTCGCCATTCACCACCTTGCGCTTGCAGCCGACGCGTTTCTGGATGAAGAGAGCCGAACCAGGACTGTCCAACTTTACCAGCAAGCCGATCACGATCATGAGCGGCAGCAAAAAGAGCAGCGCAATCAATGTGATGCCTATGTCGAGAAATCTTTTAGTATATGTATAGAACGCACTGTCGCCAACGCGCTCTGTGCGGGCATGTTTGCGGGATACAGAAATGGATGGTTTATCAACTAATTGTTCAAACATATCGACCTCTTTTTTATACTGACTGAGATGATGAATGCCGGATGGATGAATCTCATTGGCATTCCCCGTATGGGTGTACATTGGAAAATGCGGCGCTGGATAGAGATTTCTGGCATTCTGTTTGCTCATACGGTTGTTGTTGGCCCCTCTGAACATGAATGATTTCCCCTGTTGCTGGTGATTTACATCTGATTTATGGCAGCACAAACCGACCGGTGTGTGCCAGATGCCGCGCTGTATAGAAACGGAACCTTTTATACTCAGCTCTGAATGAGAACTGGAGTTTCCTTACTCCTGTTGAGTTAGTGGAAAACTCCGGGCGTCGACGTGAGCTCTGCCGTTCACGATGTGGCCGCAGACGGCAACGTTCTCATCTCAACCGCCGTATAGAGGGGCCAATTGTCGTTCTGAAGCAATCTGGTATACACCGTTCATTTGCTCAATATGTGACGGCATAATTGAGCTTAGTTAGCTTTTGATCCCGATTTTGATGTTAGTTCGTTGTTGCACCTGGATGGGTCGATGGGAGGCGGTCGGATGCAGGAGGAGGGACGGATCCCCACAGCGAAATGAGGGACTCTTGCGATTTAGGGACGAGTTGCGTATTATTACTTTTGATACTTGGTTTGCTCTTGGATATATCTTTAAACGAACTGCCGACTTGGGCATAGTTCATAACAACGCCCAGGACGCTGGCCTTTACGCTGTGCAGTTGCTGGCAAACCTCACTCAATGCTGTAGTTGTTGAGATGCCTTTGCTGGCCACCAGCAGCACGCCATCGACCAGCGAGGCCAAAATGGCGGTGTCGCTCACGTCAAGCACAGAGGGTGTATCGATCAAAACTAAGTCATACTTACTTTGTAACTCTTTAAGCACTTCACCCATTTGCGGCGTACTCAAAAGTTCGGCCGGATGGGGCGATAATTTATTGGTAAGGCTGACTGAGCCGGCCAGCGTCATATGGTCTTTGATCATGCCGCTGGTCAAAATGGGAATCCCTGGCACAACGCCATATTGAATCGCCCGTTCGAGCGGCAATTGTTTGCGCAGCACGTTGCTCAACCCGATATAATTAGAAACGCCAAACACTTCGTGCAGCATGGGCTTGCGCAAATTGCAATCCACAACGATAATGTTGACACCCACGTGAGAGAGCACCAGCGCCAGATTAGAAACCACCGACGATTTCCCCTCAAATTCGTGGGCGCTAGTAATCATCAACGAACGCAATTGCTGTTCACGAATGATCGTCAATACATTTGTGCGCAGACGCCGGAAAGCCTCACCCTCGGGCGATTCAGTATCTACAAAAGAGGTTTTGCTCTGCTTGCGAGCACGAGGGATGGCTCCCAATACCATAGCGTCGGTCACCGACTCGACTTGACTTTCTGAATAGACCTTTGTGTCTAGACTTTCGGTCAAGAAGCTAAGCCCCAGCCCACCGATGATGCCTAGCAACAGGCCAACGCCAAAATTCAACAGTGGATTAGGTGAAATGGGCGCTTCCGGCAGCGTAGCAGGTTCAATAATCGAAAGTGTATTCGACTGCATCGTCTCCAACACACGCGATTTTTCCAGGTTGGCTAGCAGATCGGCATAGACTTGACGTTTGACCTCAATCGTGCGATTGACCGCGATGAGCTTATCGGTGTCCTGCGGCGTTGCGGCCAACAGCCGGTCATATTCGGCGCGCGCGCTGTCTAAATCGGCTTCAATTTCGGTGATCTGGCCGTTCAGCGTCTCGCGCGCCACGCGCCCGCTCGACATGGATTCGCTCTCGCCCACCATGATTTGGGCCAGCGCATTGGCTGCCAACATGGCCAGTTCCGGGTCAGCATCTTGCACCGATATTTGCATCAACTCAGTATTAGCCAAAATTTCGACAAAGTACTCAGGCGCCTCCGCCAGCCCCAACTGCGCCATCAACTGATCTTTGACGGGACCGGTATTGGCAACGCTCAGATATGTATTCATCAGGCGATCTGTATAAGTCAGATCGTTGTCCACCCAATCGATGGAGCCACGAGCGGCTGTGGGTACGCGCAGCTTGCTCGATGCTTCAAATTGTGGCGTTATAAACATGGTGCCGACAACGGCAATGATCATGGTTGTTACAAAAGTGGAAATAAATATCCATTTTCGTCGATTAAGAATGATCAAAAAATCTCTTAATTGCATTTGAGCCTCTAATATTTTTGGTGCAGAGCGTTATTGCAAATTGCTCCCGCTGCGCTATATTTTGCTATTTCTACCAAGAATCTGCTTGACGCCTATCTATCGGGTGTGATATATGACCTGTATCTATTTAATACCGTATAATGCAGGTATGTAGGCAAACCGATATTACAAATTTTAGGTCCGATTTATACGACTATCCCTCGTTTGCATACAGGGCGCCACATTAATTTTCTACGGCACGAATTCTGTAACTCTTACCCATGACGCTCTGCACTCGTTGCCCTGTTCTTCAATGCAATATATTATTTGTTTTTGGAAAATTCTACTTATTATGTAGAGCATTTCCACCCTTATTGTCGCATCAAAAATAATGTTTTAGTCTTACAATTTTCTGTTACAGTGTATGATTGAACCTTAATATTTTCCGGCTCAAATTTACTAAATTAGTATATTTTTCGTATGCTCCCCAAGATATCGATTAATGTCTCTATATTAGGCATTTGCTGCAACCTGTTTTCGGATTTCCTCGAGCATTACACCTGTGCATGTCGATTTTCAATGCGAATCGAATTTTGCCAGGTTCCATTTTTTAGGATTTAAAAAGGTTATTTTTAGGATTCATTTAGACCTTGTTTGCGTATAAAATGTGCGGCAAAGTTGACAAGCTGCGCTTTTATGCCAATTCGGCCCAAAACGAATATATTGTAAGCTTTTGGAAGGTGGAGATTATGTTTATTGGAAGGATGGAGCAAAATGTACTATCCAAGTCTCAATATCGGCATTGAGGAAGAATATCAGCTCATCGATCCTACAAATCGCGAATTGCTTGGTTATATCACGCAATCCATGGCGCAGGAGAAGATGCTGGTGCGCGAACGCTCGCCAGACTTTGCCTTTGCGCAGCGCTTTAATCAGGCCGTGTTGGAGGCCGGCACCCCTGTTTGCGCTGACCTGCGTGAGGCGCGTGAACAGCTTTTGCGGTTGCGCAGCCGCATCCTGGAACTGGGTCAAACCCACAATTTCAAAGTAGCCGCCGCCGGCACGCACCCCTTCAGCCACTGGGGCGCCCAGACCGAACCATTGCCCCGCTTCCGCGCCATGGCTGATGATGCCCAGATGATTGTGCGCCGCATGTTGGCTTTTGGGCTGCATATTCACATCGGCGTAGAGGATCGCGAGCTGGCTGTAGACGTGATGAACACCATGCGTTACGCGCTGCCGCACATTCTCTGCCTGGCTAATAGCTCGCCATTCTGGTCGGGCCGCCACACGGGGCTCAAGAGCTACCGCTCAGTGTTGCTGGATGCGCTGCCGCGCACCGGCATCCCCGGTCTCTACAACAGCTATCAAGAATATCGCAGCTACGTGGACACGCTGGTGCGCACCAATTCGATTCCCGACGCCAGCCGCATTTTCTACGACATTTTGCCCCACCACCGCTTTCCCACCCTGGTCATCCGCATTTGCGACATGTTGCCCGACTATCGCGAAACGCTGGCGCTCACGGCGCTGATTCAGGCCATTGTGGCCTGGATGGTCGAACTGCGCCAGCGCAACATGTCCTTTCGCATTTATGAACGCACGCTCATCGGCGAAAACAAATGGCGCGCCGTGCGTTATGGTTTGCAGGGCAAGCTCATTGATTTCGGCATTGAGCAGGAAGTGCCGGTGGTGGATCTGCTGCGCGAACTGCTGGCGCGGGTTGAACCGCAGGCCGCGCGGCTGGGGACGCTGCAGGAATTGGGCCATATCCACACTATGATGACCACCGGAACCAGCGCTGACCGCCAGGTTGCCGTCTGGCGGCAAGCCGGCGGTGAGGATGCCGCCGCCAAGACGCCAGCCCTACACGCCGTCGTCGATCACTTGGTGGCGGAGACGGAGAATATCCAATAAAGATTATTCGGAATAAGCAACTGACCGGTCTTTTGGACAAGGTGACAGGGCGACATCACCCTGCCACCTTGTCACCCTGCCACCTTGTCAGGTATCGGCGAGTTAGTCCGAAAAATGCCTAATAAATAAGGAGTCGAAGATGAACCAGCGGCCCGCTTTGAGCATTGGCATTGAAGAAGAATATCAGATTGTCGACCCGCGCACGCGTGAACTGCACCCATCGATTACCGAATTCATCCGGGCCGATGAACTGTCCAAACAGGCCGGGCGCACCACGCCGGATCTCAAGCCTGAACTGCACCAGTCCATGGTCGAATTGGGCACGCCGGTCTGCGCCACCATTGCGCAGGCCAAACAAGAGTTGATCAAGCAGCGCGCCTTTATTTGCGAACTGGCCCAATCCAAGGGGCTGGCGATTGTGGCGGCGTCGACCCATCCCTTCAGCCGCTGGGAAGATCAGCCGGTGACGCCCTTTCCGCGCTATATGGGTGTTTTGGAAGAGATGCAGGTTTTGGCGCGGCGACTATTAATATATGGGATGCACGTTCACGTGGGCATCGAAGACCGCTCACTGGCCATCGACGTGATGAATGTGGCGCGCTATATGATGCCGCACATTCTGGCGCTCAGCACCAGCAGTCCCTTTTGGCTGGGGCGCAACACCGGGCTTAAAAGCTACCGCGCTGTCCTCTTTGAGGATTTTCCGCGCACCGGCATTTCGGATATTTATCCCAGCGTGGATGATTATGACCGGCTGGTGCAAACGCTGGTGAATACCGGCTGCATCCCCGATGCCAGCAAAATCTGGTGGGACGTGCGGCCACATCACACCTATCCCACGCTGGAATTTCGCGTCTGCGACATCTGCACCCGCTTGGAAGAAGCCATTGCCATTGCCGCCCTGTTTCAGGCCATTGTGCTCTGGCTGTGGAAGCTGCGCAGCCAGAACATCACCTTCCGCGTCTATCGCCGCGACTTGATCAAAGAGAATCGCTGGCGCGCCGCCCGTTATGGTCTGCACGGCAAGATGATCGATTTTGGGCGCATGGCCGAACTGCCCACCAAACAGCTCATCGAGGAGCTGCTCGATTTGGTGAAGGCTGAAATTGACGAGTTGGAGCTTCACGAATATATTCAGACCATCCGCGCTATGCTGCAAAACGGTTCCAGCGCTGACCGCCAGTTGCACGTCTTTGAACAGAGCGGCGGCGATCTACACGCCGTGGTGGATCACCTGATTCAGGAGACGCAGGAGGGGGTGCGTTGAGCGATTAGCCCAATTAAAAAGACCGGCATCTCATTGATGCCGGTCTTTTTAATTGGGCTCTCTCTAAAATTCCTCTGCCGCAAGTTTTCCGTATTGCTTGCGCATCAATGCGCCATTGTTTGCACACTATGTGGCTATTTTTTGCGCATCGATTCGTGACTTAAAGAATATGTAAACCGTATTGCGTAGAACGTCGAGCAACAGTTGATAAGTCCCCAAATTGTATTACATTTCTTTCACCTACCCTAAGCTATACGTAAACCACAGAGACAGAAAACGCCCCATCACGGCTCATGGGCGGTAGAATCTGCGCCCATTGCCCCGCGTTTCCTTACAGTACACTTTAGGCGCCTGTGACAGCACGGGCCTATGTGAAGAATTTCAACGTGTACGCAATAAGGAGGCGCTTTGTGAAAGGGTATCGAATATTATTAGTAAGCTGTATTATATGGGCGAGCATTTCTTGGGGCAGCGGCGCCAAACTTTATGCCGTGGGTGATGCGCAATTTCAGGCCAATGCGGCCGCCGCCAATGTCTGTCCCGAAGGTCAATATCTGGATCTCGCTACAAATACGTGTCGCAACCTGGCCAAAAACTATGGCTTTCAGGCTGCAGAATTTGCCGGCCATCATGGCTCTAAGGAAGTGACGCTGGCGGCCTGTACGCAAGGCGCGCTGGTGAGCGCTTTGGGCGGCGTCAAAAGCGGCGGCGGTACGGTCAAAATTCCCGCCTGCACCATCAATATCAGTCAGAACATCGATATTCCGTCGGGGGTTCTGCTGGCGTATAAACATTGGCCAAACCAAATTGCAGGCGGCCTCTGGCTTTAGCGGCAACTTGCTGCGCATCTATTATGCCGAGCATGTAATCGTGCGTGATTTGAGCATCGACGGCCGGTTCCATCAGCACCGGCATCATGACCCAATGCCGCACAACGTGCTGGTCAGCCGCGTCGATAGTAAGACTTAATGCTGACGGGGCCGGCATGCGCTTTCGCTACAGCCGCAACTTTACCGTGCGCTATAGCGCCAGCCACGACGCCAAAACGTTTCACGGCATCGGCACCAAAGATTGCTTTCCCAAAAGTTCTACGCCCGATGCCCAGGAGTGCTGCACCGCTGCGGCGAGCAACGTATCCCCAGGCGCGCTGTGGACCAATAACTACGCCATCTATTCGAACCGCTTTTACCGCAACGGCGAATACGGGCTGGATTCCCATTCATCCGATGGCGAAATTGCCGGCAACATGATGGAAAATAACCGCTACGGCACCAAGTTTCCCGATGCATCAATCTGTGGATTCACCACAACCGCATTGTCAACAATGAATGGGGCAGCCATCTTTACGCCACGGTGGATATTGCCGCACGCGTACCGCACAGCGTGGTCTTTTATCATAATGAGATCAGCGGCAACGGTAGCTATCCCCGGTATGATGCGAGCATTTCAGCCAACAATGTGTATTTGATCAACAATACGTACCAAAACAACAGCCCCAATGCGCTGTTGGTGAAAGATGTGGCCGCCTACACGTGCAGCGGTTCAGCCGACGCCAACATGGGCGTGTCGCTCAAAACGGCCAGTGGCCCACAGTGTGATCTGGCGGCGGTGGCCCATATTTTCGGCCAGGACAATAACGCGCCGACGCCGGTCGATCCCGAAGTGCCGCCGGCGCCCGTCGATCCAGGGGCGCCGTCTCGAAGTTGATCCCGACTATACCGACGCCGGTCGATCACGCCTCCGGCACCATTCCACAGCCGGTTCCGCAACCGACGCAGCCGGGTGTGTCCCTCATTCCCGGACGCATTGAGGCGGAGGATTACAAAAAGGCGGCGAGGGTGTGGGCTATCACGACACAACGGCCGACAATCTGGGCGGTGAATATCGCCTCGACGGCGTGGATATTGAAGAAGACATCCGACAGCGTCGGCAAGTATAACACCGGGTGGACCGAGCAGGGTGAGTGGCTGGCCTATGATGGCCTGCAAGCCGCCGCCGACGGCATCTTCAGCGCCCGCGTAGGCACCTGGGACAAAGGGACGGAGAAAGCACTGCGCTTTGAAGTGGATGGGCGCCAAGGCAGCCGCTCCGGTGAACCCCTTGTGGTCGGTGATAAAGACAGCGGATGGGTGACCGTTACATCGACGCCGGTGCAGTTGGCCGCAGGCGTCCACGAAATTAAAGTAGTCATGGATGCCGGTAAATTCCGCCTAAGCTATATCGAGATTCAGGCCGATCCCAACGGGCCGAGCCGCCCACCAGCCGAAAATCCGGCGAATCCAACCCCGCACCGGGCGACAATGCGCCATTGGGCGGTAGGCTCTACGGCAGGTAACATTGGAGGGACGTCCACCGGCATACAACGGGCCACCGATCTAGTGGTGTGCGTCTACGATCCTGGACAGAGCGAGCCGCGCGCGCTTTCAGGCGCTGACCAGCTCGGAGAGCGGCCAGTTTCAGATCGCCAATCTGGCGCCCGGTGCGTACCAGGTCGCCGTGGAGAGCCTGACTTCGCTGCGGCAGGTGGCCGATGTGCAAATGGCGGGTGAGCGCGTGGATGTGGATTTTGGCCAGTTGGCCGAGGGTGATGCTATCAACGACAACGCCGTCAATATTTTGGATTTCTCGTTGGCCACCCGCGGCTTTGGCGTCTGTGCGGATAATAGCCGCTTTGTGCCGAACGCCGACTTTAATCAGGATCACTGTGTTGATGGTGCTGATGTGGCTCTGATCAAGCAGAACTTTGGCCGCCAGGGGGCGACGGTGACGGCTGGACCGAAAACACCACGCCCACGGTCCAGCGCATTGGCGAACTGCGCAATCGGCAGGCAGGGAGCAGTTCAGCGTGCCGGTTGTCATCAACAATACCGACAATTTGCTGGTCGATGCGGCGGCGTTTTATCTGAACTGGCAACCCGAACTGCGCGTGATCAACGTGGCGCTGGGCGAACAGTTTGAAATGGTGCTGGCTCAGGATGTTAACAACGATACGGGGCAGATCAACTACACCCGCGGAGTACGTTGAAGGGGCGGCATCGCGCTGCCCGTCACGTTGCCCCGACGATTACCTTTGAGGCCGTATCCATCAGCAGCAGCGGCCTGGATTTGAGCAGCGCCGGCGCCTGAGCGGGAAATCGGCTATCAGGGCCAATCCATCTTCAACAAAATTACCCTGAGCGATGCTGGTGTGATCAATCTGGAGACTGAGCCGCTACAGATGCTGTTCCTGCCCATTGTGAGTCACTGAGCGGTTATCCACAGCCAATAGGCAATTGTAGAAAAGCGAATCCGGCGGGTTGCCCACACCCGCCGGATTCGCTTTTTGCGCTCCCAAACCAGATGACAGTTTGTCGCGCTCCACCGCTCGACCTGCGTGAGCCACTTGCAAAATTCAAATTATCCACGGAGAGACACGAAGACGTTCGACGATACTTCGGCGTGAGCTCAGTCGTGGATGCTGCGCATCTGTGCCAAACAACAATATGTGGTTGACAACCGTAGGTCACACTTGTAGTGTGACAGCTCGCGTCGCCGCCGTCATGTCACTCTACAAGAGTGACCTACACATCTCTTGTCAACCACACGATATCCAAACTAACCTTATTTTCTTGGAACCGCCCAAATATCCAAACTCATCGACTCGGCAATAATCGTAAGCATAATGAAGTGCAATTTTTGACACGCATATCCCGCCGTTCTATAATCATATGGTTGTTCAGTTGCCGAAAAGTATCGGGAAAATCGATGGTTTTCCCATCGTGTTCTCTGTTCCGAGTTCTTTATTTGCAGGAAAGCAGCAACGATATGCAAAGAAATCTTATTTCCTTGATTGTTATTGTAGCGTGGCCATTATTGGCATCTACATTGTACTTCCATCAACACATGTCCTGGCTGGAAGGATTTGTGTCTGGAGACACCACGCAACCGCGCGATCAGCCAATCGGCTGGGGTTGGACCTGCGCGGCGGCACAGGTGCTGCTGGAAGCCGTCTGCCGGAAGGTCAGACTGTCGACTCCGGCAGCCATGAGCGCGGCCAAAACCATTGTGGATAATGCGTCAATGGTCTGGGCGTTGCCGAGGCCGTGGTGCAGCAGCAGGGCGAAAATCGCATCATTGTGGAACTGCCCGGCGTCGATAACCCCGAGCAAGCGGTGGAAACCATCCGTTCCACCGGTCAGCTTGAGTTTGTGGAGCCCGATGGGATCGCGCTGCGCAGCAACATGGTGATCAACACCACCAATCACCCCACGGCGGCCAGCGATCTGCAAGCCCAAATTGCCGAAGGCAAAGCCACCGATCCGACGCTCACCCCCTTTGAGCCGGACAAGGTCTTCACAACCGTCATGACCGGCGGCATCTTGCGCAACGCCAATGTGGGGCGCGATCGATTGGGCCGACCACAGATTGAGTTTGTCCTCACCAGTGAAGGCTCCAGCCAGTTTTTTGACTACACCAGTTCGCACATCAACCGGCAACTGCCAATTGTGCTGGACGGACGCGTGCTTTCGGCGCCCAACATCAACTCCGCCATTCGGGACAGCGGTGTGATCGAAGGCTCCTTTTCGCAGGAAGAGGCCGACTCGCTGGCCGTGCAGATGCGTTATGGCGCCCTGCCCGTGCCGCTCAAAGTCATCGATGTGCGCACCATTGGGGCCAGTCTGGGCCAGAACTCTGTAGACCGCAGCCTGCGCGCCGGTATTATCGGCTTTATTGCCGTATTGGCCTTTATGGTCATTATCTATCGTTTGCCCGGCGTATTGGCCAGCGTGGCGCTGGTGCTTTATATCGTATTCAACCTCACTATTTATAAATTGATTCCCGTCACTTTGACGCTGCCGGGCATCGCGGGTTTTCTGCTCTCCATCGGCATGGCGGTGGACGCCAACGTGCTGATTTTTGAGCGCATGAAGGAAGAGCTGCGCGTAGGGCGGTCGCTGCGCCTGGCTGTGGAAGCTGGCTTTAGCCGCGCCTGGCCCGCTATTCGCGATGGCAACGTCTCTACGCTGATCACGTGCGCCGTGCTCTACTGGTTTGGCAGCAGCTTTGGCGCCAGCATTGTGAAAGGCTTTGCCGTCACGCTGGTCATCGGCGTGATCCTCTCCATGATCACCGCCGTCTTAATTACACGCACATTTATGCGCTCCTTCTTGGCCGGTAGCCGCGGGAGCACGGGCGCATCACGGTCTATGATTGGCTATTGAAGGAAGATTGATTATTGCGTGTTGCGTATTGCGTGTACCGGTTTTGAAACTTTAGAGCCGGCTACATGCCATATCTGTACACGTAATACGAAACACGCAACACGATTCACTTAGAGGAACCATATATGTATAACCTCGTTGGAAAACGCGGGCTCTGGTTTGTCCTGTCGGGACTGCTGATGCTGCCCGGCATCATCTTTATTATCTGGTCGTTGATCACCCATGGCACCATCCTGCCGCTGGCTATTGATTACACGGGTGGCACCATGTGGGAAATCCGCTTTGATAAAGCGGTCACCGCCACCGAAGTGCGCGATGTGTTTGTAAAAGCCGATTATGCGGACACCACCGTTTTTCTGGTTGGGGATGACCAGACCGTGCAGGCCAAATTAAAGAATATTGATATTCCGCAAAAGGAAGCGCTCAACAGCGCGCTGACGGAACAAATTGGCCCGTTCGAAGAGCTATCCTTCCGCAGCATCGGCCCCTCCATTGGCGCTGAAGTGAGTCGGGCCGCCGTAGTCGCTGTGTTGATTGCTTCGGTGCTGATTTTAATCTATATTGCCTTGGCCTTCCGTTCGGTATCGCACCCGACGCGTTATGGCGTCTGCGCCGTCATCGCCATGATTCACGACGTGCTGGTGATGATTTCCGGCGTGGCCATCATGAACTGGGTGGCCGGTTGGGAGGTGGATGCGCTCTTCCTGACCGCGGCCATGACCGTAATTGGGTATAGCGTTAACGACACCATTGTGGTTTTTGACCGTATTCGCGAAAACCTGAAACGCTATCGTTCCGAAAGCTTGGCCACCGTGGCCAACCGCAGCCTCATCGAGACCATGCAGCGCTCGTTGTCTACACAGATCACCACGCTGCTGGCGCTGGTGGCCATCCTGGTGCTGGGCGGCGCCACGCTGCGCCAATTTATGGGCATGTTGATCGTGGGGCTCATTTCGGGCACCTATAGCTCGATCTTCAACGCCACGGCGCTGCTGGTGGCCTGGGACGAGCGCTCCTTCTTCCCGCGTAATCGTAATAATCAATCGACCGCTGTGGCGGGTGAGCGCGTGGCGGCGGCGTAAAACAGAAATTATTGCGTAGTGCGTGGTGCGCGAACTAGTTGAGTTTCTTGTCTCGAAGC
>JAWKON010000098.1:0-20543 GCA_041391125.1 Caldilineaceae bacterium
GTTACAACCAATATTTTGCGCTACTATTTTGGAGAAACCGCACCCGAACAAGCTCCGGTTGGTCAATAGAGCAACCACCGCACCAGCAGAAAAGAGAAAACCCATGAGTGGTTCTTTTGAAGAAACACCCGTACAGAAAGGAACGCGTTCGGCGCTGGCCGATTTGCTAAATAGCGTGGCGCTGCCCGCTGACAAAAACGCGCAGGATCGGTCACTCGTTGTCGTGAATGGCGCGGCCCATAATCATAAAGACATAGCGGACGAAGCGGCGTCCACCGATGCACACATGGCCAATCGCCAAAACGTCAACGGACATGTCGCACACAATGACTCAGAGCAGAGCCAGAGTTCTGCACATGAACAGCAGCTTGAACATGGGCAACACAGAGGTGCAGCCATGAATATTTGGGGCGAACCCAAGAAAGGGAATGCGGCCCGGATGGATGCAGTGCATGAGGAGATCATGTCGACATCTGACGCGGTGGACGGCAAGAATGCACACGCCGCCCATTCGGCAGCGGACGCGGCGGCAAAATGGGGCGCCGCGGGAAATGCCCCGGAAAACAATGGCGAGCCGATCTCTATCAAGGGGCGAGCGGATGGCATAGCCATTGAAATTGGGCGCGGCAGTTGGTCCGAACTGATGGAGCAGTTGACGCAACGGCTGGGCGCGGCGGCGGGCTTTTTCCGCGGCGGCAAGGTGACGCTCAACGTGGGCATGCGCCCACTGCAGGAAAGTGAATTGCAGCAGGTGCGCCAACTGCTGGAGCGTTTTGGCATGACGCTGGGGCTGGTGCGCTCCAGTTCGGAACAGACATGTCAAGCCGCGCTGGCGCAGGGGCTGGCGGCCAATCTAGATGCCGCCGATGGCATTCAAGCGCAGGCCGCACTCACCAATCACGATTCGCTGACGCACTTTGTGTATCGGGGCAATTTGCGCTCGGGGCAGATTTTGAAGCGGGCCGAAACAGTGCTGGTTTTGGGCGATGTGAACCCCGGCGCCCAGGTGATCAGCGATGGCGATATTCTGATTTGGGGTCGTTTGCGCGGCATTGCCCACGCCGGTTGCGCGGGCGACGCCAACTCAATTAGCAGCGCCCTGTCCATGGAGCCCACCCACTTGCGCATTGCCGGTCTGATCGCTGTGCTGCCGGAAGGGAAAGGTTCTTCCTGGATGGGCAAACTGGTGTCGGGACGCGAAATGCTCAAACGGCCCGAAATCGCCTATATTGCCGATGAGCAGATTGTGGTGGATGCGTGGGATCAATCCAAGCCGGGCGGCGTAATGGCTTATCGGCGGTAACAAACACTCTATGGAAAGACTTCGTTAATGCCCGGCACCATTATTACGATTACGTCTGGCAAGGGCGGCGTGGGCAAATCGACTACGGTGGCCAATTTGGCGGTGGCGCTGTCGCTATTGGGGCAGCGCGTCATCGCCGTAGATGCCGATATTGGCTTGCGCAATCTGGATATTATTTTGGGGCTGGAAAGTCAGATTATCTACGATATTGTGGATGTGGTGGAGGAGCGCTGCACATTGCAAAACGCGCTGGTGCGCGACCAGCGGGCGCCGGCGCTCTTTTTGTTGCCGGCAGCGCAAACGCGCAACAAGGACGACATCACCCCGCAACAGATGGCCGCCATTTGCGAACGGCTGCGCGCCATGGCCGACTATGTGCTGATCGATTCGCCCGCCGGCATTGAGCACGGCTTCCAGAACGCCATTGCGCCCGCCGACCGCGTGCTGGTGGTCACCACGCCGGACGTGAGCGCGCTGCGCGATGCCGACAAGGTGATCTATTTGCTGGAGCGCGATTGGAATCGCCAGCCGTGGCTGATCCTGAACCGCTATAACGCCACGCTGGTGCGCAATGGCGATATGCGCAACATTGACGATGTGCTGGATATTCTGGCTATTGATCTGTTGGGCGTTGTGCCGGAAGACAGCTCCATTGTGTTGACCACAGATCGCGGCTACCCGGCCGTCTACGATCGGCGCGTCTTTGCCAGCACGGCCTATTTGAATATTGCCCGGCGCGTATTGGGGCAGAATGTGCCGCTGATGGAGTTTCAGCAGTTAGGCTTTTGGGCGCGTTTGGGGCGATTTTTGCGCGGGAAATCTTGAAGCATCTATGTTTGACCGACAACTTTGGCGCCATTTCGATTGGCCTTTGCTGATTGCGGTGCTGCTGCTTTCGTTTATTGGCATCGGCATGATTTACAGCGCCACCATTAACACGGAAGAACTGGTCGACTATTGGATACGCCAGGCTCGCTTTTTAGCCGTAGGATTGGTGGGGCTATTTTTTATTGCTGCGGTGGACTATCGACATTTGGAAGTCTTTGCGCCGCCTACGTTTATTCTGCTTTTTGGTTCGCTTTTGGCGGTCGATCAGTTTGGAACGTCGCTGGAAACGGGCGCCCAGCGCTGGTTGCAGATTGGCACATTTTCTGTGCAGCCAACGGAATCGGGCAAGTTTTTTCTAATTATCTTTATGGCCTGGTATCTCAGCCGGTTTCGGGAACGTCTGCCCAGTTTCCTCTTTCTCATCAGCGCCGCCGTGCTGCTGGTGGGTCCACTCATTCTAATTTTTTTACAACCCGACTTGGGTATGACCATCACTTTTGCCTTTATTGGGGGTATGCTGATCCTGGTAAATGGCGTCTATTTTTGGCAGTTGGGCATGCTGGCGGTGGGGGCGCTGCTGGGCGGGGTGGCGCTGGCGTTCCAATTGCAGGGCTACATGGAAGAGCGGATTCAGGTCTTTTTGAACCCGGAAGCCAATCAGGCCGCGGCCTTTAATGTGAATCAGGCGCTGATTGCGGTGGGTTCCGGGAGTTGGTGGGGACGCGGCTGGTCATTGGGGACGCAAAATCAACTTCTATTTTTGCGTGTACGCCACACCGACTTTATCTTTAGCGTGATTGCCGAAGAACTGGGGCTGATCGGCGCCGGCTTTATTTTGGCGCTGCTCTTCTTTGTGATCTGGCGCGTGCTGCGGATTGCCGACATGGCGCAGGATGGCTTTGGCCGCCTGCTGGCCACGGGCGTGGCGGCCATTCTCTTTTTTCAAGTGACCGTCAACGTGGGCATGAATCTCAATATTTTGCCGGTGACGGGTCTGACGCTGCCCTTTATCAGCTATGGCGGCAGCAGCTTGATCTCCATGTTGCTGGCCATTGGTTTGGCCCAAAGCGTGACGATGCATCATCGCAAAATTGAGTTTATTTGAACCTTTCTTTCGCGCCCTCTTAAAGAGTTTCATATAATCTTTGCATCAAATCAATTTCCCTGCTATAATTTTGTCCACCTAACTAACCCACTCCAATCATATTGCGATTTCGTGTACTCGTATTGTGCAACAAGTTTGTGTGAATCGTTATCACCAATGGAAATTATATCACTTTGAAAGGGATTTTCATTCAGGATAACGCAATAAAATTGGTGTGACAGGTTCGAGTACAAAAAGTGCAAACGCAATAGACCGCAGAGCGCATTGTTGCCAACCCTTGCTAGCTATCATACTTGGCTCTGTCATAAATCAACATTTTACCCGCGTGAAAAATGTTGATTTATGACAACCGCGAGTATACATCGGGAATGTTCTGTCGGTATGTCCATATGGACAGCTTGTTTACGCGCCATCCTATTCTTGAACGCATTCATCTGGCGCGCGTAAATCGTGTGATTCGCCCCATTTTAAGCTTCATCTTATGACTTAGTTGGGCCCAAATTGATGATCACGAATGCGAATGTACTTACAGAGCAAAGGAGAACGCCGATGTCTGCTGTTGTACGAGCAATCTTGGTAGTTGGTTTTATTTTTCCACAGGTCTCAATCGTTTCTGCACGCGAAGAGCCGGTACCGTTAGACACCAATCCCACCGTCATTGACAGTGAAACAGCCACTGCAGAAACCGCTGCAGAAACCGCTGTAGAAACCGTTGTAGAGCCAACCGTCCCCACACCCGACCGACAGGCGATAGCCATCCAATACGCCTATCAGCAACAGACGCAACTGCCGCTAAAAGGGCGGGCCATGTATTACAACCCTGGCATTATGGAAACCGTTTTGGAAAATCGTTTGCGCTTTGGGACGGTGGACATTTGCGGCGAGTGTATTGGCTTTGTAGCCATGATGCGTGTGGGGGACTTGAACCGGCGCGTCTGGATTCAACTGCCCGACGATACAATACATGGCCCGTTTCAAGTGATTGATGCGGCTGATGTGGGCCACGTGCCTATGTTGGTCGAAAAGGGGTGGGCCATTGATGTGGATTATGAAACGGCGCACCGTTGGGGCATGCGCAGCCCGTGGACGGTGACGGTGCTGAGCGCCCCGCCCGCCAATCTACAGCCGGCGCCTCTGGTTGTGGAAAGCCCGGAATTTCAAGTCGACATCTATCGCGGCGAAAAGCTGGCCTATTACAATCAATCGGCCGAATATTTTGGCCACATTGATGAGCTGTATATTCGGTGAATTTGGGCTGATAGTGACGTTGGTTGCCCGTATTGCGTGTTGCGTGAACCGGTTGAGAAGTTTGCGCCTTTATGGCGTTGTCGCTTTTTAGAGGGTCTCAATGTGAAAGTCCGCCATGATTGGTCATGGCGGACTTTTTTCTTTCTAGTCACGGCGACAGTGCAGCCGTTGACTGAGCTTGTCGAAGTCAACGGCTGCATTGCGTTATTTATACAATATGACTCGTACAAACGTAATATGCATCACCCGCACAGTGGCGGCAGAGCGTGCGTCCATCTTGATGCACCTCGCGCTCATTGATGACTTCTTCGCCGCACTGGGCGCAATTGGTGCGGATCACTGGCCGACTTATAATGGCAGCGACCGGTGTGGAGAGCGCCACCGGCTGCACTGAGAGCAACTCGCAATCGGGCATGTGCTGATAGCCCTCGAGTTGAGCAAAATAGTGGCGCCGTTCATGAGGCGCATATTGGTGGGCGCGCGGGCGCACATCCAATTGCGGAGCCACGCGCACGGCCCGCTCATTCTTCACATCCACAAAGACGGCCGCTATTTTGCCATAGTCCGCCAGCCGCAGCGTGCGGCGCCCCATGCTGGCGCCGGTGGCTGCCTCTACGCCATCGGCAAAACAGCCGTCTGTTTCCACAATCACCAACATGCGTTTGTCCGTGCGGGGCACAGCCAACCCCAGCGCGGCCGCGCCGGCCAGCCCAATGCGCACGCCCAATACCTGGCGCGGACATAGATGCTTGTGGCGCGCGGCCGATTGGGCTAAGAGTGCTTGTATATCTGGCATTTGGTAGGAATCATCTGGTTCATTCAGTGCAACAGGTCAAGGTGACCGGGTGACAAGGTGACCGGGTGACAAGGTGACCGGGTGACAAGGTGACCGGGTGACAAGGTGACCGGGTGACAAGGTGACAGAGCATGTCGATGTCATCCCTTCATCCGGTCACCCTTTCACCCCCTCACCTTGTCATCCTGTCATCCCTCCAGCCCTTCCCACGCCCGCTCATACGCCGCAATAATGCGGTCGGTCAGCTCGTTGAATTCAGCGCTGACCACCTGGCGGGCCGGGTCGGCATCGAACCAGTTGATCACTTCCTGGGCGCCCCGTTCATAGGGAATGGTGCAGGCGAAATCGGGGGCGATGCGCTTGATTTTGGTGTTGTCGAAAACCATGCTGTTGGTTTTGTCGCCCAACAGTCCGGCGCCCCAGCGGGCGTCAAACGCGTTGATCAAATCCGACGGCACATGGACAATCTGCGGCGGCGGCGCGGCGGCGGCCCGCGCCAAAATTTCATGGATCTGGTTCCAGGTCAGCAGTTCGTCCGACGTAATGTGGAACGCCTCGCCAATGGCGCGGTTGTTGCCCAGCAGCCCCACAAAGCCTTTGGCAAAGTCGCTGTGATGCGTCAACACCCACAGCGAAGAACCATCGCCATGCACAATCACTTTCTGCCCCTTGCGCATGCGGTCGATGGCGGTCCAGCCGCCCTGTACGGGGACAGCAGATATTATCGGTGAGCCGGCAAGTGGTAAATTTGGGCGCACAGCAGGTTGTGGTGGAGAACACGCTCTGCTACGCTTTTGATCTGTCGCAAATCCCCGCCGGTTCCACCATCAACCGGGCAGTGTTGCGACTGGCGCAGTTGGATATGTCTGCTTAACGGCCTGGGATATTTCTGTGGCCCAGATCACCGCCGATTGGAAGCCGGCTGGCGTCACCTGGAACAGCCGCCCCGCCTCCATCTGCTGTACGGATGCAGTGAGCAGTCCTCTCAGCAGTCCCACGCTGCTGAGCTGGAATGTGCAATCGCTGGTGCAGCAATGGGTGGGCGACCCGGCACATAACCCTAATTATGGCTTTCTGATTCAGGGCACCAGCGGTTCCGGTAATCGCGCACCTTCAGCAGCAGCATGGAAGGCACTGCGCCCCCTGAACGATCATTGACTTTACCCCCCGCCCCCGCGCAAATCCTCATTCCCGCCCACACCGCCCAAATCACGCTGGACGGGCGCCTGCGATCTGCGCACCGAATACGCCAGCGCCGCCGGGCTATCCCTATTTCGACCAGTTTGGGCCAACCGGCACCGTCTATTTTAAGCATGACCGCAAATATCTCTACATCTGCGCCACGGGTGATAAAGGGCTGAACGCCAGCCGCTTCTTTAACGTATTTGGATGTGGACAGCAGCGCGGAAGCCGTGGCCGAAAAAGATGATTACGCGCGCTGCGCATCGGCGTGGAGACCAACGAATTGCGCAGCCTGGCCGGCTACAGGGTGGCCAATGGCTACACACAGAACCGGGCCAACCAGCTGGACCGCAGCCGCCTGAAAGCAGCGGCCTTTCCACAGGCACAGAGAGCGCCGGGCTCCTCAGATCCCCGCTGGTCAGCTTGACCGAGCGCCTGTGTGGACAAGCTGGGCGTGGCCCTCTATCACCAGGATGTGAATAGCGCCGGTGATGACTTTGGCTGGCCTCAATCAGTTTGACCAGCCATAAACGTGGGTTGAAGCCGCTGGATGGCATCATCTGCCCCACAACGCAACAAATACAAGTCTGCCAGATGCAGAATAATCAGTGTTTGCCGATTGGCGGCGCCGAAGTTTCCGCATCAACAATGGTGGTGCTGCTACACACCGCAGCGGACGGCATTGTGCAGGACAATGGCGATACAGATCGGCGACCGGCTGGGCGCGGCTGCCGGTGCCAATGCATACAGCCTTCCGCACCAGAGCAAGCCAACAGCTTCCATCTCTATCAAACCAGTGAAAGCGCCTCAACTAGTGACCATCGGCAGCTTTGACTTCTTTACGGGGATTATGCAGATGCCCGTGGGACCAGCGCATCCGCTGCTGGTGCGCGATTTGGAGGTTTCGGCCCAGTGGTATCTGCAAGCGGACCCCGACGATGAAGCGTGGCTGCGCGACAATGTGCTGGCGACCGCCAACCATCTGTATGATTTTACTGACGGTAATTGCACTGGGTCAGGTGACAGTGCGCCAAATGGAAGAAGGCTGGGCAGAGTCCGACGTCAAGCTCTACATGAACAACACGCTCTATCCCAATGCCGATATTGGCGGCGTGGTGGCCACCACCGCGGTGGATATTTCGCCCGTCATCTCCATTACGTACGAGTCGGGCTACATTCACATGGGCTCCAACTGGAACAAATACGGCGTGCCGCCCAACCAAGAAGTCGTGATCGACGGCGGTCGGTTCCCACCGGCACCATGCAGGCCGATGGGGCGTGGCTGGCCCACGAACTGGGGCATCACCAGTTCTTCCTCTTTGACACCTATCGCGACACCAGCGGGCGCCGGTAATGAAGCGGTGGCCGCCCTCTGCACCGGCTCGTATAGGCAATGCGTATGACCCGCAGAACTATGGCTTTATTGCGCTCCAATCCGAATGGGATGCCAAATGCAGCCAGACCGAAGCCTATGCCCAACTCAGGGCCGCACCGAATGGGACACCATCCGCACTTAGGTATCCGTGGGTGATCGCGCCCACCGCCTTTGTGACCGGCCAGGTAGGCGCCCAACCGGTCAATCTGACCAGCGTCACCTTTGTCGCCACGGTGACGCCGCCCAACCGCCGCCCAGCAGCGACCTTTTCAACTTGCTCTATGTGGACAGCGAAACCAGTTCGGGTGAAGCACGGGGCTTTGTCTATGCGCGGCGAACGCATCTACCAGTGGGCAAGCCGCCAAAGGCTCAACTCAGCTTGAGTTGACCGGCGTCCAGGTCAGCGACCGCCTGTGCGTCTGACATCAACGATAATTCAGAAGCGCCCGAAACGCCGCGCCACCAGTTTGGCTGCGAAACCATGGCGCTCAACGTGTAGGAATGCAGATGACCAAACAGCCGCCTGGCAGCCGAAGTGGCGCTGCTGCAAACCGGTCCGCAGCGGCTCACCCTCTGGGTCACACAGACGGTTGCCGAGCCAGCAACTCATGGCGCGCCTCTACCCCGAAACCGGCGACGCTCTCTCCGGCAGTGTCGCTCACCGGCAGCGGTGTCCACATAGCCATGTTTTCGATCTGGCCGATCCTGTACCTGCGGTCTATGTGCAGCTGTGGGTCAACGAAGCGCCTGATGGGTTGGATACGCCAACGAGGTGGTGACCGATCGCGGCGGGGGGTGGGGGTGCGTTGCGGGCCCGCTCAAAAAGTTTGGGGGTGTTTTTGTGGTCTCCTCGGATGGCAAAGCTGGCTTTGAGCAAGGAAGTTATTGAACTTAAAGCAGGTGAGTCAATTACATTTCAGAGCTTATGCCGGGTACACCGCGCTACCGATCAACAAGCAAATTATGGGCCAATCCTGGCGGCTGGATGCTTATCCAACTACATTGGTGAACAATGGTACAGTGCGTGTTCAATATGAGGATTCGCCGCTTGTGATGTCTGCTTCAGATTTGGAACCAGCTACCCTGCTCCATTTTTGGAATGGCATTCAGTGGGTTAAGGCTCACCACTACTATCGGAATACCTACCAATGCGGCTGATGGTGTTCGCAGGCAACGGCGGCCAGTCTTGGTGTAGGCGTTTATGCAATAATGTCACATACCGGAACATATTTTAACTACTTACCGCGTACAAAGTAGCATTAACGTGCGACGCTCTGATCGGAGGAAATGATATTCTATCCAAACCCTCTGACCAGAGCGTCGCGCAGATAATACAAATTAGCAAAATTTCCCCATTTTGATTAATTATCCCCTCATCTTTTGCCGATTGTATAATCTTGCGATTGTGCGGCATTTGCCAAAATGACTGGCGCATCTCGAGATCTGAGATTTGACTTGCCTGTTCCAGAAGCAGCTTATAAGGCAGCCTGAAAAGTCCGAGCCGCAATTTGTAATTTGCCGCATTCTTTTAGTATCCGACTGCATATCCAAATAGTCTCGCTGTGGGAAATCCGGCCTTTCCGCGTCATTCATATCGAGAATCTCAATTGCTTCAGTAGCACAGACCAAAGCTTTCGTGGTGTCACCTAACCTATGATATGCTTCTGCCATTGCTTAGCTAGATTAGCAGTTGTTGATGAAACAATATCTAATGACTGAAATCAGTCCAAGAATGGAGCATGCGAGCGCTTCTAGATAATTTTTATCCTGCAAATTTTACAATTGCCAGATCACTCAAATAGACTGCCTCAGCTAGATTATCTCCAAGTTGTTGTGTGATTCTTAATCCCTCATTTAATATGGATTTTGCGCTATCTAGCTCTGTTCTGTTCTCTTGCGACTTGTCCCAAATTGCATAAAATATAGGCAATGCCAGAATCATCACCAATTGCGGCTCATATCTAAATACATGTGAGATTGCTCGGCCTTCACCCATTGCCCAATCATCATGTATAGTATTCAAGTTCGTTAAGAACTGATGATCTCCCACCAATGATTTCCTAATGCTTGTTGAATTTGCAATGCCTGACGCAACAAAGGTTCAGCTTTTCCATGATCTCCCATGCTGCCAAATAACTTGCCCCAAGCTGGGTAAAGCGCACCGATACGACTTCATCGCCCCAATAGACTCACGCAATTTCCAAAGACTGCTGATAAAAATCCAGTTGCCTCCGCGAATTCCCGACGCAAATGAGCCCACATGACCCGAAATGCCTCCAACAACCGCGCCTCATTCAGCGATCTCCCTTTCCCGATAAATCGCCAGCGTCTGCGCAAAAATATCCTCCGCCTCATACTTCCCCTGCTGCTGACCAGACCAACCCCAGTCCATAACGAATCTCCGCCGCATCCACACTGGATGCCCACCATCCCCAGCGCACCAGCGCCTGCTGATACGCCCCCTCCGCCCTCATAATCGCCCTGAGGCGTGAGCGATATTTTGGCTTGGCCGGAATCGGGCTGGCTGGCGGCGTATTTCAGGCAGGCTGAATCAGGCCGCGGTTGGCGGCCTGTACGCTTGCGGATAATCGCTGATCTGACTCATGTGCGTCGCTCCAGAGCAGGAGCAGCTTCGCCGGCAGGGGGCAGCGGAAGCGGCGGCCAGTTGAGCAATGGCATCCAGCAGCTCTTCGTCGCGGCGACCCAGGATGTGCAGAACCTCCCACTTTGGATTTGTGAGCCACGGCCAGCGCACGTCCAGCCCCGGCACCCGGTCATAATGAGTGAAACGGTTTCGTTGGCGTATTCACGTTTGAAACGGTCACCGGCCAGGCCCAGATAGTGCAGGGCGTTTTGGCGCACGACGGGCTGGTTCAGGTCGCCGTTAGCCAAGTGATGGGCCAGTCGCTCGCTCTGGTCAGGTTCGTAGCGTTTCCAGCGCACTGCCCGGCGACGTGCAGATCGTGAACGCTGCTCTTCCAGCAGCGTGCGATGAACCACCTCTTGCGTAATGTTGTGCTTGAAGATGTAGCTGACCTGCGGCGTTTCCGCACGCAAAGTCGCGCCAGCAGCAGCTCCAGTTCGTCCAGCGGTTGCGGCTGGTTGGGTGTATGGGGATGGAATGCGGCCAGCAGATCCCCAGCTCGAAGATGCGCCCGATGACGCTGGCGGCTTTGATGGTCAGCTTGACCGGCTCGGGCGGCCGATCCAGGCGGGCCAGCACAATGCCGTGGATCGAGTCAGGAATGCGGAGTCCACGGCGGAAAGCGGCGCGTCAGGGCGCAGCGTCCATGTCGATGGCGCCAAGGTCAGGCAGCCCGACGCTTTTGCAGATGGTTGATCAGGTCGTGCGAAAGCGTCCAGCCGCCGCGGAAGGGAAGTAACCGCTCGGCGTCTTGCAGCGCATCCAGCAGCTCTTCAGTGTAAAAGGGGTTGCCTTGCGCCAGCGCCTGCACCAGCGCCAGGGCCAGCGGTGAAATATTGTCGCTGCCCAGTCGATTGGCAACCAATGCCGCCACCCCTTCGGGTGCAAGCTCGATCAGTGGCAGCGGCGTTTGATGCGGCAGGTTGGCCACCTCACTGAGAAAGCGCTCGTTGTCCGGCGTGGGCGGGCGCTGCACCAGCATGAGCAGAATGGGCGCATCGCTGATGACGCGGCCCAGCGCCAGCAGAATGGCCTGCGACGCCTCGTCCATCCAGTGCGCATCTTCGATGAGCAGCAGCAAAGGCTGAGCGCGCGCCCGCGTTTGCAAAATTTCCAGCGCCAGGGCAATCAGCGCTTCGCGGCGCAGTTGGGCGTCAAAGGCGGCGGTGGTGCTGTTATCGGGAATGGGCAGCCCCAGCAGATCGCCCAACAGCGGCAGGCGCAGCAGCCATTCGGGGTTCATCCACTCGATTAGTTCGGTCAGTTGCTCAATCTGCACCTGCTGTTCGGCGGTGGTCAGCCCCTGTTGGGCGGCAGGCAGACGCAACAGCGCCCGCGCCATCTGCCGAATGGGAAACCAGGCGGTGTCCCGGTTGATGCTCTGGCAGGCGCCAATCACCGGCAGCAGACCGTGCGCGGGTGCGGCCTGCGCGACGGTGGCCGCCAGCAAACTTTTGCCCACACCGGCCTCGCCCACAATGCGCAAAATGTAGCCGGTTTGGCGTTCGGCCACCTGCGTCATCAGCGCCTCAATTTTCGCCAGTTCTTCGGTGCGGCCCACCAATGGCGTAGCGGGTTCAGCCTGAAAATGCGCCGCTGGCTGCATCTGGCGCAGGGTCACGTTATAGACCGGTTGCGGCTCGGTTTTGCCTTTGAAGGTGCGCAGCCCCAATTCTTCCAATCCATAGAGCGACTGAATTTCATGGGCCACGGCTTGCGTCGTCAAAATCTGACCAGGCGCGGCGCTGCTCATGAGGCGGGCGGCCAAGTTGGTGGCGTCGCCCAGCACGCCGTAGGTGCAGCGGGTTTCGCTGCCATAGGCGCCCACGCGCATACGGCCCTGGGCAATGCCTATCTGCACAGTCGAAATGTAGCCAAACTGTTGTGATGCACTGCGCAATCTCTAGGGCGGCAGCTACGGCGCAAGCCAGATCATCATCAGCGCAGCGGGCGCCAAAAGCGGCATATAAATAGCTCCCGTCGCCCGTGGTGAGCTGACGAGGGCTACTTCTTCATATGCGCCAGTACGCCTTGCACCCAGCGGATAAATGCATCCAGCTTACGCCAGCCCCATCATCGTGGTCGTAATCGATGCCCGTAAATTTCAAAAAGAGCGCCGCGGCCGGACGCAATTCGGCCAGAAAACGGTCGTCCTGATGGGCCAGTCGGCTGTAGACGGTGGGGAGAAGCCAGGGGCGGAGTTGTTCAGGGGAAAGCGGGGGAGCAGGGGGGAAAGGGGGCAGGGGAGAGAGGGAGAGGGGGAGTAGAGGAGTAGAGGAGGGGGAGAGTGATCTCGTCGTGTTTGCAGAAATGGCGTGGAAAAGTCATCGGTTTTCGTATCGACGATGGCAAAGCGGGGGCTGGTTAGAGGGGAGCCACTCGAGAGTGGGCAGTGCATCGGCCACGAGGATGGGCGGCTTGCCGAAGACGAGATCACCTGGGTGGGCGCTGTTCGGGTCAGTACACGATCCATGAGCGCGCCGGCCAGTACGTCAATCACTTGAATATTGGGATCGCCCACCAGAAGGCGGCGTACGGATCCGGTCGCCACCGCCGTCTTGATGGTCAACGTAGCCGTCACGCCCGCCACAATCTCCCAATCCACAAATTGCTGCATGGCCTCCTGTAACGCCACCGCCGCCCCCACCGCACTCCCCGCCGCGCCGCCCCCTGCTCCTTCTCCCTTTGCTCCCTTGCTCCCTTTCTCCTCTACCCCTCCCCTCCTCCACTGCCTTCCCATCAAACCAACACATAATCGCATCGCCGCTAAAACCGATCACGCTGCCGCCAAAGCGATGCACTTCAGCAATCAAAACGGTGTAGACCATATTGAGGCGACGGGCCAGCTCATCGGCGCCGCGGCGGGCGCCAAAACGCGCGGCCAGGGTTTCGGTCAACTGCGTGAAGCCTGAAATATCGGCAAAGAGCGCCGCGCCGTGGGTGCGGTCGGGTAGCATAACTCCTTGCGCCATGGCCGTGCGGCGATCCAGAGGAATATAAGCAACGTATGCAGAATTGGTGGACATGGCTATATTATACCTGTTTTTGAGACCATAGTTCGCAGTGAGCTGAAATTTTGTTAAATTATCTGGTCCAATTAGTCCTAAAGTACTATTGAAAGTCGTCAAAAAATGTAGCATTATTTAAAGTGGAGAATCTAAACTGTTTCAATTCCCCCGCTAATTGGAGAAATTTGTATGTTCGAGATCGAAGTTATGCTGGCTGATGATCATACATTGGTGCGCCAGGGCATTCGCAGCATACTCGAAATGGAAGATGACATTAGGGTGATCGGTGAAGCGAGTTCGGGTCGGGAGCCGCTGGGGGCGATCAAAAAAGAAGCGCCCAGCCGGACATTATCTGATGGATATTCAGATGCCAGGGATGTCTGGCATTGAGACGACGCGCGACCACAGATTATTGCCCGAAGCGTCAGTAATTGGGCTAAACTGGCGGTGGAAGAAGATATGTCCATCCACCAGATGATCCAGGCCGGCGCCAAGGGCTATGTGGTCAAGTCCTCGGTAGTGGGGGAACTGGTGAATCTAATTCGCACACTGCATCGGCAGTTTCATATTCCCAAAGTACAACCACATCATCTGACCGGGTTTCGCCGGGCCCCTGCGGACACCCATGCACATGCGATGCGTACGGTGGACCGCAAAGAGACGCTGACAAGGCGCGAACAAGAGGTGATGCAAATCCTGGTCAAAGGATTTTCAAATAAAGAGATCGCCAACCTGCTCACCATCTCGGAACGCACCGTGCAAACGCATTTGAGCAATATCTTTAGCAAGCTCGATGTCTCCAGTCGCACCGAGGCCGTGCTGGAGGCCGTAAACGGCAAATGGTTTCCACAATAAACATTGCACAAAAAAGCGGCTCCCGGTGGGAGCCGCTTTTTTGTGCAATGTTCACGAATTATTAACCTAAAGAGACATTCTCAGCCACAATATCGGCAATTTCATCCGGCACTTTGGCCACACGCGCGCCAGCCGCCGCCAACGCCGCCATCTTTTCCTCCGCAGTGCCTTCGCCGCCCGAAACAATGGCGCCGGCGTGACCCATGCGGCGCCCTGGAGGTGCAGTCTGGCCGGCAATAAAGGCAGTCACGGGCTTGCTCATATTTTTGGCAATGAACTCCGCCGCTTTTTGCTCATCGGTGCCGCCGATTTCACCGATCATGACCACTTGCTCGGTGGCGGAATCGTCCTCAAACATCTGCAACACATCGATAAACGTCGTGCCAATAATGGGGTCGCCGCCAATGCCCACGGCCGTGCTTTGGCCAATGCCGCGGGCGGTGAGGGCGTAGACCACTTCGTAGGTCAGCGTGCCAGAGCGGCTCACAATGCCCACGTGTCCTGGCGTGTGGATGTGGCCGGCCATAATGCCCACTTTGGCCTCGCCGGGCGTGATGACGCCGGGGCAGTTGGGGCCAATCAGCCGGGCGCCGACAACGTCCAGATAGGCGCGCACTTTGACCATATCCAGCGCGGGGATGTGCTCGGAAAGGCAGACGATCAGTTCAATGCCGGCGTCGGCGGCCTCGATCACGGCGTCGGGCGCGGCAAAGGCCGGCACGAAAATAATGGACGTGTTGGCGCCGGTGGCTTCAACGGCCTCGCTGACCGTATCAAAGACGGGCGTATTGCCTACGGCCCATTCACCGCCCTTGCCCGGCGTCACGCCCGCCACCACCTGGGTGCCATATTCGATCATCTGCTCGGCGTGAAAAGCGCCTTGCCGCCCGGTAATGCCCTGCACCACCAGACGCGTATTTTTACCCACTAAAATGCTCACGCGCTTGCTCCTTTCACGGCTGTGCCGGCCGCCGCTTGCACGGACTTTTGCGCCGCATCGGCCAGGCTGGTGGCGGTGATGATATTTTGCAAATGCGCCTCTTCCAAAATGGCGCGTCCCTCTTTTTCATTGGTGCCCACCAGGCGAATGACAAAAGGCACGTCGACTTTCAGCGTGTCGATGGCCTCTAAAAAGCCGCGGGCCACCTCGTCGCAGCGCGTGATGCCGCCAAAGATATTGATTAGCACTGCTTTGACATGCGAGTCGGAAAGGATAATGCGCAGGGCGGCCGTGACCTGTTTGGCCGAAGCGCCGCCGCCGATATCCAGGAAGTTGGCCGGCGATCCGCCGTAATATTTCACAATGTCCATGGTGGCCATGGCCAGGCCAGCGCCGTTGACCATGCAGCCAATTTCGCCGTCCAGCTTGATGTAGCTGAGCCCTGCGGCCTTGGCTTCCTGCTCCGAAACGTCCTCCGAGGACTTATCCGCCATCTCGGCCAGATCTGGGTGGCGTTTGAGCGCGCTGTCGTCAATCACCATTTTGCCGTCCAGCGCAATCAGTTGGTTGTCACCGGTGATGACCAGCGGATTGATTTCGGCCAGACCGGCGTCTTGCTCGACAAACGCTTGATAGAGCCCCTTGGCCACTTTGATAAAGGCGGCCGTGTGCTCCTTGGGCAGGCCGATTCCCTCGGCCAAGATGCGCGCTTGATAGTCGCGCAGCCCCAGAAACGGATGAACGGCCACCGTAGTGATTTTGTCGGGCGCAGTGCGGGCGACTTCTTCAATTTCGACGCCGCCTTCGCCACTGGCCATGAGCACCACGCGCCGCCGGCCGCGATCCAGAACGGCGCCCAGATAGATTTCACTGGCAATATTGGATGCTTCATCGACGAGGACTTTTTCAACGGTTAACCCTTTGATGTTCATACCGAGGATGTCGGCAGCGCGCGCCTCGGCTTCGGCAGGGTTTTGCGCCAATTTGATGCCGCCCGCTTTGCCACGGCCACCCACCAGCACCTGGCTTTTGACGACCACGCGGCCGCCCAGCTTTTCGGCAATGGCGCGCGCCTCGGCGGGGGTTGTCGCAACTTCGCCCTTGGGAATGGGAATCCCATAGCGGGCAAAAATGCGTTTAGACTGATATTCGTGAAGGTTCAAGCTTTGGCCTCCTTAAAATTGATCATAAATTGTCCGTAATAAAGCCATCGTTCATTATAGTCGGCGGCTAAATTAAATGACAAATCTTTGTTTAGTTTAGGCTCCATCATGTGTCTACGGCGCCGTGGAATTCCACCCGGTTGGAGCATTGGACACGCGAAGGTTTTTCCACCTATACGGGCCGCGGTATAATGAACGTTTTGGGGGGATGAAATATAGATCCCTTGCTTTAGCGACAGCTTGGTCACCAGATAAAAGAGTAACATTTTATGGCAGCTCTCGTCTATACGTATTGTCCACGCTGCGCCACCGCTCTAGAGGCGCGGATGATGAGCGACCGCGTGCGTCCGATTTGCCCGGCTTGCGGCTTTATCCAGTTTCACGACCCCAAAGTGGCCGTGATCGGGCTGGTAACTTGTGGCGAGCACGTGTTGTTGACGCAGCGCGCCGTCAACCCAGAAATGGGGAAATGGACGCTGCCGGGCGGCTTCATGGACGCGGGCGAGATGCCGATGGATGCCCTGCAGCGCGAGCTGATGGAAGAGATTGCGCTGCCGGTTGTCGTCAATGAGCTGATCGAAATTCTGCCCATGTTGGTGGATGATGCGGATGCGCCGGGCGGTCAAGCCAATCGCGGCATCGTGCTGGCCTTTGGGGCGCACCCGCGCAGCGGCCAGCCAGAACCGTTGCAAGCGCATGATGATGTGCAGGACGCCCGGTGGTTCACGCGAGGGAATACTCCGGCCAATCTGGCCTTTGAATCGACGCACAAATTGATTGCCAGGTGGTGCGATCGATAAAATACAGAATACCGGCCGTCCCCTTCGACAAGCTCTGGGGACGGCCGCTGGAGTGATTGCAATTACAATTTTGGAGTTTGACACAATGGATACACAAATTCAAGAAAAAGCCCAAGCAGAGGAACGCCAACCCGGTGCAAACCAAAACCTTCATGGTCACTGGCGGCGCTGGCTTTCTCGGCATCAATTGCGCGCCATTCGCGCGTGGACACAAAGTCGTCTGACATTGCGGACTTCAGCTATCCCGGAGCGCGATTTTCAGCACCGTGCTGGCAGGGGACATTCGCGATCTGGAGGCGGTGCGCCGGGCCACCAAAGGGGTGGATATTGTAATTCACACGGCGGCGGCGCTGCCCCTCTATGCGGCCGCGGATATTTACTCGACCGATATTGACGGCATCCGCAACGTGTTGCTGGCCGCGTACGAAGAAAAAGTGGAGCGGCTGATTCACATTTCGTCCACGGCGGTCTACGGCATTCCCGATCACCACCCACTCTTTGATGATCAGCTCGGATTATGGGCCGCACGGCGAGGCGTGCGTACAGGCCGAGCAGATCTGCCAGGAGTATCGCGACAAGGGCATGTGCATCCCCATCATTCGCCCCAAGTCGTTTGTGGGGCCGGAGCGGCTGGGCGTCTTTGCGCTCTTTTACGATTGGGCCAAGGACGGCAAAAATTTTCCCGTGCTGGGCAGCGGCAACAACCGCTATCAACTGTTGGATGTGGAAGATCTGTGCGACGCCATTTATCTGGCCGCCACGGGTGATCCGCCAAAGTCAACGACACGTTTAACATTGGCTACTAAAGAGTTCACCACGCTCAAGGAGGATTACCAGGCCGTGCTCGACTATGCCGGCCACGGCAAACGCATTGTCCCCCTGCCCGCCGCCCCCATGATCTGGACGCTGCGCTTTTTGGAGAAGCTCAACCTGTCGCCGCTTTACAAATGGGTGTACGAAACGGTGACCGAGGATCTTTGTGTCGATTGAAAAAGCCGAGCGCATTCTCGGCTATCGGCCCCAATACTCGAATAAGCAAGCCATGATCCGTAACTACCAGTGGTACATCGACCACCTGCATGAATTCCAAGGGCAGTCCGGCGTTTCGCACCGCGTGCCGTGGAAACAGGGCGCATTGGGGTTGGCTAAGCTGTTCTTTTAAGCAGCGGGTGGCGGTGGCGGGTAGTTGACGAGAAGAGCGGCGGTTGAGTAGCCCCAGCAGTTTTGGGGCGTATCGAAACCATAGCGGTGTACTAATTGAGATCCACTTTGAATCGACAGAACAAAAAAGTGCGCCCCAAAAGGTGGACGCACTTTTTTGTTGCGGAAAAATACTAGGCGTCGTCTTCTTTGCTGGAAACATCCTGCACGGGAATATCCTGCTCTTCAGCGGCCGATGCGTGCGCGGCTGGTTTATCCTCGCTAAATTCAGCCGTCCATTTTTCCAGCCGCTCACCCAACATGCGCAGGCCCTGCATCAGTCCATCGGCCAGCTCGTGGGCGGATTTCGCTGCGGCTGACCCGCTCGGTGATGTCATCCGCCATGTCTTTGGCTTTGGCCATCGACTCTTGGTCTGCTCGCTTGCGCGGATGCGCTCAAAACCTTCTTCCAAACTTTCCACTACCGAATTGAGCCCTTTGCGCAGATCGGCCTCCATCTGCTTACGTTCATCGCTGGCCCAGGCGGCTTGCGCCAACGCCATAAAACGGGCTGTGCCCAAACGGCCTAATTCATCCATCAATTCCTGACCGCTTGCATTTGGCGCGGCTTTCATTTCCAGTGGAACTCTGTTGACTCTTCGCTGGTTGACTTGTCATTTTCCATTTTGGATTCTCCTTGGGGAACTCAACTTTCATCCGGGGACAGGTGGAACTTTTCCAACCGTCATCGCACCATGCAATGAACGATACCACAACTTATTCGTAGATCGCAACGGGAATGAAAAGGCGTACATCCCAGAAAGAGGGGGCCCTGCCTCCCTGCTTTGCACCCGATGGTGCGTTCCTCTCCACCTTGTGGAGAGGACAGATTTGGCGCTGAAGCGTCAAATCAGGGACAGGCTGCGTCTATCTCCTTGGCGCTCGCTACGCCGCCCAGCACAGCCGCCAGCCGCCGATTCATATCGGCGTCTATGGCGCTGGGATGAATGGCCGAAATGGGGCCATCCTGCTTGGGCCGCCCGCTGATCACGGTGACCTGATCCACTGGGAAAAGCTCCATAGAGCTAGCGAATTGGCTTACGATTTCGCCAAATTTCTCGATGAGATAGGCCGTGGCGCCCTGTTCGCCGCCCGACTGCAAAATCTCGATGGTGTGCCCCAGTTGCTCTAGTTCGGCCTGCGCCTGTCCGCGGATGCCGGCCACCTCGGCCATGGCGTTTTCCACCAGCTTCTGTTTGGTGGCCCCCGCCGGCACAATCAAGCTGGCCTCCAGCCGCGCCTTGACCATTTCGATGCGCTGCTTTTCGGCTTCGATCTGCGCCCGCACGCCCGCCACTTCGGATTCGGCGTTGCGGGTGGCTTCCTGCTGGCCCACTACGCCGCGCTGCTTTTCGCGCGCCACTTTTACTTTGGTATCCGCATCCAGCCGGGCATATTCATTGCGCAATTCCTGAATGGTCACCTCAGCGCGGCGCGTCTCCTGCTCTTCTTGAGAGGCAGCCCGCGCCTCCGCCTGCGCCTCGCGCGATTGGGATTGCGCGTTGGCGGTCTGGATGCGCTTGAGCAGCGCAATATACAGGTCCGGCTCCTCCACGCCATCCAGCCGGTGATCGTCCACGTCGGCAATGTTCATGGTGGTGATCTCCAGCCCAATGCCCTCCAGGTCGGACTTGCAGACCATGATCATGTTCTGGATCAGCCGCTCTTTGTGGCTCATCACCTCTTCGGGCGTCATGGAGGCAATCGAGTCGCGCAGGTGGCCTTCGATGATGGAAGTGGCAATCCCTTGCAGGTCCTCCCAGCTATCGGTCAGGTGCAAAATACGCTTGACCGCGTTGACCATGCCCAGTTCCGATTTGGCCACGGCAAAGCTGACGGTGGCCGTCACGGTGAGCGGCACAATGCCCTTGGCAATGGCCGATTCGACGGCCACGGTGGTGGTCTGCGGCGTCAGATCCATGGTGTTAAAGCGGTTGATCAGCGGCAGCACAAAGACGCGCCCGCCGCGGAACATGCGGAAGGTCTGCCCCTTGCCATGCACCACGGCCAATTGGCTGGGCGGCACCAGCTTCATCTTGGAAATAAGCTGGACCACCAGCGTCAAAACAATTAACAGAATCAGTGTTGTTAAAAAG
>JAWKON010000099.1:0-18780 GCA_041391125.1 Caldilineaceae bacterium
CAGGCGTTGCAGAAATGCCCGGATGCGCTGTGGGAGGCAGAAGAGGACAAGGTCAAGTTTTGGCACATTGCCTATCACGCGCTTTTTTATGCGCATCTCTATCTGCAAAAGACCGTTGAGGACTTTGCGCCTTGGCCCAAGCATCGCGAGAATTATGAGGTAATGGGTCGAACGCCCTGGCCGCCCTATGAAAAGCCCGAAATCGGTGAGCCATATTCAAAGGCGGATATACAAGAATATATTCACTTCTGTCGCCAGCAGGTGGACGCGTGCGTGCCGCAGACCGATATGGAAGCCGCGTCCGGTTTTGATTGGCTGCCCATGCGCAAGTTTGAGCTGCAAATTTATAGCATTCGCCACGTGCAGCAGCACGCCGGTGAATTGATGGAGCGGTTGGGGACGCGTGCGGGCATTGATGTGGACTGGATCGGCATGGGGCCACAGTAAGTCAGGTTGCGGCATGACCACAAAACAAAAAGGGCAAAGCCGCATTGCTTCGCCCTTTTTGCGCAACCCCTTTTGGGTAAGTTGGGATGTTGTTTGCCTACTGCTCCAGACCGATCAATTCCGCATTGTAAGAATTGATCCGCTGGATGACCTGCGTGCCATCAATCTCGACTTCGTGATCGCGCACCGTGACGGCGTGTCCGGTGAACGACTGGAACTCGAAGCTGGCGTTCTGTTCGTTAAACGAACCCACATAGTCCATCAACGTGCCAATGGCCACCTTTTCGCCCAGCAGCATGGACTCGCGATAGTCCGAGCGCCAGTGAACGCCGGCAAAGTTGCGGCCGATGGCAATATTGCCGGCCAGCTTGTTCAGCTCGCCGGTGATGGTCAGATCGTCGGCATCGGCGCCGGTGTAGTTTTGCCGCGACAACCCGTTCGGGGCAGCCTCGACCGGAACCAGCGACGCTTTCGTGCGCGGATGGCGCAAGCTGCTGAATTTGTTAGCGCCCTTGAAGAGCGCCTTCAAAATCGTGGTGCATGCGCCGGCTACCGTGGCGTGCCCAGCGCCATAAGCCGGGTGCATGGGCGAGCCCTCCGGGAAGGCCATGGGCAGCAGCAGCGAACCATGTGCGCCATAGACGCGGCTCAGCACGCTGGCTTCCTCGATGGCGCTGTTGATGTCCAAGCCCGCAACCGCTACACCGTCGGCGCCGCCAATGTATTTGGCGTGGATGCGACCGGCGAATGCTTCCGGGCGCAGGCGACGATGCACCGCCCACTTCTGATACCAGACGGCCTTGAGCGCCCGCGTGGCCACTTCGGTCACCAATGACAGCACCTTGGGGCCGCCAAAGGTGGCAAACCCTTGCTGATTGGCGGACATGTTGTACGGGTTGCTGTCGCCCAGTTCGGCGCCGCCATCCAGCAGTTGCAGAGCGGCCATCAGATAGGCCTGGTAGAGCTGATCCACATGCACCCACTGGCCCAGATCGCGCCCGTTGCGCATGTAGCGCACCTGGGGATCGTGTACGTCGGCCGCCTGCTTGACGCCACGCTGCACATCGAGCCACTTGCTAAAAGTGGTCATGTAGTCGATGCCGGGCATGACGGTCCACATGCGCTGGTCGATCTGCAGCGAACCCAGGAAACAGTCTTGCAGCAGAAACTGCGAGATGTGCGGCCCCACGCGCTCGCCGGGGAAGACGCCGCGGAAGAGCGTCTGCGCCGTCAAGGCTTCGATGCTGGCTGCCGCATCGCGATAGAAGAGTTCCTGACGCAGCGAAGAGCCGCTGCTCAGGGTCTTCTCGAAATCAGCAATCGCGTCGCCGATCAGCGGGTGGCTGCCATAGGCCGAAAAGGGGATGTCACGCGCCAGCGCCATCCAATAATTTTCGGTAATCTCAGCCACATTGGTAGCGCTATTGAAGGCTGGGGCGGGCGCTACAGCCAGATGTTCGGGTCCGGCCCGATCATTTCCAGCGCCAGACCGGCTTGCGGGTTCACATACTTGCGGGTAGAGCAGACCGGGTGTGGCGGTGGGAATGCTAACTTGGTAACAGGATCACCAGTCACAAACGCTTGGGCCAACTTGCCAAATTCGGTTGGATCCACCACAGTCCGCTGGCGTTGTGCGGCAGCCCTTTGCTAAAGTTACCGCGGAAATCGCCATAAGCGGCTTCATCACCGTTGGACTGCTGAGCCAGCGGATATGCATACCAGAAATCGGCGCAGTCCTTGCGGTGCGTCGCACTTTCCTGGTTGAATAAGGCCGGACCGATAAAGGACGCCGAACTTGCCGCCGCTGCACCGTTTGGCTGGCGCCATTGCCGTTTACGTGCGTGGCGCCGTTTGTAGAAACTACTTTCTTTTCTTTAACTGCCATGTTTTGCTCCTCAGGGGGTTAAGAGCAACGAAATCAAATAGATGAATGCGACCATCTACAAGCAGCGATGAAGGTTGGGGGGTAGTGGGCGCTTTACAACGTCGCCGCAGATTCGCATGTGGCGAATTATCTGCTGCATAAACATAGATGAGATTAAGTTGCGAATTATTTCATGGGGAATCAATCGTTGCTCGACAGACTATTAGGCCACGATGCCTGGACCACACGCCAACTTCTGCTGGCCTGCCAATCATTATCCGACGAACTGCTGGATCGCGAATTTGAGATTGACAGCCGCTCGATTCGCAAAACGTTTGCCCATGGAAATCGACAACATGGAAGTGTGGACCGATCTCATGTGGGAACGTCCGGTGGAGCGGCAGAGCGGCGACGGTGTCGCTGCACTACTCATTCGCCTGAGCCGCATTAGCCGCGACTTTGCGCACATTAGCAATGGCGTCGCGCGGGCCGACTGCTATGATGACTGCTTCATGGATGTACTGGACGACCCGCCCATACCCAAAACCTTTGGCGGCGCCATCGGCATCTGATCACCCACAACATGCACCACCGCGCCCGAATCCATGATCATGTTGGAAAATGTGGGTGGCGGAACACATTGAGGGCGATCTGCTGGGGTGGGGTCAATTGCTTTGAGTTTGGCAGAATTCGTAGGGTTTGCGCAAGTGCGGTATAATTCGTCCAGACCATTTGTTCTACTCAAAACTTTCTGACGAGTCCTAAAGCTGTCTGAAAAGGTACAAGTTTGGTGAGCATTCCGGGAAAGCGCCTCTCCCGTTTTAAATAGGCAGAGACGTGCGGGCGCTTTCCCGGAATACAGTCCTTAATCTCCACTTTTCAGACAGCTTCTGTAAACTAGGGTACGAAAGTATATATTCTCAAGGAGCGAAAAATGGCCGAACTGAAAACACAACGCAATGACGCCGGTGCTGGCAGAATTTCTCCGGCTATCGAGCATGACCAGAAGCGCGCCGATGCTTTCGCCATATTGGATCTGATGCAAGAGATAACTGGCGCAGAGCCGCAGATGTGGGGCAGCAGTATTGTGGGCTTTGGCTCGTACCGTTACAAATACGCCAGCAGATAACAGAAGGCGACTGGATGATGGTCGGCTTTTCGCCACGCAAACAGAATCTGACGCTCTATATTATGCCCGGCTTTGACCAGTATGAGGATCTGCTGGGCAAGCTGGGCAAGCCTAAAACGGGCAAATCTTGCCTGTGCATCAACAAGCTGGCCGATGTTGATCAGGATGTGCTCAAAGAGCTGGTTGCCCAATCGGTGGATCACATGAAAGCCACCAATCCGCGGGAGGCGTAGATGCAAACGCCTGCTTAGAGAAATGGGCCCCAGTCCTGCCGGCGCGCAACGTGACGGAGGCCATCCAATATTATACTGAGCGGCTCGGTTTTCGGCTGCGCTTTACAGATGTAGCCGAAAGTCCCCAATGCGCCGGCATTGAACGGGACGGCGTAGTGACGCGCCAATGCTTTGACCCGGCTGGCCACGTTTGAAGCAGGTGTGGATAAGCTGGCGTTGCGTTTTGTCGTGGATGATGTGGATGCGCTTTTTGTCGAATTCAGCGACAAGGACGTATTTCACGCCCAAACCGCGGTGCGCAATACGGATTGGGGGACACGCGAGTTCGCGTTTTATGATCTAAACAGCAACGGGCTCTTTTTTTTATCGTGATCTATGACTCTACTGCAAAGGAAACTATCGATAGCCACAAAAACACATAAACCACAAAGATCCACTCTGCGCCTTTTGTGTATTTTGTGTCAACTTTGGTTGGCTTTGTGGCTATTCCGCCCTTTTGCAGTGGACTCATCTATAACTAAAGTCACCAGCCCAAGGAGACAACAGAATGACTCATCCTCTAGTCGACCAACTTCGCTTTTCCGCGGCGAATGGCTGCGTGCGTTAGATGATGTGAGCGCCGATGATGCCCTGCGCCGCTTTGAACCCATGAACTCCATTGGCTGGACCGTGGGCCACCTGGCCTGGCAGGAGCAACGCTATTGGCTCACCATGTCGCAAGGGCAAACGCCGGTTCCCGAATTGAATACGCTGGTGGGCTACAGGCGCCCAGCCACCACGCCGCCCCTGGCCGACATGCTGACCGCCTGGCGCACCATCACTGGCGCGTCCGACGCCTATCTGGACAGATGACCAGCGATAAGTTGGCGAGTCCAATCGAAATCCGCGGCTGGATCACCACGACACCGGGCTCACTCATGCTGCGCGTGGTCTATCATTATTGGTATCACATTGGCGAAATTATGGCCATTCGTCAACAGTTGGGCCACGCCAATCTGCCCGAGTTTGTGGGCAATATTGATGATGAGATGCCGTATAGGCCAGAATAGGAGCGACAATAAATGTTAGGCAAACCGCCCCGACCGGGCTTTCACACCGTCACCCCCTATTTGATCGTGCGCGAGTTGGCGCCCATGATCAAATTTCTCCAGCAGGCGTTTGGCGCAACCGTCCATTTTCAAGCCACGGGCAGCGCCGGCGGCACACACACCGAACTGCGCATTGGCGATTCTATGGTGATGATGGGTGGCGGCGAAAATGGCGCGGTCCGCGAACCCATGCCCACTATGCTATTTCTCTATTTGGCAGATGTAGACGCCACCTACGCGGCTGCGCTGGCGGCTGGCGCCACTGCGCTTATGGAGCCCACCGACGGCGCCTTTGGCGAACCGCGCGGCGCCGGTATTCAAGACCTATCGGGCAACCAATGGTATTTTGCCACCTGGCAGGATCGCCCCGAATCGCCACCGGCGTTTATTGAGCCAACCTCAGCCACGCCGGACACGATCCCCATGCTCTCCTACGAGGATGGCCCCGCCGCCATGGATTGGCTGGCTGCGGCCTTTGGCTTTGCAGAGGTAGAACGCTGGCTGGATGACAATGGCGCGCTGGCACATGGTGAAATGAAAACCGGCCTCGGCAATGGCCGCATAATGCTGGCTTCCCCCACGCCGCATTACCAAAGCCCCAAGCGGCTGCGCACCCAGTATGCGCCGGCGCAAAAGTGGTCCGCAGCGCCGTGGGTGATCAACGGCGTGCTGGTTTATGTGGATGATGTGGATGCCCATTACGCGCGGGCCGTCAAAGCGGGCGCCACCCCCTTGGGCGAAATCGAAGACGGCTTTCCCGGTCGGCGCTATCGGGCCGAGGACTTGGAGGGACATCGTTGGATGTTTATGCAGCGGGATGGCACCTGATGAAACGTTTACATTGCCCGATCGGCGCCAATATAGTGCTGGCTGATTTGGAGCAGGACTTTCATCCACTGCTGCACCGGCTGCGCGCCAGCGAGCCAATCTCGTGGATTCCCGCCCTGGATTCATGGCTGGTCACGCGCTACGATCTGGCCGTGGAGATCATGCGCGACGCCAAGCGCTTTACGGTGGATCACCCCGGCTTTTCCACTTCCCAGGTGGTAGGGCCCAGCATGTTGTCGCTGGATGGCGACACCCACCAGTTGCACCGCGCGCCATTTGAACGACCATTTCGCAAGCGCGAGGTGGAAGTCGCGTTTCAAAGCTCAGTTGCATCGGATGTGGCCAACCTGATCGATGGATTTGCGGTCAGAGGAGACGCAGAGCTTCGCCGCGACTTCGCTGGCCCCGTAGCCGTGCGCACCATGATCACCGCATTAGGGTTGGGACATGTTTCGACCGCTACCATCTTGAACTGGTATGACGCCATTGTGGCAGGCGGTGACCCAAGTCACCATGGGAAAACCAGTCGGCGCGGACGGAAGGCGGCGTTTGCGGCGCCCTAGCGACCATCTGCCGATTATCCGTGGTCAAGGCGACGGTTGCTGGCGGCGGCCGGTGGTGCAGCGCACGGGCTGTCCGACGATCAAATCGTGTCGAGGTAATTCTGCTCTTTGGCGGGGGTCGAAACAACGGAGGGGTTAATTGCCAACACGCTCTTCTTTTTGCTGACCGACGCCGAGCTGCTGGCCCAGTACGCCGCCAACCGGCGCTCGAACGACCGTCGTGGAAGAGTCGCTGCGCATGGAGCCATCGGTCAACCTGGTGGATCGTTACGCCACGTGCGATGTGCAGATGGGCGATGCGCTGATCAAGGAGGGCGAGTTGGTGCATGTGGCGCTCTCCGGCGGTAATCGAGGACCCGCGATATTCCCGGGCCGGACTGCTGACCGCAACTGTTGCGCTCGCACGTCACCTTTGCCCAGGGGCCGCATGTCTGTCTGGGTTTGCATCAAGCGGCTGGAAGCGGTTCACGCCATTGAGCAGATCGTCACAAAGCTACCGAATCTACGCTTACTTCCATCTGCGGATGCCCTGGCGGCAGCCACTCCACGCGGATTCGTGTTTCGCAAGCCCATGGCGCTTTACGCGGTGTGGGATTGGGATGCATAAATAAGGAAACCCTATGTCAAACCAAATTTCAACCGAACACTACACAAATGTCATCGGCTATGCGCTCAAAGAGACTTTCGAGTCGGTCCACGGCGTCTATCTGGACAAAGGCACGTCGCTTTTTGAAACGCTGGCCGACATCAGCGCCGCCGAGGCATCCATCCCGGTGGGCGGCAAGTGCGCCACCATTGCGGCCCAGGTGGAGCACACGCGCTTCTATTTGGATGTGTGGAACAGTACATGCTCGGGCAGAAGCCGGGTAAGGTGGATTGGGCGCATATCTGGAATACGGTGAGCGCCGTCGACGAAGCAGAGTGGACCGCCATCCAGACGCGACTGCGGGCCAGCTATGAACGGGTCACGGCTTCCATCAACGGCATTGAAACGTGGAGCAGCGAATGGAAGTCGGCGGTCCCATCGCCATCATTGCCCACACCGCCTATCACCTGGGCGAGATTCGCCAGGCGCTGTACAATCAAGAAGTGATCAACAGATTACACAGATTTAACAGATTTCAGAATCTTTTGAATCTGTGTAATCTGTTGATCATCCTCAGTAAATCTTAAAAAGGATGCACCCATGTATCAACCTGAGACTCCTGCCATCATCCTGATCACCGGGCTGATGGCGGCGGGCAAGTCGAGCGTGGCGCAGGCGCTGGCCGAGCGGCTGGCGAAGAGCGTCCATCTGTAGAGACCCTCTTTCGGCGGCTGATTGTGGCCGGTCGCGCTGAGATGGGTTATGAGCTGACCGAAGAGGCGCTAAATCAACTCAATTTGCGCTATGACATCGCCGTGCAGGTGGCCAAGATGTATTGGGCGGCTGGCTTCACCGTAGTTTATCAGGACATTATTTTGGGCGAAATATTAGCGCAGATCGTGGGCAGAACTGCAGCAAGCGCCGCTGCATGGTTGTCGCTTTGCCTAACGCCGATGCAATTCAAGCGGCGCGAATTGGGGAGGCAAGCACGGCTACGGCGACCTGGCGGAAATCGCCCAATTTGACCGCGTGCTACGGGCGGAAACGCCACGGCTGGGTCTCTGGTTGGATACCTCGAACTTGACGGTGGATGAAACAGTAGACAGGATTTTGGAGCATCTGACGGATATACACTAAAAACCCGTTAGCGCCCCTTGCGCCCTTTGCGTCGCTTGCGTTAAATTCCCCGTATACGGACATATTCTAAACGCAAAAGTCGCGATAGACGCAAAAGACGCTAACGAGTAAACGTTAGCGCCCCTTGCGCCCTTTGCGTCGCTTGCGTTAAATTCCCCGTATTCGGACATATTCTAAACGCAAAAGTGTCGCGATAGACGCAAAAGACGCTAACGAGTAAGCGCCTTGAAATTAGCGCCCCTTGCGCCCTTTGCGTCGCTTGCGTTAATATTCTCTCCAACTCCAAAAAGTTTGATTTACCCTTGATGCCCCATGCGCAGCGCATTAAAGAGCCGCCCGGCCAGCGCCCGCCCGATCACCACAATTTCAATCGAAATCATGATCACCGCAAAGGCCAGCGCCAGCGACGCCATTTTGTCCTGCGCAATCACCGGGATCAGCGGCGGCAGGGGTGGGTTGCGCTGGCCCGTTATGCGGAAAAAGGGCGCAAAGATCTGCGAGGTGGCCGCGCCGATCCAGAGCCCGCTCAGCGCGCTGTACGCAATCAGCAGCGCATACTCGACCACGATCTGCACCAGCACCTGGCGCTGGTGCAGTCCAATGGCGCGCATGACGCCAAACTGATAGAGCCGCTCTTGCAGCGAGGCATAACTATAGATCAGCAGCGCCAGCGCCGCCATGGTGGTGGCGGCCAGAAAGCCCACCGACAGCGTGCCAAAGATGCCCACCCGCTCAAATTTGCCCTTCTCTTGGCTGATGAGCCCCTGTGCATCCTGCCGAAACGACGCCTTAATGCCCGTGGTCTCGATCTGTTTGAACATGGCCTCTTCGCCCTCTGCCGTCCACTCGTGCGACGCCGTGCGCATCCAAATGTTGTGTGGGAAAACCGAGCCGGCCAGCAAAAACAGATGCTCGATGTTGCCGACTACGGTCACTTTGTCCGCCTGCACCGTGGGGAAATAGTTGTAGACGCCGGCAATGGTAAACTCGGAAGTGACATAGATGCCGTCCTCCAGCGCCACGCGGATGCGCAACACGTCGCCAAAGCGCAGCAAATTGGCGTCCAAGAATTCCTGCGACACCAGCACATTTTCATCGGCCAGCGCCAGCCGGTTCATCATGGCGCCCAGCGATTCTGCCGAAAAGTCGGGCCGAAACCAGGCCACGTTGGGAAATTCGGCCCGGTCAATGGCCAAAAACTCACCGCGGATCTCTTGGCCGCCGTTGGCCGTAATGCGCGCTTCGTAGCGGCCCACGCGCCCGGCCGCGGTCACGCCCCGCAAGTCGGCAAATTCATTCTGCGTGGGAATCCAGGCCGCGCTGCCCGCTTCGCCCTCATTAATCGTCGATTCCACAAAGGGCAAAAACGACACGTCCGAGCCCACGCTGTAATAGATGCGGTCCACCAGCCATTGATCCAGGCTGGCCGCCAGCGAATAGGTGTATATGCCCAGCGCCAACGACACCATGACCAGCAGCAGCGGGTTTACATAGCTTTGTCCGTGGCGGCTCAACTGGCGCAGCGCCAAATGGGGCGTGGTCCACGGCAGGTGGTGGGCAATCCAATCCAGCACGCGCATGGCAATGAGAAAGAGACGCATACTGAGCAGCGCCGCGCAAAAAACAAAGAGCGCCGGCAGCAAAATGAGCAGCGGATCCTGAAGCAGCTCGTCGGGCCGGTCTTCCACAAGCTGGGCCAGCGAGCCGCGCTGGGCGAGCTGTTGATAGGCGTACCAGGTGGGCAGGACCAGCAGAAAGTCCAGATTGGCGCGCTGCCACCAGGGCAGCCGCAGCGGTCGAAAGCTCTCGCGCGCCTGCACCACCACGCTCTGCCTCGTGGCTTGAAATATGGGGATCAGTCGGGCCAGCAGCGCCGCCGCCAGCGCAATGGCGATCAGCCGCCAGTCCAGCCCTTGCAGCGAAACGGGCAGCGCCGCCCGCTGCTGAAATTCCAGAAATGAAGCCGTATAGCCCATCATGCGCGCCAGCCACATGCCAAAACCAATGCCCAACGGTACGGCCAGCACATAGAGTACGGCCTCTTCCAGCAGCGTCAGCCCCAGAATGGTGGAAGTGTTGACGCCGCGGCTGACCAGGATGGCGGTTTCGCGGCGCTGCCAATCGGCAATAATGGCCGCAATCAACGCCAGAAAGGCCAGCAAAAAGCCCATAGCCGGCACGTTAAAACTGAGCAGCGTGGTGGTCAGCGTGGTCTGCCGTTGCACAAAATCGCGCAGCGAATCCAGCGCTGAAATGTCCAGGCGGGCGTCGGGCATAAACTGGTTGATGATGCTCATGCCGCGGTCAAAGCCATCGGCGTATTGGCGCGCATAGGCCGGATTGAGCGCGCTGTCGTCCAGTTGAATCAGCCAGAACCAGGCCGATTTGGCGGGCAGCATGGGTTCGATAAAGCGGATGTAATCGTTGCGTGGATAAGGAATGAACTTTTGAGCTGCTGATCGGCGTTGGAAAACCAGAAGGGCCGGTCAGGTCCGTCGCCTTCCAGAGCCCGGCAATCCGAATAACGCCGCCCGGAGCGCAGGTTGACGGCGGCATCAAACTCCTCGCCGTACAATACCGCCCATCTCGGCGGCCAGCGTGGCGTGCATCCACACGTCCAGAGTATTGGGGTCGGCGCTGGGCGCATCGGCAAGGGCTTGCCGTCGGTCACTTCGACATGTTCGGCGGCGTTGGCAATATAGGCAAACGAGATGGAGGCCAAAAGCCGCCCGGCGACAGCTCATACGCGTGTCGCCCTCGCGGCAGCAGCATCATGCCGGGGCTTTCGATTTGCAGCCGCTGATCGCCCACCGAAGCGGCCAGATTTCGCCGGAAGGCGCCTGTCTTTGGCCACCGTCTCGGCATCGGTCACCGAAAGCGGGCGCCGGCTGGAGGAAATAAATAATGCGGGTGAAGGATGGCGTCCGGTGGTGCTGCTCCGGCGCCAGCTCTTCCAACAGAATGACACGATCCACCGCCTGTGAAAAAGGCCGTGCTGGAGAGCAGCCCGGCCAGCACGAAATGCCCAGCAGCGCCAGCAGCGTCAGGCCCGGGCGGCTGCGCAAGCGGCGCAGAGTGAGGATGATCAAGATCGGGTAAAATAAAAATAGGTGTGAGCATCAACTATTGGTTACCATGATTTATGTTCACCTATAGTAACAAACAGCGCCAAAGCCGCCAAGAATTTGTAGGACAAGTTTCCCAACTTGTCCTACGATCTGCTATACTTTTTTATAGTTCAACATTTAGGCTATTCCAGAAAATAGTCATCAATCATAAGGGCTTTCTGGATTAGCTTGAAGGTTTTCTGCTATATTTAATTTGTAAACCTTACGACTTTTCAATCACATGAAAGGACAACGCATGACATCTTCAGCCGATCCGTGGGCAGATGGTTGACATTGCCCACTGATGTTTACCCGTTTTTTGACCAACAGCGCTGGCGGCAACGTAAGCTGTCGCGTGGAGCGAGCGCATTTTTTTTGTAACGCCGCGCTATCTGGGCAGCAAATATCATTTGGAAGCTCAAAGAAGAGATGGTGCTGGTTTTGAAGGCGATTTTGCAGCCGGTGAATTTAATTGCGTGGTGGGCGACCCAGCTCCCGGGTGAGCCGCACCGCAGAGCCGCATGCTTTGCCTGCTATCAGCACTTCCCGGAGATCAACGGCGTTATCCACGCCCACCCATGAATCTCAACGTTTCCAGCTTCTCTGGGGAAGCCAGTCACGCCCACCAACCAGTACACCGAAAAGTTTGGCGAAATGAGCGTGGGTGCCCGTCTGCCGCCCACAGCCAAGACCTGGCCGACGCCGTGGTGGAATCGCTGACCGCGCCGCGATGTGCTGCAAAGAATGGACTTGGCCTGATCCTCAACTGGCACGGCGTGGTCACCGTGGGCCGCGATCTGCTGGATGCTTATGATACGCTCGAGCGCCTGGAGTGGAGTGCATACGCCCTGTTGCATCAAGATGCGTAGGGCGGTGTTTATGAAGGTGGAGAAGCAAGACCATTCGAATAGCGGAGACTGCGATGCACGGCATCAGGAAACCGCAGCTTGACAGTCGAGAAGTCAGCCGTGCGTTGCAGTTAGCGGCCTTATTTGGATAAACTGGGTTTAGAATAGACCCGTTACCCAAGCCAGAGGCTAGAGAGCTTATCGCGAAGCCGCAGCGCTACAACCTCGACAAGCTCGGCCTCCGCGCTTGCAGTTTCTCTGCTTGTCGATGAGAATGGGCGAGTAAGGATACTCGCCCTACATGGTCGATGCTCGCAGCCCAACCACAAACTGAACTAGTTCACCAATACATAACACGCAAAGCTTTATGCTCATCACCATCACGCCAAACCCAACCGTGATCGAGTCTATTACCTGCCCAACCTGATTCCCAACACGGTGCATCCGCGCCATTAAGGAAGTAGCCACTCCCCAGCGGCAAAGGCATCGACGCATCGATCGTTCCTGCCTGCTGGGCAAACCGACACCAGTAGCGCTAGGGCTGACGGCGGGCTACACCGACCAGGTGCTGGCCAGCATGATGACCGACATGGGCGTGCCCCATGATTTTATTGCGGCGGAGGGAGAAACGCACGGTTCCCGTAATTCAGGACGGCGCCACCCAAACAACGAATACACGATCACGGCGCCCACGTTGCACGCTACCACCAGCCCATTTAACGCAACTGCTTGATCGGCTGGCGCATCATGCATCCGCCGCCTGGGAGCTGATCTGCGCGGGCAGCCTGCCAGCCGGGATGCCGCCGGACAGCTATGCCCACATTTTGCGCCGCGCCCGCACGCTTGGGCTCACAACGCTGTTGGATGTGGGGGAGATTCGCTGCGCTTTGGCGTGGCTGGTTTGCCCAGCTATCTCAAGATCAATATGACCGAATTGGCCGCGTTGGATGACAATTTTCGGCCCTACGCCGCACTGGTAGCCGAGAGCGAGGGGCGGCCAACCGACCTTTGCGAATTTGCGACGGCGCTGGCTGCTCGGCTGGGTCAACTGGCCAGCGACGCCATCATCATCAGCATGGGCAAAGCGGCGCATTGGCGGTGGCTGAGGGTGAAGCGTGGTGCGCGCCTGCGCTGGACGTACCCGTCGGCGTGACCACGGGCAGGCGACGCCGCGGACGCCAGGCATCATGCTGGCCCGCGAGCAGGGCGAGGCGGGTGCGAAAACGCGCTGGGGAACAGCGCTGGCGGCGGCAGCGGTCATGCACGAAGGCCTGGCGGGCTGCGATCCGACGCAGGTCCCATTGTTAAAAGCGGATTCAAGTGGAGAGGATAGCGTAATTCGATGCACATTTTACGGGCAGCGTGGCGCTTTAGCAGGCGCGGCGTCCATTGGCGTGGGGGCGATTGTAATTGTGCTGCTGGCGCTGATCCCGGTGCGGCAGGGCGGCGTGCGGCTGCATGTTGTGGCTACCGGCTTTCCAAAATATTTTTGGGGTCTTTGGCGTGCGCATCTTTTGTGACGATGTTGCCCAAATGCGTCGGCTCCACGGGCTCATTTTCTGCAATCACCTCTCCTATTTGGACATTATGGTGCTGCTGAGCGTGGCGCCCGTGCGCTTTTTGAGCGCGCGCGGCGTGCAGCGCATTCCGTTTGTAGGCTGGATCGCCACGGCCATCGACACCGTTTTTGTCAATCGCGGCGATCAGGCATCGCGGGCGGCGGTGCGCACAACGCTGGCGGATCAACTGCGAGCGCAGGCCTATCCGCCGCTGGTGCTTTTCCCCGGGCAGGTGGGGCCGGGTGACCAGGTGCTGCCTTTTCGGCGGCGCCTTTGAGATGCCGCCGCCCGAAAAGATCCCTATTTGCTCTAACGCTCACCTATAACCCGCGCCGGTGGCCAATTATTATCATATGGATGATACGCTGCTTCAAAGCCGTTTGGCGATTGGCCACGCATCCGGGAAACGTGGTTGTAAATTTGGCGGTGTTAGAGCTGCAAAAAAACCCGGTCACGATTTTGCGCCTGAGATCGCTGCCGCCCAAGCGCATCAGTTGCTGCAAGCGGCTTATGCCGACGAAATGCAAAATAACGCGCGCAATCGTAGTAGGTCACTCTTGTAGAGTGACATGTCCGATTGACAGAATATGTCACTCTACAAGAGTGACCTACAAAACTTAGTGTAAAATCAGCGTAAATCCGCCAAATCAGCCCGATCGGTATTCCATTTTTTTAAGCACGAATTGCTGGTGAAGATTTGGCAGCATTGACACGAAGCCCAATTGCATTTAGGATACCCCCAGTAGAACTGATCCCTCAAACAACAGTGGCAACGCGCAAATGCGCGTGGTTTTGGAGGCGGAATATATGAATGAAATGGTGGAATTATTTGAAAAGCCGGCGGAGCAGGAGATCTATCTGATTGCCGGGTGGCGCCAATGGGCCGACGCCGGTTCGATTTCCTCTGGCCTGCCCCGCTATCTGGTCCAGCATTTGGATGCGCGCAAAATTGGTGAGATTAAGGCGGATGGGTTTTATATGTTTCAGATCCCCGCCACCCATCATTTGCTGCGTCCCGAAGTGCGTTTTAAGGATGGCTTTTGTGAGGAAGTGCGTCCGCGTCGCAACGAATTTTACTATGCCAGCGATGAACATAATCGTGGACTCGTCATCTTCACGGGTGAAGAGCCGCACATGAATGAAGACTTATACGCTGACGCCTTTTTCGACGTGATGCAAGAATTGGGTGTGCGCCGCGGGGTGGCCGTGGGTGGCGTTTATGGCTCTATGCCGTATGATAAGGACCGCAACGTCTCCTGCACTTATAGCATGAGACGCATGAAAATGAGCTGTCCAAATACGCCGTTAAGTTTTCCAATTACGAAGGCGGCGCCACCATTGGCTCCTATTTTGTGCATCGCGCCGCCCTGCGCCAGGCTGAGTTTTTCGTCTTCAATGGCTTTGTGCCGGCCTATGAATTTGCCCAATCCGCCGCCATTCCGCAGGGCGTGCGCATTGAGGACGATTTTCGCGCCTGGTATGAGCTGATGCGCCGCTTCAACCACATGTTCAACCTGGGCGTCGATCTCTCCGAACTGGAGCGCAAGAGCGATGAGCTGACCGGTGCGCTGGATACGAAAGTAGATGAGCTGGTGCGCAAAATGCCGCAGCTCAAAATCCGCGAATATCTCAAAGAGATCATGACGATTTTACTGAAATGCCCTTTATGCCGCTGGACGACGTTTGGGAGCGCGAATTGGGCGATATTTTTAATGAGCTGGATTTGGATAGCGATTGAATGGTCAGGTGAATCATGTGAAATTTTTATTCGTGGATGGTAGATGGTGGATAGTGAGAGACTATTACCATCTACTCATCCGCAATTCTCCCCACTTTTTTATTCACTTCAGGAGGAACCAATGAACACACTAAACCCCTCATGCCTGGAAAATCGGTTGACCGATGCCGAGCGCGCGCAGTTTGATGAAAATGGCTTTTTTATGATTGAAAATGCGCTTTCCGCCGAGCAGGTTAGCGCGCTGACCAAAGTGGTGGACCGCATTTTTGAGGCCAAACAGGCTGCTGGCGAAGCGCCCGGCGGACGGCTCTTTTACGGCAACTTTATTCCCGACAGCCCGCTCTTTTTGGACCTGGTGGACTATCGTACCTGCCCAGGTAAGCAGGATATTCTGGGCTGGAATATATCTTTATCATGCCCACCTGATTGTGACCGCGCCCTCTGGCGAAGCGGTAACGACAATGCTGGCTGGCATCGGACGGCAGCGCATAATCATGGAGATGAGTCTGCCGCCCGCGGCACATCGCTCAGGTGGCCTACTTCTTGTCGGACACCAGCGAGTCCGGCGCGGCAACTTCTGGGTGGTGCCCGGCAGCCATTTGTGGAACAGCATCGACAAGCCCACCGACGGCGACGGTCAGCCCGCAGGCGCCATACCGGTGCTGGCCAAGCCGGGTACGGCCGTCTTCTTTGACCGCCGCATCTGGCACGCCGGTACGCCCAACTGGTCCGACATTACGCGCAAGGTGCTCTTCTATGGCTACGGCTATCGCTGGATTCGCACTAAGGACGACATGACCGTGCAGGGGCTGTAGGATCGGTGTGACCACATCCGCCGCCAGTTGCTGGGCTGGGGCGTCAACGCCAACGGCTTCTATTCACCCACGGATGAGGACGTGCCGCTGCGCGTCTGGCTGCGCGAGCACGCGCCGGAAAGCGCCCGTTAGCAGGATGATAAGATGAACGGATGACAGGATGACAAGATGACAGGACGAACACAGAATGACGGGGATGAAATGACCCTTCATCCATATCATCTTGTCATCCTGTCTCTTTACTCCCGGCATACACAGATTACCTCCGAATAGAGACAACTGTATGAAGATCATTGGCTTGATGAGCGGCACTTCCGCCGATGGGATTGACGCTGTGATTGCGGAGATTGGTGGTCCGCCACAGGCGCCGGTGCGCCAAATTGGCCTTTGAGACCGTGGCCTGGCCAGCGGCGGAACGGACGCTCATCTTCCATCTGTTTGGGCATAATGACGACGCCCAAATTGGCGACGCCAGCCGAGCTGTCGCTAATTTTTGTATTGGCGGAACGTTTTGCCGCCGCCGCCCTCACGGTCACGCAAAATACCGCTGGCAGCGCGGGATATTGACTTAATTGGCAGCCACGGCCAGACCATCTGGCGCGATGTGGATGCGCAAAGGGAAACGTCTCCAGCACACGCTGCAAATTGGCGAGCCGTCGGTGATTGCGGCTTGTGCAGGGCATCACGACGGTGGCCAGCACAACACGGCCGATGTGGCGGCGGGCGGCGGGGAACGCCGCTCACTTCCACCTTTGATTGGCTGGTGCTGCGTCCGCCGCCCAATTGAATGGCGTGGTCGGCGAAGCGGCGCCAAAATGCAGAACATCAGCAGCATGGCAATATCCGCCTTTCTGCCGCCCGCCGGTCTGGAACAGCCGCCGAGTGGCGCGCTGGACACCGGCCCCGGCTTAACGCTGATCGACTGGGCTGTTACCACGATTATGATGGGCAGCTCACCTATGACAGATGGGGGCATGGCGGCGACGGGCGCGTGCATGCAGGTTGATGGAAGGTGGCTGGCGCTGCCTTATTTTGACCAGCCGCTGCCCAAAACACCGGTCGCGAGCTGTTCGGCACCGCGTTGGCCCAACAATTGGCGGCAGCAGGCGGGTGATTTGGGCTGAACGGCAAACGCGCCGATTTTGTGGCCACGCTCACCGAATTGACGGCGGCCAGCATTGCCGATGCTTATGTGCGCTACGCACCTGGTCCCATTGCGCAACTGGTGGTGGTGGCGGCGGCGATCGGGCGGTGCTGATGGGACAAGCTGCAGGCGCTGCTGCCAACGCATGACCCAGGGGTTTTGCACACACGCTGCGTGGGGTTGGATGATGATGCCAAGAGGCGTTGGCCTTTGCGCTGCTGGCGTACACTCACTATCCACGGCGCGCCCAGCAATGTGCCCTACCTGTACGGGGGCGGCGTCTGCGGCCATTCTGGGGCAGATTGCGCCGGGGCGCAATTGGGGAAGGAACATAAGTGTAAACTTAAGAGATTAGTGCCGGTTGAGTAGGCCCCTGGGGTTCGGGGCCGTATCGAAGCCAAACGGATCGATCCGCTCACTTTGGTTTCGATACGGCTGCATACGGCCGCAGCCTACTCAACCGCCGTTCGCTTCCCCTTAAGTTTACACCTATGGGGGAAAGATTAATATGGCCAGGGCATCAACTTGTGCATGTTAACGCCTCGTTCCTGGGCCAGTTTTTCGAACGCGGCCACCGTTTCGCCGTTGCGCGGGATATAAGTGACCAGGAACAGATCCTCCTGTCCGGTCAGCGTCACCACTTCTGTGATCATATAGCTCAATTGCCCAAAGCGCGGGTGGTGATACACAATCCCTTCCCAGCGATGATGTACATCTTCGTTGGCATATTTGGTACGCGCCCAGAAATCCCGAAAGAGTGGATAGTGATGCAGGTCCTGAAAAATGGCCTGAAAACGCGCCGTGTGGCGATAGCGCAGCGACGCCGAGCGAAAGTGCTGCAAATTGCGCACGGCAAATTGGGGCCAATAACCAGCCAGAATATCGCGATAGGGCGATTCGGGTGCAAAGTAATAACGCAGCAGATTGAAGCCAGCTGCTGACTTGGCGCCGCTGCCCAATAGCGTATCCGGCACGACGCCAAGGGCTAAAATCAGGCTGTTGGCGGCCAGCACGTTGTGATACGAATCGTAGATAAAAGCCGGGACGCGCAGATCGCGCGTTTGCGCCAACAGTTCGGCCAGCACTTCTGGCGGCTGCACTTGGATGATCTGCTGAGGCTCCAGATCCACTTCGGATGCGGCGGCCAGCAGCGCCTTGCGCTCCAGGCTGGTCAGCCCCAGCGCATTGGCGAGCTGCACCAGCATCTGCGGTTCCAGGCTGGTTTTGGCGCCCTGTTCAAGCTGGCCAATGGTGCGTTCCAGCAGGCCAGCTTCCTGGGCCAGCCGCTTTTGCGTCCACACCTTGCCCAGAACCATATCTACGTTTTCGCGCCGCAGCGCCGCAATCAATTGGCCAAAATCGGATCGATTCATAGAGAGAAAAAGGGTATCGGCAACAAGGAAATTTAAAAAATGTACGCGGATTCACGCAGATGAACACGGATTTTGCGGAGAAAATCAGCGTTCATCTGCGTGAATCCGCGTACCCAATCTGATTTCTCCGATAATCTGCGGTGCATCAAACTTGCACTTCTGCCACCACGGGCGCTTTGGGGCCGACAAAGATGACCAGCCAGGCGCGCAGATCGGAGAGGGATTGCAACTTGGGGTGCTGAAGGTAGTCCTGCATCTGGGCTAATCCTTCGCTCTTTACGGCCTCCAACCGCTGGGCGTCGGCCTGCTTCAGATACTTGA
>JAWKON010000100.1:0-18733 GCA_041391125.1 Caldilineaceae bacterium
GTTGATGCATCAGGTCAGCATCCATTTCATCGATGGATGCTTTGGAAGCTAAAAAGACGCCCTGACGCCGCCCCTGCAGAAAGCGCCCGATCAGCTCTTCGGATTGACCGCCGCCATAACCGGTGGCCGTGTCAAAATGGGTGATGCCGTGGTCGAGCGCCGCCTGCATGGTGGCGTTGAGCTGGGCCTCGGCGTCCGGTCGCCAGGCGTCGGCGCCAAAGATAAAGCTGCCCAGCGCCAGCGGGCTCATTCGTTTGTCGACCGGCCCAATTTGGACGGGGGCCAATGCGGCGTTATTGTGCATATGGAGTTCCTTTGAATTTATTGCCAATTCAGCCCGGCAAAATCATAATCGATAAACGGCGCATCATTCTCAATGCGCTCTTTGCGCCCGGCCATGTAGCGGATGTCCCACCAGTGGGTCAAGTTGTTCACGTCGTGGCTGCGGTGGATCAGCGCGTAAAGCTCCAGCTCGCGCAGCTTGAGAAAGTGCGGAATCTGTGCAAACCACTCGTCGGCAAAGCTATTTTCGCGCTGATAGCCCCGCAAGAAATGGGGCAAAAAGCTGCTTGTGAAAGCGGCGGCATCCTCCTTGCCGACGGCGGCGTAAAAGAGCACAATGGCCACATCGGCCACAAACCAGGTGTAGCAACAGTCGTCAAAATCAAAGAAGGTCAGCGCACCCGCCGCATCCACAAAAAAGTTGCCGCCGTGCGCATCTTGATGCACCAGGCCGTATGATTCAGAATCGCGCGGCAACTGGCGCAGATGCTCAATTTGCGCCCATAGTTTTTGCTGCGCCAACGCTTCGGACGGCGGCAGAAAGCCATCCAAATCCTGCATAATCGGATCGTCCCAGTGCGGACGCCGCCACGCCGTCTGCGCCGGTTCGTACGCTTTGGTCAACCGGTGCATGCGCCCAATGGCCTGCCCATAGCGCTCAAAAAAGGCGGGCGTTTCATCGGCAGCTTCCGGCGGGCGCCCGGCCGCTTTGACAAACGCCGTGGCCAGAAAGTGCTCACCGGCGCCATCGGCAATGTGCTCGACCAGCTCTCCCTGCTGCGACAGCACCGCCGGCGCCACATCCGCCCCGCCGCGCGCCAGAAAATTGATCCAGTCCACCTCACCCTGGATCAGATGCATGTTCCTGCGCAGGCTGTGGCCAATGCGCAAGATCAATGGCTGCCCAGCCCGCTCAAATTCAAAGATAAAGCTCTCAGCGCTCTCCAGCGGGCGCACCGTCTCCACGGGGACGCCATAGCGCGCCGCGGTCTCGGCCAGAATATGTTGGTTAAATTGATTGCGAATGCGTGGTTCCATAGGGGTATCATAGCATATATTTGCGCACCGCACCACGGTTGGAACCATTGACATTCGGCGCCGCTTTACGAATTGCTTGCCGTTGAACTATACTGGGAGGCGTGACCGCCTTGTGTTACTTACAAGGCTGATGTAAGGCAAAATGGTGTCTAGACTATGATGCAAATGATTTGGTGATGGGCTATGATTTTTTACGGCGGAGAAGCCGACGGGCATGGCAACGGCCAACACCCTCCACGCGCCATCATAGTACTCATAAAATCACAAAAATCACAGTCCAGACAACCCGCTCAGTTACCGATGGCAGTGTGACTCCATGAAACAACTTTTCCGCAGAACTTTTATACCCTATTTCCTGCTCGCCGCGTGGATGTTGAGCGGCGTATCCTTTACCAATCGGCTCCATTGGGCTGCTATTCGCGCCCAATCCGACCCCGGGCCGACCGTGGTCACCCCCCACGAAACCATCCCCAATCCGGTCTTTGGTTCGGCGTTGCGTGTGGCCGAGGCGTGCAAGGCTGTCGCCGAGCCATGCGCCTGGGAAGCCGCCGCCACCTGGACCACCGGCGCGCCGCCGGATGCCGACAGCCTGGTGATTGTGGATGGCGCCGTGCAGATCAATGATGCGAATGCCGTGGCCCGCTCTGTGGGCGTTTATCCGGGCGGCCAATTGTATTTCAACCCGGCGGCGGACACGCAATTGCAGAGCGCCGACGTTGTGGTCTTTGCGGGTGGGCTGTTACAAATCGGGACGGCAGATCAACCCATTGGCGAGGCGCAGACTGCGCAGATCGTGCTGCGCGATCTGCCCTTTGCGAACGACCCCAAGCAGCATCTGCGCGGGCTGGTGGTGGTGGATGGCAGCCTGGCCATCCACGGTCGGGCGCTGGCGGAGGTTTATCTGCGCACCGCCGGCGAAGCGATGGCGGGCAGCGATATAGTGATACTGGCCCAATCTGCCTTAGCCGCCGGCTGGCGCGTGGGCGATGAAGTGCTGCTGCCCATGTCCAGCCAGTGCGCCGTGGCCACCACCGAAGGCGTCTGCCCCGACGAAAGCGAAGCGCGCACCATTGCCGCCATTGCGCCCGACGGCTTGACCGTCACGTTGGATCAGCCCCTCCAGTTTGACCACCCCGGCGCCCGCGACGCCAATGGTCAGCTCGATTTTTTGCCCCATCTGCTCAACAAAAGCCGCAACGTAATCATCCGTTCGGAAAATGCCGACGGCGTGCTGGCCACATTTTGCTGCACGGTCGGGCGCAGGTGGATCTACGCTACGCCCGGCTGCAAGATTTGGGGCGCACCAATATTGACAATTTGGGGGCTGAAAATCCAGAAGGGCGCTACCCGCTGTGTCACGCACCATCTCATCGGCCCGCTCAGGCAATGGCCAGCGGCTATCAATTCGCCTTGGTGGGCAACGTGATCGACTTTGAGCGACCCAATCGCGGCCAGGGGCGCAAATGGGGATTGGCGCTGCACGACAGCCACTATGGCCTGGTCGAGCAGAATATTGTAGATTATGCGGTGGGGGCGGGGCTGGTGACCGAAGATGGTTCGGAGACGGGCAACCGTATTGTGCGCAACTTTGTGGTGCGCGTGGTGGGCGGCAATAACGAGCGTTCAGAGGATCGCGATCCGGGCGACAATTCCAAATTGGGACGGGCCGGCGTGGCCTACTGGTTTCAACGGTGGCGGCGGCAACGCGATTGTGGAGAATGTAGCGGCGGCGGTGGCCGAAATGCACCTATTGTTACGGCTTCAAGTTTGACAACGTCTTCAACGGCGACGTGATGATCCCGGCGGCCCAGGGCGCCGACCCGCGCCGACGGCGGGGTCATGGCCGATCGTACGCCATCGGCCTGACCCATTTTTGCCGCCAGCGAAGTGTACGCCGCCCCCAACGGTTTGACCATCTGGTGGGTCTGCGCTGAATTTGAAACGCCGCGTGAGGGCTGCACGAGCACGGTGCAAGACTTCCACGTCTGGCACGTGCATCGCTGGGGCTACTTCGCCTATGAGACCAACGCCATGACCATTGACGGCTTTGTGCAGCGCGGCAATGCCGACCTGCTGGTCAATGAATATGAAGCGGTCATCGGCCTCTATCTGGTCGACTATTTTCAGCGGCAGACGATTGTGCGCGGGGCCGATATTCAAGGCGTGGCCACCGCCATTGAGGCGCCCGTTCATCGCGATGTACTTGGCGCCAGCGGACCGATGTAGGCATCACGCAGTTGAAGATTCGGCTGATCGCCGGCACGGGCATCTACATCACCTCGCCCTCCTCGACCAATGGCGCCGCCGATCTGGCGCCGCAGACCACCATCATCCAGAACGTACAATTTGGCTATCCCGCCACGCGGCAAAATGCGTTTATCCAAATCAACGGCGATGGCGCTGCCAGCGCCACTTCGAACAACCCCGATCTGCGCAACGACGTGTGGATTATCAACTACAACGCCGCGCCCGGCGCGGAAGGGGACGATCTCTACATTGTGCCCACCTATCACGACGAATCACGCTGCGATGCTGCGCTGGGCGACTGCGCAGTCGAGTTCAGCGCCGATTATCCCGATATTGCGGGCGGACGCATTTACGCCTTGGCTGGCAGTGCCCACCCCGCAACCCACCCGCGCCCAGCGATAAATCATACATTTTTTTGCCAATGATCAGATAGCGTTGAGATAGTTGACCAGATCATCCATCTCCTCTGTCCAGCCGCCTTCATTGTCGGCAAGCGCCTTGGCGCGCACCGCTGCCGGCAGGCTGGCGAAACCCGATTCAACCAGGCGCAGGCGTGCCGCTGGCCATTGGCTCCAGAATGAATTCGACCAGCGTCGTGTAGTGCAGGCTGGCGTGGGCTGGGTCGTACGCGCCCGGCCGCCAGCGATAGGCAAAATGGTGTGGCGCATCCAGCACCTCAATCACCGATTTGATCGGATCTTCTTCATGCCAATCCCAATCGATTACGCCGCCGATGCGCAGATCGATGCTGTTGCATTTGCCAAACCAGTTGCTCAATTCAGCCGCCGAGGTCAGGGCGCGCCAGGCGCGCTCCGGGGAAACGGGCAGTTCAACCGTGCGTTCAATACGATCTTGGATGCTCATGGTCTATCCTCCTGTTTTATATTCTGGTTGATGCAATATGCAACTATTTGGTTGCGTGTTTAGTTTATCACAGAAAATTTGTTCTGTCAATGGGCAACTGTTAAGTTGCGTAAAATTGTTGGCCATCTATTATCTGCAAGAGTTCTTCAATCGACTTGCTCGTTCAGCGTATTGCCAATTATAATTTTAGACTGACCAGTCGGTTTGTGATTTGGCATATTGCAAACATAGAAAGTACACCCATGAGTGAAACCAAAAAAGCGGCGCGCGATCCGGAAAGCACGCGCGACAAAATTCTGGACGCCGCCTTGAATATCTTTGCCGCCAAAGGCTATTACGACACGCGCATGGACGAGATCGTGGATGAATCCGGCTCGTCCAAAGGTTCGATCTATTTTCACTTTCCCAACAAAGAGCGCCTTTTTCTGGCTCTGGTGGATCAATTTGCCAATCTGTTGGAGCGCCGCGTCATCGAATCCATCGACCAAAACCAGGAAGGCATTGGCCGCGTGCGGGCGGCGCTGGAGGCCATTGTGGCCACCTTTGGCCGCTATCGCCGCCCGGCCAAGCTCATGTTGATCCAAGCCGCCGGGTTGGGCGCGCCTTTTGAACAGAAGCGCCAGGAGATCAACGACCGTTTTGCCCGGCTAATCGGCGGCTATTTGCACGAAGCCATTCAGGTGGGCGATATTGCGCCGGTAGATGTGGAGGTGGTTTCCTACGCCTGGATGGGCGCCATTTACGCCGTGATTATCCGCTGGGTCTACACAGGCGAACCCGAACCGCAGCGCATTGTGGATGCGCTGCTGCCCGTATTGCTCAAAAGCGTCGGTCATGAAAATGGGAGTGCGCGCCATGTTGCCGACCTTCCCTGAATCATTGCCCAATGGAGATGCCAGTACACGCCAGCGCCTGGTCTCGGTGAGCGCGCCGTGTCCACTGGTTGACCCCATGCAGGCGTTCCAGCACGGGGCGGGCCGCGAGCGCTTTTATTGGCAGGATCCGCGCGGCGGTGTGACTCATGTGGGCTTTGGCGTGGCCGCCGATCTGCGGGCCTGGGGGCCAAAACCGCTTTCAATCCATTGCGCAGCAGGCGACCGAGCTGTTTGCCGGTGCGTTGGGCCATTGAAACGCCCGCCTTTGCCGAGCCGCATCTGTTTGGCGGCTTTGCTTTTAGCGCGGATTTTACGCCTGACAACACCTGGTCTATCTACTATCCGGCCCAATTTATCCTGCCCCACTATCAGCTTTCTGTGCGCAGCAATTCGACGGGTGACAGCGAAGCCTGGCTCACCATCAACGCCCGCCTTGATTTACCAACCGAAACCCCTTCCGCAAAGCTGGCCGCGGAAACCGATGAGTTGGCGGCCTCATTAAGCGTAGCGCTGGCCGAACGCATCGCGCAGTTGCAGGAAACACACCTGCCCCTGGCGGATTTGCCCCGGCTGCGCTCGCAAAATTACCCCATGCCGTACCCCACGTGGGAGCATATTCTCAACACGGCCATTGTGCAATTTCGGGCCGGGGCGCTGAGCAAAGTGGTGCTGTCCCGCGTCTGCGAATTGCGCTTTCAACAAAGTGTAGATGTGGCGCCAGCGCTGGCCTATCTCAATGGCGCCTATCCCGACTGCTACCGTTTTGTCTTTGAACCACGGCCGCAGCACGCCTTTTTTGGCGCATCGCCGGAATTGCTGGTCAATTTGCGCGGCCAGCAGATCACCACTATGGGGCTGGCCGGCTCAGAGCCGCGCGGGGCCACGCCCGCTGCCGATGCGGCGCTGGGAGAGCAGCTCATGGACAGCGCCAAAGATCGGCACGAGCATCAGCTGGTGGTGGATGCGCTGCGCCAACGTTTGCAGCCGCTGTGTCGTGAACTCGATATTGCCGCTCAGCCACACCTGCTCAAGTTGAGCAACATCCAGCATCTTTACACACCGGTGACGGGCATACTCAACGAACCGCAAAGCGTTTTGGAATTGTTGGAAGTGCTGCATCCAACCCCAGCTCTGGGGGGCGTGCCGCGTTCCGAGGCGCTTGATTTTATTCGCCAGATGGAGCCGGTGCCGCGCGGCTGGTATGCGGCGCCCGTGGGTGTGATCAATCGGCGCATGGAGGGGACGTTTACGGTGGCCATTCGCTCCGCCGTAACGGAATACGAGCGAGTTTGGCTGCACGCCGGGGCTGGTATTGTGGAGGCATCCAATCCGCAAAAGGAGTGGGAGGAGACGGCGCTTAAGTTTCGGCCCATTTTGAATGCGCTGGGGGCCGCTCCTCCCCCTGGCCCCCTCCTCTCCAAATTTGGAGAGGAGGGAAAGATGCTCGAAGTAGCGTCAAGGGGGAGGAGCGGCTTGCATATGGTGATAGGTGTCCCATAAAGGGCTGTCCGCGCGCGGACAGCCCTTTTTATGGGACGTTAATGCAAGATTTCAAGCATACAAATCGGCCGTGGTGTTGACCATGGCGCAGTAGCTCTCGGCTTTGAGGGCGGCGCCGCCGATGAAGCGCGTCGATTTCGGGCTGCTGCATAATGTCGGCAATGTTTTTGTCGTTGGTGCTGCCGCCGTAGAGACGCGGGTGGCTTGGGCTACGGCATCATCAAACATGTGCGCCGACGCCGCGCACCACGCCGCACGTGTCGTTGGCCTGTTGCGGCGTGGCGGCTTTGCCGGTGCCAATGGCTGAATGGGCTCATAAGCGATCACCAGCGCCTGCACCTGGTCGCCATTCAGGCCATCTAGCGGCCTGCACCCGCTGGTGACCACCGTCTCGGTTTGCCCGCCTTCATTCTGCCCAGAGTTTCGCCCACGCACACAATGGGGTTGAGCGTGGGCAGGGCGGCCTGCACTTTGCGGTTAACCGACTCATCAGTTTCGCCAAAATATTGGCGGCGCTCGCTGTGGCCAATGATCATATTGGGCCAGCCCCTGCAGCATCGGCCCGCTCACCTCACCCGTGTATGCGCCGCTTTCGGCCCAGTGCATATTCTGGGCGCCCACGGCGATCGAGCTGCCGGCCAAGGCATTCTGCACGGCGGGTAAACAGACAAAGGGCGGACAGAGCACCCGATCTACGGCTGCCACATCCGCCACCGCCGAGTGAATGGCCTGCGCCAAAGCCACCGCCTCGGTCACCGTTTTATTCATTTTCCAATTGCCAGCCATCACGGGTTTACGCATGAATATCCTTCTGCTTGTGATTTTGGGCTCTTGTGCGACTTGGGCAGGCGGGTTGCGGTAGCGGATGGCGGTAGCAACCGCCACCCGCTCTCGCAACCCGCCCATCAATTGCACCAAAGAGTCGCATTGGCCCTGATTTTTTTATTCTGCCGACGTACGCGCCAGCTCCGCCGCATATGCATCGGCGTCCAGCCAGCGGCCGCCCTGCACATCATAATGCTTGAGCTGCTTGTTGGCGTCAAACCAGAGTTCGACTTCGGTTTGGCCAAAGCAGCGGTTGGCGCCGGTTGTGTGCAGCACTTTGCGCACATAGAGCGGATATTCGCCCTCGTCGGTCTGGCTCAGTTCGTTGTAAAGATCAACCGTGCCGCTGACCGGCTCTTTGCAGCGCGTGTTCAGCGCATAAATGTGCAGCAGACGATTATCGCCAGATGAGCCGCCGCTAAAGAGCGACGCAATGCGTTTGAAGATATTCATGATGATTTTGGGGTGATCAACAGATTACACAGATTTCAAAGATTTTTGGCCTTTGGGAAACTCATACTTCGGCTTTGCTCAACACTGTGGTTGACCCACTCTGGTTTTGATACTGCGGAAACCACCTACAATACCCGACTTAAATCTATAGAATCTGTGTAATCTGTTTGATCACGAAGTGGGCGTTTATCGCCGTCCAATTTTTGCTTCATTTATCGTTGAGCGCAGTGACGCCCGGCAGCTCTTTGCCTTCCAGAATCTCTAGGCTGGTTGCCGCCGCCAGTGCTGACGTGGGACATCTTTTCCGTGAGGCCGGCCAGGCCACGGCCGCCGCCGCTGTCCCCACCGCCAATGATCGTGGTGGCTTCACGCAGGGTGGCCAGCATTTCGGCAATGGCCACGGTGCCTGGGCAAACATGGGAAATTCGAAGACGCCCATGGGGCCGTTCCAGACGACGGTGCGGGCGCCGGCCAGTGATTGGAAAAATGCGCAATGGTGGCGGGACCGATGTCAAGCGCCATCCAGTCCGCCGGCACCTCTTCCACGCTGACAATCTGATTGGCAGCATCGGCGGCAAACTGATTGGCCACACGCAGATCGACCGGAAGCTGGATAATCTCGGCGCCGGGGCCGGCCATGAGCTGCCGCGCAATCGCCAACGACTCGGTTTCGACCAGGCTGCTGGCCATGTTGTACCCAGCAGCAGCCAGAAAGGTGTTGGTCATGCCGCCGCCAATCAGAATGTTGTCCACCTTGGCCAGCAGCGCCTCGATCACGGCGATCTTGTCGCTGATTTTGGCGCCGCCGAGAATGGCCACAAAGGGCCGTTGCGGATCTTCCAGCGCGCGGCCCAGATAGGTCAGCTCTTTTTCCATCAGGAAGCCGGCCACCGCGGGCAGATGGTGCGCCACCCCCTCAGTGCTGGCGTGGGCGCGATGAGCGCTGCCAAAGGCGTCGTTGACAAACACGTCGCCTAGTTTGCCCAGTTCCGCGCTCATGGTCGGGTCGTTCTTGGTTTCGCGCGGGTCAAAGCGGGTGTTTTCCAACACCAGCACTTGGCGCGGCGTCAGCGCCTGCACGGTGTCCTCCGCATCCGGCCCCGTGGTCACCTTGACGAACTGGATCGGCACGTTGAGCAAGAAGGGCAGATAGTCGGCCACCGGCTTCATGCTGTATTGCGGATCTGGCCCGCCTTTAGGACGCCCCAAATGACTCATCAAAGTCACCGCCGCCCCGTGATCCAGCAGGTACTGAATCGTGGGAATGGCGGCGCGGATGCGCGTGTCGTCGGTGATGCGCCCATTTTCCAGCGGCACGTTGAAGTCGACGCGCACCAGCGCCTTTTTGCCGGTCCACTTAATATCGGTAATCGTCTGTTTGTTCATAAAATTGTATGAATTGATGGGAATATTGTCGCGCCCAGGTTAAGCTGATGAGAATTAAGAAGTTCGACTTTTCCGAAAAGTCGAACTTCTGGTCACCTCACCAGCCCCAATTAAAATCCCTTCCCAGCAATGTAATGCGCCAAATCGGTGACGCGTACGCTATAGGCCCATTCGTTGTCGTACCAGGTCACCACTTTGACCAGGTCGCCATAGACGGCGGTGAACTGAGCATCGATCGTGCTGCTATAGGAATTGCCTTTGTAGTCGACGCTCACCAGCGGCTCGCGGCTGACGGCCAGAATGCCTTTCATGGGGCCGGCGGCGGCGGCATCAAAGGCAGCGAGCAAAGCGTCCGTGGAGCCGGGCCGGCTGACCTTGGCCACAAAATCGACCACGCTGACCGTGGAGGTGGGCACGCGCATGGCCATGCCGTCAAATTTGCCCTTTAGTTCCGGCACAACCAGGGCCACGGCGCGGGCCGCACCGGTGGAGGTGGGGATAATGTTCATGGCGGCGGCGCGGGCGCGGCGCAGGTCTTTGTGTTCGACATCCAGAATGCGTTGGTCGTTGGTGTAGGCGTGTACGGTGGTCATCACGCCCTGCTCAATGCCAAAGGTGTCGTTGACCACTTTGGCGGCGGGAGCCAGGCAGTTGGTGGTGCAGCTTGCATTGCTGATGATGTGATGGTTGGCTGGGTCATATTTTTCGTGATTTACGCCCATACAGACGGTAATGTCTTCGCCTTTGGCCGGGGCGCTGATGATCACCTTTTTGGCGCCGGCGGCCAGGTGCAGGGCGGCCTTTTCGCGGTCGGTAAAGATGCCCGTGCTTTCCACCACAATATCCACACCCAATTCTTGCCAGGGCAGCTTGCTGGGATCGCGTTCGGCCAGTACTTTGAGCCGGTCGCCGTCGATGATGATGTCGCTGCCGTCTACTTTCACCTCGCCGGGATAGACGCCATAATTGGTGTCATACTTAAAAAGATGCGCATTGGTGGCTACATCGGTCAGGTCATTGACGGCCACCAGGTTAAATTGGCGCCCGTAGTTCTGCTTAAGCGCCTTGGTGACCTGGCGCCCAATGCGGCCAAAGCCATTGATAGCAATTTTGATAGCCATACTGTTCTCCTTGACATTTCATTCTGAAAATCAGTTGCAAATTATTGGGTTTTGGGTTGCGCGACGTTGCATACCAGGCGTGCTCCATAGTGGAGCATCCCCCTTGCGTACCCGCCAACAATAGGCGTCGTTGCAATCGTCCGGGACGCAAGCAATTCTCATGGCGCCAGGCGCGGCGTGTTGCGCGCCAGACACCATCGTATATTCTAACACAGGTCGCTGCGAAAGGTATACTTTGGCCATTCAACTGGGCGGATTTTACGCTAAATTGGGTGAGTTCGAATTATTGCAGTGCGGATGTGCTTGCGGCAGCTTGTGTGCCACCGCTGGAGGGGTCTGTTGAAAAGAGGAATCATAATCGTAGGTATGCATAATCAGCGCGGTATCGACTCAAAGCGCGGGGAGCGCACCACCCACTCTTCCAGCGCCTGCTCTTTGACAGGTGAGATCCAAACAAACTCGTTGGGGAAGCGCTGCCGCACGCGCAAACTCAATGCCAAGCCATCTCTGTCATGGTCAATCAGTTTTCCTTGATGGATGGCTACATATTCATCGGGAAATTGTTTCAGCAAAGTGGGATGCAGCGCAACAAAGGCTTGCCGCTCACGAATGACGTTTTCGTCTCCTGTTTCATCACCAGCCACGGCCAGCTCGGCATCTGCTGGTTTCGCATACTCCTCCAACACCAGTTCATCCAACAATGTTTTCGCCAACACGAGACGGTCGCTGCTTGAAAGATGCCGAGCAGCGCGTATAATATCCGGCAACTTGGGTCGAGAATCAACTAAATTGACGGCCATAATTACACCTCTCGTTATACCCCCAAATACGCATGCGCCCCTAACCATCACACAGCTAGCCGCCGAACCAATCCACTTCTTCGAACTGCTAGCCGTGCTGACGAAGTGCCGATGACGTTGGGATTGCCGCAAAAAGAACCCGCGTAGCACAAGTCAGATGATCTCAGGCAGGACTCAGTTCTTGAATCACCTCTGGCACAATGGGAGCTGCGGCAAGCACGTCCAAATACCACCACCAATGGTCGGGAGATACATTCTCCTGTTCGCGCCAGCGTTTTAGATTGGCGATACTTTGGATCGCAGTATAGAACAGGTGCGCGTCACGAATCAACCGCCGATCGGCCAGGGCCAAACGCCCTTTTTGGGCGGGCGAAAGTTCATCCTCAATCTTGGCAATCTCACTGCGATTATAAAGCATTTCGATATACTCCATACCGCTAATATCCAGAAAGTCTGTATCAACGTCATATGCGCAAATACGCTCTTCGTTAGTCATCATGAGACGCCACCTTTGATAACAAGCCAACATACTCAAATTCAGATTTATTCAAATACCGCTCTGGTCTTTCCACAATATATGCACTTTCCAAGACGCCATTCAACGCAAACATGACAAGCCAGTGGTTTCCGTTTACAACATCAATAATTGAAATATACGGCGTGGCATTATACCAAAATATATACACTTGCGCATTATCATTAGAAATCACTGTACGGATGATATCCTCATACTCCATCAAGGTAGCCGTGGGAGGCAGGTGGCCACGACGTATCCGCTGCTTAACATGCTGTTCAGCACTTCCAGGCTTCCACGTCAGATTAGCCTGCACCAACCGGATTGTAGCCGCAAGTTGATTTCGTTCCATAAAATGATGGTCTCCAGAAATCAATTATATCACAGCAGATTCAGGAAACGATCACTCACGATTTTAAGAGCGCAGTGTAGAAATTGCTGACATATTTTTAAGGCTGTTAGAGAGATTAATTCTGTAAGCGGATTTGCCGGATGCACGCAGATTTCCTCGGCCATTCCGACACTCAAATCTGCATGCATCCGCGTACAACTCCAACCGTTACCCCCACTCACACAGCGACTCCAAATGGGCCGCCGACCCGCTCGCGCAGCCAGCCATCCAGCTGATCCACCTCTTTGAGCTGCTGGCCACGCCGGCGGGGTACGGCCACAAAGCCGCAGTTCAGCTCGGGCAGGGCCGTCATATCGCCCCACAGCTTTTCAAATTGGGCCACGGGAAGACGTCTTCCTGCCCTTTGCCCCAGCGCTTTTCACATCTTTCAGGGTCACGTAGGTGGGCATGCGGGCGGCCACGCGCGCACGGCTCTGGACACTTTGTCACCATTGGCCAGCTCAGTGCGCGTCAACCCGAAGGCGGTCAGCAACTGGTCAATGTCGATCCAAAAAGTGTTGGAATTGTAATAAGTCAGGTTGAACTCGATCTCCTCGTGGGGCAGCGCCAGCCCTTCGATGAGCCGCGGGCGACCGTCGATGCGCGCCAGCCCGCCGCCCCGATCCTCCAGCCGCCGGGTGATCACTTCGGCGGTGAGCCCGGCGCCGCTTTGGATGTGGCGGCCCAGCAGCAGCGGGTCCACGTCGGCGCCCAGCGTGTCGATGTTGTGCATCATCAGGTATTTGAGCTGCGGGCGCTGGACCAGCAGATCGGCCAGCACGCCGTTGCGCAACATGTTGGGCAGTTCGTACCAGTGGCCCACCGGGTGCATGCACTGCATGGGCAGGTTGTCGGTGTAATCGCTGCCTTCGCCCGCGCTCTGCGCCCAGCCGATGAGGGCGGCGTGCAGGCTCTCCTGCACCTTTTGGGCCTGCTCATCCAGAAGCTGCTGCGGCATCTCTTCCCAAGCAAAGCGCAGATCGCGCGCCATGGGTATCATGCGCAGACCGATGCTGCGCCCGTGCGACAGCCGCAGCGGGCCGGGGTAGCCGTAGTTGCGGCGCGCGTCCAGCCACTGTTGGATGGGTCCGTGGGTCAGATAGCTAGTGGTCAGAATATGGGGCAGCGGCGCGTTGTAAAGTTGGCCGGTGTGGCGGCTCTTGGCCAGATGCACCTCGATAAAGTTGCGGTGCTGACCGGCCAGCCGCGCAAAAGGATTGAGCGCCTTGACCACGCCGGCGCCGTGCGTCCAGCGGCTGCCGGCGCCGCCCGCCAGCGAAACCACCGCCACTTCGCCGCGCACCAGCGCCGCCTGCCCCAATTCGCGATAGGCTTCGGCCTGCGCTCGTTCTAACTTGTCCGGCTGCGCGGCGTCAAAAACATCGCCGGGCTGCACGTCCTCGATTTTGCTGCGCACGGGCAGCCGGTTCTGCGCCAGCCCAATACGGCCGCTGCGCAAGTCGGCGCGGATCTGCTCGTGCTGCACGCGGTCAAAGCCGTATTCGCCCAGCAGCTCATCCAGGCTGCGGCTGGTGGAGCCCCCTTCCTCGCTCTGCGGCAGCAGCCGGTCAAAAAGCGCCTGCACCATGCCGGAGAGTTCGGGCTGGGTGCGGCAAGCTGCGCCAAAGCGATCCAGCTCGGCGCGGCGGAAGGGTGAAAGAGTGCGCTGCTCGTGACGCAACAGGCCCGGCACGGTCAGTGTATAATAGCCGGGCGGCATGAGCGCCGCATCGCCCCGCAGCAGATCGGCAAAGGTGCCGCGCTCGTTGATGGTGAAATCGTAGACCACCGGCTGCATGGCAAAGGGGACAGCATTTTCTAATTGCGCTTTGGTTTCGCGCATGATCACCTGCAAGCGCTCCTGGCCGCGGGCTTTGTGGAGGGGGTCAAAAATAAAGCCCATGCCGCCGCCCGCCATGCCGCCCAGCATCCAAAAGCCCCAGAAGTTGTCGCCAAATTCAGCGCGCACCCGTTCGATCAGCGTCTCGGTAAACAGATTGCTGGCCCACGGAATGATGGTCTGGATAGGACCGCCAAAGTTGCGATGGGTGGATTGACCCACGGCGCGCACGTCGCCCGCTTTGAGCAGCGTCACAATCTGGTCATAGAGCCGCATGGCCTCCTGTCGTCCTTCCCATTCGGCCTCGGAGCGCAGCAGATATTTTTCGGTCACCATTTCTAGAATTGGCCCCACGTCTTGCGCCATGCCGCCGTGGACCAACACCAAGCTCTCTTGCAGCGCCTGGCGCGTCTGCGGCGTCACCTCGTTCATGTCCAAAATGTGGTGGACGGGCAGCAGGCGCCCGCGGCTAATGCCATATTCGGGGTCGCCCGCGCCGGCCTCCACGCCGGTAATCAGCTTCATGCCGGGCCAGACGCCGCCCGAATCCTGCCAGCCGCCGCCGGAGCCGCCGATCCATTCGCCCAAAATCGCGCGCGCCGCCACCAGCCGCCGCTCCTCTTCGGAAAGTGGGCCAGTCAAACTGCTGGCCTGGCCGGTGGCGCGCATGCAGACAGCGATCAGCGACGCCAGCAAATTTGTGGAAACCGCCAGCCGCGAGCCCTTGGGAATGTCGTTGACCTTGCTCACAATTTCCAGACCGTAACCCGGCCCAATCAACCGCTCCAGCAGGTCCGAGAGCGGCTGCTCGGCGCCTTCCATGCCGGGCGGCACAATGCCGGCGGCAATAATGGCGGCTTTGATTAGCCCTAGATAGTCCTTGGCAAAATCGAACACTTCGGTCAGCGACGTGATCTCAGCCGTGGCGCCCAGGTCCACGCTGACCAGGCGCAGAATGGGCTGGTCGATGACGCGCAGGTACGCTTCCACCGGCGGTTTGGGCGCGCCGTCGCCCTGGCCGCGCACGCTCAGGTCGATGGAAACGTTGAGCACGCGGGCGCCTTCGGGAAAGTCCATGCCCAAAAAGAAGATGTCGCTCCAGCCGCTGTGGGTCAAATCCATGCGCACGGGGGTGGCTTCGCGCAAAATGGGGAAGAGGCCGCCATTGGCTGTCCGATCCAGCAGATCGGGGCGGATGCGCAGCGGCAGGTCGGCCGGATGGCCAATGCGGAACATCCACTGGTTGCCGCGCACCGAACGCACCGAGCGCCGCACCTGGTCGGCCAGTGTCTGAAAGGCCAGGCTGTGATAGGCGGCAGCCAGCGCACTGGCCAGGCCGTCGCTCAGGCCGTGGCGGTTGGCGTTGTCCAGAAAAATGTCGATGGCCTCTTCAAAGCGGCGGCGCAGCAGGTTGCCGTAGCCTTCAAACGGAATCTGGCCGTGTTGAGCCATGCCCTCTCTTTGAGGCAGGTGGAAGCGATAAATCGCATAGAGGAAAAGAGCGCCCGCACCTGTTCATACAAATTGTCCGCCTGGCGACGGAATTGGTCGAGAGCGGCGCACTCCTGTTGCAGTTCGGCGAGCGTGGCTCGCGGCAGACGGCATCCAGGGCGGCGTCGCGCTGGGCCGGGTCGGCGCTGGTGATGATGTTGATGAGTTTGCTCATGGTTTCACCGCCATCCGTTGATTTGGGGCGCCGCGCATTTCCGCTGGGCCAGCAGCTCCAGCAACATAGAGAGTACTTCATCCCGGTCTTGGCCGCTCATGGACAGGGCCAGTTGAGCGGTGAGCAGGCCATATTTGACGCCCACATCGTAGCGGGCGTCGTGCTTTTCCAGCGCCAGATATTGTTCGCGGCGGGCCAATTCGGCCAGCGCTTCGGTGAGGGTTAGCCCGCCCGGCGCGCTGGCAGCACTCGTTTTGCGCTCGGCAATGCGGCGCTCCAAAATGGCGAAAATGGTGGGCGTCAGCACGTGCATGCCGAAGAAACAGAGGTAATGCCCGGTGCGCAGGCCGGGGATGATCAGCCGCTGTTCGGCTTCGGTGGGCGTGGGTTTTTCGATGACGGTTTCGACTTGATAGAAGTCGGAGCGCCCGGCAATGCGCCGCCCACCAATGGCCCCGTAGTAGGGCAGCAGGTTTTCGCGTGGGCTGCACCGTGGAGACGGCGCAGGCCTCGGCCTCGGCCACTTCCACCAGATGTTGCGCACAGCCCTGTTCGCTACGGCTGACGTAGAGGTGATCGCCCACCAGGTGCAGAAGGAGTCGTTGCCCACAAAGTTGCGGGCGCTGTAGACGGCGTGGCCGTGGCCCAACGGCTCGGTCTGATGGGCAAAGTGGAGCCGTCCGGCGTGGTCACCGGCCACGCCAGCGTAGGAGTCTTCGTCGCCGGGGCGCACGACGACGCAGATTTCGTCGATGCCGGCGCGCAACACTTCTTCGATGATAATGCCCAGCACCGATTTTTCGATGCCGTCGCGGTCAATGAGGGTTTGCAAGGGCAGGGTGCGCTGCTGCTTGCCGGCGGCGGTGATTACGGCTTTGGTAATTTTCATGTTGGCCTCATGTTGGGTAGGCTGCCTCTCCTCCCTGACCCCCTCCTCTCCATGCATGGAGAGGAGGGGGGAAGCTTTGGAATGGGGCTAAAGGAAGGGACAGGAATTTTTTGTTGAGATGAGTTGTTTTCTGTGTTTTGGCGCAATAAGTTTTGCTCTTGTGTAAGTTTACCATAGGTTGACATTTCGGTTTATTACGACTTTTGGGCAAATACGAAATGGAAATTTAACGCAAATAAAACAGCCCCGGTCATAGTGACCGGCGCCGTTTATGAACGGATTTGTAACATTATCATTTCCGCAGCCTGTAAAATTGCAGTAAACTAAAAAAGTGAAAACCGGTGTGCGAACCACAGATTTCACAAACTTCGGCGTGAGACTTCGGCGTGAGCTCAGTCGAACGATTGATGCATATTTTATACCTAGGGGACCACATGGCATTTGACGACGGATTGGCGCAGCGGGTGCGCGAGACGCTGCTGGATCACGACACGGTGGAGAAGAAGATGTTTGGCGGGCTGGCCTTTATGCTGCACGGGAATATGTGTTGCGGCATTGTGGGCGACGCTTTGATGGTCCGCGTGGGGAAGGAGGGCTATGCGGATGCGCTGGCGCAACCCCACGCCCGCCCCATGGATTTCACTGGTCGGCCCATGAAGGGCATGGTTTATGTGGATGCCGCCGGGCTGGAGTCCGATGCGGAGTTGGCGGCGTGGGTGGAGCGAGGCGCCACGTATGCGTTGTCGCTCCCACCGAAGTAGCCTAATGAGGGAAATTGAAACCCATGCGTGAACCTGAAATGACTACGTGGGACGGCCAAGCGGTCAGCCACGCAGAGCCACACGGCGCCTCGATCATTGTCTATCGGCAAAATGGCGGCGCCGTTGAATTGCTCATTTTGCACCGGGCCCATGCCACCGAGCCCAATGGCGACTGGGCCTGGACACCGCCTTCCGGGGCGCGTTATCCGGATGAAGAGCCAATGGATTGCGCGGCGCGTGAATTACTGGAAGAGACCGGGCTGCGGCTGGCGATCCGCCACATCCCGCGCGATGTTGAGAGCTGGTATCTCTATGCCGCCGAGGCCGCGCCGCATGATGAGGTTGTGCTGGATGCCGAGCACGATCAATATGCGTGGGTGTCGGTGGCGGAAGCCATTCAGCGCTGCCAGCCGGCGCAGGTGAGCGAGGGGATCCGGGTGGTGGTGCGCGCGCTGGGATTGTAGATTTTGAATCGCCACAAAAACACAAAAGTCACAAAACAAATTGATAGGGAGAATCATGCAATACAAACAACTGCCAGACGGAACCCCAATTCCAGTGTTGGGGCTGGGCACGTGGGACATTGGCGGGCGCGACACGCCCGACCGCGCGCGTGATGATGAGTTGACCGAGCTGTTGCAGCGCATTATCCGCATGGGCTACACGCATATTGATACGGCCGAATATTATGGCGGCACGCACACCGAAGAGCTGGTGGGCCGCGCCATCCAGGCCTTTGACCGCAGCGACGTTTTTATCACCACCAAAGTGTCGCCCGAGCATTTGCGCTATGCGGACGTGCATAAAGCGCTGGATGCCAGCTTGCGCCGTTTGCAAACAGACTATGTGGACCTCTATCTGATCCACTGGCCCAGCCAAACCATTCCGCTGCGCGAGAGCTTCCCCGCCCTCAACGAAGCGGTGGCCGATGGACGGGTCAAGCGCGTGGGCGTCTCCAATTTTGATGTGGCGATGATGGAAGAATCCATGCGGCTGTGCCACACGCCCATTGTGACCAACCAGGTGCGCTACAATCTGCTGGACCGCAAGCCAGTGCAGAATGGCGTGCTCGATTTCTGCCGGCGCCACGATATTCTGCTCACCGCCTATTCCCCGCTCAAAGGCGGCGTTTTGAGCCACGCCACGGTCGCGGAGATCGCGCGCAAGCACAGTGCGCCGCCCGGTCAAGTTGCCATCCGGTGGATCACCCATCAGCGGGGCGTCATCACCATCCCCAAATCCACCAATCTCAAACACCTGCAGGACAATCTGGACGCGCTG
>JAWKON010000101.1:0-18365 GCA_041391125.1 Caldilineaceae bacterium
AGAGGCTGCCGGCAAATGCGAAAAGATGATGGTGATTCAGCCCAGCGGCGACCCCGATATATTCCCCGATTTTCCGTGGGGAACGCCGCTTTAGGAGGATAGCCACAAAAACACAAAGGGCACAAAGAGGTTCAGCTCAAAATTTTGTGGCTTTTGTGTTTTTGTGGCTATGCCTAATTTTGTCAAGGAATGGATGATGCCCAATCTTTTTGATGTAACCAACAAAGTGGCAGTCATTACCGGGGCGGGCGCCAATGGCGGCATCGGTCATGCGATTGCACTGGGCTTTGCGCAACATGGCGCCAACATTGCCGTGGCCGATATTGATGATGACGGCGCGCAAACGACCGGTGAGGAGATTCGCGGTTTGGGGCGCGATGTGCTCGTTCAGCACTGCGATATTGCCCAGCCTGCCGATGTCGAGGCGCTCTTTGCCGCCGTGGATGCGCATTTCGGCCGCGTCGACATTCTGGTCAACGTGCCTTACACGTTTCCCAGCCGCGTGCATCCCGATGAACTGGCCCTAACCGATTGGGAGCAGACTTTGCGCGTCAACTTGACCGGCTACTTTCTATGTGCGCAGCAGGCCATTCGCCGTATGTTGCAACAAGGGGGCGGCGCGATTCTCAACATTGGCTCCATTGCGGGCGTCTCGGCGCTGGGGCGGGGCAACTTCCCCTACAGCGTCTCCAAGGCGGGCGTCAGCCAGATGACCAAAGAACTGGCCGTCGAGTACGCCGGGCAGGGCATCCGCGTCAACGCAATTTTACCGGCGCAGGTATTGACACCCACCTTCAAACAGCGTTTATTGGGCGATCCGCGCTTTGGCGCAAAGCTACAGCAGCGGCTGCTGCACGGCATTCCGCTCAACCGACTGCTGGAGCCGGAGGATTTTGTGGGACCGGCGCTTTTTCTTTGTTCCGCGGCCGCGGCCGCGGTGACCGGCGTTCTGCTGCCGGTGGATGGCGGCAATCTGGCGCTCAACGCCGGCGGCAACCACATCTGGCCGGTGGATTAAATAGTTGTAAACACGGATACGGAGAACACAGATAAAAATATGATCAACAGATTTCGCAGATGAAAAAGATTTCTTTCCATAATCTGCCAAATCTGCCAAATCTGTTGATCAAATGTTTTTTCTTAATGATTTTTGCCAAGGAGGCCATGCGCGCGGCCCGCATTGGATTGGAAGAATCCGGTGCGCGCCCGTTTCATGTCGCCTTTGCCTGGCCCCACTCTCCCCGTGGGGATACGGCGTGGGTGCGCCATACAATCGAGGGAGTGGCGCACCCACGTCATCGTTTGCGCGTTAAAAGTGATGATAGCGCGTAATTTTGACAAGGTGACCGGGTGACAAGGTGAAAGGGAAAGTCACCTTGTCACCCGGTCATCTTGTCATCTTGCAATTGACAGCCGTTCATTTGGCAAATGATATGACGCAAAGAAACCAAGGTGATTATGAAGCCCACCGTTGTAATTGCCCACACCGATTTTGGCGATGATCTGGCCGTGGAGCGCGGTGTTTTGCGCCAGCTTGATGTTGACATTGTCCACACCGGCAACCTGACCGAACCCGACGCCCTGGCCGCCGTGGAATCCGCCGACGCCCTCATGGTGACGTTGGAGCGGGTGACGGCGCCCATTATCGAAAGCATGACGCGCTGCCGCGTGATCAGCCGGGCGGGGACCGGGCTGGACACCATCGATATTCCAGCGGCCACCGCCCGCGGCATTTGGGTGGCCTATGTGCCCGACTATTCGATTGATGAGGTTTCGACCCATGCCATTGCGCTGCTGCTGGCGCAGGCCCGCGGCCTCACCCCATTGATCAGCTCGACGCGGCGCGGCCAATGGAACCCCATGGCGTCGGGGCCGGTTCATCGCTTGCGCGAGCAGACATTGGGCGTGGTTGGCTTTGGGCGGATTGGGCAGGCCACGGCGCAGAAGGGGCGCGGGCTGGGATTGCGCGTGCTGGTTTACGACCCAGTGTTGAATGAGGAAGCCGTGAAACGCATTGGCGTCAACGGTTGATCTGGAGACATTGGCGGCGAATCAGATTACATTTCGCTGCACACGCCGCTGTTGGAGCTGCACGCCATCTGGCCAATGCGCTTTTTGGCGCTGATGAAGCCCACAACTTATTTGATCAACGCCGCCGCGCAGGCCACTGGTGGATGAAGCCGCGCTGCTGGCCGCTGTGCAGAGCGGCCAAATTGCCGGCGCCGCATTGGATGTGCTGGCCGTTGAGCCGCCCGCTGCCGATAGTCCGCTGCTGCGCGAAGAGCGCATTCTGATCACGCCGCACAGCGCCTGGTATTCGGAAGAGGCCAAGATTGAGATGCGCAGCCGAGCCGCCGAAGAAGTGGTACGCGTGTTGCGCGGGGAAAGGCCGCGGGCGCCGGCGAATGCGATATAGGATTACCCCTTCACCGCCCCCGCCGTCAGCCCCGACACAATATAGCGCTGCATAAAGAGATAAAACCCCACCGGCAAAATGGCGAAAGTCAAGCCGGCAGCCATGTACTGCTCCACCGGCGTGCGGCCAATGGCTTTGAGCGTGGAAAGCCCCACCGAGGCGGGCATCAATTGGGCCTGGCCCAACATGATGCTGGCGTAAAGATACTCATTCCAGGCAAAGAAGAAGGCCACCACCGCCACGGCCACCAGCCCCGGCCCGGTCAACGGCAGCACAATGCGCCACACCACGCTGAGCTGCGTGCAGCCGTCCACCACCGCCGCATCCAGCACCTCGGACGGCACAGTATCAAAGACGCCCTTGAGAATCCAGATGCAGATGGGCAAAATAAAGGCGGCGTCGATCACCGACAGGCTGCTCAGACTGTTGAGCAGATCCAGGCGGCGGAAGATGCCGTAGATGGGGATCAGCACGAGGATTTCGGGCAGCATCTGCGTGACCAGCAAAAACAGCCCAAAGAGATTGCGTCCCTGCCAGCGCAGGCTGGACAGCGCGTAGGCGCCCATGATCGAGAGAATCATGCAGACCAGGGTCGTCAGGGCCGCGATCACAAACGAGTTGCGCAGCCAGAGCGCCAGGGGGTGATTGACGAAAAGCTCGGCAAACTGGCGCACGGTGATCGCTTTGGGGAAGAGCGGCGGCGGAAAGTGCAGCGTGTATTCATTGGGCTGGAAGGTGCTGACGAGCATCCAATAAATTGGGAAAAAGGTGATCAGCGCGACCAATAGGACCAACCCGTTGAGCGCATATTTACTCAGCGTTCGCTGCCAGCGCCATTGCCGATCTGGTGAAGCGTATTGTATGCCGGCGCCCCTCCTATCTCCCCTTATATCAGCCATTTTCTTGCGTCCGTCTCACCTGCAAAATGATGAAGAAAAATGCGATAACTACCGAAAGCACAAAACCCGCCACCCCCAGCGCCGTCGCATATGAATAGTCATAAAAGCGGAAAGCCGTGTTGTAAATGCGGATGACAATCGTTTCCGTGGAGCCCGATGGCCCGCCGCCGGTCATCAAATAGATGATGGTGAACTGTTTGAACGAAAAAATACAGGCCAGCACCACCAGCAGCTCCAGCGTCGTGCCGATGCCGGGCAGCGTAATGTGGCGGAAGAGCTGCCACGGATTGGCGCCATCGACGCGGGCGGCTTCGTAGAGTTCATCCGGCACGGCCTGCAACGCCGCCAGGATGACCAAGCTGTAAAAGGGAAAAGCCTTCCAGGCGGCGATCAGCACCATCCAGCCCATAGCTAGCGTGGGCACTTGCAGCCACTGCGGGTTTTCAGTGACGCCGGGGATCCAGCGCGCAAAGATGTTGATGACGCCAAACTGGGGGTTTAGAATCCAGATGAAGATCATCACCACCGGCACTTCCGGCATGGCCCACGGCATCATCATCATGCCGCGGGCGGCCGGGCGGAAGCGAAAGGAGCGATTGAAGAGCAGCGCCGTAAAGAGGCCCATGCTGATGGCGACCACAATGACCAGCCCGGTGAAGATCAACGTGACCCGCATCACTTGCCAAAAGCCGGGGTCGCCAAACATGCGCCGGTAGTTGTCCAAACCGACCCAGGTGGGGGCAGCATTGGCGGCCAGCTCAATGCGCTGGAAGCTGCCTAAAACGCCCTGGGCAATGGGGTAGATGAGCAGAATGCCCTCGAAGAGAATAATCGGCAACACCAGCGCGTAAGGGCAGTAGGTTTCGGCGACGGGCGGGTGTTTCGGCGTTGGCTCTGCGGTTCATCGGGCCGGGCAGTCTCCTGGGGAGGGGGCCGCTCCTCCCCTTGGCCCCGCCTTCCACGTGTGGAGGAGGAAGGGAGCCCGCCAGGGCGGAAAGGGAGGAGAGGCTTCTGATTTGACTTTCCTACGAAATGCGTTCGGCCAGGGCTTCGGCTTCGGTCTGGGCGGCGGCCAGGCGTCTTCCAGCGATTGGCTGCCGTTGAGCACATCGGCAAAATGGGTGATGATAATCTGGCCAAACTCGTTGAAATTATAGACGAAATCGCCCACCACGTCGAATGGCGTCGGGTAGTCCACGCCGTCAAAGCCCGGCTTTAGCCAGTGCAGATTGTCCAAATATTCCTGGCGCGCCGCCGAGGGCTGGGCAAAGATCACATCTTCGCAACCTTCCACCATGCGCCGGTAGTTATCGGGCTGATACATATAGGTGACAAACTCGAGAGCCGCATCCTTGACCTCGGAGCTGGCGTTGACCATCATAGGATGGATGCGTGCAATCGATTTGTTGCTGGCCCACGGAATGGGCGCACTGGCCAACAGCGGATAAAGGTCCGGGAAATCCGGCTTTAAGCTGCCGACCGCCGCCGAAACGATGAATTCCTGCGCTACGTCCCCGGTGCCAAAGAGCCGGTGGCCGGTGGGGGTGTCGGTCCCTTGGGGCATGGCGGCATCGTACATCTGCTTGTAAAGGCTCAACCCTTTGAGGATCGGGTCGGAAGTCAGCAGCGGCGTCTTGCCCTCAGCCCAGACACCCTCATACGGCATGCACCATACCTCAAGCTGGAACCAGAAATCGGAGGCTTCGCTGACCAGGTGGCTGGTGAAGAAGCCATATTTCTGCTCATCGCGATTGGTCAATGCCTGGCTGACCTCGATCCATTCGTCAGGATTCGAGGCGGGCGTGACGCCAGCTTCCGCGTAGCGCTGCGTGTTGTAGAGCAGACCGAAAGCCACCGTCACCATGTCCAGGCCGTAAATATGCCCATCTTTGCGCATGGCGTCATGGGCTGAACTCAGGTCCGTAATGTTGTTGCGGGTCAGCACATCGTCCAGCGGCGCCAGTAGATCAGAGCGGATCAGAGAAGCAGGGCCAGCTCGGGCGTGGCCATGATGAATATCACCGTCCAACTCACCGGATTGGGCGCCCACAATGGTTTTGGTGGTGTATTGGTCGAAGGGGATGTTTTCGGTGACGACTTCAATGTCATTCTGTGACTTGTTGAATTCATCGACAAAGGCCAGCCAGGTTTTGCCGCGGTTGCCTTCTTCAAACCACCAGGACAGATAGCGCACCGTCTGTTTGGCGCCGCTGCTCACGGCGGGCGCACCGGATTCGGCGGCGGGGGCGGCCGCGGGGGCGCACACGCAGCCAATGCCGCGCCGGCGCCTCAGCATGGCGGCGGTCTTGAGGAAACTACGACGGCTCATCTGCGGCGATTTTTCGCTCATCATAATCGTTCTCTCCTTTGAAATTAGCAAACATTGCTGTGAGGGACCACACTAACATCACGCATGGCCATGGATGACAAGGTGACCGTCACCTTTGTCATCCAGGCTTTCCTGTCAGAGATTTCTGAACCATAGATTGATCATTGGTAGATAAACAGGGAAGCGAAATTAATTCTATGCGTGCATTGACATGTTGTCAAATCTTGGTATACAATCTTTAGGTATCTGTACGATTTTTGGTATACAATCCCCTTGCTCCCAAACTGTTGCCCAAAAGAGTCGCCCTATGAAGATCACAAAGATCGAAACCATCTGGTTTGCCGCCATGCCCAAAAATGAATGGCAGCAGCAAATGGGCCAATCGCGCCGGGCGCTGCCCAACAATTTGTGGGTGCGCATTTATACGGACAATGGGCTGGTTGGCCTGGGCGAGACTTACTACATTCCGTCCGCTGCCAGCGCTATTATTCATGATGTCTATGCGCCGCTTTTGATTGGCCGTGACGCGCGCGATATTGATAACCACTGGGCCAACCTCTTTTCACTGGTTAATTTTTGCGGCTTTGCCGGCGCCGAAATGCGGGCGCTCTCAGCCGTCGACATTGCGCTGTAGGATCTGCTGGGCCAACATACCGGCGAGCCCATCTACAATCTGCTGGGCGGACGCCATCGCGACCGCATCCCCATGTACAACACCTGTGTTGGCTTTGGCAATTATGCCGACGATTGGGGCTGGCTGGATGGCCGCGCCGGTGAGTTGGCCCAAAGCCTTTGCAGATGGGCATCAAAGCCATGAAAGTTTGGCCTTTTGACCAGTTTGGCGCAACCATGGCGGGGCCGACGCGCCCGCGCGAAAAAGTGCGCATCTGGGGCGGCGAATCCGCCGCCGGACCCCTTTCACACCGGCTGGACAATGAAGAGCTGAAACGCGGCGTGCAGGTAGTGGCCGATATTCGGGCGGCGGTGGGCGACAAAATGGCGATTGCCATTGAGGGCCACGCCCGCTGGGACTTGCCCATGGCCATCCGCATTGCGCGGGCGCTGGAACCGTACGACATTCTGTGGCTGGAAGAGATCATGCCGCCGGACAATGTGGACGCCTTTGTGCGGCTCAAAGCGGCCACCACCGTGCCGATTTGCCAAAGCGAACGGGTCTTTACGCGCTTTGGCTTCCGCCAACTGATCGAGCGTCCCGCCGCCGACATTATCATGCCCGACGTGGCCTGGGGCGGCGGCATTACCGAAACGCGCAAGATCTGCAACCAGGCCGACACCTATTATCTGCCGGTAACGCTGCACGACACGGTGGGGCCGGTCATGCTCTGGGCGTCGGCCCATCTGATGCTGCATCTGCCCAATGCCATGATCATGGAAGGCGTGCGCGGCTATTGGGCCGACGGCGGCTGGTACAATGACGTGGTCACGCGCCCGCTCAGCGTGGTGGACGGGCATCTTACGCTGGATGACAGCCCCGGTTTGGGCATTGCGCTGCGCCCCGAACTTGTGCAGCGCCCCGACGCCCGCGTGCGCGTGACGACGGCGCAGGACCTGGAGCGCTGGGAGTAGGCCCCATTCACAATTAGCAATTCACCATTCATAATTCGCCCTTCTCACCCTCTGCAAAGGAACCAACCCATGACTCATCCCCTCTTTGATCTCAGCGGCCGCGTGGCCCTGGTCTCCGGCGCGGCCAGCGGTATGGGGCGGCAGATGGCGCTGGGCCTGGCCGAAGTGGGCGCGGATCTGGTGCTGGCCGACATCAACCAGGTCGGTATGGAAGCCACGGCCCACGACATCAGCCAACTGGGCCGGCGCGCCCTCCCCGTGCGCTGTGATGTGTCGCAGCCCGACCAGATCCGCGCCATGTTCGCTACATTGGATCGCGAATATGGCCGCATTGACGTGCTGGGCAACGTGGCCGGCGAAGGCGTGCGCGGCCACCCGCTGGAATTGACCGAAGCGCAAATGCAGACTTCTTTTCAGAATCTGGTAATCGGGCGCTACATTGCCACTCAGGAAGCCGCCAAACGCATGATGAGCCAGGGCAAAGGCAGCATCATGAGCATCGTCTCGATTGCCGGGCTGAGCGCGCTGGGCCGCAGCCATATTGCCTACAGCATGGCCATGGCCGCCGTGGGTCAGATGACGCGCGAGCTCAGCACCGAATGGGCCAGCAGCGGCGTGCGCGTCAACGCCATTGTCTGTGCGCAGATTACGAATAAGGGGCTGGAGGAGCGCATGGAGATTGACCACAACTTGCGCGATGCCTATTTGCGCGGTCTGCCCATTGGGCGGCTGGGCAAACCGGAGGAGATCAAGGGGCTGGCCATTTTCCTGGCCTCTGACGCCTCGTCCTTCATCACCGGCGCGCTGATTCCGCTGGATGGCGGCAACCTGGCCAAGAACGCCGGCGGGTCGCATCCAGGGATGCCGCAGGATACGGTGGCGGATCGGGCGCGTTGATCTGCTCTTTGCCTTCAAATGCATCGAGAATTTCATCCGGCAGCGGCGCATCAAAATCTGGCGAAATCCAAATCTGTCCTTTGGCTGTACCGGGCGCCCGTTAGGCTCAAGCGGTGGGTTAGTCGATTCTATCATCATCTTCTGGCTCCTGGTCTGGTATCGCCGCTAGAAACGCGCCAAAATCTGCTCTGCTGCCCAATGCGCCTTCTGCGCAAATGTTCAACTGTACGGAGCGCACCGCGGATCTTTCAGCCGCGGCCAGGGTCAAGAACTGATTGATGGAAATACCTTCAAGCTGTACAAGGCTTTTTATCTCTTTTGAGCAGACTTTCTGGCAGGCGGAGCTGCAAGTGCTGTCATCATATCTCTCCAATTTCAAAATGTATCTTGCCAAGTGAGACATTATGGATAATATCGCAAAAATGAACCTGAACAAAACCGAACACCTTGCCCTCTATGCAAAGCTTTTCCTTATCCGCTTCACCGAAGAGCAGTTGGCTCGCCCGCAACGTCGGGCTGGTGCATGGCGCCTGCCACACTTATGTGGGCGAGGAAGCCATTGCCGTCGGCGTCTGTGCGCACCTGCGACCGGGCGACGCTGTCTCAGCACCCACCGCGGTCACGGCCATGCGCTGGCCAAAGGCGTGCCGCCGCGCGAGGTGATTGCCGAACTCTTTGGCCGCGCCACCGGCTGTTCGCGCGGGCGGGGCGGCAGCATGCATCTCTTCTCGCCAGAAGTGGGCATGATGGGGACCAGCGGCATTGTGGGGGCCATCCATTTTGGTAGGACACGTTTATGCCGGATACTCCTTTAAATTGCTCAAAAAGGACAATGTGGGCGTGGCCTTCTTTGGCGACGGCGCCTCCAACAATGGCGCCTTTCACGAAGGCATCAACCTGGCCGCCATTTGGGATCTGCCGGTGATCTTTGTGTGCGAAAATAACATGTACGCCACCGAAGTCCCCATCTCACAATCGGGCGGCAATCCCGACGTAGGCGCGCGCGGCGCGGCCTACGGCATCCCCGGCGTGATTGTGGACGGGAACGACGTGCTGGCCGTTTATGAAGCCGCGGGTGAAGCCGTGCGCCGCGCCCGCGCCGGTGAAGGGCCCACGCTTATCGAGGGCAAACCTATCGCACCGCTCCCACGCCGAAGGGATGCCGCTGCTGGGTACGTACCGCACGCAGGACGAGGTCGATCAGTGGAAGGCGCGCGACCCACTGACCACCTACAAGCAGCGGCTGCTGGATGGGGCGTGGCGCCGCTGGAAGATTTTGAAGAGATTGAAGCCGACGTGCAGGCGCTGGTAGTCGATGCGGCCGAGTTTGCCAAGGAGAGCCCCTATCCCGACGCCGCCGTTTGGCGCGCTGGACAACATTTTCGCTGAAGATCAGAAAGGGCTGCTGCATCATGCGTGAGATCACCTTTATCGAAGCCACCCGCGAGGTGCTGGCCGCCGCCATGGCCAAAGACCCGACCATCTTTGTGGTGGGCGAGGGCATTGGCAAGCGCGGCGGCAACTTTAACACTACTATGGGCTTGTTTGACCTCTACGGCCCCGAGCGGCTGCGCGACACGCCCATCAGCGAGCGCGGCTTTGTGGGCCTCTGCACCGGCGCCGCCATGACCGGCACGCGGCCGGTGGTTGACTTTATGTTTATCGACTTTATTATGGGCTTCGCGGGGCGAGCTGGTCAACCAGGTTCTAAATGTGCAGTATATGAGCAGCGGACGACTGACCATGCCGCGGTGCCGCGCGGCTGCATGGGGCTGGCGGCTCGGCGGCCACCCATCATTCGGGCAGCTATTATCCGTTCTTCGCGGCATATCCGGCTTCCCGTGGTGACCCGGTCCACGCCCTACGACGCCAAGGGGCTCTTTGCCAGCGCGCTGCAAAGCGATGATCCGGTGCTCTTTTTGGAGCATCGTTCGGGTGATTTTTAACAAGGGTCACGTGCCGGAAGAGGAATACACCATTCCCTTCGGCCAGGCGGATCGCCCGCCAGGGTACAGACGCCACCGTGGTCGCCATCGCCTCGATGGCGGCGCGCCATGAACAGGCGTGTGGAAAAGTTGGCCGCCGACGGCCACTCCATTGAGATCATCGACCGCGCACGCTGGCCCGCTGGATATCGACACGATTTTGCAATCGGTACAAACCGGCCGCCTGCTCATTGTGGATGAAAACTTTGCGCCCTGCGGCATCGGCGCCGAGATCGCCGCCCAGGTTGTCGACAAAGGCTTTGACGACCTGGACGTTTCCATCATGCGGCTCAACGGCGCCCACACACCCACGCCCTATAGCCCCACGCTGAGGGGGCGATTGTGTTGCCGGTGAATACGATTGAGGGGGCGATTCGGGAGCTGCTGGCTGAGTAGTATTGTGAGCTGATATTCGCTAGGTGAGAGACTACAGAGGATAAACTGCATCCGGTCACGATATTCAGATGCTTCCGAAGTTTGCCAGATCAGCCAGAGTTCCTCGACGATTTCACCAAGGTAGCGCCGCGCCGGATCAGAAGAATGCCAGGGATATGACGTCCCTGCTTATAATGATCTTGAGATGGCCCGGCATCGATCGGCGATTATCTGTAACCAGGATATAGCCGGAGACCTCATCCATTCGAGAATAGCAGCGTCCGGTGTACCAAATGATGGCATTCCAGCATCACCGATGCGCAGAATTGCAATCGCGGGATCACGCTGGCGAAGTTCATCACGAATGGTCGGGGATAAATTCGTCCAATAGAGTTTCAGGTCACTCATGGCCTGAATAAGCTTTTTCTAGTTGCCGCTCGCGCTTAATGCGCCGCAGCCGCTTGACCACACCGGCGAAGGATTTCTGGCTTGCTGCTGCTTCCATTGCGCATCAAACCATTCATCGCTTTCAAGCATACGCTGGTCGATCTGCTCGCGGTGAGCAAAGTAGTATGTTAGCGTGGCAAAGACCTGCTCTAAGGTAAGTTCCGGATACCACTCGGCAACCAGTTCAGGATTGACGCCGGCCAGATAGTGACCGAGAATCGTTTCAATACCGATCCGCCCTTGAGACGAATATCATCTTCGCCAAAAAATCAAAATAGCTCTCGATAGTTTTCATGGCGACATCGTACAACACTCATTTCTGGCCGTCAAGTCAATGAAAATGGGTCAACAAATTTCATGTGGTTGACCCGCTTTGGTTTCGATACGCCCCCAAACTGCCGCCATCTTCAACCGTCGCTCACCTCGATCAATTACATGAAAATCTAAAGACCTTAAAACAGACACGTAAATTTCATCAATGTCAGGAAAAACTATGGCCGTTGAAATCTTACTCCCGCGCTTGGGCTGGGACATGACCGAAGGCATCTTTGGCGAATGGCTCAAGCAGGATGGCGACGCGATTAAACCAGGCGATCTGCTCTACACCGTCGAAGGCGACAAAGCCACCCAAGAGGTCGAATCCATGGACGCCGGCATCCTGCGCATCCGCCCCGATGGCCCCAAAATGGGCGACACCATCCCCGTGGGTGCGCTCCTGGCCTACATCGCCCACCCCGACGAAACCGTCACCTTCCAATCCGAACCGGCTCTCGCTACCGTCACACAAGCCACCGCGCCACTCGCCACCCGCCACTCGCCACCCGCCACTCGTAAATCTGAAATCGTAAATCGTAAATCAATCTCCCCCCGCGCCCGCCGCATTGCCGCCGAACTGGGCGTAGATTGGAGCGGGCTCAACGGCAGCGGTCGCACCGGGCGTATTGTGGAGCGCGACATCCGCGCTGCGGCGGAATTGCAGCGCGAGCCAGCGCCCAGCATTCGCGCCACGCCGGTGGCCGCCCGCATGGCGCAGGAAGCGGGCATCGATTTGGCCGCCCTGGCCGCGCAGAAACCCGGCGAACGCATCGGGCGTGAGGATGTGGAAGCGGCCATTGCCGCCCAACACGCCGCCACCACGCCACAGCCTGCCACCGATGCCGAGCATATTCCGATCACCCGCGTGCGTCGCCTCATCGCCCAGCGCATGCGCGACAGCGCCCACACCACGGCGCCCGTCACGCTGACCACCGAGGCCGATGCGGTGGAATTGGTGGCGCTGCGCAGCCAGCTCAAAGCCGCGTTTGAGCCGCGCGGGCTGCCCGCGCCAACGTATAATGACCTCTTTATCAAGCTGACGGCAGCCGCGCTGACCGAGCATCCGCTGCTGCGCGCGGTCTGGCAGGAGGATGAAATTGTGGTGGCGTCCGGCATTCATATCGGGCTGGCGGTGGATACGGCGGAAGGGCTGCTGGTTCCTGTGGTGCGCGATGTGCAGGCGAAAAGCGTGCGGCAGGTGGCCGCGGCTGCCAAAACGCTGGTGGCGCAAGCGCAGTCACATCAGATCAGCCGTGAGGATTTACAGGGCGGCAACTTCACCATCACCAATTTGGGTATGTACAACATCGATGCCTTTACGCCCATCATCAATTTGCCCCAGTGCGCCATTTTGGGCGTGGGGCGGATTGTGGAGAAACCGGCGGTCCGCAATGGCCAGGTTGTGCCGCGCCATCAAGTGGCGCTCAGCCTCACCTTTGATCACCGCGTGGTGGATGGTGGACCGGCCGCGCGCTTTTTGGATCTGGTGCGCGAATTGGTGGAGACGCCGCTGCTGTGGCTGGCCGATTAGACGCGCATTTTCTGGACGTAATCTGATAAGTGAAAAATAAAAGGGCGCCCGACTAATCAGTCGGACGCCCTTTTATTTAGCCGCAAAGAGTCTGTGTTACCGCATTACAAGCGGGAGATAGAGCGGGGTGTTGCTAAAGACGCCGAGAACGTTACGCTCGGTAGAGCCGTCAGTGTGAACCGTCTCCAGCACGTATACATCCCCGCGGGTGAGCGTGGCGCCGGCATCCAGCACGCTGTAGGAAGCGCCGCTGGATTGGCCGGCATTCTGCGCCGGGATCAGCTCATCGCTCAGGGTGTTGGCTGCGCTGACGGTGGCCGGGTTGACCTGATTGACGCTGACGCCATTGGAATGCAGCACGCGGAAACCAGCGGTGTCCGCTTCGGTGATCGTGTCCCACTGAATCAGCACGCCATCCGCCGTCTGCGTCACGCCCATGTTGGTCAGGTTGACCGCCGTGGGCTGCTCGATGCGTACGCTGGCGCAGGCATCGGCGTCGGTCACGGCCAGGCCGGGCTGTGGGCCAGCACCATCCGGGTCGGCCACAGCGTTCATCACCTGGGCAATGTTGGGTGCTTCGCCCGCCGCTGTGCAAGGACTGAATGGCAACAACAGTGTCGTATCGGCCAGCGCCGTAAAGTAGACATCCACCGATACGACGCCCAGCGGCGCTAACCCGCCGGCCGGGGCCAGGTTGTTCCACGTCAATTGGCCGGTGGCTGCGCTGTCCGGCGCCGGGCTGTTGCCGCCATTGCCGCTGTCAAACTGGAGGAAGGCGCTGTTATAGCGGTCCAGCAGCGGCAGCGTGGTAATGGTCACGAAACCGGTGTTGGTGACCTGAATCGTGAAGCTGACCGTATCGCCCGGCCGCACCACCGTGTTGACGGTGTTGAGCATCTTGCCCACCTCTACGCTGGGCAGCAGCATAAAGGGGAAGTCGGCATCGTTGTAATCCTGCTGCACACCGATGAGCACGACGCGCGGGTTGGCGCCATTGTAGGCATTGGCGGCGTTTTCACCGGTGTAGATGTAATTCTCCAGCGCACCGCCCGGCAGGAAGTTGGCTGCGTCAATCTCCACAATGTAGATCTGGTTGTCCAACACCTGGAAGTCGTAGGCGCCGGGCTCACCCGTATTGACATCATCGCTGTCGATGAGCCGCCCGCTGACCAGACCGCCATCGTTGCCCGTGGTGGTGGTGGTGACCAATTCACCCGGCTGCGGAATGCCATCGCCCGTATCCAGATACAGGTTGATAATGACGCCGTTAATGCCCTGTTCACCCACGTCCTTGACGCCATCGCCATTGACATCGTACCAGACCCAGTCGCCCAACGTGGACTTCTGGGTGGCATTGGCCGGACCGCTGGGGTCGATGATCACGCTGTCGGCCACGGTGTCGTCACCCATTTCGCCATCGACCAATTGCATCGTTGAAGTGGCAATGGAGACGCCCGCCGGCGACGCCGTGCCGTAGGTCACCGGGAAGTCATACCAGACTTTGCTGCTGCCGCCCGGCGTCATGGGGCCATACTTGCGATAGGGCAGGCCGGTCAGATCGCTGATGGCGTGCCAATAGTATTTGACCGTGGCCGCTTGACCGTTGGACGCGCAATTGAGTCGGATGGCCATAAGGCCAAACGGATAATCGAAGGTGTCCGTGCTGGCCTGGGCCGCTTCGGTAGTGTGGCTAATGGCCGCAATGGTGTTGCAGGCGCCGGTGACTTCGGCGGTGACATAGCTAAAGTTGTCCGACGCTAGCAACGTCGCCACACTGCTCTGATCCTTATCGGGCGTACCGTCGTTGTTGCCGTCGCCATTGTTGGGGCCAGCCATTTCCTCTGCATCCGGGATGCTGTCGCCATCGCTGTCGGCGTTGGCCTGCATATATTCAGGCGTGCCGTCATTATTGGTATCCGGGCAGGGAATGCCATTGGGGCACTCGATGCCATCGGCCGTGCCGTCGCCGTCCGAATCGCCGGAGCCGGCGACAGTTGGGCCGGAGCCATTGCCAATGGACGCATCCAGATGGTCGGGAATGCCGTCGTTGTCAGCATCGTTCCACGGACCGGTCTCCACGCCATCTTGTTCACCGCCCGTGCCGTCATTGCCGGCAGCGTCGCCATCAGCGTTGGCGTCGTTGTAATCCATATTGCCATCGCCATCGGTATCAGTGATGTTTGATTCGAGGCGGTCGGGAATGCCGTCTGCATCGGTGTCGAGGATGCCCTCTGCTTGGTCGGTCAGACCATCGTTGTCCGAATCAGTGTCCATGTAGTCGGGCGTGCCGTCGTCGTCGCTGTCGGGGCAGATATAGCCGCCGGAACATTCGAGGGCGTCGGAGATGCCATCACCATCGCCGTCGCCAGAGCCATCGGGCATAGAGGCGGCGTTGGTCGTATCGGCATCCAGGTGGTCGGGAATGCTGTCGCCATCGACGTCGTTCCAGGGGCCGGTTAAGACGCCCGCCTGCTCGCCACCTGTGCCGTCGGGGCCAGCGGCATCATCGTCGGCATTGTTGTCGTTGTAGTCCATGTTGCCATCATCATCGGTGTCGATGATGTTCGATTCCAGGCGGTCGGGAATGCCGTCGCCGTCGGTGTCGGTGGCGCCTTCGGCCTGGTCCGTCAGACCGTCGTTGTCCGAGTCAGTATCCATGTGGTGCTGGCTGCCGTCACCATCGGATCTGGGCAGATGTAGGCTGCCACATCCATCGTCGTTGATGCTGTCGCCATTTCGGCATCACCCGCACCCGCCGTGCCGTCATTGATCCAGGTGGGCGGACGCCATCGCCATCATGCGTCATTCCACGGACCGGTTTCGACGCCATTCTTCGCCACCGGTGCTGTCCGTGTTTATCGCCATCGGCGCGTTGGTTGTAATCCGTATTGCCGTCACCATCGGTGTCGATGATATTGATCGAGGCGGTCGGGATGCCGTCGCCATCGGTGTCGGTCGTGCCTTCGGTGGCGTCAGTTAGACCATCGTTGTCCGAATCGGTGTCCATGTAATTGGGAATGCCGTCGCCATCGGAGTCGGGGCAGATGTAGCCGCCGGGGCATTCCACATCGTCGTTGATGCCATCGCTGTCGGCATCGCCCGCACCCGCCGTGCCGTCATTCAGATCGCGAGCTGATGCCATCGCCATCGGCATCATTCCACGGGCCGGTGAGACGCCGCTTCTTCGCCGCCGGTGCCGTCGGGGCCGGCAGCATCACCGTCGGCGTTGTTGTCGTTGTAATCCATATTGCCGTCACCATCGGTGTCGATGACATTGGATTCCAGGCGGTCGGGGATACCGTCGCCATCGGTGTCGGTTGTGCCTTCGGTGGCGTCAGTTAGACCATCGTTGTCCGAATCGGTGTCCATGTAATTGGGAATGCCGTCGCCATCGGAGTCGGGGCAGATGTAGCCGCCGGGACACTCGACATCGTCGTTGATGCCGTCGCTATCGGCATCGCCCGCACCGGCTGTGGCGTCATTCGGGTCCAGGTGGGCCGGAATGCCATCGCCGTCGGCGTCATTCCACGGGCCGGTTTCGACGCCATTTTCTTCGCCACCGGTGCCGTCCGTGCCTTCGCCATCGCCATCGGCGTTGTTGTCGTTGAAGTCCGGATTGCCATCGCCATCGGTGTCGATGATGTTGGATTCGAGGCTATCGGGAATGCCGTCGCCGTCGGTATCGCCCGTTTCGGCGGTGTCAAGGATGCCGTCGTTGTCGTCATCGGTATCCACATCATCCAGCAGGCCATCACCATCGCTATCGGGCGTCACGGCAGTCGAACAGTTGGCCGGTCCACCATAGGTGCCGATGTAGTCATTGTCGGTGGTGGTGCCGATGCCGCGCACGGCGATTTGGTTGCCGGGGTTGGTGCCGGCCAGATTGGGCGGCATAAAGGGGTCTGTGTTCTCCAGCAGCGTCACCGCGCCCTGGCAGGCGCCGGTATTGGTGAAGCTGAAGACGCGCACCTCGGTCCCCGCGGCCCAGGCAAAGGCCCCGGCGTTGGCGCCGATGGTCAGGTCGAACGAGATGTAGTCGTAGGGCTGCGTCAACAACGGGTCATCGGCCGGTGCATCCACACGTGAGCCCTGCCCCCACGATGGCCCCACCTTTTCGCCCAAATAGAGGCCGGGTACAAACAAAGGCGAGGGCTGCGGCACAAAGCGGTCAACGCCCGTGGCGTGCGGCACTTTGATGGTCACCTGCGACGTGGTTGTCTCGTTGGGCGAGGCGGGCGTCACATTGGGCCGCATGAACACATCATATATTCCCGTATTCATGTCATAGGTGATTTTGAATTCGATTCCATCGGTTTGGGCGTAAGTCACTTGGGGTGACGCGGCCATGGGCAGGGCCAGCAGCAGCGCCAGCCACAAAGTTAATATTCTAGATTTCATAGATTGCTCCTATCGGTTGATGATCTGAATCGGTGCTTCATTTTTTTACCTTTCTGTAACGGTGGTGATGCATTCAACATAATGCTCATGGTTGTGCAGCAGCCGCCAACCGGCCGCGCTGATGATCATTATGTTTTGCAGGATGAGCGGCAGGTGCAGGCGACTGCGCATGGCGGGACCCAGCAGCACGTTGATAGCCTCGCCGTTGAGCGTGACGATCTGCAACTGATACTCGACATGGGCCGCGGTGTCCGTTAAGGCATCCGCCGCGGGGTCGGGTTGCAGATATTGATAGGCCGCGCCGCTGGATTGGCCGCTGCGTTCCGCCGTCAACAGTTCCGCATTGAGCTGCGTAGCGCCATCCCCCTCCAGTTGCTGCACGTTGAAGCCCAGCACGTCGGACTCGGTGTTGGTCTCCCACGTGATCAGCACGCCGGCATCGGTGGCCCACACGGCGTACTGCTTGATGCGCACATCGGTGCGCGGCAGGCAGCGGGCGCTGTCGTGCAGCAGGTTGCCGATGTAGTCGTTGTCGTCGTTGGCGTTGAGCCCGCGCACGGCAATATAGTTGCCCGGATTGGTGCCGGCCGAGTTTGCGCCGCCGGGCGGGGGCATGAAGAGATCGCCATTGCTCATCAAATAGACGGCGCCCAAACAGGGGCCGCTGTTCTCAAAGCTAAAGACATCAATCTCCTTGCCGCCCGTCCAGCCAAAGACGGTGCGGTCCCCCAGCGTGTAGCTCACCTCGAACGAAATGTAGTCGAAGTGGCGATTTTCCTCTGGCGCATCCACGCGCGAGAGGGGCACCCAGTAGGTGCCGTTGACCGCCGGTTGCGGATTGCGCACAATAAAACGGTCGGCCCCCTCGGCGTGCGGAACCTTGAGCGTCACCTGTGCGCTCAACGACTGGTTGGGCGCATCCGGCGTCACGTTGGGCCGCATGGAGACAATGTAGCGTCCGTCCGCATAGCGCAGCCCGAATTCGATGCCGCTTTGGGTGATTTCTACATCGACCACTTTTGCACTTTGCTCTCCATCAGCTAGGACCCGATAGGGCAAAGGCGCCGCCGCTGCAACATTAGGCGCCAACCACACCGAGATGCATAGGAAAGCCCCAATGCCCCAAAGGCGCACAATGCGCAAAGCATGAAGGATGTGTGCTATACTGGTCATAGACAATTACTCT
>JAWKON010000102.1:0-18167 GCA_041391125.1 Caldilineaceae bacterium
GTCGCCGCGCAGCGCGGTGTGGCCTATGCGCTGCTGGTGCTGGGCTGGGCCACGCTGGCGGATGATGCCGCCGCGGCCCACGCTCAATTGACCGAGTGCGTTGAAATTTATGCGGCGCTGGGCCAGCGCGACGAACTGGGGCAGGCTCATGCGCTGCTGGCTTTGGCTGCCCACCGGCTGGGGGATGCCGTGGCGGCGCAGGCCCATTTGGAACAGGCCGCCGCCATTGCGCAAGCCATCCAGGCCTATACGCCGCGCGTGCTGGCGCAATTGGTGTGGGCGCACATCGCCCACGCGCAACAGCAGCCCGCCCTGGCCGCTGAATATTACAGCCGCATTGCCCACGAGCCGCTGATTGCGGCGTCTCGCTGGGCTGCCGCGCTGGCGCCCGGTCCCTCAGCCGCCCAACCGGCAACGGCCAATGTGGGCGAGACGGCGAGCGGCGCCAACGGAGGATTGGCAGAACCGGTTGCCCCCACCGTCGCGTTGCAGAGCGCGCGCCCTACGCCAAGTCAACCGGATGAGCGTGCAGCCCAGCCCCCGATTCTGTCGCTCCAAGAGCGCTTGGCGCAGGCCCGACGCGCCCAATTTGTGGGCCGCACCGCTGAGCGCGCGCTCTTGCGGCAGGCGTTGGCTGCGCCCGAACTGCCTTTTAACATTCTGCACATTTACGGACCGGGCGGCGTGGGCAAAACGACGCTGCTCCACGAATTTGCCCGCATGGCGCAGGAGGCCGGCTGGGCCGCCATTCAACTGGATGCCCGCAATATTGACCCCTCGCCCCCCTTTTTTGAAAGTATACTGCTGGCGGCCCTGGGCATCGCGCCGGAACAGGCCGCGCATTGGCCGCAGCTTTTGGCCGCCGGCGGCGCCCACCTTCTGCTGATCGACACGGCCGAACTGTTGACGCCGCTGGACGGTTGGCTGCGCGACGAGTTTTTGCCCCGACTGCCGGCCACGGTGCTGACCATTTTTGCCAGCCGCCAATCGCCGGCCGTGGAATGGCGCACCGATCCGGGGTGGCAGCCCCTTGTGCGCTTTGTGCAGTTGGGCAATTTGGAAGTGAAAGAGAGTACAGATTATCTGGCGCGGCGGCAGATTCCGCAGGCGCAGCACCAGGCCATCCTCGACTTTACCCACGGCCATCCGCTGGCGCTTTCGCTCTTTGCCGAGCTGCACGCGCAACAGGCCGGGGCGGCCTTTCACCCCGATGCCGCGCCCGATCTGATTGCGGCGCTGGTGGCGCGCTTTGTGGACCACGTGCCTAGCCCGGCCCACCGCATGGGGCTGGAGGCGTGCGCCATGCTGCGGCTGCTGGACGAGCGGCTGTTGGCCGCCATCATCGGTGAGGAAGCGCCCACGGTCTTTGCCTGGCTGCGCGGCCTCTCGTTTATGGATGCCGAGGCGGGCGGCCTCTTCCCCCACGACCTGGCCCGCGCCACCATCTGCGCCGATCTGCGCTGGCGCAACCGGGCGCGCTATGCCGAGCTGCACGGCCGCGCCCGCGCCTATTATATGCGCGAATTTTTGCAAAGCAGCAGCGATCAAACGCAGCAGCGCATTCTGCACGAATATATCTTTTTGCACCGCGACAGCCCCGTGTTGAGTTCGTTTTTTGCCTGGCGGGAAAACACATCCGTCTTTGCCGATCTGGCCCAACCCGATGATCACGAGGAGATTATCGATCTGGTGGAGCAGCACGAAGGCGCCGATTCTGCGCGGCTGGCCGCGCACTGGTTGACGCACCCCGCCCAGCAGACCATTCTGTTTCGCGATGCCGCCGGCAGTGTGGAGGGTTTTCTCATGCTGCTGGCCCTGGAACAACTCGAGCCGGGCGAACGCCAATTGGACCCGGCGGCCGCGGCCGCCTGGAACCTGCTCGAGAAACGGGCGCCGCTCAAAAACGGCGAACGCGCCACGCACTTCCGCTTCTGGCTGGCGCGGGGAACCTATCAGCGCGTGTCGCCGGTGCAGAGTCGCATTTTTGTGGCCATGGTGCAGCACTATCTCTCGACGCCGCGGCTGGCCTACACCTTTCTGCCCTGCGCCCAGCCCGACTTCTGGCGCGGCATCTTTGCCCATGCCGACATGCATCGGTTGGAGGCGGCCGATTTCACGGTGGGCGAACGGCGCCACGGCGTCTTTGGTCACGACTGGCGGGTGATGGGGCCATTCCCCTGGCTGTCGCTCTTTGCCGAGCGCGAAATCGCCGCCGGTCTACCCCACACGCAGCTCGCCTTTGCGGCGGAAGCGACCATGTTGAGCGAGGAAGAATTTGGCGAAGCCGTGGCGGACGCCCTGCGCACCATGCATGATGCCAACGCCCTGCGCGCCAATCCGTTGCTTCAAGCGCGTTTGGTGTTGCAGCAGGCAGGCCCCGATGGCGATGAATCGGCGCGCCTCAGCGCGCTGCGCAATCTATTGCGCCAGGCCGCCGAGCCGCTGCAAACAACGCCGCGCCAAAACAAACTTTATCGGGCGCTGCATCACACCTATTTCCAGCCCGCCGCTACCCAAGAACAGGCCGCCGAGCTGCTGGATGTCCCCTTCAGCACCTATCGCCGCCACCTGCGCGCGGGGATCGATCATGTGGCGCAAACGCTGTGGGCGCAGGAATCGAGTCAGGAAAAATAGGTGGAGGATTTTGTGATCAACAGATTACGCAGATTTTAAAGATTGTCTTAACTATAGTGAAATCAGACAGAAAACCGTACGTTTATCAGAGCGGCTAGTGAACGCCGGTTGAGTAGGCTGCGGTAGTTGGCAGCCGTATCGAAACCGTTCGACTGAGCTCACGCCGAAGCCAAGGGAACGGGTCGACCCGCTTTGGTTTCGATACGCCCCAAACTACCGGGGCTACTCAACCGCCGCTACCCCCAATTGCTCCGAGCGCCAGATTGTCTTGCCTAATCTGTGCAATCTGTTGAATCTGTTGATCAACTTTCGCTTGAAAATTGTATAGTAAGGCACTCTATGTATCCACTGATCCGTTTCACCAACGTGGTTATAAAAGCATTGACATCGAAACCGCTGGCGGCGGACGCCGTTTGTGAAACCACGCTCCGCTGTATGCCCTGGGACATTGATCTGTTTCTGGAATTGAACAATGGGCGCGTGCTGACTTTGTACGATCTGGGCCGCTTTGATCTGGCCATCCGCACCGGCTTGGCCCGGCTGCTGCGTCGCAAGCGCTGGGGCCTGGTAGTGGCCGGCGGCTCGGTGCGCTACCAAACGGCGCGTGCGGCTGTTTGACAAGATTACCATTCGCACGCAAATGGTGGGGGCGGAGGAACGCTGGATCTACGTGGCCCAATCCATGTGGGTGAAGGGCGAGCCCCGTCCTCCATTCTGCTGCGCACCGGCATCACCGGCAACGGCAAGGCGATTCCCATTGAGGAATTGCGCGCCGAAATCCCCCTGGAAAACTGGATCCCCGAGATGCCGGAGTGGGTGGCCGCCTGGCGCACCGGCGATGAATTGCGACCCTGGCCGCCGCAGCCGTAATGCGGGGGAGGGAGTAGGGAGTAAGGAGTATGATGGACAACGTCCCCTACTCCCTACTCCCTACTCCCTACTCCCTACTCCCTACTCCTACTCCCTACTCCCTACTCCCTACTCCCTAATCCCTACTCCCTACTCCTAATCCCTACTCCCCAAAAAGGAATGATTCTCAAATGGCGAACTTTACTCCTTCCAAACCGCATATTGTCGTTGTTGGCGCCGGGATTTTGGGCTGCTCGGTGGCTTTTCATGCGGCGCAGCGGGCAGCGCAGATCACGCTGGTGGATGCGGGGGCGCCGGGGCTGGGGGCCACGCGGCTCTCGTTTGCCTGGCTTAACGTATGGCAAAGAGCCGTTCAACTATCACGATCTGAACCGGCGTTCCATTGAAATGTGAAAGGCGTTTTGCCCGCCGCCTGGGCATTGCGATCACCTGGGGCGGCGAGCTGCGCTGGGCCATTACGCAGGCGGGAGCCGCTGAATTGGCTAGCCGCGCCCGTCAGCTACAAGGCTGGGGCTACCCCGCGTATTTTGGATGCGGCTGAGGTGGCGCAGCTGGAGCCCAATCTCAACGCCGCGGGACTGCTGGCCGCTTCCTATTCGGATTTGGATGGACAGGTCAACACGGCGGAGGTGGTGGCCGCCGCCATCGATGCGCTGACCGCACAGGGCGCCGAGATATGCACACACAGCGCCGTGACCGGTTTTGACATGGCCGCTGACGCCAACCGGCAAACGATCCGCGCCGTGCAGATGGGGGACATCCGCATTCCGTGTGATGCGGTGGTGCTGGCCGGCGGCGTCCACACGGCGCAACTGGCCGCCCTGGCTGGCGTGACGCTGCCTCAATATCACACGGTGGGCATTACCATTGTGACAAAGCCGCTGCCGCCGCTATTCCAAAACATTGCCGTGCTGCACTCCCCGCGCGACAAACAACCCCACGTCAACTTCCGCCAATTTGCCGACGGCGCGGTCATGGTGCAGGGCAGCGGCCGCGACAACTATTCGCAGGGCGACCGCGGCGCCACAGACGCCGAAGTGGCGCAGATTGTGGCCGATGCTGCCGAATATGTGCCCGCTTTGGCCAATGCGCAGGTGGATCACGTGCGCCGCGGTCAACGCCCGATTCCCCAAGACGGCCATCCAGTGATTGGCTTTGCCGATGATGTATCCAATCTGTACCTGGCCACCACCCACAGCGGCGTCACCCTGGCTCCCATTATTGGAGAGTTGGCGGCGATTGAGCTGGTGGACGGAACGGCTGTGGAGCTGTTGGCGCCGTTTCGGTTGGGGCGGTTTGGCTAAAGGGGAAGATGAACGCAAAGGGCGCAAAAGACGCAAGGGGCGCAAACGGGAAGAATGAAGACGTTAGCGTCCTTTGCGCCTCTTAGGTCTTTTGCGTTAAAGTTTTTCGTATCACATCATGCTATACGGCGCGCACCGCGTATCGACTTGCTTTCCCCCTCTAACTCACGCCCCAGATTGCCCGCGCGGCTAAACGCAACATCCAGCCCCATCACCTTTACTTCGGCCATCACCGACCTGACGGGCGGCCCCTTGCCCGACGCCGACTCTACCCCGGACGCCATCGACGGCAACGGCGCGGGGGAGAGCACGGCGCTGGTCGATGATGCGATCAACGGCGACGGCCATAATGCCGGCGATGAGGATGACCACGACCTGGCTGAGATTACGGTCACGCCGGTTGCCGTCAACCCCGCCCTGGCCATAAACAAGCGTCTCAACGGCGCGGGCGACTACCGTGTGGGCGAGACCATCTCCTTTACCATCCGCATTACCAAGATGATGTGTATGAACTTGAGATTATCACAGAGGACGGCTCCAGCCAACGCGTGGTAATTGTTATCGTGCGCGATGATTTGTATTATCTACCGCTCATTGTGCAGCCAAGAGTTCGGGCGAGGGCGGCGAGCTTGGTTGCTGCCTCTCCCTCCTGCGGTGCGCAGATTGTGGCGGACGCTGCTGAACATGTGCCGGTCCTGGCCGATGCGCAAGTTGCCGACGTGCGTCGCGGACAACATCTCGTTCCTAAAAACGGCCATCCGGTGATCGGCATAGGGTTGGCCCTGATGACCGCGGGCGCGGTCCCACACGCGGCAGCGCACACCTTGGTCAGCCCAGTCTTGTACAACTGGGGCAATCGAGGCCGCCTTCATGCTAGAAGTCCAGTCCCAGAGGGGCGCGCCTGTCAACCCGTTGACGGTAGGGTTGAGATAGATCCATTCATATTTATATTCGACCTGTTGGCTTTCTTGCGCCCATTTCATGCCATCCGCGATGCTGTGCATCTCACTAGCATCCGCCGCCTCTTCCTCGCGGCTCAGGCGCCTCGCTGGCCCACTGTGTCCGCCATGCTTACGCGCTATCACTTGCTCGATGCCGCCTTGCTTGTACCAGGACACCCACTGCTGTATCGTGCTATAGTGGCTACTATCCGGCTCAAAATTCAGAAGGCGTGTGAACTGCGGGAGACGTCCGAAATGGCGGTGGGCGAAATCAGCAAGCAACTCGGTTATGAAGACCAGTATTACTTCTCCAGACTTTTCAAGCAGTTGACCCAGCCGTCGCCCACGCAGTGCCGCATGAACAACCGCCACAACACGCTCTTCAAGGCGGAGTAGCCGTTGCGATCGGCGATGTAGGACAAGCAGGAAGCTTGTCCTACATCGCGGAAACACTTTGGGTCTCGTTTTAGATCCCCAGCGCGCGCCGGGCCGCGCCTACAATGCCCTCGGCATCAATCCCAAAATACCCATACAGATCGGCCCGCGCGCCCGACTGCCCAAAACCATCCACGCCCAGCGGGATGACCGGCGCGCCATAAACGCTCCCCAGCCAGGCCAGCGCATGAGAGGCGCCGTCGTGAATGGTCACAATAGGCGCGGACTGCTCGGTGGGCGGGATGAGCCAGGCGAGCGGGTCGCGGCTGGGCTGTTCGGCAGCGGCGCGCCAGCTTTCAAAGAGGCGCCGGGCGCTCGTAAGATTGAGCACATTGGCGTTGATGCCCTGGTCGTGCAGAAGGCGAGCGGCGGCCACCGCCTCCGGAATCATGGCGCCGCTGGCGGCGATTTGCACCAGCGGTTGCGACGGATTGGCCGCCGCCCGGTCGCGCCAATCCACCAGCCGATAGCCGCCGGCCAGCACCTGTTCGTGGAGCGTATCGCGGCCAATGCGCGCCAGGGCGGGCTCCAGCAGCGTCTGGTCGATCAGCTTGGTCGAGAGGCGCAAATAGGTGGAGCGGCCATCGGCGCGGCAACATTGCCAACCGCCTCGGCCATGATCCAGCGCAATTCCTGGGCAAAGGCAGGCTCATAGGCGTTCAAATTGGGTAATTCTGGCGCCAAAGGGCGTCACCGTGGATTGATGCGCCCCCCTCCGGCGACAGCGACACGCCTGACGGCGTCCCTGCAAAGATAAATTTGGCGCCCGAATAGAGCCCATAGATCAGCGCATCCAGCCCGCGGCAGACAAATGGGTCATACACCGTGCCAATGGGGATCAACTGCTGGCCGCACAAATCGGTCGAGAGCCCAAACATGGCCAGCATCATGAAAAGGTTCATCTCAGAGATGCCCAGCTCAATGTGCTGCCCCTGCGGGCTGTATTGCCAACTTAATTGCGGCTGCTCTTCGTCGGGCCGCGGCGCCAGCCCGGCATCACCAAAAACGCCGGATTTGAGAATCCAGCCCGACAGATTGGTGGAGGTGGCCACATCGGGCGACGCTGTGACCACCCGCGCGGCCAGCTCCGGCTTGCGGCTGATCGACATGAGCGTTTGGCCAAAGGCCTGCTGCGTGCTCAAATTGCCCGTGGTCCGAATGGCCAGTTCAGCCGGCACGAACTGTGCCGGCAAGGTAATGGGCGCCGGCGGATTGACTGGATAGAGCCGGCGGGCGGCCTCCCCGCAAAGCCGGCCCGGCACAGAGTCGGGCGCAAAAGCCGCCCAGGGGTCATCGGCCGGAATCTCCAATTGGGTGCGCAAGTCGGCAATTTCTTCCGGCGTCAGCAGCTTGGAATGGTTGAGCGGATCGCCCATGAGCGGCAGACCCCAGCCTTTGATGGTGTAGGCAAAGAGAACCGTGGGCTTGTCCGGCTGGCGCTGGCTCTCCTCCAGGGCGCCGATCAGCTCGGGCAAGTCGTGACCGCCCAGGTTGCCAAAGAGGGCCGGCAGCTTGCCGTCCGGCGTGGTTTGCAGCAGCTCCACCAGACCAATGGCGTCGCGGCCGCCCACATCGACCAGTTTGGGCCGCAATTCTGCGCCTGGCAAAGACAAGAGAGATTGATATTCTTCATTGCTCATTTCGTCAATGCGCCGCCGCAGCAATTCGCCACCCGGCTGGGCAAAGACGCGTTGCAGCGCGCGGCCATATTTGGCTTCCAACACCTGCCAGCCGCTGTCACGAAACATGGCCTGCAGCAGCTTGACCTTCATGCCCGGCACCACGCGATCCAGACTCTGCCGGTTGAGGTCCACAATCCAGAGCAGATTGCCCAGCCCGCCCAAACTCGGGTCCAGCACGGCCTCCCACACGTTGCCTTCATCCAGCTCGGCGTCGCCAATCAGGCTGACAAAGCGGTGCGAAGTGACGTGGCCAAAGTGCGCTTTGCCGTAACGATGGGCCAGCGCGGCAAAAGCGGGCGCCACCGCGCCCAGCCCCACCGAGCCGGTCGAAAAGTCCACGGGTGACGGGTCTTTGGTACGGCTGGGGTAGGCTACAGTCCCTTGAAGGGCGCAGGGGGTGTGAGATATTCCTTGGGCAACTGCCCCAGCAAATATTGGGCGGCGTGAAATACCGGCGATGCGTGCGGTTTGATCGAAACTCGATCCCCGGCGCGCAAAAAGTGAAAATAGAGCGCCGTCATAATGGATGCCACCGAGGCCGATGAGGCTTGATGGCCGCCAATTTTGGAGCCATCGGGATTGGGGCGCGCGATTGGCGTGGTGGATCATGTGGGTGGCCAGCCACAGCAGGCGGCGCTCAATGGCTTGGAGGGTTAGGAGATACTGCGGTGTAATCATGGTTTATCTTTCGTCGGTGTGATAATAAAGAGGTGGAAAATTGCGAATGGTAAATGGTGAATTGCGAATGGTGAATGGGGCAAACTGCGCGCTTTCCTTTTTATTCAGCATTTGTCTTGGCCAAATGAGGAACCATAACTGCGTCTTTTTCAACAAATTTTCTGCGAATTCTTTTGTGAATATTGTGTCCAACTTTGGTTGGCTTTGTGGCAATTCCCCTTTTTGCAATGAGTTTTGACATGAATTTTAAAATTCGTTGTGGGGGAATCATTTGAGATGCTACTCGAGTGATTTAGGAGAAAAGTGAACGAAAACAGCGCTGATTTTCAGATGAATTGCCATGAATTTAAACCAATTTTGAAAATTCGTAAAATTGCGCGAAGGATTCCGAATGTAGCAGCGATTAATAGTATAGAGAGTCATGTTCTACTAAAGCTCTCTAGTTGTTTCTCCTTTCTTGGGTGTTTCTTCATTTTCTCCTTTGGGTGATTGGGTGCAAAAAAGCCTGCTGGTAGTCTCAGCAGGCTTTTTGCTGTCTATGGGTCGTGGCGTTGCTGGGGGCGGTGGCTTCGACAAGCTCAGCCACGCAACACAGCAACGCCAACAGGTCAGGTTAGATTTACAGTTGTTAGCTGACTTTCACCGCAACGCTTGCCCCAGCCTGTTCTAAATTTGCGCTGTCATCCACCGCGCGGCAGCAAATTGTAAAATCACCCGGCGCGGTGGGCGTCCACTCATACGTCCACTGTTCGCGCCCGTCCGCCGGATGCCAGCTTGCGCCATTGTCCGTCGACACTTCCACCCCCGCCACCACGCCATCCGCATCCCGCGCCGTCCCGCTGATCCGCACGGGACCGAGCGGCAGCGTGGCGCCAGCTTGGGGATGCTCAATCGTGGAAATGGGCGCGGTGGTGTCGGTGGATGGGTCGGCGGCAACCAGATCGTCTTGCAACGTGGCGGGCTGTACGCCCATATCGGCAAACAAGTTGACCGTGGCCTGCTGGATGTTGCGATCCGGCCCGGTCAGGTCCACGCCGATGCGCGTGTCGGTGGCATTGGCGCGTTCGGGCGGCACACCGGTCTCAGCATCGTGGTGCGCATCCAGCCCCCAAGCCCACTGCACCGTACCGGCGCCAAAGACCAGCGCACCGCTCGCGTGCCGATAGAGCGTCAGGTGATGGGTGGCGGTGCCGGCGTCGTACACCGTGCCGTGGTCCTGAATGTAAGGCACGTTGTCGATGGTTGTTTCCGAGAGACGGAAAAGACCGGCGGGACGAAAGCCGTTGTCAATATCCTCATCCCACTCGTGGCCCAGCAGCCCGCGCAGCAGCACGGCGCGGTTGCCGGGTTGGAGCTTGGCCACGTCGGTATTGCGCCAGAAGCGCAGCCGCGCGTATTCCGCTGGCACAATCAGCGGGTCGTTGCGCCAGGCGTTGACGGTGAAGATGGTGCCGGTCAGCGCGTTTTCGGGCTGTGGGCCTTCGGGGTTAAAGGGGCGGGCGTCGCGCCAGGTGCCGGTCCACTCGTCGGCCTTGGGGTCGATCTTGGCGTTGTCGTGCGTCTCTTTGTAGACCACCATGGTGCGGTAATCGTCAGCGGCGCCATCCACACTGGGCTCCCAGCGGATCTTCCAAAAAACTTCATTGCCGCTAAAAAAGGCCAGATGCACCCCGGCCGCGCGCGCCGCTTCCACCGCGCGTCGCTGGTTACGCGACCAATATTCATCGTGGCCCACCGACAGAAAGAGGCGATGCTTCAGAATCTCGCCGCCGCGGCGGTCGCTGTCCACGCCGGTGAAATAGCTCACGTCGTAGCCATTGCGCTCCAGCCAGCGGATAAAGGGATACTCGGCGTTGAACAGCATGTTGACGGCGCGATAGTGGCGCGTCTCAAAGGGCCGGTTATAGCTCACCTTGTGGGCGCGCGGAGGGCCGCCGTGAATGCGCGGATATTCGGGGTTCAGCCGCCCGTAGGTGCAGTGGCCGCCGTAGCGGTTGTACGCCTGCCAAGTGGTGTCGGCGGTTTGGAACAGAATTTCCGCATGACCGTCGTCATCGCGCACAATAAAATAGATGTGGCTGGCGCGCGGCTCGCGTAGGGCGTTGGCCAGCCGACCGCGCCCTAGCGAACCATAGGCGTGGGCAAAGGGGGTGGGCGGTTGCGCCGGCGCGTCCTGGCTGTTGTCCATGCGCCAGCTTGCCGGTGCATCATCCTGGCGCACCAGCCGCGCAAAATAGACGCCCGAGGTGGCATCCGCCGGCGCCTGCCAGGCGGCGGAAACGGCCCAGTTGCCGCAATCATAAAGCAGCGTCTGCGGGTCGCGGATGCCCTCGGGCTGCGTCTGCGGCAGCGGAACCGACGGCCGCACGCTGTCCACCAGCCGCGCGCCCAAGCCGCCATAGTAGCCCAGGCGGTAAATGTCGAGGCGATAATCGGTGGAGTCGGTCTTGATCTTGAAATAGATGGTCTCGCCCACGTTGATGCTGATGTCGTGGCCAAAACCCTGGATCGACGGGTCGCCCCAGCCGTTAATGTCCCACTCGGTGGCGGGCGCGCCGGGAAGCTGATTTTCTTGGACGATTTTGTTGTTGGGCTGCATGGTTATGGCACCTCTTCCACCACTTTGGCTTCCGGTCCCACGAAGATGATTACCCAGGCGCGTAGATCGGAAAGGTTTTTGATGTCCTCATGCTGGAGATAGCCGCGCATTTGCGCCAGCGCCTCCTGCTTTTTGGCCGCCAGTTGTTCGGCCTCCGCCTGTTTTAGATACTTGAGTTCAAAGGCAAATTGATAGGCGGGCTCAAGCGGCGGGCGGCGCAACAGCAGCAGATCGATATATTTGCGTTGGCTCTCATGTTCGCTGCGAATCGTGTAGATTTGCGCCGTGTAGAAAATAGAGGCAAAGATGGCTTTGACATACTTTTCATCAAAGCCCACGGCATCCCGATTGGAGAGCTGGCGCAAGATTGATTCGACCAATTCAATGACCGGCCCGATTTTGTTTTCCTGGGCCAGGCTCACCACTCGCTCACGCAGATAAATCTCGTCCTGCCCCAGGTTTGCGCGCTCGAGCAGCACCTGGTTGAAATATTCGTAATAGAGCTGCTTGATGACGTAGTTTGGCGGCTCAAAGACCCAAAGCGACAGTTCGGCGCGCTTGGCCGTGATGATGCCCATGTAGAAGAACAGGCTAATAAAATCGTCACGCGTAAACGATTTTTCGAAGCTAAATTGACGCGTGATGCGCGCTTGAATCTCGTTTGCCGTGATCAACTCTTCCAATACGGCTAGATTTTGGGCTTCCTGATCGCCAACCCGAAAGAGGCGCCGCACCTTGGTGTAATCACTGGCCAAATTGACATCGAGCAGTTCTTCAGGATAGGTCTGATACCGCTCATACTCTTTGGCAAAATAGAGAACCATGTCGGGATTATAGATGTGCATGGCCGCTTTGGGATGGAAACGGTAGCCATCGTACCACTGCTGGACATCGCCGATCACGGTTGCCAGTTGGGCCGGCTCTACGCCCGAACCCAGCAGAATGGTTTCAACCTCGTCCGGCGTAAAGCCCATCATGCCGTTAAAGAGGAGGTCGGTGCTGAGATTGGTGCTGATGTTGAATCCACTGGTCAGGCTGTCCAACGTAAGCGGAGAGACGCCGGTGACAAAGAGGCGGTCGACCACGCCTTCGCCGGTGGCGCTTTTAATGCTTTCATAAAATTTGCGCACAAACCCGTTACGGCTAACAATGTCGCGAAAATCTGCCAGCCGAAATGCTGCCAGTTCATTGGCGAAATGATCGTATTCGTCAATGAGGATGTACATTTTATGCTGAATGGCGCCCACAATCTGACCGGCTTTGAACCGTTCAAAGAGCCGGTTGACCACCATGTTGGGGGCATTGCCAGCCAGAATGTACGCCCGATCATCGGCGCTAAAATAGGCTTCGTATGTGGTCAGAAAAGCGCTGGCGCCATACTTAATGTTGGCCAGAAAGCCTTCCAAGGTGCTCTCAGCGGTCTGCGTATCAATCCGGCTAAAATCAAAGCGCAGCACAAAATATTGGTTGGCCCGCGGCGTCGGGTTTTCACCAATGGCCAGTCCGCCAAAGAGCAGCGCAAAATCGTCGGCATGTTCCAGTCCATAGTAGCGCTGCAGGAGCGAAATGAACAGGCTCTTGCCAAAGCGGCGCGGGCGCAAAAAGAAGATATATTTGTCCACCAGCTCCTCAAGCTGCCGGATGTACGCCGTGCGGTCCACGTAGTGATAGCCTTCGCGGCGCAGGGCGTCAAAGTCGCTGATGCCGTAGGGTAGTTTTAGCATGGGCTTTATTCGGGAATCGGTAGATTATCGGATGTCCAGAATATTTTAGTCGATCTGGGCCATTCTTACAATCCTATCGAGCCAGGCTGGCCTTTTAAGTTGGGTGCTTGTTCAAGTTGCATTTCTCATAATGTGCCGGATGCCCAGCATCTCTGCTATACTATTATGTACAACTTGCATTCTACCTCTTGAGGGTACTGGAATCAATGAAGATATATCTGGACAATTGTGCTCTACAGCGACCGCTCGATGACAAATCACAGATGCGAATTCGTTTGGAAGCGGAAGCCATTCTCAGCATATTGGAACTATGTCAGACCGGCAAATTGGAGTTAATTTCATCCGAGGTGCTAGAACTAGAAATTGAGAAGAATCCGCTGGCAACTCGCCGAGACTATGCAGCGTCAGCGCTAGAATCAGCCCAAGTCCACATTATCCTTAACGAGGAGCTTGAAACGCGGGCGCGTGATTTTCTTCATCGTGGCATTAAGCCGCTCGATGCACTGCATCTTGCCTCCGCCGAGGAAGCCGGGGCCAACTATTTCTGCACTTGTGATGACCGATTTTTGCGGCGCACAAAAACATTTGATGACCTAAAAACGATGGTTGTGACGCCCCTTGAGTTAATTGAGGAGTTAAATATATGATAGCCGAAGCTAGACCGCTGGCCGACATAACGCAGGAGGCTATTCGAATACTGTTTCGAGAGATTGGCGTTGTCAATACGGTGCGGTTCATAAATCAGTTTACAACTGGATATGGGAATTATACCGAAGAGCGGAGCGAATTGTTTGCTAACCAAACGTTGGATGAATTGATTGAGGAAATTAAGCAACGACGTACCCGGATGGCGGCCCGTTAATATGCTGTCCACGAATCGAACTCCGATTCGACGAAATCGAACTCATCCCGCACAAGCAGCGCTCCGCTGCATAAGGAACCCACTCCCATGACCCACCACACCATCATCATCGGCGCCGGCGCGGCGGGCGCCATCCTGGCCGCCCGCTTGACCGAAGACGCCAACCGCTCTGTGCTGCTGCTGGATGCCGGGCCGGACTTCGCCACATTGGAAGCGCTGCCCGAGGAGATTCGCTATGCCTATGGCCGCCCGCGCAATTTGTGGGCGCGCGCCTTTGGAATTGACACCCAATACGGCTGGGACTATCACGCCACGCGCACGCCGCTGGTGGACGCCAGCGAAGCCGAGCCCATGTTTGTGCCGCGCGGGCGCATTACCGGCGGCTCGACGGCGGTCAACGCCATGATCTTTCTGCGCGGCGTGCCGGAAGATTATGACGACTGGGCCGCCCGCGGCAATGACCGCTGGAGTTTTGCAGAGCTGCTGCCCTTCTTCTGCAAAAACGAGCGCGATCTCAACTTCCAAAATGAATATCACGGCAATGGCGGCCCCATCCTCGCCCACCGTTTTCCGCGTGACCAGTGGGCGCCCGAGCACGCCGCTTTTTACACCGCCTGCCGCGCCGCCGGTTATGCCGACTGCCCGGACCACAACGCGCCCGACGCCAGCGGCGTGGGTCCGCTGGCCCACAACAACGTGGACGGCATCCGCTGGAGCACCAATCTGGGCTATCTGAACCCGGCCCGTAATCGTCCCAACCTGACCATTCAGGCCGATGCGCTGGTGCATCGCATTCTGTTTGAGGGCGCGCGCGCGGTTGGCGTGTTGGTAGAGCATGGGGGCGAACTGCACGAAATTTACGCCGATGAGATCATTGTGAGCGCCGGGGCCATTGCGTCACCGCAACTGCTGCTGCGCTCGGGCATCGGTCCGGCGGACGACTTGCGCAAGCTGGACATCCCACTGGTGCAGCACCTGCCCGGCGTGGGCCAGAATCTGCGCGACCATCCGCAGGTCATGGTGACGGTGCACACCAAACCCGAGCAGCCGCGCGACTGGCGCATCCCCCGGCTCAACACCGCGCTCACCTACACGGCCAGCGGTTCATCCCTGCGCAACGACATGATCCTCATCCCCTGCTCCAATGCCATGACGTCCGGCGTCAACGACGATTCGCCGCCCATTGGCTTCTGGATTGTGCCCAGCATCTATTTGGCCGCCGGGGCTGGTACGCTGCACCTCACATCCACCGACCCGCACGTGCAGCCCGCGCTAAATTACAACTATCTGGTGGAGCCCTTTGACCTAGTTCGACTACGCGAAGGCGTGCGCATCACCATCGATCTGCTCAAACATGCCGCCTTTGCGGAAATCATCGAAGTGCGCGTCGCCCCTACCGATGCCGACCTGGCCACCGACGCCGCGCTGGATCGGTGGATGCTGCGCACAGTCACCACCAGCCACCACTCCTCCGGCACTTGCAAAATGGGGCCGGCGTCCGACAACATGGCCGTGGTCGATCAGTTTGGCAAAGTCCACGGCATCGACAACCTACGCGTGGCCGACGCCTCCATTATGCCCGACTGCATCCGCGCCAACACAAATGTCACCTCGATGGTGATTGGCGAGCGGGTGGCGGATTTTATCCGGCAGGGGTTGTGAGGAAGGGAAAGGGAGAAGGGGGGCAGGGGAGAAAGGGGGCCTAGGTATCAACCTAAGAGCTGGCGAACCATTTAGGCGAGTGCCGGTCGAGTAGTGCGGGGCAGTTTCCGCACGTATCGAGACCAAACAGGTCGACCCGCTCACTCTGGTTTCGATACGGCTCCATACTGCCGGAGCCTACTCAACCGCCGTTCGCTACCCTGCTGGGCGCCAAAATGGCTTAGCTTGATACATATGGGGGCAGGGGAAAGGGGGCGGGAGAAAGGGAGCCAATCAATCTCCCGGAAGACTCTTGATAAATGCGCTCTTCCCCTCCTTTGCACAAGTGGAGAGGAGGGGTCAGAGGAGGAGAGGCCACTTACATCGCGCCGCCCATGGCGGGCGTTGCCCCCATCGCGCCCCCCATTGTGGGCCCCATTGTGGGCCCACCTTGGGCCTTGACCGCATCGGCTTCGCTCATAGGATAATGGCGGCCGCTGGGGTCGATGCCGCGCAGCATCATGCCCTGGCCGCGCGAGAGATGCACCAGCTTGGTGGGCGGGTCCAGCGGGTCGCGCATTTGCACCAGCAGCGTGGTGCGCGCTTCGTGGCTGGTGTTAATGCCGGAGCCGTGGATGGTGAGATAGCTGAAGAAGAGCACATCTCCCGCTTCGGCGGGACACGGCACAGATGACTCAATTGGGTACTGGCTAAAGGGCAGATGCCAGCCGCCTTCGGGCAAATGTTCGATCATGCCCAGCTTGTAGCTGCCGGGCACCACGCGGATGCAGCCTTTTTCAATGGGCGCATCGTCAAAGTGGACCACACCAGCGATCATGCTGTGGTTATCGTGCGGAAAGAAGGGCGCGTCCTGGTGCATGGGAAAGGGTGAGCCCTTTTCGGGCGGCTTGATAAAGAGCTTGTTGTGGTGCAACTGCACGTTGTCCGTCCCCAGAATACCGGCGGCCGGCCCGGTAAAGCGTTCATCGCTGATCATGCGCGTCAGCGCCGCCGAATAGAATTGCACATTGTGGCAATGATAGATGGCCGTCTTCTGCGCCGCCGCCGACGTTTCACGGGCGGCGCCCCAGGTAGCATCCAGGCTAGCATGGGCCGATAGCCGCTCAATAATGGCGTGCGCCTCGCGCCGGAAGCAGGCCGCCTCCTCTTTGCTAAAGACCCCTTTGACCAAAAGATAGCCATTTTCGCGATAAAAATCGAGCTGTTGTTGTGAAAGCATGATGTTCGTTCCTTATTTGGATTGGAAACCTGTCCATTCGTTGACTCGCCCTGGAATGAATTCCGGGCTAATCGCTCAAGTCGTCTCAAGACGACTGCATGACGAGCGGCGCCTGCTCGACAGTAAAGTCCACTTAAGTGGACTTCCGTTGTTAGCCGGGAATTTATTCCCCGGCGGCTGTTGTTAGCCACGCATTTTATGCCAAAGCCTGTCATCCCTTCCGCCCCACCACCGTAAACATGCGGTGATCAAAGCAGAGCTGGCCCGCGTCATTCTCAAAAATGTGGATGCCGCTGCGGTTTTGGGCGCGATCCGCGGCCAGCAATTGGCGCACCTGCGCGGCTTTGTCCGGCGGCGTTTGCGCATTGCGCAGCCACTGCTCCACCACCTGCGTGCGCGCTTCGCTCTGCACGCTTTCCACTTCCAGGTCCGCCGCCGCGTAGAAGCCAATCAGTTGCGACAGCGCCAGCGCGATCACGTGTGACGGGTCGCGCAATCGCTCCCAATGGTTGTAAAATTCGGCGCGCGTCGGGTTTTCGCTGGCCAGCAGATCCTCAATGACCACCTTGCCGCCAGGGCGACAGACGCGCACCATTTGGCCAAAGACCGTTTGCGGCTCGGCAAAGTGATGCATGGCCAAGCGGCAGACCACAATATCAAACGAGTTGTCGGCAAACGGGAGCTGGTTGGCGTCGGCCGCTTCAAAGTGCACGTTGGGCAGACCGCGCTCGGCCCGGTTTTGCTCGGCAATGGCCAGCGGCGCCGCGGTCAGATCCACGCCGGTCACCTGGCAGCCCGCCGCGGCAAAGGCCAGCGCCACGTAGCCCGGCCCGGTGGCTAGGTCCAGTCCGCTATCATTGGGAGCGGGGCTGGCGGCTTGCACCAGCCGCATGGCCCAATCTGGGTCGCGGATGTTGGGATTGGAGGCATACGCCTGGGCTTGTTTGGTGAATTCTTGCTGGATGAGTTGGTTTTGCTGCGCAATGCGCGATGTTTCTGCGTGAGGCTGCATATTTTGCTCCGTGGAACATTAAACATTATCGGTAACAAGGATATTGAAGAAATTATTCACGGATTCACGCTGATTTACGCGGATTCTGCCTGAAAAATCTGCGCAAATCAGCGTTTATCCGCGTACAAGTTCTTATTCCCGATAATCTTTATTGCCGATTGAGTACGTTCAGCTTGCTGATCAGCTCATCCAGCTCAATATAGCAGCTTTGCAGATGGCGGGCGCCGCTGGCGGAAAAGCCGGTGCGCCCGTGCAGCACGCGGCGGTTATTGACCATATAGAGTTCGCCCGGCGCCATGTTGATGCGCAACTGATATTGGGCGCTTTCGCGCATTTGGCCAAAGGTGCGGTAGGCGTCGTAATAGGCTTCCATCTGCGCCAGCGGCAGCAGAAAGGGCTGCACCGAATGGTTGGAATAGCGGATGCCACGCACTTCGCCCAATAGGTTCAGCTCGATGACCGACCCTTCATTTTCCAGCTCAGCACTGGCGTCGCGGAAGTGGAAGTGCAGCGGCGTGTTGGCCAGCAGCTCAAACTTTTCCGGC
>JAWKON010000103.1:0-17810 GCA_041391125.1 Caldilineaceae bacterium
TCCAGTATGAGCGCAACGAGTTGACCGCGGCGGAAAGCGCCCTACGTCAGGCGCGCGAACTTGGCGAATTCATGGCCGACGGCACCATGATCCGCCGCGCCCTCTTCCGGTTGGCGCCCCTGTGCCAGTTAACGGGTGATGCTGACGCAGCGCAGGTGCTCTGGCAGCAGGCCCTGGCCACCGATGATACGGTGGAGGAGCCGCTCATTGAATTGGAGCAGGTGCGCAGTTGGCTTATGTTGGCCGCGGTTGCTGATGAACGGGAGGCCTTGGCCAAAGCCAGTCATTGGGCCAATCGCTATCGCCAAGGGCAAGATTCCACCAATCCGTATATCACCGCCTTTGCCCACACGCTGGTCGCCTGGGTGGACCTCCTGGCGGGCCAGCCGGCGCAAGCGTTGACGCGCTTGGCGCCCTTGCTTGACGCGGCGCGCGCGGCCGGCCACGTGCAACAGTTGATCCAAATGTTGGCCATCCAGGCGCTGGCGCACGCGGCGGCGGGTGATAGCGCCGCCGCGCACACGCGGCTGCATCAATTGTTGCGTCTAACGGCGCCGGAAGGCTACATCCGCGTCTATCTGGATATGGGCGAGCCCATGTACGACTTGCTTGATGGCTTACGGATATCAAGCACCGACGCGGCGCTTGTCGATTACAAGGCGCAACTGTTGGCCGCCTTTGCAGCGTTGAGCGGTCAACCAAGTTCTGCAGCTATCCCTCCAAACGAGACTCCCTCGCCAACAATCGTAAATCGTAAATCCCAAATCGTAAATCTCGTCGAGCCGCTCTCCGAACGCGAAGTCGAAATCCTCCAACTGGTCGCCGATGGCCTTTCCAACAGCCAGCTTGCCGAAGAGATCATCGTCACCCTTGGCACGGTCAAAAAACACCTCAACAATATCTACGGCAAACTCGGCGTCGCCAGCCGCACGCAGGCCATTGCGCGCGGGCGCGAACTTGGTTTACTCAACGACTGATCTCCTTTCCGCACGCAATTCTGCAATTAAGCACCTGAAAATCAACCACGCCAGTAAACCTTGGATAGACGACAACCGCCCCGGTTGACGGTGTATGCTATTGGCATGAGCATACAACCCTGCCCCTACCAGATGTGGATTCGGGGCCATTGCGGCGACTCTTTGTGCGAAGGGTTCGTCACTTTACACCGGAGAAACGCCATGAAAACCATCCTCAAGCTCGAAGAATTGTTGCTGACCCTTCTCTCCTTTTATCTCTTTCTGCCATTGGGATATGACTGGTGGTGGTTCCTGCTGCTCTTTCTGGCGCCCGATCTGAGCATGATCGGCTATCTGTTCGGGCCGAAGGTGGGCGCATGGACCTATAATTTGGCCCATCACAAGGGATTGGCCGTCATCCTCTTTGTGTTTGGCGGTTATCTGCCATTGCCGTGGCTACAGCTTGCCGGGGTGATCATTCTCGGCCATTCCAGTTTTGACCGCATGTTGGGATATGGCCTGAAATACAGCGATTCTTTCGGGCACACCCATTTGGGCAGGATTGGACACACTGCTACCGAATGAGAGACGCAACGTACAGATGTGACCAAAATCTTGACAAGCGGCTGGCCACCAAGTCACATCAACCATAACCATCAACCGCCACAATCAACCATCCGCTTCACCCTTCGATAGGTGCGCACCCCCTGGTTGACGAGCTAGACTTTGCGCAGTCGTAACTACTAAGCCCCTCGGGGCCTGAGCCTGTCGAAGGCCGGGTTCCCTTCGACAGGCTCGGGAAACGGGTTGGTAGTTACGGGCAGTCATGGCTATTTTGATTTCGGTATCCACAAAGAAAAACAACAAAGGAGACAATCATGCACACACGTATTGCAACCCTGTTTAGCGCACTGTTGGTCGTTCTGCTGGTCAGCGGCTGTGGCTTCCAGATCGTTAACGGCTCCGGCACGGTTGTAACGGAGGAACGCCCGGTGAGCGACTTCACGCGCGTCGACTTCACCGGCTTTGGCGAATTGACCCTTGTCCAGGGCGACAACGAAGCTCTGACCATTGAAACGGACGACAATCTGTTGCCCTATATCAAAACCTCCGTCAGCGGAGACACCTTGACCATTGGCTTTGCCCGGCGATTCTGGCTGCCGCTTGTGCGCCCCACCCAATCGATTCGGTACCGGTTGACCGTAAAAACGCTCGATCATCTGGATTTCTCTGGCGCCGGGACAGTGACGGCGGCGACTTTGCATGCCGACAGCCTGACTTTGGTCGAGAGTGGGGCCGCTGAAATTAACCTGGCCAATCTTACTGCCAATGCGCTCACCGTCGAAATGAGCGGTAGCGGCAGCCTGGGCCTGGCGGGTGAGGTCACGCGTCAAACGGTGGAGTTGAGCGGGCTGGGGTCTTATGCAGCGGGCGACCTGGCCAGCCAAAGCGCCCAAATCAATCTGAGCGGCGTCGGCGAGGCGACGCTTTGGGTGCGTGAGCAGCTTGATGCCGACATGAGCGGCGCCGGCACGATTCGCTACTATGGTTCGCCCCAAGTCAACGCTTCTTCTTCCGGCATCGGCGCCGTGAAACGTCTGGCGGACAAGTAGGTAGTCAATGCCATTAAGTTAGCGGAGACTGCGCTGCGGCGTCCCCATTTATGAACTTGCACAGAGTGGGTCCGCCGTGCGTTGCGTTGGAGCGGTCGCCATGACGCCTAACTCCATGAACATTGAAGTGACGTGAACAGCCTTCTGCCGCCAATCAACCATCGGCTTCCACCTTCAACAGGCGACACACCCCTGGTTGACGCTTTATACTTTGCGCAGTCGAGGGCTGAAGCCTGTCGAAGCCCGGCTATGGCTGAGTAGTACGACAACATTTGAATCAATTCAAAAGTACAGGAGAAACATATGCACGCTATCGCTTCCCTCTTCGGCGCGACGCCAAGATCACCTTTTTCACATGACCTGGCCGTTACCTGCTCTTCTTGGCGCCCCGGCACTACGCTAATAGCGCCGGATTTCGGGGCATCCGCTGTTCAACGGGATGATCCGCCGGGAAAATGAAACCGCTGCGCGCCAACGGCGCCCGCTCTCGATGTACACCCACGTTGCCAGCCGGAGGCGCCAGCTGATCTCATGACCGGCGGCGGTGTTCCCGCACCGGCTGCCGACGACCTGGTTGCCAAGCTGGATGAAGCCCATGTCAAACGGGCGGTCATTCTTTCGCCTACTTTGCGTTACCCGATGATTCCAATGTTATCCCGGAGAACGATTATATTGCGGCCGAAGGCGAAGTTCCCCAATCGCGATCGGCTTCTGTGGCATCAACCCGCTGTTCGACAGTGCGCTGGCCGAGATCGACCGCTGTCTCGGTCTTCCCGGCATGGTAGGTATTAAACTGCATTTGGAAGGATCCCAGATAGATTTGACCGACGACATGAATATCGAGAAGCTGAACGCCGTCTTGACCGCATTGCCGCATTGGATGCACCGGTGATGTGCATGTCTCCGAACCTAATAACTGCCGTTGAGCGGTCGATCGCTGGCAACCTGGCTGCCATCCTCGATGCACATCCCACCGTGCAGGTGGCGTTCGCTCACTGTGCCGGCCAAGCCGATGATGACGCGCCATTGAACTATGGCTCAGGCTGCACAATTCCGGCTATAACCCGGAAACCTCCTTTGTGGATATCAGCGCCTGCTTGGCCTTTCACGCCGATGCGCCTCTGTCCCAACGGAACTGATGGTCCGCTTCCGCAAGTGGGGCATCGACCACGTGCTCTTTGGCAGCGACTACTTCGCCTTTTCGGCGAAACTCCGCAGCAGACACTGGACATCTGACCAAGTACCCCTTCACGCAGAAGGAGCTGGATACCATTCTCAACAATGATGGATCGGCGTGGCTGGGGCAGTAAGGTGTCGGACAGCAGGCAGTGGGACAGTAGACAGTGGAACGGTGGGGGCTGACTCACTGAACCACTGTCTAGTCGTTATGATGAAGCCAGGCCAACATGAGCGCCATTGAAACAACCAATCCATTGAACGGAAATCATCAAACCAACGGTTACGCTTGGGCTGCTGCTGGATCGACGGATCGCTTGGGCTGTGATCATGCTGATTGTTTCGGCTGCTTGTGGCGCGACCTATCGGCCATTGCCACAGGGCGCGATGCCCAAGCCTTTCCGCCGCTATCCGCTGGTGATGCGGGCAGCTATCGCCTGCACCTCTCCTGCATGGGCCAAGGCAGCCCCACCGCAATTCTGGAGAGCGGGCAGGCCAATAGTCCTGCCGCCGCCGGCCGCCTTCAAAGCCTGGGTCGATAGCACCCGCTTTATGGAGATAACGCTGAGGAATTTCAGGCGCAGCTCGACTCAGCGGCGCAAGCAAAGCGGCCGGTGCGTTGGGGAACTCTGCTGGTCGTCACCGCCACCGACCACGGATATCCACCAGCGGTTGCAACCGCAATGGAAGCGCAGTGGTTGACCATGCAAAACGAGTTGGCGGCGCTGTCGACCAACAGCGCACACCAGATTGTTGAGGAGCATGCCCACCACGGTTGCTGCAAGTGAAAGAGCAGGACGCGCAGGTGAGCAGCGAAGCAATCCGCCAAGTGAAACCGTGCGCACTGGTAAACACTTGCACGATAAGACAAAATTTACGGGGGCAACATGACCACAAATCTCAATCCAACGAAGCTATCGATCAATAACCAGACAGCTATGAAAGGTTTGAAATACACAAAGTTGCTGAAAGCGCTGTTCGCGCTCAGTCTATTCCTGGGCCTGACCGGGGTGATTATGCCGGCGCGACTGGGGCTGCGAAGCCATCCATCCTGCGCCGATACAACGCTGGCGGACATCGACAGCTATGTGGCCACCCAAATGGCGGAATTGCGCATCCCCGGCCTGGCGTTGGGGATTGTCCAAGGTGACCAGGTGGTCTATCTCAAGGGTTTGGGTGTTGCCGACACCGTGGGGCGGCGGTGACGCCGCAAACACCCTTCAATATTGGTTCGACCACCAAGTCATTTACCGCGCTGGCAATTATGCAGTTGGTCGAGGAGGGGAAACTCGCGTTGGACACGCCGGTGCAGCAGTATCTGCCCTGGCTTGGCGTGGCGGATGACGCGGCGTCGGCTCAGATCACGGTGCGCCATCTCTTGAACCAGACCAGCGGCTTGACCACCCGAACGGGCCGCCGCACGCCGATCCTGATCTGGATATGCGCACGGATGGCGCCGAACAATTGGTACGTGGTTTGCGCAGCGCCCAGCTCAGTCAACCCGTGGGGCAAGGCTTTCAATATAGCAACGCCAACTATTGGACATTGGGCCTGCTTGTGCAAACGGTTTCCGGTCAAAGTTATGAGGAGTATGTGCAGCAGCATATCTTTGCGCCGCTAGCCATGCACCACTCGTTTACCACCAAAGCCGCCGCGTCTGACCTGGCAACCGGCTATCGCTATTGGTTTGGCCGGCCGGCGGCCGCCGACCTGCCTGACAACCAGGCCGAGCGTGCTGCGGGACACTTGATGGCCAGCGCCGAAGACTTGACGCACTATCTGATCAGCCAGCTCAACGATGGGCGCTATGGGGATGTGACCCTCTTGTCCCCGGCGGGGATGGCCGCCCTGCATCAGCCCGCAGCAGGGGATACTGGTTATGGCATGGGCTGGCATCGCGATGTGATCAACGACGAGCCCATGATCTGGCATGACGGCAGCAATGCCAACTTTCACGCCAATCTGATCCTCATTCCCAACGGGCGCTGGGGCATCGCGCTGCTGGCCAACGCCAACGGACTGCTCCAGGATGGCCGCATCAGCGGGATTGCCAACGGCGTCGCCGGCATGGTCAGCGGACACCCCGCGCCAGCTGTAACGACCGACCCGATCCTGCTCGGCTTTTACGGAATTGCGCTGGGGCTCAGCGCGCTGGCGCTGGTCAACATGGGTTGGTCGTTTAGCACGCGGCGGCGCTGGCAAGCGCGGCTGGCGCAACGCCACGGTTGGCGCGGGCAATTGACCTCTCTAATCGTGCCGCTCTTGTTGAATCTGCTGCTGGCCAGCGTCCTCTTGGTGGGGCTGCCCTGGCTTTTCAAAGCGCCGCTCTTTGGCCTGGTCTATGTCTTTGCTGATCTCGGTTATACCCTATTGGTGGGCGGGGTGATTGCCCTTGGCTGGGCCATTGTGCGGACAGCCCTGGCCTATCAGGCGCTGCGTACAACGCGCGCCGTTCTGTCGGGCGTTCTCCCGGTGGCCGGTGCAACCTATCGCAAGTGAACTCTATGCATTGCGCAAAAGCGTCGGTATTGTGGCGTCGCAGGTGCTGTTCCAGCCAGGCTGACTCAAGACAAATATTATACTATGGCTGGAGTAAGGCTACGTTTTTGCGTACGTAGTTTTTGCGTGCGTAAAAACGTGCTACTTGCCAGAACAAAGGATGGCTTATCGGATTAAGCCGGGTTTACACGAGGGATGAGCTATGAATACTCCAGATTACAGTGTCGTTGAAACCGAGATCGGGCCGATGGTTGGTGAGAGTCGCACAACGGTCTATGATGTTTTGCTATCAATTAAAGAGGGGGAGGGATTTTATGCGCTCTGCATGATTCACAACCTAAAGCCAGAGCAAGTCCATGCTACCCTGGACTACATTGAGGTCCATCGCGCAGTACTAGAGGCCAAGTTGCCGGAATTGTTGGCGAAAAAGGCCGAAAATGAACGCTATCACCGCGCCATTGCGGCCGAAAGAGAAAAGCTCATCGCCCAATTGCCGATGACCCCCAAGCGAAAAGCCTTTTATGAGTTGCGCGAGAAAAATAAACGCTTATGGGGTTCAAATGGCGACACAACTCATCCTGAGTGACGAAAATTGCATGGGACAGGTCGACGCGATCATGCAAGCGCTGGATAGAATGGGCTATGTGGTTTTTTTGATCTAGAAAATTATCGCGGTGTGACACGACTTTATCTAACTCGATCTTGATCTTAAAACCCAGATCGTATGGCATCAATCATGACGCAAGTTATTTTGCGTGAATTGCCCTAGAATCAACCGCAAAACGCTCGACCGGCGTTGGTCGAGCGTTTTGCGGTTGAATGAAAGGCTGCCGCAAACCACGCGAGTTGATCATACCAACTTTCCCTTGCTATAATTGGACGCAGCAACCCTGTGGCGGTTAGTCAATGACGGATACCCAACCATGCCCTTGCGCTGCTCCAAACCAAACTCTTTGTTCCTCCGCCCCGCCCACAATGGGTGGCGCGCCCCGCCATCACCACCCGGCTGCAGATGGAAACGGCCTGTCCCGTAACGTTGGTGGCTGCGCCGGCCGGTTTTGGCAAAACGACGCTGGTCAGCGAATGGATCACGCAGAGCGATCAGCCCGCCGCCTGGCTGTCGCTCGATGATGAGGATAACGACCCGGCCCGCTTTTTGACCTATCTCGTGGCGGCGCTGCGCCGCATCCACCCGCACGTGGGCGAGACCACCCTGGCTTCCTTGCAAACGCCGCAGCTTCCCCCTGTCATAGCGCTCTTGACGCCGTTGCTGAATGAACTGAGCCAGCTTTCGGCGCCCTTTGCGCTGGTGCTGGACGATTATCACCTGATCACCGCCCAGCCCATTCACGATGCGTTGGTCTTTCTGATCGAGCATCTGCCGCCGACGCTGCGTCTGATCATCACCACACGCATCGATCCACCGCTGCCGTTGGCGCGCTGGCGAGTGCGCAACCAGTTGGCCGAACTGCGCTCTGACGATCTACGCTTTAACCAAGTCGATGCCACCGCCTATTTAAACGAAAGGATGGGGCTGCACTTAAGCGCTGACGAGATCGCCGCACTGGAGACGCGCACAGAAGGCTGGATCGCGGGGCTGCACCTGGCGGCACTCTCCATGCAAGGTCGCTCCGATGTGGCAGGCTTTATCGAAGCTTTCTCCGGCAGCCATCGCCACATCTTGAGTTATCTGGTCGAAGAAGTGTTGAACCGCTGCTCGGCAGACCTTCTGGATTTTTTGCTGCAAACTTCGATCCTCGACAGGTTGAGCGCGCCCCTGTGCAATACGGTTACCGGGCGCAGCGACGGTCAACAACTTCTAGAACATATAGAAAAGGCGAATCTTTTCCTCATGCCGTTGGATGATGCGCGCCAGTGGTATCGCTATCATCACCTCTTTGCCGAAGTCTTGCGTCGGGGGCTGCAACGGCGCCTCTCGGCGGCGGCCGTGGCTGAACTGCACCACCGCGCCAGCACCTGGTACGAGCAAACAGAGTCGATGGACGAGGCGATCCATCACGCCCTGGCCGCGCAGGCGGTTGATCGGGCCGCCACACTGGTAGAGCAAGTTGCGTCGGCCATGATTCAGCACAGCGAAATGAGCAGGTTGTTAAGCTGGTTAGAGCTTTTACCGGCTGATGAAATCCGGCCCCGGCCTTTGTTGCGGTTATATGCTGGCTGGGCTTATTTTCTGAGCGGGCAGGGTGGGCCGGCTATCGTCCATCTAGAAGCGGTTGAGGCCTTGCTGGAAGCCGATGCAACAAAACAGACTCGCGAAGTGCGCGGGCATGTCGCGGCCATGCGCGCCTATCTGGTGAGGGAAACCGGCGATTGGGCTGCGACCATCACCCTATCTCGACAGGCGTTGACCCACCTGCCGGCGCAAGATTCACTGCTCCGGGCCATGGTCAACCTCAATTTGGCAATTGCCCACTATTTGCAGGGCGAATTCGAGCCCGCCTCCGACCTGCTCACCCAAACCATTGCCACCGGTCAATCGACCCAACGCATGGCCAATACCTTGTCGGCGATTTATCTCAACACCCAATTACTCCGGGGCCGGGGGGATTTGCAACAAGCGTTGCAGCTTTGCCAGATGGGGCTGGAGTTGGTCGCCCAGCATAGCTGGCATGATTTTCCCGCGGTCGGCTTTCTGTATGTGGCTTTCGGCGATTTGTGCGCGAGCGCAGCTTGATCTGAGCAGGGCAAGGGAATACCTGGAAAAAGGGATCGCCCTGGGGCAAGCCGGCGGCCATCCCCATATATTGATCATCGGTCATGTCTGGTTGGCCTGGCTGCGGCAGACGGAAGGGGATGTGACTGGCGCCCGGGAGGCCATTCAAAGCGCCCTTCCAGTTCGTCCAACAGCACCAGGTGAGCCGTTTTTGGCCGCACTGCCCTCCGCGGCCTGCACGCAAGCCCGCTTATGGATCACACAAGGCGACCTAACCGCGGCCGATTGCAGGGGGCAAACCAGTGGTTGGCATGATGCTCAAACGCTGATCCTATCTTGATGAGGCTTAGCATACTTGACATGGCGCGTTTGCGGATTGCCGAAGATCGCCTTGTGATCGCCGCGTCTCTGCTCTCGCAGCTGCCAGCAGACGGCACCTGCTGCGGCCGGCCGCAACGGCAGCGATCGAGATCCTTCTGTTGCAAGCCGTCACCCATGCCGCCCAACAACAACGTGAGCCGGCCATTGCGCTTCTGACGCAGGCGTTGCGGCTGGCCGAACCGGAGAATTACGTCCGTCTCTTTGTCGATGAGGGCGAAGCCATGCAGTTGCTCACCGAATGGACGCAAAGCGCTATAGCCAATGGCCAACTTACCAGCTATGTCGATCAACTGCTGGCGGCTTTTGCACAACCAACCGGCCCACAAAGTGAATCAGGAAACGAGCTACTCATATAGAGACGACGTCGCCAACAATCGTAAATCGTAAATCCTTCGACCTGGCTCAGGACAGGTCCCAAATCGTAAATCTCGTCGAGCCGCTTAGCGGCGCGAACTCGAAATCCTACAGCTAGTGGCCGATGGCCTCAACCGCCAGCTTGCCGAAAGGCTGATTGTCACCGTCGGCACGGTCAAAACACCTCAACAACATCTACGGCAAACTGGGCGTCGCCAGCCGCGCAGGCCATTGCGCAGGCGCGTTGGGGCTGCTGGCCAATAAATCCTTGCCTGGCCCCTCATAATCAACCATTCAATCCATCTTAGAGTAGATGACACTCCACCCGCAATCCTCCTATAGTGACAGTATCCCCATATAAAAGAGTGTTTTTATCATCAGTGATGATCTTGTTTGAATGGAATGCAATCATGCATGGAGATCAAGCAGTGCAACCACCGCCATTCAGTGGCAACCTTCTTTGCCTTGTCAGTGGGGCTGAGCTGGCTGTTAACATGGGCGCTGCTGACCCTCCCGCCAAACCCTATGATCTTGCCGCTGCTGACATTTGCGTTGAGTGCAGGGGTGGCGTGGGCGGTCATTTTCGTTATGGTTGGATTGGGCAATGGCCTATCGATTCTTTAGAAGGAGGACTTCACATGCAACTTCGCTATCGTTTGGCGACAATCTCGCCGCCGGCTGGGTGGGCGGTTTTGTCGGTCTGATCTTGATTTTGCCGCTTGGTTGATTGTGCTGGAGTGGATCATCTTCCCGCTGGCGCTGACGATTTGCGGCCATCCTGGCGGCGCTTAGCGCGGGCTGGGCCGGCACCTATTTGGCTCCCGACCAGACGCGCACGTTTTTAGGGCCAGTGGTAGGCAGCACAGTGGTGATGGCGGTCGTGATCGCTATGCTCTTTCTGGTTCTTGTTAGCGTGGAGGTAGCTTTGGCCCGTTGTTTGTTCCGGGGCTGCTTTTCAGCGTGATCCTGGCGTTCAGCGCAGGCATCGCCACCTGGCGTTATCGTCGTCAGCAGATCAGCGCAGGCGGCAATGTCCGGTTGACCGTGACATTACTGGTATTGGCCGTACTCAGTGCGCCCTGCGTCGTGTTCCTGGCCGCATCCTTTAGGTTTGCCGGCGCATGAGTGTCAGTAGACCGCAACGCCTTCTGGCTTCGACAGGCTCAGCCGACGAGCGCTGCGGTCTACTGAGCATAAATATAGTCAATGAAGAATCTACAAGGAGAACTATCATGTTTCAAACTCCGGAAGACGCTCTTTTGCCTACTTTTCACCTTATCGTTGTGGGGGTTGCGTCGGGCCGGACGGCAGGCGCTGATCATCGTTGACTCCACCCGGCAGGCTGAACAACCACCGTCAACCGCCGCCAATCCCTGTCCGAAGCCGACCTTGGAAACACAGTTGCTCCAGCACGATGTTTATGGCTACTGCTTCCTCTACCCGACGGAGTACGAAGTGATTCGTCTGGCCACAGCTTATCCGTCGCGATTTGGGGCGCCGCCCACTACTCTGGTCACCGTGAGCGGCTCTTTGTTAACGTCCAGGATGCGGGCGGGCGCACGCTCGAAGAGCCACCGAACAATTCCTGGCCGACTACACGCTGCCGGGCATTCCGTAACCGTCACCACCCGATCTCCGTATGGGCGGTGAACTCGTCAGCGTGATCGACCCTGTTCCCGGTCAGGCGTTTAGTCGACATGTGCTTCTTATCCATGCCGGAATGCTCTATGATTTGACTTTTCTCCCCGTCCGATCCGCAACCGGAGCCCTATGCTCAGATGGAGGCGCTCTACAAGGTGGTTAGCGAGTCGTTGGCTTTATTTCTGCATCTGGGCACGGTGCTGCCAGAGCTGAGCAGGCAAGGACAGCATGATGACAACCTACCTTTGGCTACAAAAGGAGTTAACAATGAATACACGGCTCACATCGATTTCTCGGTCGAGAACAGAGTCTACCCAAAGAACCAGCGAGCGTGGTTTGGCCCTCTTTTTCATTATCACGTTGGGCTGGATGGGGATATGCGGCGGCGGAGCGATCCTGGTGGCGCGCGGTACCCTGACCCTGCCGCTTGCACCATTGGCGCTGATCAGCGTGGCAGGCTGATGCCGATTTAGCGGCACTGATGGCGACAGGTTGCGAAGCAGGGCATGCTGGGGGTACGCAACCTCTCAAGGCCGGATTGGCGCTCAAGCGTCTGCTGGGAGCAGAGTGGTGCTTGGTCGCCCTGGCTGGCATGGCGCTGATCGTGTTGGTGGCTCTGTTGCTGGATCGTGTGCTAGCAGGCGTGTGGCCGCCACGCCCCCAACCACGACCTGGCAAACGCTGCCGCTGCTGGCCCTGGTCTATCTCCTCATTGCGCTGATCGAAGAGGTGGGGTGAAAACGGCTATGCACTGCCGCGCTTGCAGAGCGCTATGGCGCGCTGATGGCCAGCCTGATCCTCGGTCTCATCTGGGGCGTCTGGCATCTGCCGCAGTGGTTGATCCGCCGCGGGGCAGGCGGATAAGTGGTCGTTTAGCATCTTTTTGCTGCACACCGTGGCCGCCATCCTGTTGACCTGGCTCAATAACCGGAGCGTGGGCAGTTTGTGGCCGGTAATTTTGGCCCCATACCGCCTTTAACCTTTACCCTGAGCCGTGGGCTGCGGCCTGGCAAACGTTGCCGGTGGTCGATCAGCGGGGGATCTACCCGGTGATACTCATTACGGTGGTCGAGGTGCTGATAGCATTGGTTGGCCGTAGGTCTAACGGGCCGGCGTCTAGCAATCATCGGACTGACGACATATGTAACATCATTATTTGTGATTGTGAGAAAGCGAGCGGCTTCTTGATATACTTCTGACAGCGTGATGTACAGTACTGATTGCTGTGGAGACGCTGTCGATGTCTATACCCTTGTTGCAGACTAAGTTATATGCCCCACCACCGGCCACGACTGGTCTCGCGTCCATCGATTACGAACAAGTTGCGTGAAGGTTGTCACAGCCCTTCGCGGTATGCATAAACCCGGCTTTGGCAAACCACCTTGATTAGCCAATGCGTTGCCCAAATCGGATGACGCCGTGGCCTGTGGCACTGGATGACGATGATAATGATCCCAGCCGCTTTTTTGTCTACCTCATTGGAGCCCTCCAAACGATACAGCCCACGCTTGGCGCCTCTGCGCAGGAGTTGTTCACCGCCTCCCAGTCGCCCTCCTTCAAAGCCAGTCTTACGCTGCTGCTCAATGATTTAGCGTCGCTTTCATCTCCTGTGATGTTGGTTCTGGACGATTACCATCTCATTACAACGCCAGCGATCCACGAAGCGATAACCTTTCTGGTGGACCACCTGCCGCAAACCTGTCATCTCGTGGTAACTACACGCATTGATCCCCCCTGCCCCTGGCGCGCTGGCAGTGCGCAACCAGATGACCGAAATCCGCATTGACGATCTGCGTTTTGACCACGCCGATGCTGCCGCGTTTTTGAATGAGGTCATGGGCCCGGCCTCACCGCCCGCGAAGTCGAAGCATTGGAAACCCGCACCGAAGGGTGGATCGCCGGTTTACAATTGGCGGCGCTTTCCATGCAGGGACGGGAAGATGTGGCAGGCTTTATCGAAGCTTTCTCCGGGAGCCATCGCCACATCTTGAGTTATTTGGTCGAGGAAGTGTTAAACCGCTGCTCGACAGAACTGCTGGATTTTTTGCTGCAAACGTCGATTCTCGACCGACTGAGCGCGCCGCGCTGTGCGATGCGGTTACCGGGCGCAGTGATGGTCAACTGCTGCTGGAGCAAATCGAAGAGGCGAATCTTTTTCTCCATGCCGTTGGATGATGCGCAACTGGTATCGCTATCATCATCTCTTGCGCGAGTCTTGCGTCAGGGCTTACAGCAGCGCCACTCCATAGAGGCTGTGGCTGATCTAAACCACCACGCCAGCATCTGGTACGAGCAAATAGAGTCGATTGACGAGGCGATCCATCACTCCTTGGCCCAAGCGCGGGCGTTTGAGCGAGTGGCCATGCTGGTGGAACAGGTGGCGTTGGCGATGATCTTGCGCAGTGAATTCGCCGGCTGCGCAGTTGGCTAGATGCTTTACCAGGAACAGATCAGATCAGGCCGTTGTTAACCCTATATCATGTCTGGGTCATGTATATTAGTGGACAAGGGAATCAGGCCGCGGCCCATCTAGAAGCCGTGGAAGCGCTGCTGGCAACCGATGAGGTCCAACGGACCCCGACCGTACAGGGGCTCATAGCGATTACGAAATCCCGACTACTGCGGGAAGCGGGCGATTTGGCCGGCGCGATCGCCATCTCTCAGCAAGCGTTAGCCAATTTGCCCAAGCAAGAACTATTGCTGCGGGCTAGAATCACCCTGAATTTGGCCATCGCCCATTATTTACAGGGTGAACTCAGTGCTGCCGACCAGTTGCTTACGGAAACCATCACGACCGGTCACACGGCCCAACTACTTGGGCCGTTACCCACGATTTACATTAAGGTGCAAATCCTGCGCGCACAGGGCAACCTGCAACAGGCGCGGCGGCTTTGTCAAGACGGTGTAGATCTGATCACCCGAAACAAATGGCAGGATTCCCCGGCGGTTGGCTTTCTCCACGTAACGATGGGGGAATTGTTACGCGAATGTAACGAACTCAGCGCGGCCGCGCAATACCTGGAAAGCGGGATCAGACTGGGGCAGTCTGGCGGCCACCACCATATTTTGATCATCGGCCATGTTTGGTTGGCTTGGCTGCGACAGGCGGAAGGGGATGTGACCGCCGGCCAGGAGAACATTCGAGCTGCTCTGCAATTGGTCGAGCAGCACGCACTGAGCCGTTTTTGGCCGATGCCCTCCGCAGCCTGCACCCAAGTTCGGCTGTGGATCGCGCAAGGCAACCTGACCGCGGCCAATCACTGGGCGCAGTCTACCGGTTTGAATTGGGATGCAGCTCAGATCCCATTTCTTGATGAAGCAGCATACATGACAGCGGCGCGTTTACGAATTGCAGAAGGCAGTCTTGATGTTGCTAAGTCTCTGCTCTCGCGGCTGTACCAGGCTGCCGTAGCGGTTGGACGAAACGGAAGCTTGATCGAGATTCTCATATTGCAAGCCATCACTTATGCCGCTCAAAAACAACGTGAGCAGGCCATCGCGGTCCTGACCCAAGCGCTTAGTCTGGCCGGGCCTGAAGGCTACGTTCGCCTCTTCGTTGATGAAGGCGAGACCTTGCGATTGTTGATTTTAGATTTACGATTTACGATTACCGATGTAGCACTTGCCAAACTATATAGATCAATTGTTGGTCGCGTTTGCAGAGCAATCCAGTGACCCAGGCGGCGCCGCAACCACTAAACAGTTAGAATCACCGCCGACAGCAACCTTCGTAAATCGTAAACCCTTCGACATCGCTCAGGACAAGTCAAAAATCGTAAATCTAATCGAGCCTCTCAGTGACCGCAGGTATGGAAGTACTCCAACTGGTAGCAGCGGGCCTCTCCAATCGGGAGATCGCAGAGCGGCTGATCATCTCTGTTGGCACGGTCAAGACCCATATTAACCACATCTTTGGTAAGCTGGACGTACAGAGCCGCACCCAGGCCATTGGTCGCGGGCGGATGGACCTACTCGCTAATTAGTTTATCTCCCTTTTCTATCGACCCTCTCCACCCACAATCAACCCGCCAATCCACCTTTGGATAGACGACACTCCACCCGCTTGCCCCGTATCCTATGGGCATGAGTACAAAGCTGATTGACTATCACATCCGAGTGCAAGGTCATATCACGGGCGCTCTCGCCGAGTGGTTTATACCGCTCATGGTGTGCAACGAGCCAACCGGGGAGGCGCTCCTGCAAGGGCATCTGCGCGACCAGGCTGAACTCTTTGGTCTGCTGCTCAAGCTCCATAGCCTCAATTTTACGCTGCTCTCTGTGAATCGTATCTCAACTGCAATATCCGATCCGCCCATTGCTGGCTAGCGAAATGCGCAATCCACGGTGAAAGGTAACTATTCAGCCGTTAAACCCTCCCGGCCTCCCCTCGAGGGGAGGAGCTGAAAGCGCCGCCAGCGGCGGGAGTTCCTCCCCTGCTTGAAGCGGCCAGGGGAGGGCCAGGAGGTGAATAGTTACGGTGAAAGGAGCAATCATGTCCAACCTACAATCTCAGTCACGGCTCAATCGGCGCGGGTTTCTGAAAGGGCTGACAGCTACTGGAATAGTCGCAGCGGGCGGCTATCTACTGGCCGAAACCGCGCCGTGGCTGGATTATGCAGAGGCGGCGAGCCATATCCATAGACCATTTGCACAGGGGGCAACCATGTCCGCACAGATGCGCGAACTGATTCGCTATGCCACGCTGGCGGCCAATGGACACAATGCCCAGCCGTGGCAATTTGCCGTCAACGCCGATGGCATCGAAATCCATCCTGATTACGCGCCGCTTGCCCGTTGTCGATCCCCATGACCGCGAGCTTTGGATCAGCCTGGGCTGTGCGCTGGAAAACTTGCTCGTGGCCGCCCGCGCCGCTGGGTATGCCGCCCAGGTGACATACCCAGCAATAGCCGATTACATCCGCGTTCACCTAACTGCCGACACGGCGCAACCCAGCCCACATTTTGACGCGATCGAACGGCGCCAAAACACGCGGTCAGCGTATGACGGCCAACCGGCGCCAAAGGCCGACCTGGAGATCATGCAGGCATTACCGCTGGAAACCGGTGTGGAGCTGCGCTATTTGTCGAGTTCGGCGGAGCGGGCGATGGCGCTGGACTATCTGCATCAGGGCAATCTGCACCAATACGCCGAGCCGGCCTTTGTGAACGAGCTGATCGACTGGCTGCGCTTCAACAAGCAGGAAGCCATGAACACAGGCGATGGGCTTTTTACCCGCTGTGCGGGCAATATGGAAGCACCGCGCTGGTTGGGACGGCTGTTCGTGGCTGGGACAAAGCCGCAGCAACAGGCCGACGTCGACGCCCAGAAATTGCGCAGTTCAGCCGGCGTTGTGGTCATTGCCGCCGCGTCCGATGACAGGTCGACCTGGGTACGCACCGGGCAGGTCTACGAGCGGTTGGCGCTGCAAATGACGGCGTTGAACATCAAATCGGCGCTGCTGAATCAACCCATCGAAGTGGCTGCATTGCGCGGTCAGCTCCAAAGCGCGCTGGGGTTGGGCGGATCGTTGCCCCAATTGCTCCTGCGCTTCGGCTACGCCAACTCCATGCCGCAGTCGTTGCGTCGTCCCGTTGAAGATGTGCTTATGGCGTCAGTAATGGCATAACGACCGCCCAAACATAAGTTTTTGATAGCGGTCATTTGCAATCTCAATCTTGTTTCAAAATCAACTTATGCAGAGGAGAAAAACATGGTAACGCTATCTGTCTTGAAATTTGCCACGCCCGATGGTGCGGAGCAGGCATTGGAAAGTGTGCAGAATTTGCAGGCGCAACAGTTAATCACGTTGCACGATGCCGCCGTGGTGACCTGGCCCGCCGGTGAGGAACGACCAAAGACCAGACAACTGGTGGATATGCCCTGGATCGGCGCGCTAGATGGTGCGTTCTGGGGCATGTTGTTTGGTCTACTCTTTTTCAGCCCGCTGCTGGGCGCAGCTATTGGCGCCATGATGGGGGTGCTCAACGGTCTGTTGGCGGATGTGGGCATTGACGACAGCTTTATTGAGCAGGTGCGCGGCAAAATTACCGCCGGCACATCAGCCCTCTTCCTGATGACCAGCGATGCCGTCGAAGACAAAGTGCTGGAATCGGCCAAACAGTTGCCCAAGTTTGAGATCATCGCCACCAATTTACCCAACGCCGAAGAGGATAAGCTACGCGCGGTCTTCAGCGCATAGAGTTGTAGAGCAACGCGGCGGCTGCCGCTAGGGGAAGTAGAACAGTGGGACAGTAGTTCAGTCGGCGGCTTACTGTCCCACTGTGTGCCAACAAGGAGCGAGTTATGGAAAACAACGCTGAACGGATCACCATAAATCCAAAGGGCGTTTGGTTGGGATGGATCTTGGTCAATGGCAGCGCAGTGATTATCGCCATCGTGGCAGCGCTGCCGCTGGTGATCAACCTGGCCTATGTCCATCAACCCGCCTGGCTGAACGGTGCGGTGGGAGGCGCGGGGCTGGGGTTGGCTTTGGGTGTGGCGCAGTGGTGGCTGTT
>JAWKON010000104.1:0-16385 GCA_041391125.1 Caldilineaceae bacterium
AGGTTAGGAGGGGTCAGCGCGGCCAGGAACAGACTCCGCCATTTTTCATCGCGGGCGGCCAGATCGCTCCGACAGCCATTTCTGATGGGGACGTTGCCATCCAGTGAAAAATGTGGACGCACACAACCGAAACCCCACATTGTTGTTGAGGTTGTGGTTGTCGTTGCGGTACGCACAGCGGGCGTTGTTATCGTTGTCGGCGAAAGAGCCGCCCCGCACCACACGGGCCGCGCGTCTGAGTCTGCCCCCACAAAACTGGCGAACCAGTTGTTGCCATAATGCTTTATACCAAGGGGTAGCGCCGGTTGAGTAGGCTGGGGCAGTTTCCAGCCGTATCGAAACCAGAGCGGGTCAACCACATGCGATCCGGTGGAACCCCTTTATACCGTTATTTTACGCCAGCCGCCCAGCAGCTTGCCAATCTCCGTAACCATCTGCGAGACGTGATAATATTGCCCCGGCTTGAGCCACTGCCATTGGAAGGTCAGCCGCAAATAGAGCCGCACCTTGGCCAGCGCCTCATCGGCCCGTTCCAGCCGCTCCAAACGCGCCCGTCCGCGGCGAATGTTGGCTTCTTCCAGCCGCTCGCGCAAATCAAAAGCCGCATCCAGCAGACGCTGCGTCACCGTAAAGCGCTGCGCCTTGGGAAAGTTGTTGGTGATGGGCAGCAGCCAGGTGAGAAAGTCGTATGTACGCGTGAAAATAGGCATCTCCTGGGACATTCGTTTTTCTCCTTGGGTCATTGCCAGAACATAATGCCGCCACGTCCCCGGCACTTTCGACGAGAAACCTCGGCAGACGAAACAAAGTGCCGGGGACATTTGCTTGCGTATATTAGACATTATGGGTAATAAAGATTTATAAAATTTTGTACGCGGATTCACGCGGATTCACACAGATTTTTCAGAGAGAATCAGCGTTCATCTGCGTACCCATTCTTAATTCCGATAATCTCTATTATTTTGCATTGACCTTTGCAAATGAAAATTGGGCCGGGCGCTGCGCGCCTATTGGCTCGCGCGCACGCGCCATCTCAGCACACCCGCTATCTCTGTTGCCCGCTTGCTGTTGCCTCCAGATCAGAGATTCAGAGGCCAGAGTGGCGGCTTGCATCTTCGCCTCGCTCTTGCTAATCCTGTGCGGAGCCCAGAGGTGATGGGGACGCACACAACCGAAACCCCACATCGGGGTCGAGGAGGTGGAAGACGCCGCGGAACGCACAGCGGGCGAAGTAATCGCCGCCGGCGAAAGAGCCGCCCCGCACCACACGGGCCGCGCCCGTGTCTCCTAGATCTTCGCGGCCGTCTTGGGCCTTGTATGGATAGCCATATACTTTATCTTCCTTATTTTGCCACTTTGTGCGCGTCCAGTCAAAAAGATTGCCCGCCATATCTAAACAGCCGTCGGGGCTGACGCCTTGTGGGATATAGCCCACCGCCATTGATCGTCCAATTCTTGTTTCGATCGTATTACAAAGGTTCGGGTCAAACTCATTGCCCCACGGATAGATACGACCAGCCGTTCCGCGCGGCTCGCTCCCACTGTGCTTCCGAGGGCAGCGTAATTTGCCAGCGCTGGCCATTCTCATCACCTTGTCTTAAAAGCGTGGCCAGCGGCTCCGGCGTATGATCCCACGTGCGCAGCCGCTTGGTAAGCCAGGCACAGTAGTCCATGGCCTCCTTCCAACTCACATAGCGCACCGGATTGTTGTCCGGGTCGCGCAGGCTACCTGCATGTTCCGGCGTATGGTCAGCAGCGTCGCAAAAGGCGCGCCATTGGGCCACCGTCACCTGATAGCGGGAGATGAGGAAGCGATCCAGGTGGAGTTCATGCTGTGGCTGTTCATCACTATGCGCGCGTCTATCCACCTTCTTATCGCTGCCCATGATAAACGTACCCGCGGCAATATCCACAAAGCCCAGGTCAACCTCGTTGGGCAGATGCCAAGCGTTGGGGTCAAAGCGGGGATCGCCCAGTTGGCCCAAGGCGGCGCCCGCTTCGGCGCGCTCGGTCATGCTGAGGAAAGGGGTGTGGGGCAGTTGCACCAGCCGTTCCAGCAGACGGCTTAGAAAGGCCGGGCCGCCATCGGGCTTCTCGTCGGACTCAATGGCAGCGCGTTCCAGCAGCGCCGCCATCTGCGCCGCCCAGACCACGCTGCGCCAGCTTGCGTCGTCTTTGGGTTCAGCCACCGGGCAGAGCGCATAGGCCAGGTCCAGCACGGCGTTTTCGTTGTCATTGTTGTAGAAAAGCTCCTCGGCGCCCAGCAGCGCAGCCACGCGCCAGTAGTCCCCTTCTTTCACATGTTCCAAATAGGTGCGGACGTATTCGCGCCCGCGGTTCATGTGGCAGCCCGCCAGATACTCCTGAAAGGTGCGGTGTGGGAAGCTGTAGGTCGGCGGTTTGCGGCTGCCGGCGGCCTGCTGTCCGCCGCGGCCCACCAGTAGACCGGCGCGGTGGTCAATGTAATCCAGAAATTCGTTGGCCAGCGCGTTGTCATCGTCCAACTGGTTCTCCAACAGCACCAGCAGATCGCCGCGCCGCAAAGGCTGCTGCCGGTTGCGGTTGGCCCCCTCTTCATCCTCGGCATCGCCTGCGGCGGCGGAGGCCTGGGTTTTGTGCGCCTGATAGGCCAGCAGTTCCAGTATGCGCCGCAGTTTGCGCATGTCACCCAGCAGCGCATTCAGCGCGTCCGATAGATTCGCCACCTGATCTTTGCCCTGCTGCCAGCGCTGGGTCAATACCTCCACGGCCAGGCTGTAAAGCTCCACGCGCTGATCGGGCAGCCGCGTCTCGCGCTGGTGAATAATGGTCATGGTGGTCAGCAGCATGGGGTTGCCGGCCAGCTCGCGCAGATTGGTGCGCGCCGCGGTCTGCAGGTCGGCAATATTCTGTTCCGCCCGGCGCTGGTCCATGCGGCCCAATTTCTGCTGCGCGCCATACCAATCGGCAATAAAGCGGTTGATTTGGGCATCGGTAAAGGGCGCCAGGGTCACAGCCTTGTAGCCGGGTAACATGCCGTCCCAGTATGATCGGCTGCGGCAGGTCACAATGATCTGGCCAATGCCGGTAAAAACATCGCCCAGCGCGCCCATCATCTCCAGCAGGATTGGCCGCAACGGCTCGGGAATCTCATCCAGCCCGTCCAGCACCAGCAGCACCTGGTCAGCCGTTTTGGCCTTGGCGCGGGCCAGCAGCTCCGCCTCAAAATCGGCCGCCTCCCACTCGTCCAGCCGCCGCGTCCATTCAGCCTGGAGCATTTCACGCAGCATGCGCTGGCGCTGGCGCTGCCGCCCCTGTTGAAAGTCAGCGTTCTGCGCCAGTTGATCCAGCCCCTCGATCAGCTCATGCAGCACCACAAAGATGGGCAGCATCTGCGCCTGGCCGCCTAACAGCGCCGCCGCATGACGCCCGGCCCACTGGCGCACAAAGGTACTCTTGCCGCTGCCCGGGTCGCCCAGCAGCAGCAGGTGCGCATGTTGCTGGGCCGCCTCAAGGGTTTTGAGTGGACGTTTGGCGTCATCCGCCACGCGGCGGTTTTGGGCGCGCAGTTCTGCTTTTTCCTGTTCGGTCAGGGCCACCTGCTCGTCTGTATCCAGCTCAATATAAACATCATCCAGGCAGACTTCGGCTCCGCTGCTCACGTTGCCGCCCAGCGCGGCCAGGGGCAGTGCGTTGCACTCCTTGCGCAGGGCATGGAGATAGGCGAACAGTGGCTCTTGGGGATCGGTGGTTGGGGATTGGGGATGAGGCGCTGACAGTTGCTGAACGGTAATCTGGGCGTTGTCGCCGGTGACGTTAATGGGATTGGTCATAGAGTGGGCGGCAATCCCTTGCTTACCGGCGGCCGTTCCGCCCTGCATAGCCACCGCGCCCGAACCGCTTTGTTCAATTTGCACCAGCGCCGGAGCGAATTTTTCCTGATTGCCCAATTGCGCCACTTCCTCGCGCAGAGTTTGCACAAACCAGGACCGCGCCTCTGCGTGGATGTTAGCCGGCATCAGTTCCAGCGAAGCCAGCTTCGCATGAACCTCATCCAACGCATCGCGCCATTGGGCATCAGCATGAGCGAACTGCGCCAGCTCGACGGCCAAATCTTGGGCAAACGCCTGATCAGAGGGGGCCGCATTTTGCTGGTCTACCCACTTTTGGAGTTGATTGGCCAGCAGGTTGCCGCCCAGGCCGCTTAATACGGTGCCCAGCGTAAAATAGGCCGTAGGGTCACCCGCCGCCACCGCGCTCACCAGCGGCGCCAGCGCCGCCGCTGAGATGAAGCCATAGGCTGTGTTGGGCAGCGCGGCCTGTGCACCGCTCAACCAGCTTGTTAAACGCGTCTTGATCTGCTCTTGCCATTGGGAGATGTCCATGGCCCCAGTGTATGCAATTTGCGTGGGTTTGTCAATGGGGAATTCGCTAAGGGGACGTCCTCAAATGGAGACGAATCTCAACCCAGTCTAGTGCAACGCACCGGCCCCGACGGTTCAGTGAGTACCGCAGCGCTTTGGCCGGTGCATCGCACTCTCCTTCCCCAAATCTGGGACGTGTCGCTAGCCACAGACACACAGCCGAAAGCCCACATAGTCCGCCAGATAGCCATCGGCCGAGTGCAGGCGATAGGCGCAGCGGGCCAGGCCGTCGAGGTTATTGAAGGCGCCGCCGCGCACCACGCGCTCCACGCTGAGGTCGTCCAAATCTTCGCGCCCGTCGTGGGGATCGTAGGGGTAATCGTAGCGCTGGCCCTGCGCATTTTGCCACTTTGAACGCGTCCAATCGAAAACGTTGCCCGCCATGTCCAGGCAGCCGTCAGGGCTGGCGCCGCTGGGGAAGAGCCCCGCGGCCACCGGATAGCCAATGCGCGTCTCCCACACGTTGGCGCGGGCGGCGTCAAACTCGTTGCCCCACGGATAGATGCGACCATCGGTCCCGCGCGCCGCCCGCTCCCATTGGGCCTCGGTGGGCAGCGTAATCTGCCACGGCTGGCCGTCGCCATCCCCCTGGCGCAAAAGCGTGGCCAGCGGCTCCGGCGTATGCTCCCACTGGCGCAAACGCGCGGTGAGCCATTCCCCGTACGCCATGGCTTCGCGCCAGCGCACCCAGCGCACCGGGTTGTTGGCCGGCTCGCGCAAGCTGTTGGGGTCGATGGGTTCATACCCGGTAGCCTGGCAATAGGCGCGCCACTGGGCCACCGTCACTTGATAGCGCGCCATGAAAAAGCGCGCCAGGTGCAGCTCGTGCTGCGGCTCCTCTCGGCCATCCCCCCACGCATAGCGGTCGATGCGGGGATTGCTGCCCATGGCGAATGGCCCCGCCGGAATTTCGATAAAGCCCAATGTTTCATCAGCGGGCAAATCCCAAACGTCGGCATGGAACCGCGGATCGCCCAACTGGGCCAACGCCTGACCAGCTTCGGCCCGTTCGGCCATGGTCAGGAAGGCGGTGTGCGGCAGTTTTAACAAACGCGCCAGCAGACGCTGGAGATACGCAGGGCCACCATCCGGTTTTCCATCCTCTGCGATCGTGTTGTGCTCCAGCGGCGCCGCCATTTGGGCCGACCAGACCACGCCGCGCCAGTCGTGCGCGGTCTGCGGTTGGGCGACGGGGCAGAGGGCGTAAGCTAGGTCAAGCACAGCATGTTCATTGCGGTTGTTATAGAAAAGCTCTTCGGCCCCCAAAATCGCCGCCATCCGCCAATAATCGCCCTCTTTGATGTGGCCCAAATAGGTGCGAATATAGTCGCGCCCCAAGTTCATGTGACATCCGGCTAAATATTCTTGAAATGTGCGATGTGGAAAGCTGTATGTCTGCGGTTTGCGGCTGGCCGTGCCTTGTCCACCGCCGCCGCGACCCACCAGCAGGCCAGCGCGATGATCAATATAGTCGAGAAATTCGTTGGCGAGTTGGGTGTCATCGCCCAATTTTTCTTCCAATAGCACCAGTAGATCGCCGCGCCGCAGGGGCTGCTGCCGCCCGCGGCTCACTGGCTCGTCACCGCCCATATCCCGACCGGGAGCCGATGCTTGCGTCTTGTGCGCTTCATAGGCCAGCATCTCCAAAACACGGCGCAACCGACGGCCATCGGCTAGCAGACCATCCAGTTGCGGCGAAAGATTGCTGATTTGGTCCTTGGCTTGCTGCCAACGCTTCATGAGCACATCCACCGCCAGATTGTAAAGCGCGACGCGCTGCTCTGGCAATCGGGTCTCACGCTGGTGGATCATGGTCATAGTGGTGAGCAGCATGGGATTGCTGGCAAGTTCGCGCAGATTGGTGCGGGCAACTTCCTGCAAGTTCGCAATATTTTGGTCAGCCCGCCGCTGATCCAAACGCCCCAGGTGTTGCTGCGCTCGATACCAGGCCGCAATAAATTTGGCGACTTGCTGTTCGGTAAAGGGGGCTAGCGTGACCGGCTTGTAGCCCGGCAACATATTGTCCCCATAGGAGCGGCTGCGACAAGTGACGATGATTTGACCAATGCGTGCATACGCCACATTCAACAGCAGAATGCCTTCCAGCAGCAGCGGGCGCAGCCGTTCCGGCACCTCATCCAGTCCGTCCAGCACTAATAGCACCTCGCTGCCGCGGCCCGTTTTGGCGCGCCCCATCAGCTCGCTCTCAAAATCGGCCACGCCCCATTCATCCAGCCGCCGAGTCCATTCAGCGGTCATCAAATCGCGCAAGAGCTGCTGGCGGTCGCGTTGGCGAGCATGGTGGAAGTCAGCGCTGTTATCCAGTCTATCGAGCCCCTCAATGAGTTCGTGCAACACCACGAAGATGGGCAGCGGCTGTTCTTCCCCGCGCAGCAGAGCCGTCGCATAGCGCGCCACCATCTGGCGCACAAAAGTGCTCTTGCCGCTGCCAGGGTCGCCCAATATCACCAGGCGCGCATATCGTTCCGCCGCCTCCCAGGCTTTAAACGGACGCTCAGCGTCCACTTCAACTGGCTGGCCCGCTTGTTGGGCCCTGGCGATTTCCTGATTCGATAGCCTTACCCGCTCGGTTGTGTCCAGCTCAACATACACATCTTCCAACGAAATGTCGCGTCCGGCGCCGGTCTCGCCGCCCATAGCCGCCAGCGGCAGCGCTTCGCATTCGGCGCGCAGGGCCTGGAGATAAATGGTGAGCAGTTCCTGCGTGTTGTCTTCAATTTCGTGGGGATTTGCAGACGGTGATTGGTTGATGGTGACGGGACCGGTAAAAACGACGTTGTCGTGCGCTTCCCTGGCTACAAAGCTGCCTGCCCCACCGGCCAACCCACCGTTGAGCGCCACGGCGCCCGAACCGGCGTTTTCAACGTGGCTGACGGCTGCCTGATAGCGCTCCGCATTGCCAAGCTGGCGCAACTCGGCGCGCAGCATGTTGGCAAACCAGGCGCGATCCGCGGCGCTGGCGCTCTGTTCCAGCAGCGTCAACGAAGTGAGCTTGCCATGGATTTCGTCCAGCGCATCGCGCCAGGCCATGTCTGCCTGGGCGCGTGCGGCGAGTTCGCCGGCCAGTTGTTCGATAAATGCCGTATCAGAGGGGTTGCTATTTTTCAGCTCGTTCCAGTGTGCAAATTGGTTGGCCAGTAAATTGCCGCTGGCGCCGCTAGCGACGCTGCTCAACGCGCCAAACGCCGCCATGGGGTTCCCAGCGCGCAGGGCGTTCACCAGCGGCGCCAATACGGCGGCGGAGATGAGCCCATACGCAGTCTCTGGGCGCTCGTTGGGCGCCGCCTTCAGCAAAGTTGTCAGCGTTGTGGTGATTTGATGTTGCCATTGGGAGATGTCCATGCTGGAAGTGTATGTAATTTTAAGTGAGTTGTCAACGATGACAGGATAAGAGTAAGTAGCAGTATTTAATTGGGACCCTTTGGGAATTGAGAGCATTTCGTTTTTGGGGATTGTTGTCAAAAAACAGACGTGCTATAATTGCAGGTGTGGATGTCATCACTACATCCGCTGAGCTATTCCAATGCCGGTTTGTGAATCAGTTATACTCCAGTTTTCATTGAGAGCAGAGTATAATTTTCTTGAGGAATCCCAATGGCAGTACCCGTTTTGCTAGATGCTTATGCATTGCCAACTAAAGGTCCAGTAAAGCTGAACGTGACGAGCAGCTTTACAATTAACGTTAGCGCCGCCGAAGCGCAACACCAGGTGCATAAGTGGCTGATCGATGAAGTTAGCTGCAATATTGGCGCCGATAGTCCAACGCTGATATTAAGCGAGCCACCGATGTGGCGGGTTCCCGCATACCTCAGCTTGCCACCTTATGGACGGCTGGGGCAGGTGGGTGTTGTCGATGTGGATGTAGAAAGCGGCAAGTTGAACAATCCAGCAGACTCGTTAAAGGCTATTGAAGAAGCCGCCCAAAAAATATCCCAGCGTTTGCCGCTCATGCTGCCACCACAGCCCTCTTCTGAGGCCTCCCACACCGCCACTTCTATGGCACAGTTACTTCGCTTAAGCGAAGCCGACCTCTACCCACCGGACAATACAAGCGACTAGAATTTTCCATGCCTGGCCGCAATGCCCCTATTCAGCTGAATGTCCCTCATTTGCAACAGCCGCGGGCAGGTGATTGCCTGCCCGCCTGTGCCTACATGGTTCTGCACTATCTCAACAGACCGATCCTATATTGGCGACTCCGGCGCATTCTGGGAACCCAAGACTTTGGCACCCCCTTTTTGCGGATACGCACTTTGGAACGGCTCAGGTTGACCGTGGAAGTTGCCACACATGGAACTGTGGCTTTGCTGCGTGAATATCTGATGCACGATCAACCCGTGATCGTTTCCATTCAAACCGAGAACCTGCCGTACTGGTCTTATAATACGCTACACGCGGTAGTGGTTACGGGTATGAACGAGACCCAGATCTATCTCAATGATCCAGAATTCCCCACAGCACCGATTGAAACACCAATCGGTGACTTTGAACTCGCCTGGCTTCCGCAAGATGAGCGCTATGCCGTACTCATCCCATAAACACGATTCCTCTGTAGATTTAAAGTGGAAACCTCTTCTCCTGACCATCCCATCCCTCATAACTCAACGGGCAGCTCTTTCAGCGAGTGCAAAATCATAATGTTCTTATACGGCAACTGCTCCCGCGCCACCGCCAATTGCAAATTGGGCGCCCGTTCCAGCAGCGCGTTGAACGCAATGCGCCCCTCCAGCCGGGCCAGCGGCGCCCCCAGGCAATAGTGGATGCCGTGGCCAAAGGCCAGGTGGCGGTTGGGGGTGCGCGATAGGTCGAGCTGATCGGCATGGGGAAAGACCGCTTCATCCCGATTGGCCGAAAGCAGCGTGGGCAGCACCGTGGCCCCCTGCGGAATGGTGACGCCGTGCAGCGTCATCTCTTCACGGGCAAAGCCGAATTCGGTGGTCATCAGCGGACCGTCGTAGCGCAGCAATTCCTCCACCGCGCTTTCGGCTAGCTCCGGGTTTGCGCGCAGCAATGCCAGTTGATCTGGATTGGAGAGCAATGCCAGCGTCCCGTTGCCAATCAGGTTCACGGTAGTTTCGTGACCGGCCACCAGCAGCAGGAAAACCATGCCCAGCAGCTCATCCTCGGTAAAGTGGTCGCCCTCATCCTCAGCCTGCACCAGCGCCGTCAGCAGATCGTCCTGCGGCTCGCGGCGGCGCTGATCGGCCAGTTGGCGAAAGTAGCGCAGCAGCCGCCACAATGCGGGCAGAGCCAGGGCCATGTTGAGCGGCGTGGGGTTGACGATAATCCACTGCACCCAGCGCCGAAACTGCGCCCGGTCGGCGGCGGGGACGCCCACCAGCTCGGCGATCACCGTGATGGGCAGCGGCAGCGCGTACGCCTGAACGAGATCGACGCGGCCCTCCACCAGCGCACGGTCCAGCAGTTCGTGGGCGATCTGCTCAATGCGCTCCGCCAGTCCGGCAATGATTTTGGGCGTAAAGGCTTTGTGCACCAGATTGCGCAGCCGGCGGTGGTCGGGGTCGTCGGTGTTGAGCATGTTGTGCATCAACGGTTCAAACGCTTTGGGCATCCACGGCATGCCTTGACCGCCGCTGGCTTTGGCCGTGTTGGGATTTTTGAGCAGCCGGTCATCTTTAAGCAGACTCACGCAGTCTTCGTAGCGCAAAATGAGATATGCCTTCTGGCGGCGCGACACGTAGGCCGGCGCCACCGGCGCTTCCTGCCGCAGCCGGGCAAAGTCGGCATGAATGTGGTGGTGCAGATCGCCGCTGTCCAGGCGCAGCGGTTTCAAGGCCGCGGCCGCAGTCTGCTGGCCGAGTGGTGAGATTTGAGTGCTCATGGTTCATTCCTCTCTTGAAAATTATTTTCCAACATCGACAATACACCGGCTCCCATGGCGTCTGCATAGGCTTGCCAGTTTGCGGCCACGTGGGCATCGCCCATCATGCGCAGCATGAGTAGCCCCAGAATCGGGGCGGCAAATAACCGGGTCAGCAGCGCCGGGTCGCCGGCGGACAACTGACCTTGGTCCATCAATTGCTGAAAAAAGTGCTCCGCCGCCGCAAAAGCCGGCCCATAAATCTCGTCATAGACCTGCTGCCCCAACTGGGGATTGGCCAGCGTTTCGCCAATTAGCACCTTCATGATGGGGTAGCCGGCGTCCACTTCGGCCATGCGGTGCGCCATATATTCATGCGCAAAGGCGGCCAGCGTCATCTGCTGCGCTTCGGCAAAGTGCAAATCGCGCACTTCGGCTTCGGTCACCTGGCTGATGATGGCCAGCAGAATGTCGTCTTTGTTCTTGAAGTAGTTGTAGATGGTACCGTCCGCCACCTCGGCGCTGGCTGCGATCTGTTTGATGGTGGTGTTCTGAAAGCCTTGCTCAGCGATCACTGCGATGGCGGCGTCCAGAATCTGCTGGCGGCGGGCTTGGGTTAATTGTTTTTGGAAACGTTCATTCATGGGTCGGCCTCTCCTCCCCCTGGCCCCCTCCTCTCCACGGGTGGAGAGGAGGGGGAATCTGTTTGCTCGTTGCGATGTGGTTAGTGTAGATTGTGATGTACGGCATCCTCGAATTGGAAATTTTTCTAGCATTTGTTCGCGGTTGTCCCATAACCAGGCGCAACCATAGCAACTCATGACTTTGGCCCACCGCCCACCACCCACCACCCACTGCCCACTGTACCACTGACCTACCGCCCACTGACTACTGATTCTGATCAGCCACTTCCCACCAAGCGAAGGTGGCGATGGCGCCTAGGATGCTGGTGAGCAGCACGATGACGTAGCTGACGGCGCCCAGCTCAGCGTATGCCGGTCCGGCCATGCCAGAGCGCAAGGCCGGTATGGACCAGGGGAAATATTCGCCCCAGCCGGCCGCGGCAATGATCTGCGCCAGGAACACAAAGAGCAAGGCGGCGCCCATGGGCGGCATATAGCCGCGGCCGGCGCTGGCGAAAAACGCAATCGGCGTAACCAGCGCCACAATCAAGCCGGCGGTGATGGCAATGGTGATTGTGCCTTGCTGGAATACGTCTGCGGACGCGGGCGGCAGCACGACGGCCACGCCCACGCCGAGGCCAATCAAATAGATGGCCGCCGTGAGCAGCGCCGACCAGATCCCAATGAGCCCAAATTTCGCCAGCACAATGGCGGCGCGGGCGGTGGGCAGCGCCAGCAGATCTTTGACGGTGTGGTCGGCATATTCGCGGCCAAAGACCCAACTGGCAATAAAGCTAAAGATCACAATGCCGCCAATGCCGATGGCCTGCGCCAACAGTCCCAAATAGGTTGGCCAATCGGCGGAACCGGCCACAATTTGCGCCTTGGCGCTGATCATGCCCAGGCGCCGCGCCATCGCCGGGTCTTTGAGCACGATCATGAAAAAGCCGCCCACAAATGGGGCCAGCGCAAAAAACAAGAGCGTCGCCAGCGGCATTTTCGAGCGCCGCGCTTTGAGCACTTCCACCCAGATGGCTTGCTGTACGTTGTGCATGATTTTTACTCCTAGAATAGGACTCTACCGCAAAAACTCTCAATAGCCACAAAAACACAGAATCCACAAAATTTCTCTCTGTGCGTTTTGTGTATTTTGTGCTTTTTGTGGCTATTCTGCCCTTGTTGCAGTGGACTCATAGTATGCCACCACGAATTTACACCGAACCAGAAACTTTACGACTTCGCGCCTTTGCGTGATCACGCCTGTTTTGAATTGACCAACCGCAAAAAATAGTGCTCCAAATCCTCCTGCTCAACATGGAGCATCGTCGGCGCGTGACCAGCGTTGACCAAACAGGTCGCCACCTCATCTGGATGCGCAATCGCACATGCATCCAGCACCTCGATGGCGCCATCCGGCGTGAGCGTGGGCGCAAATCCAGCTTGCGCTAAGACGCCGCACCCGGTGCTGGCATCACGCGTGCGAATCAGCAAGCGCCGGCGGCGATTGCGCTCCAACTCGTCCACATCCAGCTCCTGAATCAGCCGCCCCTGGTGGATAATGCCGATGCGATGGGCCAGCCGCGACACTTCGCCCAAAATGTGGCTGGACATAAAGACCGTCACGCCTTCGTTCCGCACCAGGTCGAGCAACAATTGGCGGATTTCCACAATGCCCGCCGGGTCCAATCCATTGGCCGGCTCGTCCAGAATGAGCAACTTGGGTCGATGCAGCAGCGCTTTGGCCAACCCCAGCCGCTGCGCGTTGCCCAGCGACAGCGCACCGGCCCGCCGATCCGCGTATGGCTCCAGCCCTAAAAGGCCAATCACCCGGTCCACCGCCTGCCGCTCGACACCCGGCCGCAGCCGCCGCGCCGCCTCCAAATTCTCACGCACGGAAAGCTCGGGGTAAGCGTGCGGCGTTTCCACGAGATAGCCCACTGAATGCCACGGCCCTTTACGCCCATTGCCCATAATTCCCTGGCCAACCGGGGTGTGCAGCACGCACGCTTCCCCGGCCGTGGGCTTGATCATGCCCAATAACATGCGGATGGTGGTGGTCTTGCCGGCGCCGTTGAGGCCTAGAAAGGCGTAGATTTCGCCCTGCGCCAGCGCAGCGAGACGCCATCCACGGCGGTGATGCGACCATAGCGTTTTATAAGATTGTTGGTTTCGATGATTGTGTTCATTGGTTTTGAATTCCAAATCAACATTATGAATATAAATTCACTAAAATGAATACAGATTCATTTTACGCCCAAAATGGTGTTTTGTCAAGCCCCCTTGAAAAATTGGGGGTGGTTGAAAAATGGGGGCCAGCTTCAAAATGCGCACAACTTTGCATAGTTGTGTACAATTGGAAATGTTGGCTTTCATAAATTGTACGCGGATGAACGCTGATTTACGCCGATTTTCAGTGAGCATCCGCGGCTATCCGTGACAATCCGCGTACGAAATCTTATTACCAAAATCTCTAATCGGGTTGGCGTACAACCAGAAAGTACGCTGCCTAAAAATAGAAAGAAAGTGCTGTATGTCCACACCCATATCAACAGCAGCCGCTGCCGCGCCAAACGTCTCAACCGGTTCACCAACCCTCACCATGAGCCGGGTGGTGCAGACCTGGTGGCCGCTGGCCGCGGGCTGGCTGGTCATGACCATTGAGATTCCGCTGCTGGCCGCCTTTGTGGCGCGGGCGGCGGACCCCAAAGTGCATCTGGCGGCCTGGGGGTTGCTCTTTCCCATTGTGCTCATTCTGGCCTCGCCGGTGATGATGCTGCTGGCGGCTTCGACCACGCTATGCAAAGATTGGCAGGCCTTCACCACGGTGCGGCGCTATATGTATGTGATTGCCGCCATCTTGACTGCGCTGCACGGGCTGCTGGCCTTTACGCCGCTCTTTGATCTGGTGGTGGTGGACTTTATTGCCCCACCGCCGGAAATTGTGGAGCCGGTGCGCCTGGGTATGCGCGCCATGCTGCCGTGGAGCTTTAGCCTGGGCTTTCGGCGCTTCAATTACGGCATTTTGATTCGGGCCGGGCGCACGCAAGTGGTGACCATGGGGGCGGTGACGCGCGTCTGCGCCACGCTGCTCATGGCGCTGCTGCTCTTTACGTTGGGCCGCGTTCCCGGCGCGTTGATTGCGGCGGGCGGCATTGTGTTTGGCGTGATCGCCGAGGCGGCTTATGCGGGCATTCAGGCGCGGCCGGTGCTGCGCGATTCGTTGCGTCAGGCGCCGCCGCTGGCCGAGCCGCTGACGCTGCCCATTTTTCGCACGTTTTATCTGCCGCTGGTGATGACGTCGCTGCTGCAAATTGCCGTGCAGCCGGTGGTAACCGCCGCGCTGAGCCGCATGCCGCACCCGCTGGATTCGCTGGCTACGTGGCCGGTGCTGTATGGGCTGATCATCATGTTTATGAGCGTGAGCATGGCCTCCATCGAGGCGGTTGTGGTGCTGCTGGAAGAGCCGGGCGCACCGGTTTTGCTGCGCCGCTTCATGACGCGCCTGGCGCTGACCGTGAGCGGCCTGCTCATTTTGCTCAACGCCACGCCGCTGGCCGAACTCTGGTTTACGCGCATTTCGGCATTGCCGGAAGCGTTGATTCACCCGGCGCACATGGCGCTCTGGCTGGCGCTGCCCATTCCGGCGCTGGCCGCATTTGAGGCACTCTTCCAGGGCGCGCTCATGCACCGCCGCCGCACGCGCGGCATTACCGAAGCGGTGCTGGTGGGGTTGACGCTGATTGGATGTGTGTTGGTGATTGGCGTGCTGTGGGGTGAATTGCCCGGCATCTATGTGGGGATGCTTGCGTTGAGTTTGGGGTATGTGGGGCGGGCTAGTTGGCTGTGGCGAAGGTCGGGGGATGCGTCATAGAAGCCGAGGGGGATACGGCAGCTATGACGCACTATCAGTCGATCACAGCGGCAGAAGATAGGGCTGGGTCTAGCAGGCGAGACCGATGCCTATATCGTCAACACCGTTGCGGTGTACTGACTATATATTTGTCGTTGGCGACGCCCGTTTTGTTTCATACGGCCCTTACGGCAGCCTGTAGCTATATTACCATAACTTGCCAAGCCAAACATTTTGATATATAACTATTTTTAATAGCTCCCGTCCAGGGCCATCTTTAATTGGATTGCCCTTTTAGCCGAGCACACAGAACTGATTTACCACACCCGTCAAGCGAACATTGGAGATACCCATTGTGGCCCCCCATTGCGATCCCCTCAGTCTTTACGCGGTCTGCACCAGTGCGGATCCAGATGAATGCCGCGCCGGTCTGCGGAAGCTCGCCGCATTTTTGTACCCGGTGGCGCGCTTGCGTCTTAACGCTGAACTGTATGATGACTTTGCCGTGCAGGAATGTACGCAAAATGCGTTGGTCGCCATCTATCTCCGATTGCAGAAACAACAAGGACCAGATGCACCCGCGGCGTTTTGCGCTTGGGCGGCGCGCATCGTGATCAACAAGTGTTTGGATCGAATTCGGTATGACCAGCGGCGTCTCACCGAGCCATTGGATCAGGCATTTGAAACCGCGGGCGATGATGAGGTTTTGCCAGAGCATATTATTGTAATTGATGAAACCAGTACAGAACTCCTCCTGGCCATTCAAGCGCACCCTGATCTCAGTGACGATGCCAAAACGACCCTGATTCAGGGGTATTACTATGAGAAAACCGATCAGGAGATTGCGAAATTGTTGGGGAAAACGCCGGCCAATATTCGCTTGATCCGGCACCGCAGCCTGGTAAAGCTACGGAATGATGACGATTTCTGTACACGCCTACGTCAATAGTATTGAATACTATACAAATTGAAATAAATGGGCCAGTTGTATCGACTAATTTATAGACCGGCTGTACGAAAGCAATGGCAGCCGAGTAGAAGGATAGGTAATGATAAATATGCACACTTACGGCGCCGCTGCGGGCAACCCCCATTCCTTGTCCGGGCGCTGCTGTAATAATCCATGCAGCGTGGCATGTGAAGGAAAGACGATATATGAATTGTGACACCGCTTTAGAAATAATGCTAGACGCCCAGCACGCTCAACGAGGAGAGGCGCTTAACTATATCCTGCAGCACCCACTTTGCTTGGCCCGTTTAGACCAATTTGCGCGCGCCGTTTTGGCAGATACAGCAGCAGATATGCCCTGCGTACAGGCGCGTGAACATTTGGCAAGTTACTATATGGAGCAGCAGGCCGGCCGGCCTGTCGCGCAGATGATGCCGGATGTGCATGCACATGTGCAGCGCTGCCCCTATTGCCAGCTTGAGTTACGGCTATTGGAAGAGACGATGCAGATGGCAGCCAACGATCAGTTGCCCGCCCTGGAGACGCTGGCGCCCTTTGAGCTGACCTTTCTTGACGACCTGTTGCCAGCGCTGCCAACGCCCATTTGGGTGCTTCAAGACAACGTACGCCGACTGTTTCGAGAGCTGGCCATCAGCGTCCAGACCGCCAAGACGGCCATTGCCGCCCTCTCCCCCGATCTGACGCCCCAAACGTTTGC
>JAWKON010000105.1:0-16115 GCA_041391125.1 Caldilineaceae bacterium
GAGCGGCCCGCCCTCCAAACAGCCGCCAAGGACACAACTATGCAACTCAGCGATCTACAACTTCTCTATGAATACAACTACTGGGCCTCGGCCAAGATTTTGTTGGCGGCCACCAATGTGACGCCGGCCGAATTGGGGGCGCCGGCTTCATTCCCCAACGGCAGCTTGCGCGGGGTGCTGGTGCACATTGCATCGGCCGAGTGGGTTTGGCGGCTGCGGTTGGATGAGCAGGTGTATCCCACTGCGCTGTTAAATGAGGCGGAGTTTTCTACATTTGGCGATGTGCTGGCGCGCTTTCAGGCTGAAGAGGGCAAAATGCGCGCATTTCTGGCCCGTTTGACCAATGAACAGCTCAACGCCACGGTAACGTATAAAGACACCGGCGGCAAGGAGAGCAGCCAAATCTTGTGGCAGATATTGACCCATGTGGTGATGCACGGGATGCAGCACCGGGCCGAGGCCGCCGCCATCCTTACCGATTTGGGCCATTCGCCGGGCAATATCGACCTGATTGTCTATTTGCGCGAGCGGAGATGAAATAGCAATTCCAATGTCCATCCAGACAGCCCTAAATGTTTGACGCCAGGTTGGACAATCTGTATACTTAAATCAGATTCTGTCTGGAAATCTGTTCAGAAATGTATCTGAAAATGTGCGTGATTGGCGTGAAAGATACATTTTCAATTTCGACAGAGCCAAGTATAATCAGTAGATCGCAACGGGGGGGATAGGGTTGGATTCACTAATCGAGACCGCTGCCTATATCGCCAACACCGTTGCGGTGTATTGATAATGAGAGCCACAACAGGATCCATCGAACATCCACTGTACGATTCTCTGCTTAGAAAGGAAACCACAGAAATGTTTAAGAATGCAATTGCCAAATTTGCCGCCAGCTTGCCCGCTCCCGAAGTCAGCGCCCACTGTGATGGCCCGTGCGGCGTCTATGACCCGGCGTCGGCGCGCATTGCGGCGGAAGCCGTCCTTTCCATGACCAAAAAGCTGATCGATTTGGGGCCGGCCAATGATGTGGCCAGCCAAAATACGCAGTCCCGCTACATTGCGATCAAAGAAGAGCAGGCCCATTTGGCCAAGACCGAACTGCTGGTGCTGTGGACCGACTACTTCAAGCCGCCGCACGTGGCGCAGTATCCCGATCTGCATGACAAATTCTGGAATGCCGCCAAGCTTTGCTCCGCTGTCAAGGTGGAAGTGAATCTGGAAAAGGCGCAGGCGCTGATGGCCGCCATTGAAGACATTCACAACATCTTCTGGGCCACCAAGGGCCGCGATGTGAAATATTACACCGCCGCTTAGTCATAATTTGCCTGTAAAGAAGCCCGAAATCAGGCCTGATTTCGGGCTTCTTTTGGGCATGGCTTATCATGTATGTCCGCTGAATTTGCGCCCAGTCAATCGGGGCTGCCCGATGCGAGTTGGTCAGAACTCCTCCGATGGCTACTGCAGCGTCGCCATCGGTTTCGCGTTACCGGCAATTCCATGTTGCCGCTGCTGCGTCCGGGCGATCTGGTGCTGGTCAACCGCCACGCGTATAGCCACAAGTCGCCGCAGCCGGGGGATGTTGTAGTGGCGCGGGATCCGCGCCAGCCCAGCTTCAAGCTGATCAAGCGCGTGGACGCCGTTATGCAGGACGGGCGCTGCTTTCTGCTTAGCGAAAATCCAGCCGAAGGAACCGATAGCCGCACATTTGGGGCAGTGCCGCCCGATCATGTGCTGGGACAGGTGACGTGTTATATTCGAACAAAATGATATATGCGCATACGAACAACGGCCCGGCAGTTCACTTTTGCCGGGCCGTTGTTTTACACATCGGTTGGATTACCAAACGCGCAGGAGCTGGCCCACATAAATCAGATTCGGATTGTAAATGCCATTTAGCGCAATTAATCGATACACCGACGCGCCGTGCCAGGCGGCTATCTTGGCCAGGGTGTCACCTGGTCGTACGCGATAGTACTGAGAGCTGGCCGGTGGCGGGCTATAGCCACCCGGAATGCAGAGGCGTTGCCCCGTATAAATGTGGTTGATGTTCGCAATCCCGTTGACTTGCGCCAGCGTATAGGTATTGACGCCATAGTAGCGGGCAATCTTGGCCAGCGTGTCGCCGGGCTGCACCGTATAGTACGCGGTGCAAGCGCTTGGATAACCACCGCCAGTTGGAATGTAAAGCCGCTGACCAACGTAGATGCGGTTCGGATTCACGATCCCGTTGGCGTTGGCAATGGCCTGCCAACTGACGCCAAAGTAGCTTGCAATCTTGGCCAGCGTATCGCCGCGTTGGACATAATAATATTGGCCGCTGTAGGCTGCCACCGTGGCCTGCTCACCCGCCGCGGGCGCGGCCTGCACAGCAGCAGGCAACAGACCAATCAACAGAGCCAGCATCAGTACAAGCGCCAAACCGATGCGGCGCATATTGCGCACCATCGTAAAGAACTTGCTCATATGTAACTCCTTTCTTTAAAAGAGTTTCCAAGTTTACTGGAAGTTGATTGTTGGCGGCGTTCTTTTTCCCTCCTTTTAAGCGCTATGTCTCTTCCAGCAAATAATCATGACAAACAATTGGAGAATTTCATCATCTATTATTAGCATATATTATTTGTAGGAAAAGCCAATCGCTGCCAGACGGGTTTCGAACCTGTCCAAATGGCGAGTATCAAACTTACGTTAAGCAGGCTGAGTTCGCATCAATAACGCTACCGCCACAATTGCGCCGGCGCAGAAGAGCGCGTTCAGCCCAAAGCCCCACTGGATGCCCCAGGCGTCGCTGCCCACGCCAATGGCTGCCGGCCCCAAGGTTCCGCCCAATCCCCCAGCCGTAAAGAGCAGGCCCAAGATCGTACCGGTGTTTTGCGCGTGCAGTCTTGAAACCGCCGCCGTGATGGTGGGAAAAATGATCGAACAGAAGAGGCCGCTCATGGGCAAAAAGATGGCCAATGCCGGCGGGCTTAGCAGGCCAATCAGGATGCAGCATAACGCGCCAACCGCCGCCAGCAGCACCGCCCGCAAGTAGCCAATGCGTTCGACAAAGATGCTGCCCACTATCCGACCCACCATCACAAAAGCGAAAAAGCCCGCCAGGTAATAAGACGCCATGTTTTGCGCCATGCCTTTCTGCCGAATCAGATATTCAACAATCCAGGCCGCAATGCTCAATTCGGTGGCCACATAGCAGGCCAGGCCAATATAGAAAAGAATCATGGTCGGGCTAAAGCCAGTACGACGCAGCGTGGCCCAGTCGAAGCTGTGCGTTTCGCCTTTGGGGGACCCTCCGCCCATTGGCAGCATAAAAGCAGCGCCACCAAGATGGCCAGCGGCGTCATAAGAAAGATTTGTCGCCAGCTTCCCATCGCGGTCAAAATCAGGCGGCATAGAGCGGCGCCAGCATGGAGCCAATGCCGTGAAAGGTGGCCAGCAAATTCAAAAAGCGGCCTTGCGCCTGCCGGTGCAGCGCCACAATCAACCCGTTGCCGCCCACTTCAATGGCGCCCGTCCCCAATCCCACCACCAACATAGATAGGAATAGCAGTGGGTAAGTTGACACCGTGCCTAATCCAAACAAGCCCAACGCAATAAAGAGCCCCGACGCACACAATATCGCCCGATTGCCCAGCAGATCGGAGAGCGGCCCGGCCAGCAGTGTGGCCACCACAAAGCCCAAATACGCGCCCGAAAGAATCCCCCCACCCTGGCTATAGCTGAAGTTTAGGTCCTGCAACAGATCGGGCAGCGCCGGGCCTTTGATGTTGTCCACAAAGCCAAAGGTGAAGAACGTAAAAAAACCGCCCGCTGTCATAAACCACAAAAACAGCGGGCGGTGGGTTAAACTGATTTTGACATCAGATTTCATGCAAGCTCCCATTATTCAAAATCAATCAAAATATAGATAAAGAAGGTTGAACAACAGATTTCAAAGATTACGCAGATTACCTCTTAAATCTGGGTAATCTGCATAATCTGTTGATCATGCTCATCTCCTGTTGATCATCCCAAATCCAAAATGAACTTGCGCAGCGCCACGGCCGCGCCATCTTCATCGATGGATGGAGCGATCCAATCGGCCACGGCGCGCACGCCGGGGCTGGCGTTGCCCATGGCCACGGCAAAGCCCACCGCCTCTAGCATGGGGATGTCGTTGTCGCTATCGCCAATGGCCATGACGCGCTGCGGATCAATGTTGACCAGTTCGAGCATACGGCGCACGCCCTGCCCTTTGTCCACGCCCTGGGCCGTTCCCTCCACCAGCAGCGGATGCGTGCGCGTAATGTAAAGTTCATCGCTCAATAGCGCGCGCAGCACCGGCTCCACATTATCGCCGGCGTCGGGGTTGTCAATGGTGATAAATTTGACCGGCAGATGCGGCTCGGGATCGGCAATCAGGGGGGCAAAGGCCGGCTGTAAAATGCGTCCGGCGCCAAAAACATGCTCGTAAAATTCGGGGTCGGCGCCGTCCGAATTCTGGTAAATGGTGACCGAGCCATCATCATTTGTGAAGTAAAACGCGGTCACGCGCGCCTGCTGGTCGAACCAGGCGGCGGCGCGGCGGGCGGCGGCCAGCGGCAACCGCGTTTCGGCCAGCACGTGGCCAGTCACCGGGTCGCCCACCACCGCGCCCTGCGTAGTGACCACCGGCGTGGTGATGGCCAGTTTACGCGCATACTCGCGCACATATTGAAAGGCGCGGCCCGTGCCAATGGTCACCGGAATGCCGGCGGCCTGCACGGCGGCCACCGCCTCCACAACCGCCGGGCTAAATTCGGCCGATTTATAAAGGTCCAGAATCGTGCCGTCCAGGTCCAGAATGACCATGTCAAAAGGATGGGAGTGATTTGTCATAGGAATAAAATTTCTACATTAATAAATTACGACGGTGACACATCAACTGCATTGATATGTCACCGTCGTAAAGGGCGTTGCTGATAGTTGAAACAGGCGGCAAAGCTTGCCCTGCAGGCCTACGGCACAATAGTAACCAGTCGATCGCGCCCATTATAATCCTGACGCAGATCGACGAGAGCGGCATTGGGCATCAATTCATGCGCCAGGCCCACCACGGCCGGACCCTGATCGGAGCCAATTTCTAAAAAGATGACGCCGCCAGGCTTGAGAAAGTCTGGCGCCTGCACCAACAACCGGCGGATGGTGTCCAGCCCATCGGGGCCGGCTTCCAACGCCAGCTTGGGCTCAAAATTGCGCACGTCTGGCTCCAGCGCCCCGTAATCGGTCGTATTGATGTACGGCAAGTTGGCCGCCATAATATCGACTCGATTCATGTCCACTTTGTTGGCCAGTGGTGAGAGCAAATCGCCCTCCAACAGCGTGATTTGCAGCCGCGCGTCCAGTCGTTTGATATTTTCACGGGCCACCGCAATGGCATCGGGGCTCACATCGGTCGCGTATACCTTCACCTCGGGGCAATTGGCCGCCACGGCCGCTGCAATGGCGCCGCAGCCAGTGCCCACATCCAAAACATGAACATGCTCGCCGACCGCCAGCTCTTCGGAATACATTTCCACCTGGTTGAGCACAGCGTCCACCAATAGTTCCGTTTCAGGACGCGGAATCAACACGCGGCTATCCACATAAAACTCTAACCCGTAAAACTCTTTACGCCGGGTCAAATAAGCCACCGGTTCATGATGCGACCGGCGCACGATCAGCTCGGTGTATTCCTCAGCCTCTTCGGCGCACAACTTGTGATCGTGATGGGCGAAAAGCCAACTGCGTTCCCGCTTGAGTACATAGGCTAGAATCACCTGTGCATCAAGCTGCGGCGTGTCGATGCCCACATCCCGCAGCCGCTCGGTGGCCGAGACCAGCGCCCGTCCCACGGTGGCAGCAGGCGTTAATGTCCAAACAATGTTTAACCAATTGGCATCCTGTCCATCAACCCTCACGGTTATCTGACTATTCGGGGTGATTGGCGTCTCTTGGGGACCTGCCAAAGAATCTGATTCCTCCGTTTGACTGAACCTCTCTTCCGCTTGTGCAATGGGCGCATTTGCACAAATGGGTGCATTTGCAATGCGTGCATTTGCAATGGGTGCATTTGCAATAGGCGCATTTGTAATGCGTGCATTGGGGATGCGATGCTGATTGGGCTCCCGCCGTTGGGAGCGAGATGGCCAACGCGAGCGGAATGCTGAACCGGCGTTAACTCGCAAAATAGCCAATAGAACCTCCTTATAAACAACTACTGTATTCAGTACATCGCAACGATCTGGGCGAATCAGGCATCGGTCCCGATTGGTGAATCCGATCCTATTTCTTCGCGTTGCAATCTACTGAAACTCGCACACGTTGTCGTTGACGGAACGACAGCTCCTGGGGCGACCTCACTGTTGAGGATGGTGAATCCATGCTGCTCAACCTTGAGCAGCATAGACAGATAAACGTAATTCCTGACCTACCTATGACCTTACAGGGGGTGGAAAGGGAGGGGTGTCTCGACGATTATATAACAAATATCCCAATCTGTCATAGGTCAAAATGCTGTCAAAACAGATTGTAGCATTGTGCGTTTTGCTTACACCGCGGCCCCTTGCAGGCGTTCGGCCTGTTCATGCTGGGCCAGCGCATCGATGAATTCATCCAGATCGCCATTGAGCACCGATTCTAATTGATAGACCGTCAAGCCGATGCGGTGGTCGGTCACCCGGCTCTGCGGGAAATTGTAGGTGCGGATCTTCTCGCTGCGGTCGCCCGAACCGACCTGGCTCTTGCGCGCCGCCCCCAGCTCATCCTGCTGACGCTGAATCTCCATGTCGTACAGGCGGGCGCGTAAAATACGCATGGCCTTGATTCGGTTCTGAAGCTGGCTCTTCTCATCCTGGCAGCTAATGACAAGCCCGGTGGGCAAGTGGGTCAGACGCACGGCGGAGTCAGTCGTGTTGACGCTCTGCCCGCCCGGCCCGCTGCTGCGAAACACGTCGATGCGGATTTCGTTTTCCTTGACTTCCACTTCCACCTCATCGGCTTCCGGCAGCACCGCCACCGTGGCCGCGCTGGTGTGAATGCGGCCCTGGCTTTCGGTCACCGGCACGCGCTGCACGCGGTGCACGCCGGACTCGAATTTGAGTTTGCTATAGGCGCCGGCGCCGCGAATGGCAAAGATGGCTTCTTTGATGCCGCCTACGCCTGTTTCACTCAGGCTCAGCATTTCGTGCTTAAAACGGTGGTCTTCTGCCCAACGCAAATACATGCGCATGAGTTCCGCCGCAAAGAGCCCAGCCTCATCGCCGCCCGTGCCGGCGCGGATTTCCATGATGACATCTTTCTCATCATTGGGGTCTTTGGGCACCAGCAGCAGCTTTAACTCCTGCTCCAGCGTTTCAGATTCGGCCTCCAGCTCGGCTATTTCCATTTCAGCCAGCTCGCGCATCTCATCGTCGTCTTCATCTTCCAGAAGCTGCTGGCTCTCCTCGAGCTGGGTGAGCACGCGCCGATAGCGCCGATAGGTTGTGACAGTCTCTTCCATTTCGTGCCGCTCTTGGGCCAATTCGTTGAGCCGGCTGTAGTTGGCGGTCACTTCGGGCTGCGCCATGAGTTCGGTAATTTCATCAAACCTTTGCGCCACCTTGTCAAGCTGTTCGATTAATGTTGCCATATTGTGTTCAAGCCCTTGGGACTTATGTCTCTTGTAGGTCACTCTTGCAGAGTGACTTGGTGGAAGCCGCCGAAGCATGTCACTCTACAAGAGTGACCTACGAACCTTAATCCGTAAAAACCGGCAGATGCCCCAGCGCAATCACACCGGGCCAGTCGCTGGGATCGCCTTCCGTAAACACGGCCATTTCGGCCGCAATGGGCGCCCTCGCCAATTCCATAAGTTGGCGCAGGCCGCGCAGCGTGCTGCCGGTGCTGATCACATCATCCAGCAGCGCCGCGTTCTTGCCCTGAATCAGCGCCCGATCCTTGCCATCAATATACAACGTTTGCGGCGCGCCGGTTGTAATGCTCACCACTTCGGTCTCAATGCAATCCACCATGTAGGGCTTACGCACCTTGCGCACCACCACATAGGGAATGCCGGTGCGCGCCGACAAGACTTGGCCCAGCGGCACCGCTTTCACCTCCGGCACCACAAACACATCCACATTGGCCGGTACGCGCGCCGCCAACCCTTTGGCCGACGCTTCCACAATTTCGGTATCGCCCAACATGTTAAAAATTGCGATGGTCACACCGGGCGCCACCGTAAACAGCGGCAGATTCCGCGTCAACCCCTCAATTTGCACGGCGTGCATGCGCCCGTCGTAACTCATGGAAATCTTTCCTCTCTCCACTTTTTCAAGCTATAATATGACTCAAGATAGACGAAGAAAACATTTATACTCTGCTGTGAATGAAAACCGCAGTATAGATCAACAGATTAGCAAGATTTCACAGATTACCAAGAGAAAAAATCTATTGAATCTGTGAAATCTGTTGATCATATATAAATGAACTGCGCCAAAACGTTACGATTCTACCACAGCGTGCGCATACAGGAAAGAATCAACAAATCTCAAACCAAAGGAGAAAACCAAATGTTTTTTGAATTGCGCCAGTACCGCATGAGGCCGGGCAAAGAAGCCGAATGGGTCAAATATATGGAGGAAGTGATCATCCCCTTTCAAGTCTCCAAAGGCATGGTTATCGTGGGCTCCTTTACCAGCCCCGAAGAAGAAGACCTCTACACCTGGCTGCGCCGCTTTGAAAGCGAAGAAGAGCGCGTCGCCCTCTACGAGGCGGTCTATCAGAGCGATTTCTGGAAAAACGAAGTCAGCCCCAAAGTCGGCAATCTGATCGACCGCGAGCAGATCAAAGTCACCCGCATCACACCCACCCCCAAATCGGTCATTCGATAACTATTCTATTGGAACTACAGATTTTACAGATTAACGCACTCTGTACGTCTTTCCCCCGCCTCTCCAAATTTGGAGTGGCGGAGGCCAGGGGGACGAGAGGCCCGTAATATGCAAAACATCATTTCAAAAAATCTGTAAAAATCTGTGTAATCTGTAGTTAACATAATTTCAAGGACGCACCATGACAAACAAACTACGCATCGGCGTGTTAGGCATGACCCATGACCACGTGTGGGGCAACCTGCGCGATCTGGCGGCCTCTCCCCTGGCCGAACTGGTCGCCGCCGCCGACATCAACAGCGAACTGCTGGAAAAAGTGCAGGCCGATTTTGGCTGCCCACAGGTCTTTGACTATTACGAAGAGATGCTGGACGAGGTCGCGCTGGACGCCGTTTATATCTTTGGCGACAACGCCACCGGATCCGAGCTGGCCATTCGCGCCGCCGAGCGCGGGCTGCATATATTGTTGGAGAAACCCATGGCGTCGAATTTGAACGGCGCCGTGCGCATGTTGTCCGCTGTGCGCAAAGCCGGGGTAGAGCTGCTGGTCAACTGGCCCTTTGCCTGGTGGCCGCAGTTGCAAAAGGCCATGCAGATGGCGCAAGCCGGCGAAATCGGCCAGCTTTTTAGCGTCAAATATCGTTCGGCCCACGCCGGCCCTAAAGAGCTGGGCTGCACGCCCTATTTTTACGACTGGCTTTACGATGCCGAACTCAACGGCGCCGGCGCGCTCATGGACTATTGCTGCTACGGCGCCGCCCTGGCCCGCTATCTGCTGGGCATGCCCAGCCGCGTCACCGGCGTGGTGGGCCAGCTGCAAAAGGATTACACCACCGTGGACGACAACGCCGTCATCGTCATGCAGAGCGCCCACAGCATTGCCATCAGCGAAGCCTCGTGGACGCAGATCGGCCACCTGACGTCGTACACAACTATGATTTACGGCAGCGAAGGTACGCTGGTGGCTGAACCGGGCGCCAACGGTCGGCTGCTGCTGGCCAACCGCGAACGTGAAGACGGCATCGAAGTGGACGTACCGGCATTGCCCCCAGAGATGAAGAATGCCAGCGCCCACTTCCTCGACTGCATCATCAACAAAAAGCCCATCACCGGCCTCTGCACGGCCCGCATCGGCCGCGACGCCCAGGAGATTCTCGAAGCCGGGCTGCTCTCGGCGGAACAGGGGGCGGCGGTGTCGTTGCCATTGCCGATTGATTATTTATGACAGGATGACAAGATGACAGGGACATTCATCCTGTCATCTTGTCATCTTGTCATCCTGTCATCCTGTCATCCTGTCATCCTGTCATCCCTTCAAATTCCCCGACCAACACAACGCGAAAGGACCCACCATGATACGAATCGGAATTGTCGGCTGTGGGCGCATTCTCAACGCGCATTTGCAGGGCTATAAGAAGCTGCGCGACATCGGCATTGACAACTTTCGCATTACGGCGCTGGCAGCGCGCAAAGAGGACGATGCGCGCATGTTCGCCCGCCGTGGCGAAGGGCCACCGCCGCGGCCGCCCGTGCTGCCGCCGGAAACGGGCGATCCGCTGGCCGCGCCCCACACCTATGTGAGCGATTTTCAGGACGATGTGGATGCCGCCATCTATACCGACTATCGGCAGATGATTGCCGACGGCGTGGTGGATGCGGTCAACGATTTCACCACGCTGGCGCTGCACCACCAGGTGGCCGACGTCGCCTTTGCGGCCAATTTGCATTTGCTGACGCAGAAACCGCTGGCCATTTCGGTTAAGGCGGCCAAACGCCTGGTGGATGCGGCGCAGCAAAAAGGGCTGACGCTGGGCACCTTTGAAAATGTGCGCCAGGGACGCTTGCCGCGCGCCGCCGCTTGGGCCGTGCGCAAAGGGCTGATCGGCGACCCGCAGATGGCGCTGCTGGGCTCGCTGGGTGGGCTCTGGTCGCCGGACAGAGTAGTGGCGGAGACGCCGTGGCGGCACGACAAGCTGCTGGGCGGCGGCGGTGGCTCCATTGATATTGGCGTGCATCAGTTCCACTGGCTGCGCTACGTGTTGGGCGAAGTGGCTTGGGTGCAGGCGGTGGCGCGCACCTTTGAGCCCACGCGCTATCTGCGCGATGCGGATGGCAATATTACACAGAGCGTGGCGGCCAATGTGGACGACACCTATATGGCCGTGGCCGGTTTTGAAAACGAGGCGGTGGCGCAACTGCTCTGGTCTTGGGCGGGGCATGGCGACGCCGTGGGCATTCCCGGCACGCCGGCGTTTTGGGGCAGTCAGGGTTGCATCAAAGGCGACCAGCTCATCAGCGACAGCGGCGTCAGCACGTCGCTGATCGACCACTTTGAGCAGGGCATGAGCGCGGAAGAACGCGACCAATTTTACCCGCTGGGGCTGACCGACCCGTACGCCATCCAGCAATTGGATTGGCTGCGTTCCATTGAAAGCGGCACCGACCCCGAAACCAGCGGGCGCGAAGGGCTGCACGACTTGGCCTGCGCCTTTGGCATGTTGGAGTCGTCGCAGCTTGGGCGGCGGGTGACGCTGGCGGAAGTATTGTCAGGGGCGGTGTCGGGGTATCAGGATGAGATTGACGCGTATTATGGATTGTAGGGCGGGGAAGTGGAGGCTCAGCCTCCGCTCGCTCGTTTACATTCAGACGGCGATTTGGAAAATCGCCTTACACATGACGAGAATGAAAGAACCAACACCATGAAAGTACTCATAACCGGCGCCAGCGGCAAGCTGGGCGCCTATGTGATTCGCGAACTGCTGCCCGACCACGAGCTGGTGCTCTTTTCGCGCAAGCCGGTGGCCGACGAGTTTGCCGGGCTGCCGTGGGTGCAGGGGGACATCAACTGTTTCGAGGATTGCCAGCGCGCCGTGGCGGGGGTGGACGCCATCCAGCACATTGCGGCCCAGCCTTGGCCGGTGGATCACCCCGATCTGCGCGCCCGCGCCGCCGAGAGCGGCATCCCGTTTGACGCCACCTTTAAGAGCAACATGCTGGGCGTCTACTATTTGATGCAGGCGGCGGCGGAAGCGGGCAGCGTCAAAACGGTGGTCATGGCGGGCAGCAATTGTGCGCTGGGCCACGGTTTCCGCATTAGCCAAACGCCGTTTCCCATTGAGAAGCTGCCCATTGATGAGACGCACCCCTGCTATCCCGAGGATTCGTACAGCTTTACCAAGCGCGCCGGCGAAGATCTGCTGGCCAGCTATAGCCGCGCCTACGGCATCCGCACCTACGTCACGCGCATTGCCGGCATCTGCCCCCCAGAGCGGCGGCAGGCCATGGCCCAAAACGCCAAACCGATCTCAGGCTGGAGCGAATGGCTCTGGTGCTGGGTAGGCAGCGAAGATGTGGCGTCGGCGCATCGGCTGCTTATGGAGAAGGCGGAGACGCTGCCGGTGCATGATGTCTATTTTCTCAACGCCGACGACACGAGTCTGCTGGAGCCGTCGCAAGAGATTGTCGAACGTTACCGCCCCGACCTGCTGCCCGTGGTTGCCGGCCTTGAAGGACATCAATCATTTCTTAACTGCGACAAACTCAAAAATGCCGTCGGCTGGGAACATCAAACGTCCTGGCGCCAGTATCGGGTTTCATAACTGCAAAGTTTTTATCGAACCATTTGTCATATCAGGAGGCAACATTATGACAGCACTACAGCAGAATCCTGAGTTGCAAAGCAGCCGTATCGAAACCAAAGTGAACGGGTCGACCCGCTTTGGTTTCGATACGGCCCAAACTGCCGGGCCTACTCAACCGCCGCTAATCTGCGCCCGAGATTGAGCCATCAAAGTATTGGTGTCAAACTGATTTCACTATAGCTGAAAACACAACTGGTTTTCCCAATAGGCTATGCTGTGTGAGAATTTAAGGTTGCTTCTCTGGTGGGCAATCAAAAAGCGCACTTTCTTGTCACAACCGCATTGCATGGAGCAACGATATGACAATAGAGCAGAATTCTGAATTGCATACCAGCTCCACCGGACAAAATTTTGTTGGAACGGATTGGCTGGATGCCCACTTTGTTGCCATGCAGCCTGAATACGAAGAGATGTTGCGCTGGGTGGGGTTACAGCCGGGCTGGCGCGCTCTGGACGCCGGTTGTGGAACTGGCGGTTTTTTGCCGTTGATGACCGAACTGGTTGGATGTGCAGGGCAAGTAAGTGCCATTGATCTGGCGCCGGAAAATATTGCCGCAGTTGAAGCCCGCCGGGCGCAAAGTCAGTGGGCCGCGCCGGTTTCGGCGCGTGTGGGCAATCTATTTAATCTACCTTATGCAGACAACGCATTTGATGCGGTGTGGAGCGCTAATACGTCTCAGTACTTCACGGATGAGGAACTGCTCAAAATGCTAAGTGAGTTTCGGCGAGTTGTACGTCCGGGTGGCTTAATTGCCATCAAGGAATATGATATAACATCCATGCAGTTCCAACCGACAACCCCCATGTTAACCGTGCATTTACATGAAGCATTATGCCGCATGGGCAATCAGTATCATTGCCAGCTTTTCCGAACAATTCTTTTACCGCAGTGGTTACGGAAAGCGGGTTTAATCAATATTCGTCAGAAGCCAACGTTGATGACGCGCTTGCAGCCCTTGCGCGCCGTTGAAAAAACGTTTGTCTGCAATTTCTTGGCCTTTTATGCGCACTACGCAAAAGACGCCGATTTGCCCGTAGATGAACAACGGCTTTGGGTGGAATTGGGCGATATCCACTCCCCAGACCATATTACCAATCATCCGGATTTTCAATATCGTGGGATTCAAACTGTCTTTGTGGGCTGCGCCCCATGATTGAAATATCCCATCCACTTTTTACAACAATATTAAGGAGCATAACATGAGCAATCAAGTACGCCTGGGCATTGTGGGCACCGGTAGCATTTCGCTGCGCGGGCTGCTGCCCCATTTGTCCATGGCCGATGTGCAGGATCGCGTCAACATTACCGCCGTGTGCGACCCGGTGCTGGAGCGGGCGCAGGCGGCGGCGGCCAAATTTAACGTGCCCAACGCCTACGCCACCATGGAAGAGATGATGGCCGCCGGCGTGGTCGATGCGGTGAGCATTGCCTCGCCCATTGGCTTTCACTTTGACCAGGGCATGTTGGCCGTGGATAACGGCGTGCACGTCCATTTTAACAAGACCATGACCACCACCGTAGATGAGGCCAACAAGCTAATTGCGGCGGCCAATGCCAAGGGCGTCAAGCTGGTCTCGTCGCCGGGCGAGCTGATCAACCCGCGTTTACAGCGCATCAAAGAGATGGTGCAAGCGGGCGAGCTGGGCACGCTGACCTGGGCCATGACCGGCGCCACCTTTGGCCGCTACCACGAGAATGAATCGCGCGTGCGCGGCGGCAGCGACCCGCTGACCAACGTGAACCCGGCCTGGTATTTCCGCAAGCCGGGCGGCGGTCCGCTTTTTGACATGACGGTGTACGGGCTGCACGCGCTGACCGCCGTGGTGGGGCCGGCCAAACGCGTCACCGCGCTGTCGGGCGTGCGCATCAAGGAGCGCGAGTTCAACGGCGAGATGCTGCCCACCGACATGGATGACCAGACGCTGATGGTGGTCGATTTTGGCGACGCCTTTTTTGGTTTTGTCTATGGCGTGGCCGCCGGACGCTTTTCACCGGGCCGCCCGCATATTATGGGGACCAAAGGCACCATCAATGGCGGCGAGCTGAACGGCGAGCCTATTGACTATCCGGGCAAAGCGATTGCCGATGAGTTTGGCTACACGGCCACGCTGCCCCACGTGGTGGGTGAGCATCGCCAAATGGAAGAAGCGCACGTCTATGAAGACGTGATGCAGCTTGTGGACTGGGTGCGCGATGACAAGCCCACGCTGGCCACCGCCGACCATGCCCGTCACGTCATCGAAATTTTCGACGCTGGCTATCGCTCGGCGGAGACGGGACAGGTGCAGACGTTGACCACCACGTTTTAAGGCTACCCCAAAGTGACCGCCGGTTGAAACCGGCGTCTTTAATACCGTACAGAAAAAGTGTTCTAAAAAGGGTCATGTGAATAAACAAGAGTAGGAGCAGGCAGCCTGAGTTCGAAAAAGATGGGAAGGTGCTCATTGAGAAAGAATTCCAAGAGGTCAAGGCCCAACTGAAAGAGACTGAGATCGCAGCGGTCAGTGCGATGAATATGCGAGATCCAACCATCGTGGCGGCAAAGAACGCCGAGATAAATAATCCAAATATAGGCCAAACAGGCGGCCATCATGACGCGAGCCAGGCGAGCGGGATCAGCGATATGACTTTTGTGAAGCTGGAAACCCCGACTTTTCTGGTCGGAGAAAAGGGTCTCGATTTTCATACGCTTGCGGTAGAAGCAGCAGGCTTCCTCCATGAGTTCAAGATTGGTGACCAAATAGACAGGTTCAGCGCAATCGCGGCGCCACCAGGCAATGACCAAGACGGGGCCATAAGCCTGTTGGGTAAAAGCCACATCATAGAAAGGGCGGCAATCGCCAGGCCAGAGGTCGATCTCATCTAGCCGAAGCCACTGCCCATCCAGTTGCACCCGCGTGTTGGCCGCCGTTCGACAGACATAGTGCCAACCCGCCTGATGCAGAAAGCCCTGCAACTCAACGCTATCAAATTCACCATCGCCCAACAGGATAACATCGGCATCGACGGGCACTATCTGCCACAATTGTCTTAACAACTCGATATGCATCTCGGCTGGAAAGTGTCCTTTCTTGCCGCTGCGCACCAGCGATATGAGCGGGATCGCCCGACTTTGGTAGACGACACTCACCAGCAGCGTGACACAATTGCGTCCGATATCGCTGCCATCTATCATCAACACCAAGGTTAGATTGCTCAAGTGTGACAGCAATGCTTGCACATAGGGCAGCATGTGGCTTTCATAGCTCACGGCTTCATTCTGGTACCAACGCACCAATTGTTTTTCCCGGCTGCTTACCTTGGCCCCTGTCGGTGTTTTCTTGGCCACCTGCCGACTATGCGTACTCTGACTACCTACGATGCCATTGATAAACATCGCCATCACTTGCAGCGACTGCCGCATTCGCCCTTGCGGCTCACCTGGATAAAGTTGGCAAAGTCCTTTTTCTATGGCACGATAGCGGCGGAGATTATCGCTCATGGTCACTTCCTTTCTTTGGTCGGATTGGTCCGTGACCTATAGCATAATCTCCTTTCTCTTTCGCTCATATTTTCTGTACGGTTGTGAATCATCTGGCTTCATTGGAAATAAATGTCCAATAA
>JAWKON010000106.1:0-14827 GCA_041391125.1 Caldilineaceae bacterium
TTGGTGTCGCCCGCCATGTTCAGTTCGGCCGCCACGACGTTGGCCGCCACGGTGCAGGTCAGGCAGCCCGTCCATGATGTCGTGGTCTCCGTGCCGAGAATCACCGTGCCGGAACCGGTGTTGCGCAAGGTAAAGCGCAGGATTGATCGGATGCCCGGCACATGAAACGAATTGCTGAAGGCAGCGGAGTCGATGGCGGCCGCTTGCGCCTCGTCTTCGCCATAAATTACCTCTTCACTCACTTCAATATCCTGAATCGAAACATCCGGGCAGACGACCGGCACGCTGACGCTGCCGGTCACGTCCACGCCGTCGGGGCGGCGCGCCGAGACATCCAGCGTCAGCGTCTGGTCGGCGCCATAGCACTGCTGCACGCGCATGGTTAGGGTGGCGATCAGCTCAGCCTCGGGGCGCATTTTGCCCAGCCAGCCCCAGGTGCGCCCGCGCCGCCGCACTTGCAGCGGGGTGACCGTTTGCGACACGGTTTCGCTCACCGTGGGCCGCGCAACGGGGCGCACGCCGGCCGGAACCTGCTGGGTAAAGAAGGTATCAATGACCTGCGCGCCGCCCGTGTAATTCAGGCTGATGCGCTGGGTAAAAATGTCGCCGGGCTGGAGGGATGGCGGATTACCATCTAATTCGATGCCAACCGTGAGCTGTGGGCCGGTTTGGGCATAGATAGCGGCATCTTGACCGAAAGCTGCAACGAGCATGGTCAGGGCCAAAGCCAACATCAGCGCGGCCGCGCTGATAGCGCCAAGACGGCCAACGCGCGGCAGAGGACGCCAGTCACGCTGGCGCGGGTGCAAACTATAACGATTCAACATGAACATCCTTTCGTACTGGTGTTTTTTGGTCGCGATGAGGGAGTGCAATGAATGGATAGGTTGAAATTGGTCTCCGCAGCTCGCGGGGGTGACGAGCTGCGGAGAACGGGGGATGTGTCCAGTATACGCGTGGGTTGAAACACTTACTGGCAATCCGAATGCGCAATCGCCTCAAATTGCCTCATTATTTTATCACAAGCGCGTTATGTTTAGTGAATGGCCGATAGTGGTTGGCCAACATCCCCTAACCACCATTAACTATCTCGACTGTGATATAATAGATCACAGTCAAATTTTGTGATGAGGAGGATGAGATGCCCAAGCCGATCCAAGCCACCAGCTACACCTTTCGCAACATTATTGAAGGGGGTTTCCTCTATGTGGACAAAACCCAGTACCTCTACGAATTGGTGCGGTATCCGTCCGGTACATACTTTGTGTCGCGCCCGCGCCGCTTTGGCAAGAGCTTGTTGCTTTCGACGCTATATGAGTTGTTCCGCGGCAATCGGGAACTCTTTGCTGGGCTATGGATCGACAATAGCGATTATGAATGGGAAACGTATCCTGTCATCCGACTTGATTTTAGCCGTGAGCCAACCAAATCGGCAAATGACCTTAGCGAAACGATCAATGCCTATTTGAGCGAGGTGGCCGAGAGCTATGGCATTGATTTGGCGGATGGACCATACTATCGGCGGTTTCGACACTTGATCCAAAAAATGTCGCTGGAAAAGCAGGTGGTCATTCTGATCGATGAATATGACAAGCCGCTAATCGATAACCTGCAGAATCTGGAGGATGCGCGCCAGATTCGAGATACGCTCAAAGGCTTTTATACGGTTGTCAAGGCTATGGAGAGCCACATTCGTCTGGTCTTTATTACGGGCATCAGCAAATTTAGCAAAGTGAGCATCTTTTCTGAACTCAACAACCTGACCGATCTGACCATGAACACTGCGTTTGCCACCGCACTGGGATTGACAGAAGCCGAAATTCGCAGGTATCTGGCCGACCGCATAGAGGCATTTGCGCAAAGAGAAGGTATCTCCGCCGAAGCATTTTTGGCCAATATGCGAAGCTGGTACAATGGTTTTTGCTTTGCGCCGGCGGCCGAAAATGTCTATAACCCCTTCTCAACTTTGCTGCTCTTTTATCATCAACGCTTTTCCAATTATTGGTTTGAAAGCGGGACGCCCACCTTTCTCATCGATCTATTGCGCGACAGAAATTATCACATTCCCGATTTAGAGCAATTGGTCGTCAAAGAAATTGACTTCAGCACATACGATATTGAGCGCCTCGACCTCGTTCCCTTGCTCTTCCAGACTGGCTATTTGACGATTAAAGATTATGAGCAAAAGTTCGCTGAGGAGACCATTTACCATCTCTCCTACCCCAACCGCGAGGTAAAAAATGCGTTCTTTGCCTATTTACTGAGCGCATTCTCCAATATCGACCGCACGCTGTCGCGCGGGCATCTGTACAAGCTGCTGGAGGCGTTACAAAAACGCAACATGGATGAACTCTTCCTGGTGCTGCGCGTCTTTTTTGCCGATATCCCGTACACGCTGCATCTGGACAGGGAAAGCTACTATCAGTCCATCTTTTTTATTCTGTTTCGCATGATCGGCATCGAAACCGAGGCAGAAGTTGTCACAAATCATGGTCGGATCGATGCCGTGGTAGAATTCGAGGATCAGCTTTTTATCTTCGAATTTAAACTCAATGGCAACGCCGAAGCCGCCCTGGCCCAAATCCGGCAGAAAGAATATTTTCAAAAATATTGGCTCAAAGGGAAGCGTATTTTCCTCATCGGCGCCAATTTTGACACCGCCACGCGCACCGTGAGCGAGTGGTTGGTGGAAGAGGCGGGGGGATGACAAGATGACCGGATGACACGGTGACAGAGCCTGTCATCCGGTCATCTTATCATCTTGTCACCCTGTCATCTTCAGACCGCATTAGCCCAACATCCCCACCATGCGGCGCAGATTTTCGTGGCCGATTTCAATCCCCGTCAGCACATCCTCAATCCCCTCGTACTCGATGGACAGCACGCCCTGATAGCCGTCGCGCTGCATAATCTTGAGACACTGCATCACCGGCACGTTGCCGTGACCGATAATGGCGCCGCGCAGATAGTTGCCGGCGCGTGATTGGAACCAGCCGCGGCCCGGCGCCACCTCGTTGCCCGACTTGACGTGGAAATCTTTGGCGTGGCAGTGGAAGGCAAAGGGCATGAGTCGCCCCACGGCGCTAGCCGGTTCGTCGTCGGCGCAGAGGAAGTTGCCCATGTCGATCAGCACGCCAAAGTTGGCGTGATCCACGGCGGTGACCAGCTTTTCTACCCGCGTGCTCTCCTGGCAGAAAAAGCCGTGATTTTCCACCATCGTCTTGATGCCCTTGGACGCCGCGTATTCGGTTACGGCGCGGCAGCCTTCGGCCAGCCGGGGCAGAGCGGCCTCAAAGCTTTTGGGGCCAACGTGGTCGGTGGGCCAGCCGCTGGTGGCGTCGTGGCGCATACCCGGCACGCGCAGGATGGCGGCAATGTCCACTTCGCCCTTGACCCGCTCAATCTCAGCCTGCAAATCGCCATTGGAGCCACGCAAAAAATCAGCGCCAATGGTGTAGTTGACAATATCAATGCCTCAGCCGGTCCGCCTCGGTGCGTGGCGGTACAACCGGCCAACGTCTTGCCCTCCGGCACCACGATTTTGGAAAACTCGATCACGTTGTAGAAGCCACCCTTGGCCTTGCCAATCACGGCAATCTGGTCCATCTGGCCCGACGTGACCAGGCGATAAAGCTGTACGAACTCACACCGATCTGCATGGTTTCCTTTTCTTCAATTGATTTGATCAACAGACGATTTTTGGTCTTGGAGGACCTACTGGTAACACCTTGCCAATATTAAAGAGGTTCGACAGATGAAATCTATTGCTGACCTCTGCGATAAAAAAATCTATCAAATCTTTAATCTGTTGATCGTATTTGTTTTTTTCTTTTGAATCACTGTCTGCACAATTTGAGCGATAGGCCACATGCGACTCCGTCGTTCAGTGATGGTGGGCGGGACGATTTCTCAGCTTTGCAACCGCGCCAGCGACGCCTTGTTTGCGGATGCGCCCAGAGCCCTTGTTCATGGACGGCGCGATGATCGTGCGGCAGCCCGCGCCGATGCCGTCGGCGATCATGGCGGTGGCCAGGTTGTCAGCCAGCCCCAGCGCGATCTTGTTAAAAGTGTTGAAGGTGCAGGGCGCCACCAGCAGCGCGCCAAAAGGATACCCCTCCTCCAGCGGCGGCTGGCGATAGGCGTGCAGCCAATAGTTGCCCGGCACGTCCATGAGCGGCGCCGGCGCGGTCACCTGCGCCACGTTGGGCGTCAGCACCGAGTAGACGGTGAAGTCCTGGGCCAGCAGTTCACGGATTAAGTCCGGTGTGCGCACGCAACTGCCGGCGCCGGTGACAAATAGAAAGAGGGCTTTTTCGCTCATTTGGATTCTGTTCCCGAAATCTGCATTCCGTGGCGTTCTCGTCGCGCTCTCGTGGCACTTTTTCCTGGCCTCGTGACAGTTACGTGGCAACAGGTCGATACACTATAGGCCATAGATATACGATATTCCAATCAATCAATTGCTGCACAAGGAGCCATGACTATGTTTCGATGGACGCGACCCACCCAGGCTAAAAAGGACATTTACTTCCGTCGCATCCAAGTGCAGGATGTTGGCCGGCTCATGAATATGCATCGCCGTGTATCGCAAGCCAGCTTAACCAACCGCTACTTTCGCCCCTACATGCCCACACAGACGGAAGTAGCTAACATCTGTGCTCTCAGTGACCAGCGCGGCGCGGCCTATGTGGCCATTGCGCACGGGGAAATCGTAGGGCTCGGCTACTATATGGTGGATGAGCATAATTGTGAAGAGGCAGAGATCGCCTTTCTGGTCGAAGACGGTTTTCAGGGCCGGGGCATTGGGCGCAGCCTCAGCCAACTGCTAGTGCAACATGCACTGCAGCACTGCATATCTGCGCTCACCGCCTATGTGCTGCCCACCAATGAGCAGATGATGCGCATCTTTCGGGGCGCTGGCTATTTGCTCAAAGAGCGCATTGCGTATGGCGCGCGCGAAGTACGCCTGGAACTGACCGTGCCGGACTTCTCATTCGACCCATTTGCCGGCTCCAATATCAGCATGGCCCCCGCTGCCTTTTTGGCAACCGAAGCAGGCAATCTGCCATCCGCTCATAACATGGCAAGACGCTTCTTGTCCTTCTGCCGCCATTTTGTAGTGCAGCTCGGGTCCGAGCTATCGCCATTCCGTGGCAAACAGCCAGCCTCGATATAGGCCGGGGAGGCTGTCAGAGCGGAAAATATTCCGCGCAATCTGTGTAATCTGTTGATCAAAAATCCCTGTTCCATTTCAGACCCCGCTGAAGGCTGAAAAGCCGCCATCCACCGGCGCCACAATACCGGTGATAAATTGGGAAGCCGCGCTGCTCAACCAAATAGCCGTCCCCACCAATTCATCCGCCTCGCCAAAGCGCCCCATAGGGGTGTGCTGGATGATCTGCTGGCCGCGCTCGGTCAGGCTGTTGTCCTCGTTGAGCAGCAGCCGCCGATTCTGATCGCCCACAAAAAAGCCGGGCGCAATGGCGTTGACGCGCACGCCGCCGCCATATTTGCGCGCCGCCTCCACGGCCAGCCAGCGCGTAAAGTTGTCGATCGCCGCTTTGGCCGCCGAATAGCCCACCACGCGCGTTAAGATGCGCTGCGACGCCATCGACGAAATGTTGATAATTGAGCCAGCGCCTTGCTCCGCCATGACGCGTCCAAACACCTGGCACGGCAACACCGTCCCCAGCAGATTGAGATCCATCACCTGTTCGAAAGCCGGTTGCGGCATATCAAAAAATGACTGCTCGGGCAGAATCGTGGCCGCCGGTACATTGCCGCCCGCCGCGTTGATCAAAATATCAATCCGACCCCATTGGGTCAGTACGCGATCTCGGATCTGATGCAATTGTGCGCTATCCAGCACGTCACCGGGCGCCGCCATAGCCTGACCACCCGCATTGCGAATAGCCTGCGCCACCTCCTCAGCCACTTCGGCGCGGCGGCCCACAATGGCCACTCTGGCGCCCGCACGCGCCAATCCATGCGCCATGGCGCCGCCCAAAACACCGGTGCTGCCCGTCACAATTGCCACTTTGTCCTGCACCGAAAATGCGGAACTCACGTAATCCATTGGGTTTCCTTTCATGGGGTTGCGGGTGAAGGGTGGCAGGTTGCGAGTGGCGAGTACAACACGACCCGCCACCCGCTACTCGCCACCCGCCATCTTAAATTAGCGCCGCCGAATCCGCATCTAAATAGAGCTGGGCGTGATCCACTTGGCGCAGGATGGAGCCGGGACGGTCTTCGTGAACCGGTTCGGTCAAGCAGGCGCGTACGGCGGCAGCTTTGCGCGCTTCCGGCACAATGGCCAGCACGCGCTTGGCCGCCAGCAGCGCCGGAATGGTCAACGTAATGGCGTGGGTGGGAACGGCGCTCAAAGCGGGAAAATGGCCTTCGCCCACCTGCTGGCGGCGGCTGGCGGCATCCAGCTTGATCACCTTGACCCAAACTGGATCGTCGAATTCGGCATAGGGCGGATCGTTGAAGGCCAGATGTCCATTTTCGCCATAGCCCAACGCCACCAGATCGGCGGGGTGGGTGCGCAGCAGTTCGGCATAGTCAGCACAGGCTCGCTCAACGTTGTGCAGCCCATTGGGGACGGCGTAAAACGCTTTGGGATGCACCGCATCAATAATGTGCTGGCGCAGGAAAAGCGGAAAGCTGGCCGGGTGCGCCGAGTCAATGCCCAAATATTCATCCATATGAAACAGATTGACGCGCGCCCAATCAATGCCATCCAGATCGCGCAGCGCGTGCAAAAAGGTGAGCTGCGAATTGCCCGTGGCCAAAATTACATTGGCCACGCCGCGGTCCGCAACGGCCTCCTGGATTAAGGCGCGCGCATCATGCGCTGCCGCCGCTCCCAACGCCGCATTGCTCTCATAAACGGCCACGGGCAGCTTGTCCACTTGAAAAGTTCGGATTGGTTTTTCAGCCATTTCGCCTTCTGTCCTCTCTATTTCATAACCGCGTAAATCCGCGCTTATCCGCGTACAAAATCACTTGTCTGCGCCAAAGTTTTCATGCACCCACTCGCCGCCAATCATCACCCGCCGCGCACTAACATCCGCGTCAAAAATCGCCAGATCGGCATCTTTCCCCACCTCCAAACTCCCTTTGCGTTCGGCAACCCCGATGACGCGGGCGGGCGTCAGGCTGGCCATGCGCACGGCATGTGGAATGGGAATGCCCACTTCGTGAATCAGGATGGGCAACATCTGGCTGAGCAGCGTGGTGCTGCCGGCAAAGGCCGTGCGGTCGAACAACATGCCCACGCCATCATGCACCTCATATTCCATGCCGCCCATGCGGAAGCGCGAACCCTCGGGCAGGCCGGCGCCGCTGGTGGCGTCGGAAATGGCGCAGAGCCGGTCGGGGCCAATGCACTTGTAGGCCAGCTTCATCAGTGTGGGCGGCAGGTGGCGGTTGTCGCAAATGATTTCGGCGGTCAAATCGTCATAGGCCAGCGACACTTCCAGCAGACCCAATTTGCGCCACGGACCTTCGCGCACAATGGTGGACTGTGCGCTCCACAAGTGAATCATGTGGCTGAGCCCGGCGGCAATGGCAGGCGCGACTTCCTCTTCGCGCGCTGCGCTGTGGCCCGCCGCCGCCACAATACCCAGCTCCACCAGTCGCCGCGTCAGCGCCACCGCGCCCGGCAGTTCCGGCGCATAGGTCATGATCTGGATGCACTCGGCAAATTCGAGCAGCTCCTCCGCTGTACCATCATCTGGATGGCGCAGATGGGCGGATCTTGCGCGCCGGCTTGCGAAAGAGCGAAATAGGGTCCTTCCACATGCGCTTCCAAAAGCTGCGCACAGCCCACATGCAAACCGGCTTCCTGCGCGGCCATCCAGCGTTTGGCGCAGGCCAGGCTGGCGGCCAGGTTGGCAATGGCGTCGGTGGCCGTGGTGGCCAGCACAGACGTGACTCCGCGCCGGGCGTTCTCGCGCAAAATCACCTCAAACGCCGGCTCGGTCGGCTCGTTAAATGTATGCCCCCGCGCGCCGTGAATATGAATGTCGATGAGCCCCGGCGTGATCAGCCCGCCCGCCGCATCAACAATTTCAATATCGCCAGGCAGCGCGCTCTGCCGGGACAATTTCCGCAATTTTGCCCGCCCGCACCACCAGCGCCTGCCCGGTCACCACCCGGTCAGGCAATACAATTTGTCCATTGAACAGTGCAACATCGGTCATTTTATATTCCAAAAAAGATTGTAAACACGGATAGGAGGAATACGGATAGGAATCATTTTAGCCCAAACAATCCGTGTTCACCCCATCCGTGTTTACAAAAAATCCTAATAATCTGTGTAATCTGTTGATCAACCCTCAATACCAGATCGGGTTGGTCCACGCCCGGCCGCCGTGAACGTCGCGCACGGTGATGCGGCAGTACGGGCTGTTGAAATTGTGCAGGTCGATCTGGCTTCGCCCAGGCCGTGGCCCTGGGCGCGCCGAACTGCTGCCTTTGCCGGTGACAAAAATGCGCTCGGCCGGCGAGCAGCGCACGTAGGCCGTCTGCCCCGGCACAATCTGCACGTCATAAATTTCCGGCCCGGTGCTCGAATAATATGCACCGGCTTTGAGCGCAGTCAGCAGCGCCTCCGGCGTCAGCTCCGTGCTCTTGACCCAAACCCAGCCGCGGCCAAAATCGCTGTGATGCACCTTGGCGTGGAAGTCGTCGGTGGCCAGGGCAAAATAGCGCTGCCCGCGGCCCAGCATTACGTCGGCAATATGCCAGCTATCGGCGCGATCGTTGGCATCCACCGCAATGCCGTTGAAGATCTCAATGGCATCCACCGCTTCCAGCGTCTGCACATCCGCCGCGGAGAGCGCATACCAGTTGGGGTGCGCCACGGCGACGAATGCGCCGGCATTAGTGGCGCGCGCGGCCAGTTCGGCCGCGCTTTCGGCCTCATGCGGCGGGGCGAAATCGAGCGGCAGCCCCACGGCCAAAATGTGCCAGACACTGTCCATCTCGGTACGGTCGGTGTGCAGCTCGGCGCCAATAATGGTGGTGAAATCGGCGGTGCGGAAGGGGCGCGTGTCGGCCATAGGGAAATTGTAATTGGCCATAAAGTGCTCAGTCAGCGCCATAAAGTCGTAACCGGCTTCACGGTAGCGGCGACAAACCTGCTCGGGCGTCAGCGCCCCATCGGAGAGAGTCGAATGCGTGTGCAGATTGCCCCGATAAAACCGGCCCGGCTTGTCGAAAGGTAGATGATTCATGCTTGGGGGGTCTCCGTTTGTGTTGGTCGTTCCTGTTTAAGATGAAAGGGAGAAAGGGGGAAGGGGAGCAGGGGAGAAAGGGAGCCCCTGCTCCCCTTCCCCCTTTCTTTTTATTTCCACGCGTCGCTCAAAAAGCGCACCCAATTGCCATGCAAAATGGCGGCAATATCGGCCTCGCTGTAGCCGCGTTTGGCCAACAGGCCGTTGAGCTTTTGCAGATCGGCAATGGTGTCCAAGTCGCTGGGCGACTGCTCGCGGCCGTAACCGCCGTCCAGGTCGGTGCCGATGGCGGCGTGGCGGCTGTTGCCGGCGAGCTGGCAGATGTAGTCGATGTGGTCGACCACGGTGTCGAGGGTCACCTTTTCGTTGGTGGTTTGGCCCACGACCCAGCCCGGTTGCAGCATCCACGTATCAAAGGCGGCGCCGATGACGCCGTTGCGCTGGAAAATGGCGCGCAACTGCTCGTCGCTAAATTGGCGCTGGTGCGGAACCAGGGCGCGACAGTTGTTGTGGCTGGCCAACACCGGGCCGTCATAGTGCTCCAGCGCTTCCCAGAACGAGCGGTCGGAAAAGTGAGTCATGTCCAGCAGCACGCCCAGGCGGGACATTTCGCGCAGCAGCGGCGGCCCCAGTTCGGTCAAGCCGGATTCGACGCCGGTGCCGCCGGCATAGCGCCCCGGTCCATAATGGGTGGGGCCCAGCAGCCGCAGACCTTGCTCCACCCAATAGACAAGCTGATCCGGCGTCAGGATCGGATCGGCGCCCTCCATGCTGAGCACAAAGCCCAGCGGCGGCGTCTCGTCGGTCTCCTCAGCGTGGGCGGCATCCCAAGTTTGCCATTCGGCCATGTGGCTTTGCAGCGTGGGCAGGTCGCCGATCATGCGGATGTGGCCTTGGATTTCCAGCGCCTTGTAATAGGCCAACTGGCCGTGCGCCATACCATAAGCTTGGGCGGTGGAAGCGTAGTCGATGTTGGGCACAACGTGGCCAGTGGAGCGAGCGATGAGCGTGACAATGCTCAGCGCCATGCGCCCGCGCCGCATCTCGGGGTAGGCCACCGTGCCCAGGGCGCGCCCTTTGCCTTGCGTGCGGTTCTCTTGCGCGCGGATGGTGTAGACCGATTGCAGCAGGTCGCGGTTCCACTGCAGTGCGTTCATGGAAATATCCAGATGAGCGTCGATAATGAGCATATGCCGGGCCTTTCGGATTGGTGGCCAGTCAATGTCAATAAATTAAGGCCGCTTCGACTGCAACGCACGGCGGACACCCTCTGGGAAAGGTCCCTGGTTTTAGCCGCCGTGCATCGCAGTCTGCGCTAACGTAACGACATTGGGTGGCTGGTAGCTGGTGAGCGGCGATTGGTCGTTGGTGTTGACAGGCGCGGGGGAGCTATATGTCAGTACTCTATTTTAGACGGCTTTGGGAGAGGAATCAAACTGGCGGGTTGTCTGGGGTGCTTTCCAGACTTGGCGGAAGGAGAGTGCGATGCACCGGCCACAGTCGTCTCGTACTCACGGCGCCAAATTCGCCGGTGCGTTGCACTCGACTGGGTTGGTGTTCTCCCCAATTTGAGACGCACCCGGTTGTCTGAATATGGCCGTTTTCATGCAAAATGTTTGAGTTTGCACTCTCGCCGATTTCGACGTAGGATTTTATAGCGCTATGATTTTCACACCAAAGATGTGCAAGGAGAAACCAATTATGAACACCATCACCGACGCCTTTCCTGATCTCAACCGCGTGCGCCAGTTTTTTCCGCTGGGCGTTGAAAATCCCAAGCTGTTGACACCGCAGCAGATTGCGCAGTACAACCAGAAAGGCTATATCTTCCCGTTCGACGTTTTCAGCGCCGATGAGATCGCCCAATATCGCGCCTATTTCGACGACCTGCTGCCCAAAGCGATGGCGGCCGGCTGGAACAGCTACGAGATCACCAATTGGCACAAACATTGTGCCGGCGTTTGGGATTTGGTGACGCACAGCCGCATTCTGGATTACGTACAGGATCTGCTGGGCGAAACGCTGATCTTGCGCCACAGCCACTTTTTCGCCAAGCTGCCCGGCGACGGCAAGCGCGTGAGCTGGCATCAGGATGCCTCCTATTGGCCGCTTTCGGTTTCCAAAGTGGTGTCGGCCTGGCTGGCCATTGACGATGTGGATTTGGAAAATGGCGCCATGCAAGTGATCCCAGGTTCGCATTTGAATGCCCAGGTGGCCTTTGAGAAGAGTACAGAAGAGGAACAGAATGTGCTCAACCAAACGGTGCACAATCCCGAGCAATATGGCGATGCACCCGTGGCCATTGAACTGAAAGCGGGCCAGATGTCGCTGCACAGCGATTGGGTGCTGCACGGTTCGGAGCCCAACCATTCGAACCGCCGCCGCTGCGGGCTGGCCATGCGCTTCCTCTCGGCGGATGTGCGCGCGTATAATGGCTGGAACGCCCATTCGATTGTCTGCCGCGGGGTGGAGCCCACCGGCCATTGGGCCAACCATCCGCGGCCGGATGGGGAAATGATTCCCGTGAAAGAGTGATGTTGTGACCACCCGCAACGATGATGATATGACTGCCAACTCGCTGCCCGCACCTCTTTTTCTTGGCATCGATGGCGGCGGCACCAAAACGAGCTGCGTCGTCCTGAACGAAGCTGCGCAAGTGGTGGGGCAGGGGCGCCGCGGCAGTAGCAACCGCAACAGCGTGGGCGATGCCACGGCGGCGGCCAACGTGGCCGCCGCCATTGATGACGCGTTGGCCGCCGCCGGCGCCGCCAAAGCCGACGTGGCCGCGCTCTGTCTAGGCATGTCCGGCGTGGGGCGGCCGGCGGATCGGGCGCTGGTGGCAGGCTGGATGGACGTCATTCTGCCCGGCGTCCCAACCGCCATTTACAACGACGCCATTATTGCGCTGGCCAGCGGCACGCGCGGGCGGCTCTTTGGCATTGTGATCGTCAGCGGCACCGGTATGATTGTGTACGGTTTTGACGCCAATGGCGGTGAAGCGCGCGCCGGCGGCTGGGGTCCGCTGCTGGGGGATGAAGGCGGCGGCTATGCGATTGGCGCGGCCGTGTTAAAAGCGGCAACCGCCGCCGTAGATGATCGCGGCCCCCAAACCGCGCTGCAACCGGCGCTGCTGCAACACCTGGGCTTGGCGCAGCCCTCCGATCTGGTGACTTGGGCCTACGCCGAAACCGGCTGGGATCGCATTGCCCAGTTGGCCGTGCTGGCCGCTGAGTGCGCGACGCAAGGTGATCTTGTGGCCAACGCAATCCTGGATCAAGCCGCAGCCGATCTGGCGGTGGCGGCCGCCGCCGTGGCGCGTCGGTTGAATTTGACCGACGCGGCCTTTCCGCTGGTGTTCTCCGGCGGCAACTTGCGTCCCGGTCCGCTCTTCGAACGGCTGACGCAGAAATTGGCGATTGTACTGCCCACTGCCCAAATCCGCACACCACAGGTCGAGCCGGCCGAAGCCGCCGCGCTATTGGCGCTGCAAGGGCAATAAAGACGCTTGGGGCTTTCATATCGTAGACCCGCTTTGGTTTCGATACGACTGCAAACTGCCGCAGTCTACCCAACCGACGCTCATCCTTGTCAACCGCATAAGAATCCTGTCAAACCCGTGATAAATTCATATGAAACCAACCAACCTTCCCACCACCGAAAGCCGCAATCCCCTCAGCATGGGGCTGGACAGCCTATCCACCCTGCAAATGGTGCAGCTGATGAACCAGCAGGACGCCACCGTTCCCGTGGCCATTGCCCAAGTGCTGCCGCAGATCGCGCAAGTCGTGGAGATGATGGCGACGGCGCTGGCCGCCGGTCACCGTGCCTTTTACCAGGGCGCCGGCACCAGCGGCCGCCTGGCCGTGCTGGACGCGGTGGAGCTGCTGCCCACCTTTCGACTCGAACCGGATCGGGTGATCCCGCTGCTGGCCGGGGGGGATGCGGCCATGATGCGCTCGGTGGAGGGTGCTGAGGACGATGCAGCGCTGGGCCGCGCCGATCTGGCGCACCACAACTTTGGCCAAAACGATGTGCTGATCGGCGTGGCCGCCAGCGGACGTACGCCCTATGCGCTGGGCGGGCTGCGCTATGCGGCGGAGCTGGGCGCGGGTTCGGCGGCGCTGGTCTGCAACGCCGGGTCGTCCATGTCGGCGGCGGCACAGATCGCCATCGAGGTGGTGGTGGGGCCGGAAGTATTGACCGGCAGCACGCGGCTCAAGGCCGGCACTGCGCAGAAATTGGTGCTCAACATGCTGAGCACCTGCACCATGGTCAAGCTGGGTAAAGTGTATGAAAATTTGATGGTGGACGTGAATCCCAGCAATCAAAAGCTGCGCCAGCGGGCAGCGCGCATTGTGAGCGAAATCACCGGTTTGGCCGGTGAGGAGGCGACTACATTGCTCATCGCGGCTGATTGGGAAGTGAAAACGGCGGTCGTCATGGGGCTGCTGGATGTGTCGGCAGCCGAGGCGCGGCGACGATTGGCCGCCGCCAATGGGCATATTCGGCGCGCGTTGGAAAATCCGTAGGTCACTCTTGCAGAGTGACAAATTTTATATTGCGCAGGCGCCTTTTTTTGACCAAGCCTGTCACACAACATGTGTGACCTACGAAGGGGGTTCTTGATTCCTCATACGACTGCACTGCCGCCAGTATTAATCTCCGCCAGCCGCTTCCGCGCCAATTCGCAATACTCCTCGGCAATCTCATACCCCACATATGGGCGCCCGCTCTGCGCCGCGGCCACGCAGGTGGTGCCGGAGCCGTTAAATGGGTCCAGCACCACGTCATCCACGTATGAATAGAGCCGGAGCACGCGTTCAGCCAGCGCCAGCGGAAAGGGCGCCGGGTGCCCCACGCGCTTGGCCGATTCGGGCGCGATCTCCCAGATGGAGAGCGTCGATTCCATAAATTCGTCGCGCTCCACGTCAGATTGGCCGCGGTCGGGCCGCTTGAAGTCGCCTTTGGCAAAGACCAGCAGATATTCGTGCAGATCGCGCAGGCGCGGGGCTTTGGCGCTCATCCAACTGCCCCAGGCGCAACTGTTGTTGGAGCCGCGCCCCTTCTGCCAGATGATTTCGCCCATGGGCAAAAAATCCAGCGCCATATGAAGTTGGTAAAAGAGGGCGTGCAGCGGAATATAGGGCTTGCGCCCCAGGTTGGCAATATTGATCACATAGCGCCCGCCCGGCTTGAGCACCCGATAGACCTCCCGCCCCACGTTGCGAATCAGCGCCAGATAGTCCGCCATGCCCATGTCGTCCTCATAATCTTTGCCCACATTATAGGGCGGTGACGTAAAGGCCAATCCCACGCTGGCGTCCGGCACGTCGTGCATGGCCTCTGCCGAGCCATTGTAAATGCGATTGGCCCACTCGACCTGCGGACGCGCGGGAATCGAGATCGCGGGCGCTATTTCCCGTTGGCCGTGATGGTTTTCGGCGGCGGACCATTCAGCCCCATGAAACAGGCTGCGCGCGTAAAACGCGCTGGCGTCGTGCGCTTCGCGGCGCGGGGTGCCAAAAGATGAGGTTTGGGTCATGAGTGCATTTCCAAATGCAGAATGTGTAGCGCCAGCAATAAAT
>JAWKON010000107.1:0-14406 GCA_041391125.1 Caldilineaceae bacterium
CCCTGACCGAGCAAGACATCGTCTGTGAGTCGGCGGGTGGCAGCACCTTTGCCTTTACCTCAGACGCAGCGTCCGACCGGTATGGCACAGTCATCAGCCTGGCCGCAGGGGATGATGTCACCTGTACCTTCACCAACACGCGCACCGTTCAAACGCTGTCCATCAACCAGGCGGGCAACGGCTCAGGCTCCCTGAGCAACGACCCTAGCGGGACGAGTTTCCCCTATGGCACGGTCGTCACGTTGACAGCGACGGCGGACACCGGCTCCACCTTCACCGGCTGGTCCGGCGATGTGAGCGGGAGCAGCAATCCTGTCACTGTGACGATTGAGGCTGACACTGCGGTCACCGGGACCTTCACTTTGGAACAGTACGCCCTGACGCTTGCCACCGACGGCAACGGCTCCGGCAACGTTGCGGCTGACCCGGACCAGACTCTCTATGACTACGGCACAGTTGTCACGTTGACAGCGACGGCAGAGACCGGTTCGGCCTTCAGCGGCTGGTCCGGCGACGTGAGCGGGAGCAGCAATCCTGTCGCGGTGACGATTGGGGCTGACACGGCAGTCACGGCTACCTTCACGGTCAACGCGGTGAACAGCGCACCGGTGGCGGTGGATGACGACGCGACAACCAACGAGAATACATCAGTCAACATCGCCGTGCTGACCAACGACACCGACGCAGACGGTGATAACCTGACCGTTGTAAGTATCACCCAACCGAGCAACGGCAGCACAGCCATCGAAGTCGACAACACGGTCACCTACACACCGACCACCGGCTTCAGCGGCAGCGACAGCTTCACCTACACCATCAGCGACGGCAACGGCGGCAGCGCCACCGCCACGGTGGCCGTCATGGTCAACAGTGTTAACTTCTTGCCGTTAATCGTGAATGACCTGGCCCAGACCAACGAGGACAGCAGTGTCACGGTTGATGTATTGGCCAATGATAGCGATCCCGATGGCGATGCATTACAGATCGAATCCGTGACAGCCCCGACAAACGGCAATGCGGCCATTGTGAATAACATGGTCGTCTACACGCCAACCACAAATTTCAACGGTGTTGACAGCTTCACCTACACGGCCAACGACGGTAATGGCGGTGCGAACACCGCAACCGTTGATATTACTGTCATGGCCGTGAATGATGCACCGGTGGCGACCGACGACAGCGCCACCACCGATGAGAATGCAGCCGTGACCATTGACGTGCTGGCCAACGATTCCGACGTGGATGGCGACACACTGACGGTTGAGAGTGTCACCGACCCGACCAATGGCGCGGTGGTGAACAACGGTACGGATCTCACCTACACGCCGGCTGCCAACTTCAGCGGCAGCGACAGCTTCACCTACACCATCAGTGACGGCAACGGCGGCAGCAACACCGCCACTGTGACGATTACGGTCAATGCCGCGGCGACACCTTTTGCATCCTGCGGTGGTTACGATGTTTTTGAGACCGCGCCGGGCGTCTACGCAGCGCCTGGTTTCGCCGGTGCGCTCCATGTGGGTACGGATGGCTACGACTGGCTCCAAGGTACGGATGGTCCCGACCTGATGCTTGGTTTGGGCGGTCCCGATGACATCTGGGGCAAGAAAGGCAACGATGTCATCTGTGGCGGCGATGGGGTGGATATCATTCTGGGGCAGCAAGGCGACGATACGATCTACGGCGATGACCAGCCGGATTGGCTCATCGGCGGCCCGGGCAACGACACCCTTTACGGCGGCGACGGCTGGGATGACCTGCAGGGCGACGGTGGAAATGACGTACTCTATGGCGAAGGAGGCTTGGACGTGCTGCTCGGTGGCGCCGCCGATGATGATCTCTTTGGTGGTGACGACCCGGACGCGCTTTATGGCCAAAACGGCAATGATGATCTGGATGGCGGCGCTGCCGACGACTACTGCAAGGGCGGGCGGGGCCGCGACACCATCACCAACTGTGAAGGCGCTTCTGCCGCCGACGCGACGGTCGATGAGACTGAAGTCGATGAGGAAGCCGCCCGGCGCAGCAACGACGGCGAGCACGGCGAACACGCCATTGAGCAGCGCCTCCGGCAGGTGTTCCTACCGCTGATCACGCGCTAATAGAGAACGCAAGTAGAGATGGCATTTTGTAGGGGCGCCTGCAAGGGGGCGCCCTTATGTTTGTGCTCCTTTTAATTGGGTCTCTATAGGTGTACTCGCTGGCCAGACATAAATAATATCCCAATACCAGAGCCTTGCGGTGTGCGCAAGGCTCTGTCTATTTTGAAGGTACTGAATGCGTTCGGTGTGAGGAGCATGCGATTGTTTCCGAATCTGACTCAACACATGCTAAACTTTCCCTACGGCGGTTAGGCCATTCTCAAAAATAAAACATACCGGATGGCCTGCAAGCTAATCCAGAAAAACCATAAAATTGGGATATTCATATTTCTGGATTAGCCTTATGGGAAAACCGTTGCCGCCTCCGACTGCTTTGTAAACGGTAGCGCGTTATCCACAATTTACAGGAGACCAACATGGCAACAGCAGAAAAGATTCTCGACTACGGCGCGCCCGACGCCTATCCCGACGGGCTGTATGATGTGAGCGGGGTGGCCGACGGCGTGGCCACCTTTGCCGATGTGACCGAAGCCCACATGGAACACTTCCGTGCGCAGGGCTATCTGGCCATTCACCAGGCTTTTACGCCAGCCGAGGTGCAGGATGGATTGGATGGCCTTTTCCACCTGATTGCGGGCGGCAACCCGGATTTCAACGGGCTCATGTTTGAGAAGAAGGCGGCTCACATTGACGTAGACGCGCTGCCCGCTGAGGAGCGGCAGGATTACGTGCGCAAGTTCATGTGGTTTGTAGATTATGACGCCCGGCTCAAAGCGCTGTCGCAGCATCCTAAGCTCATTGATCTGCTGACTCAGCTAATTGGCGATACTCCTGAACTTTTCCAAGATATGGCGCTGATCAAGCCGCCGCGCGGCGGGCGCGAAAAGCCGTGGCACCAGGATCACGCCTATTTTAACCTGCCGCTGGATACCACCGTCGTCGGCGTCTGGATTGCGCTGGATGAGGCCACCGTCGAAAATGGCTGCATGGTGATCAAGCCCGGCTCGCATCGGCAGGGGCCGGTGATCCACTTCCAGCGCCGCGATTGGCAGATTTGTGATACGCACGTGCGGCATGGCGATGCGGTGGCGGTGCCGCTCAAGCCGGGCGGCTGCCTCCTGTTCCACAGCCTGATTCATCACGGCACGCCCGCCAACAACACCAACCTGCGCCGCCGCGCCGTGCAATATCACTATCGCCCGGCCAATGCCGTGCAGAGCAGCCAGGAAGAGCGGCTGGCTATCTTTGGCAATGAAGGCACGGATGTGACCTGTTAGGACCATCGGCGGAAAATGGTTACGCCAGTTTTGCGTATTGCGTGTTGCGTGCCGGTCGAGAAACTTTATTGCACGTGGCATGGTTATTTCTTTGAGTTTGTCTAAGCCTATCTCCCGTCTCCGACACTTCGCGCGCAGAGATGCTGCTAACGGGTCACAGTGTCGGGGACGGATTGTGGACTTTCCATGAAATGGCGCTGGCACTTGACAGTGCTGTCTTTTTACGTTACCATTTCGCCACAATATATCATATATTTCTACTTGCTCCTCCGTTTCCATTACGGGCTGTTTTCTCCCCCTGGCAGCCGCTCTATAAAATTTGTCGTATAAGTAATTGAACACTGATCTGGCTGATTGGACAGATTTTCACCGATTTCCGCAATAATCTGTGAGGATTGGATTCATTTGTCTGACCGGTGTTCCGTTCTGTTTCTCCGCGTTTCCACAAACCTATATTTGATGCAAAGGAGTCTTCAATATGCAAGAGCAAATGAGACAACGGCAGCATAGCCAGTTGCGCTATTCACTGTCGGCTTTCATCGTGATCCTGCTGATTGCCGGGCTACTGACAGCCTGTAGCGCCGGCCCCGCACCGGGCGCCGCCGAAGAAGCCGCCCCCGCCGCCGACAGTGCCGAAGCCGCGCCCGCGGCCGATGCCGCCGCCATGGCCGACAGCATGGAAGCGCCTGCCCTGGCCGCCATGGTGGCCGACGGCAGCCTGCCCGAATTGAGCGAGCGCATCCCCGTCAACCCCAAAGTGGTGGCAGAGGTCGACGGTCCCGGACAGTATGGCGGCATCTGGCGCATGGGGCTAAATGGCGGGCAGGACAACGCTCTGCTGGTGCGCACTATGGCCTATGAGCACCTGGTGCGCTGGACGCCCGATTGGACCGGCATTGAACCCAACATTGCCGAATCGTACGAAGCCAGCGATGACGCCACCGAGTATACCTTTCATCTACGCGAAGGTATGAGGTGGTCGGATGGCGAACCATTTACCGCCGATGATATGGTCTTTTGGGCGGAAAGTATTATTGGCAACGCTGAATTTGAAGCCACCCACAATGTCCCAAGCTGGTTGACCGCCAATGGGGCAGCGGTGACGGTCGAGAAGATCGACGATTATACGGTTAAATTTGTCTTTGCTGGCCCCAATGGTCTTTTTATCCAGCGTTTGGCCACCCCCTCGGGCGCCGAGTTGACCCGTTGGCCCGCCCATTACTGCTCCCAGTTCCACCCCGATTTCAATACCGACAATTTGGATGCCCTGATTGCCGAGGCCGACGCCACCGACTGGGTCAACCTGATGGAACTCAAGTGCGCCGGCGTCCCTGGCACGCCCTATGACGCGCGTTGGCAAAATAGCGATCTGCCCACGTTGAATCCGTGGATTTTAACTACGGCCTATGGCGCCGGTACGCAGGTGGTAGCCGAGCGCAACCCCTATTATTGGAAGGTTGATACCGCCGGTCGCCAACTGCCCTATATCGACAAAATTGTATACGACATTGGCGAAGATGTGGACGTGCTGGTGCTCAAGGCGCTCAACGGTGAGATCGATATGCAGGATCGCCACATTGCGTCGCTTTCCAACAAAGCGGTCTTTGCGGACAACATGGAGGCCGGTGGTTACCATTTCTTTGAGTCGATTCCCTCCGGCATGAACAACATTGCCATTGCGCTGAATTTGACCCACAAAGACCCGGTGCGGCGCGAAATGTTCCAAAATAAAGATTTCCGCATTGCGCTTTCCCACGCCATCAACCGCCAGGAGATCATCGATGTGGTTTATGTGGGCCAGGGCGAGCCCTATCAATTGGCCCCGCGCCCCACGTCACCTTTCTATAACGAGCGGCTGGCCAAGCAGTACACTGAATATGATCCCGACTTGGCCAATGAAATTCTAGACGGCATTTACCACGACAAAAACGCCGACGGCATCCGTATTGGTCCTGACGGCGAACCGCTAACGCTAGTGGTGGATGTGACCTCCAACCAGCAGGATCGCATTGACGCGCTGGGCCTGATTCAGGGCTACTGGAAGGCCGTGGGCGTCGACATGCAGCTCTCTAACTCCATGGATCGCTCACTGCTCTATACGCAAAGATTCCACAACGAGCACGACGTGAGCGTTTGGGGTGGCGACGGCGGCCTAGACGTGATTTTGGAGTCAGTGCTGGTACTTCCCTACAGCGGCGAATCGCTCTATGCCGAGGCGGCAGAGCTGGTTCAACAATCCCACGGGCGAAGGCGCGCTGACGCCGCCCGAAGAGCCGCCCGCCGGTCCCGCTCAGCAGATGGAACTGTACAACCAAATTCAATCCACCGGTGACGCCGCCCAGCAGGATGAGTTGATGAAGCAGATCCTGAAATTGCCGCCGACGAATTCTACGCCATCGGTATTGCGCTGGGTCCCAACGGCTATGGCATTGTGCAGAACAACTTCCACAACGTGCCCAGCCCGATCCCCGGCTCGTGGCTCTATCCTAACCCCGGTCCAACCAATCCCGAGCAGTATTGGATTGAACAATAGGGCGATGTACGAATTAGATTTACGATTTACGAGGTTGCTTCGTCAACGAGGCGATCTCGTAAATCCCAAATCGTAAATTTTCAAAGGAGAACCTGCGGCGGCGGAAGATCTGGTTTGTTTTTAGGCGCTTTGTTTGTTGTGAGCCGAGATTGGCGGCGTGTAGCGGAGAGTGCACCGGGCGCTGCACAGGAGGCGCGCTTCGCTGCAGATAACGCGGCCGCGGAGAGCAGCAATGCGGATGCACCTGCGGCGGATGCCGACGCTTTGGAAGCGCCGGCGCTGGCCGAGATGGTGGCCAATGGCGAATTGCCGCCGCTGGCCGAGCGTCTGCCCGCCGAGCCGCTGGTGGTGGACCCGGTGGAGAGCCTGGCCAATATGGCGGCACCTGGCGCACCGCGCTTGGTGGGCGGCTGCAGCTGACAATGCCTGGCTAACGCGCACCATCAGCTATGAACACCTGGTGCGACCTGTAGGAATGGACTGGGTATTGAGCCCAACATTGCCAAGTCGTTTGAAGCCAATCCTGAAGGCACAGAATACACTTTTATGCTGCGCGAAGGGATGAAGTGGTCCGACGGCGAGCCTTTCACGGCCGATGATATTCTTTATTGGTACGAGATAAACGTTTTGGATACAGAATATGAAAAATGCTCACAACGTCCCCAGTTGGCTGACCTCAGGCGGGGAGCCGGTGGCAGTGGAAAAGATTGACGACTATACGGTCAAGTTCATTTTTGCCGAACCCAATGGCTTGTTTCAAAATTTGGCCACGCCTCCGGTCCGCCATCACAAGCTGGCCCAGGCACTACTGCTCTCGCAGTTCCATCCCGATACGGCTGAAGATATTGATGGATTAATTGCCGAAAATAACGCCACGGATTGGGTCAATTTGATGGAGCTTAAATGTGGCGGCGTTTCGGGTACGCCATACGAAGCGCGCTGGTACAACGCCGACCTGCCCACGCTGATGGCCTGGGACATCACCAAATCTTATCTAGACAACTCGACCCAGCTTGTAGCCGAGCGCAATCCCTATTACTGGAAGGTTGACACCGCCGGCCGCCAGCTCCCCTATATCGATCGCGTGGTCTACGACATTTTGGAAGATCGCGAAGTGCTGCTGCTCAAGGTGCTCAATGGCGAAATCGACATGATGAGCCGCCACTTCAACACCAACGACAACAAAGCCGTGCTGGCCGACAGCATGGAGGCAGGCGAGTTCAATTTCTTCCAGACCGTAGAGTCCGGCAACACCACCGGCTTTATGTTCAACCTGACGCACAAATAATTCGCGGAAAGCTACTTCCAGGACAAGAACTTCCGCATTGCCATGTCGCACTGTATCAACCGCCAGAGATCATCGATGTGCTCTACGTGGGTCAGGGCGAACCTATGCAGAATGCCATTGGCAAAGAGGTGCCGGCGCTGTATGATGATGAAATGTATCATATGTACATCGAATATGATGTGGACCTGGCCCACGAATATCTGGCCAAAGCCGGCATGACCGAGATGGGCGACGATGGCTTCTTCCTCGGTCCCGATGGCGAACCCTTTGCCTTTACGGTGCAGGCCACCGACTCGTTCGGCTTTAGCGACCGCGCCGAAATGGTGACCAACCAGTGGCGCCTGCGGCATCAACGCTACGCTGTCGGTCAGCTGATCGCTTGCTGCCCACACAAAGACTCCAATGAGCACGATGTCCACGTGTGGGGCGCGGCGCCGGCCCGGATGTCTTCCCGGATCCGCTTATCTCTTTTCCCGGCCAACGGCGAATCGGCCTTTGCCCAAGCTTGGGTGACCTGGTACACCAATCGCACCGGCGAAGGCGCACTGACCCCCCCGGAAGAACCGCCAGCCGAGGTGCAGCATCAGATGGAGCTGTACGATCAGATCAAAGCTACCAAGTATCCGAGCTGCAAAATCAGCTGATGAAGGAGATCATCGAAATCGCCAAAGACCAGTTCTACGTCATCGGCCTCTCCTCCAGCCCGCCCGGCTACGGCATTGTGAAGAACAACTTCCACAACGTACCCATGTCCATGCCCGGCTCCTGGCAATACCCAACGCCGATGCCGACAAATCCGGAACAGTATTGGATTGAGTAGGGAGTAGGAGTAAGGAGTAGGAGTAGGGAGTAGGAGTAGGGAGTAGGAGTAAGGAGTAGGGAGTAGGAGTAGGGAGTAAGGAGTAGGGAGAGAGAAAGCCTGGAGAGCCTTCATGAGGATTTATATATGTTGCACTTCGGAAATGAACATGGGGGTAATTATGGCCATATCGAGTTTTCGTGATCTTGAGAGCCTATGGTACGCATAAATTAGTGTTGCTTGTTTATCAATGCACGCGCAATTTTCCGTCTGAAGAACGATTCGGCCTGACTTCACAGATGCGACGGGCCGCGGTATCGGTGCCGGCGAACATTGTGGAAGGGTTTAAGCGCCGAGGTATTACAGAGAAAGTCCGGTTCTACAACATCGCCGAAGCTTCACTGGAAGAGTTGAAATACTACTTCATTCTAGCCGAAGACCTGCAATACAGCCCTGTGATTGATCTGAACGGAAACGCCGATACAGTAGGGCGCCTGCTAAGCGGCCTCATCTCTAGCACAGAACGCCGCCGCTGACCTCCCTACTCCCTAATTCCTAATCCCTACTCCCATTCACCACGGAGGAACAATGCTCCAATTCATTCTCCGGCGATTGGTCTTTCTTGTGCCGACACTGATCGCCATTTCGCTGGTTATGTTTATCATTATTCAGTTGCCGCCTGGCGACTATCTGACTACGCTGGTGGCGGCCATATGTCGCAGGGTGAGGATGTGGACCCGGCGGCGCTGCTGCGCTCAAAGAGCGCTAAGGGCCTGGGCCAGCCCATCTACGTGCAGCATTGGAAGTGGATCTCGGGCATTGTGCTGCGCGGCGATTTTGGCCGCTCTTTCGCCTGAACATGCCGGTGGCGGACCTGATTCGGGAGCGGCTGGCGCTGACTTTTGTGCTTTCGCTCAGCACGCTGCTGGTCATCTGGGCCATTGCTTTTCCCATTGGGGTCTATTCCGCCGTGCGCCAATATTCGGTGGGCGATTATGTGGCCACCTTCTTTGGCTTGTAGCCACGCCCAACTTCTGCTGGCGCTGGTGCTTGGTGTATATTGCCTTTGCGAACCTTCAACCAGAGCGTGGGCGGGCTCTTTTCGCCTGACTATCAGGAGGCTGTGGAGTTGGGGCAAGCTGGCGATCTGTTCAGCCATTTGTGGATTCCCATTCACCAACATCGGCACCGACGGCACCGCCGGGCTGATCCGCATTATGCGCGCTCAATCTGCTGATGAACTGCGCAAACCCCATGTGGTGACGGTATGCCAAGGGACTGCCCGAGTGGAAGCTGCTGCTCAAGTACCCGGTGCGCGGGCGCTGAACCCCTTATTAAGAATGGTGGGTTGCGCCGCCGGGGCTGGTCTCCGGCTCGGCCATTGTGGCCATTGTACTGAGCCTGCCCACCACCGGGCCGCTGCTGTTGCGGGCGCTGCTCTCGCAGGATATGTATCTGGCCGGCAGCTTCCTGCTCATGTTGCCGCTCACCGTCATCGGCACGCTGCTCTCGGACCTGCTGCTGGCCCGGCTCGATCCGCGATTCGGTATGAATAGGGGATCAACAGATTTACAGATTGAAAAGATTTGAATTTATTCGATGACAAAATCGTTGTTTGACCACAAAGGCACAAGTTTCATGGGGATAGTTCAGGATTAGTTTACACTTTTTGGGTGCTAGCGGCGGTTGGGTAGGCCCGGCAGTTTGGGCCGTATCGAAACGCGGGTTGACCTGTTCGCTTGATTTCGATACGGCTGCATACTGCCGCAGCCTACTCAATCAGCACTACCAGCTCGATTTGAAAACCTATCTTTCTGGCTGATATGAACCATCCCGTTTCACGAAATATTTAGGGTGAGCCCTTATATTTTGTAGTACTGATGGCTGCATCACATCCAAAAATCTTTATAATCTTTAAATCTGTTGATCCTCCCCTGTTTTAATCTTTGAGGAATGATGGCATGACAATGACGTTTGACCCGGCAGTTCAGGAGCGGGTGGCGCTGGACCTGGCGCCTGAAGAGACCGAAAGTTGCGTGCAGGTTGCCTCGCAGTGGCAACTCATGTGGCGGAAGTTTCGCAGCACAAAGGAGCCATGGCCGGGCGTGATCACGATTCTGATCTACTGATCGCCATATTTGCCGAGTTTTTGGCGCCCTTTGATACGGAGCGCTTTAAAGGCAGCACACCTATGCCCCGCCCCAGCCCATCCATCTGTTTGAAACCACGGCGGACGGACGCACCTTTAACCCATACGTCAACGGCTACAAAGTCGAGATCGATCAGGTGGCGCTGCGGCGCACTTTGTGGTGGATGCAGCGAGACCAAGCACTACATCAACTTTTGGTCGAGGGCGAGCCGTACAAGCTGCTCGGCTTTTATGAGACCAACATTCACCTGCTCGCCTCGCAGACCCGGAAGCGCCCATGTATCTGCTGGGCGCGGACCGGCTGGGCTGCGACCTGCTCAGCCTGATCTACGGCACGCGCATCTCCATGACCATCGGCCTGGTGGGCGTGGCGCTGAGCTTTGTCCTGGCATCCTGCTGGGCGGCATCTCCGGCTTTTATGGCGGGGCCATCGACAACTGATCCAGCGCATCATCGAGTTTATCCGCTCGATCCCCAGCGCCGCTTTGGATGCGCTGGCCGCCGCCGTGCCGTCGGACTGGTCGCCGCTGCGCATCTATTTTATGATCACCATCATCCTCTCCTTATCGGCTGGACCGGGCTGGCGTAGGTGCGGTCGCTTCCAGCCATGCGCACCGAGACTTCCGCAGGATGGCGGCCCGGCTGACGGTTCAACGAGATTCTGTACCATTTGGAAGCACATGGTGCCCTCCTTTTTCAGCCACATCATCGCCTCGCTCACGCTGGCCATCCCTGCACGATCGCTTCACAACTGCTTTCAGCTTCTTACCTTTGGGGACTGCGCCCGCTTGCGGTGAGCTGGGGCGTGCTGCTGCAAGAAGCGCAGAATATCCGCTCGGTGGCCACGGCTACTGCTGCTCATCCTGGTTTAGCCGTGGTCGTCACCGTGCTGGCGCTCAACTTCCTAGGCGACGGCCTGCGCGACGCCGCCGATCCCTATCGATAAAACTGTAATGGATCAACAGATTGATGCAGATTTTAAAGATTAACTATAGTAAAATCAATTGCGACCCATACTTTTGTAACTAAACCAGAACATCGGTGGTAACCCGTTCACTTGGTTTCGATATCCGGCTGCCAACTGCCGCAGCCTAATTCAACCGGCGTTCACTAGCCATTTCGATAAAGTACGGTTTTCTGTGGATTTCACTATATATCCCCCACCGGTTTTAACCGGTATTGATATAGCAAACCGGCTTAAGCCGGTTTGCTTTAGCAGACGCCGAATTTATTCGGCGGTGTCAACCACATGAGATCCGGTTGAACCTAAAATCTTTAGAATCTTTGAAATCTGTTGATCACACCCTGAAAGTTTTGCTTCATGCCAGATGATTGCTGATTGAAATTAATATCTACAGGACCCCCACTTTTTCACCGTTACGAGGGCGGTGATCCAAGCGGCGGTAACGGCGTGATTTGGAGATTTATTGCAACAAGACGCTCTGCGTAGTGGGCGCAGGAGCGGCTGCGGCAAAAGCGTCATGGCCTGCTCGATTTTGCAGATTGTGGCCTGCCGGGGCGCATCGTCGAGGGGATTCATCTCTTATCACTGGCGACAGCGGCAATGGCCAGCGCGAAGTGGTCGATCTGGCCGCCTTATCCCCGCGCAGCCGGCAGATTCGCAGCATCCGCGGCAAAGATATTGCCATGATTTTTCAGGAGCCCATGACGTCGCTCAGCCCCATCCATACCGTGGGCGACCAGATCACCGAGGTGCTGCGGCTGCACCTGGACGTGAGCGAGCGCGCCGCCACCGAACGCGCCATTGAACTGCTGACGCGCGTGGGCATTCCGCAACCGGCGGACCGCATCACCAACTACCCCTTCCAACTCAGCGGCGGCATGCGCCAGCGCGTGATGATCGCCATGGCGCTGGCCTGCAACCCGGTGCTGCTGATCGCCGATGAGCCCACCACCGCCGTGGATGTGACCACGCAGGCCCAAATTCTAGATCTGCTGCAAGAATTGCAGGAAGAGTTCGGCATGGCCATTATGCTCATCACCCACGATTTGGGCGTGGTGGCCGAAATGGCCGATGATGTAGCGGTCATGTACTTGGGCAAAGTGGCCGAGGAGGGCGACGTGGATGCGATCTTCCACGACCCCAAACACCCGTATACGCAGGCGCTGCTGCGCTCCATCCCCAAGCTGGGCACGGGCCAGCGCCTGCGGCTGGACACCATCCGCGGCATGGTCCCCGCCCCCTTTGATCACCCCGCCGGCTGCCCCTTCCACACCCGCTGCGATGAATTCATGCCGGGCCGCTGCGACAAAATCGTGCCCACGCTGACGGGAATTGGCGAGGGGCGCAAGGTGAGTTGTTTGTTGTATGAATGAGTGTATTGCGTGTTGCGTATTGCGTCAAGCGGTCTTGGAACAAGCTTCGAAACAAGCTCCTCAACCGGTACACGCAACACGCAATACGCAACACGTAACAGATGAACCCGATTGGAACCTAATGAACGCGAACGGCCACACTCTCTTGGATGTTAAAAACTTAAAGATGCATTTCCCGATTCAAAAGGGCTTTTTCCGGCGCACGGTGGGTCACGTTAAGGCGGTGGATGATGTGAGCTTTGCCATTCAGGCCGGTGAGACTTTGGGATTGGTGGGGGAGAGCGGCTGCGGGAAGACGACCGCCGGGCGCTGCATTGTGCGCGCCTATCGACCGACCGATGGCCAGCTTCTTTATCAAGCGCCCGGGCGCCAACCTGTGGATCTGGCGCACCTGCCCAACAGCCAGTTGCAGACCTATCGCCAGCAGATCCGCATGATTTTCCAGGATCCATTTGCATCGCTCAACCCGCGCATGACCGTGCTGGATATTGTGGCCGACCCGATTAAGATTAACAAAGTGGCGTCGGGCAAGGAGATTGAGGATCGCGTGGCTGGGCTATTGCGCCGAGTGGGTCTGCGGCCCGAATATATGCGGCGCTATCCCCACTCGTTTAGCGGCGGCCAGCGCCAGCGCATCGGCATTGCGCGCGCCCTGGCCCTGGATCCGCACCTGGTGGTGGCCGATGAAGCGGTTTCGGCGCTGGACGTTTCGGTGCGCGCCCAGATCCTCAATTTGATGCAGGATTTGCAGGAAGAGTTCCAGCTTACCTACCTTTTTGTCTCCCACGACCTGAGCGTCATCGAATATATTTGCGACCGCGTGGTGGTCATGTATGTGGGCAAAGTGGTCGAAGTGGCCAAAACCGACGAACTCTTTGCCAATCCGCAGCACCCATACACGGAAGCGCTGCTCTCCGCCGTCCCCAAGCCTGATCCGCGGCTGCGCGCCCGCAAACAGCGCATTGTGCTGGAGGGCGACGTGGCCGACCCGGCCAATCCGCCGTCGGGCTGCTATTTTCATCCGCGATGCCCGTATGCTAAGGACCGGTGCAGCTCTGAAGCGCCGGCGCTGCGCGATGTGGGTGGGGGTCACATGACGGCTTGTCATTTTGCGGAGGAGTTGAGCTTGCGCGGGGTCAGCGTAACGGGTTTGAGTACTTAGCCGATTATGACCACCACAACCCCACAACTCCGCCAAGAGATTCACAGTCGGCTCACCCCGCTCATCGACCCCGCCTACCTAACCAAGATCAGCGAACTGGTCCCCACCGCGTGGACTATTCTGGGCGTGCGCGTGCCTGAATTGCGCAAACTGGCCGCTGAACTCAACAAAACGCACACAGCGATGGGCGCGCCAGATATCGCCGCATTCCTCGACGCCGCTTTTGAGGAACGCTGCCGCGAGGAGGTGCTGGTGGGCATCTTCTGGCTGACCCAAAAGAAGCGCCATCTGACTGACGCGCTGTGGCCGCACATTGACCGCTGGCTCGCGCACATTGTGGATTGGGAGATGTGTGACCAGCTTGCCACCGGCGTGGGCGCGGTGATTGTGGACCGCAATCTGGCGCTGGTGGATGATTTAAAGGTGTGGACGCAATCGGATAATGAATGGCGGCGGCGTTTCCCGGCGGCGCTGGCCTCGGCGCTCAACCAGAAAGGGCGCGCTCATGTAGATGAGACATTGCGCATTTGCGACCCGCTCATGCAGGATCCATCGGCCATGGTGCGCAAGGCCGTGGGCTGGGCGCTGCGCGAGGCCAGCAAAGCGGACGCAGAGGCGGTCTTCCATTTTTTGCTGCGGCATAAAGCGGCAACGCCACGCGGGTTGCTGCGGGAAAGCGCGCAGAAGCTGGCGCCGGGAAAGCAAGCGGAACTGTTGGCGCCATGAGGCTCGCCCATATAATTGCCTGCTACGCCGCCT
>JAWKON010000108.1:0-14167 GCA_041391125.1 Caldilineaceae bacterium
AGGCACACTTCTGATCGGCTAAATCTCTATCCCCCAAGGCAAGACATTGACATGGAAAACGTTTTCCATTACAATCTCAACCAATCCCTATTTGGATAATTTATTATGTGAATAAAGCTCATTTTAGGAGCTGCCAAACCTTGTCCTCAACCCTGGAAGAAGTCGCCAAAGCGGCCGGTGTTTCCATCACCACCGCCTCGCGCGTCTTGACCCAAAATACGCACCCCGTGCGCGCCGCCACCCGCCAGCGCGTGTTGCGTGCGGCCGCCCAATTGCAATACAAACCCAATCTGCTGGCGCGCAGTATGCGCACCGACCGCACCCACACCATCGGCATTATTGCCGATGACCTGCTCAGCCCCTTCACGCCGCCGATTATTCGCGGCATTCAAGATTATCTCAAGGAGATTGACTATTTGGGGCTGATTGTTAATGCTGATTGGGATCCGGAGATTGAGCGCGAGGCCATCGACACGTTGTTGAGCCGGGCGGTGGAAGGCATTATTTTTGTCGAATCGGGCCGCCTAGCGCCGACGCAAGAACTGGTCAGATCGCAAAAGCCATATATGTTTGTGCATCGGCTGTTTGGCGCGCCGGTGCAGAACTCGGTGGTCCCCGATGATTATGGCGGCGCCCGGCTGGTATTGGAGCATCTGCTGGCGTTGGGCCACCGCCGCATTGGTCACATTGCCGGGCCACTGGGCTGGCACTCGGCGCAGCGCCGCACCGACAGCTATTTGGATACGTTGAGCCAGCACGGGCTGGCGATCGACCCGGCGCTGATTGTCGAAAGCGATTGGGAATTTGAGGGCGGCGCGGCAGCGATGCAGCAGTTGCTGAAAGTTTCTCCGTTACCCACCGCCCTTTTTGCGGCCAACGACATGATGGCGCTGGGCGCCATTGAGACCTTGCGCCATGCCGGGCTGCGCGTGCCGGAAGATATGGCGCTGGCCGGCTACGACAATCGCGATTTTAGTCGATTCCTGGCGCCCCAATTAACCACGGTAAGTTTGCCCACCTATCAAATGGGCGCCAAAGCCGCCGAATTGCTCTGGCAGAAAATTCAGGGCGCAATCGACAATCTTGAGGAAGTCCAGATTTGCGGTCAACTCCACATCCGCGCATCGTGCGGCGCGCCTGCCTGGCAGCGCACGCACGATGCACCGGATTTGGCAACCACGGTCCGTCACCGCTTGACGGGCAAACAGCCTGAAAAGCGTTAAAGAATCGTTCCCGTTACCTTTTTTCAAATCAGGAGGAATCCACATGAATCAACCAAGCACGATGAATCGATTGGCGCGCCGCGACTTTTTAAGCGCGCCACGGCGGGTTTTGCCGGCATTGGCGGCCTTGGCGGCTTGCGCCACACCGGCTGGCGCGCCAGCGGCTCGGCGGTGGTGGCGCTGGCAGCGGCGCCTGTTGAAATCACCTTTATGGGCTGGGGCGGCACCGAGGAAGATGAAGGCGTGCGCGCCGCCATCGATGTGTTCCAAGGTGAAGAGCCCAACATTCAGGTGACCTGGCTGCACACGCCGGAGAACTATAACGAGAAATTCCTGGCCAACATTGCCGCCGGTAACCCGGCCGACACCGCCTTCATTCCTGGCGATATGTATCGCACCTTTATCCGCGACGGTGTGCTGCTGGATATTACCGATCAGCTCAAGGCCGACGACCTGGTGGGCGCCGATGGCTACTTTATTGAGCCGCAGGAGAGCGAACGCTGTACGCAAGATGGCAAATGGTACGGCATTGGCTCGTGCTGGGTGGCGCCGCACATTTATTATAACGCCGATATTTTTGCCGAAGCGGGCATCGAGCCGCCCAGCAACAATCCCGACGAAGCGTGGGCGTGGGATCACTTTGTGGAAGTGGCCAAGCAGCTCACCGTCGACGTTAACGGCAACCATCCGGGCGACGCCGGTTTTGACCCCGACAATATTGACCGCTATGGCGTGCATTGGCCCACCTGGTGGATTCCGGTCCACTCAATTATCGCCTCCAACGACGGCCTGTGGATTGACCCAGATACCGGGCTGCTGGCCATCGATCAGCCCCCAGCTACGCAGGCCATCCAGGCGCTGGCCGATCTGGTGCTGGTGCATCAGGTCATGCCGCAGGCCACAGCCATGGAAGCGCTGGGCATGAGCAACACGCAGATGCTGGAAAACGGCAAATTGGCCATGGCCATTGACGGCTCGTGGGCGCTGGCGTGGATGCATAAGATCAACGCCACGCTGGGCACCGCAGCGCTGCCCGGCCTCCAGCATCCGGCCACCAACATGCAGGCGCATATCCATTCCGCCCTGGCCGCCACCGAGCACCCCGAAGAAGCCTGGCGCTGGGTGCGCTTCCTCTCTACACCTTTCTACCAGACCCAGTTCTGCAAGATCGGTCTCTGGCTGCCCAGCCAAACCGCGCTGATGACCGAGGATGGGCTCAACACCTGGATCACCGAAGGCGTGCATCCCGAGGGTTATACGCAAATCGCCACCGACTTTGTGACGCGCTTCGGCCATGTGCTCTATCAGCCCGTGGGCTGGAACGAAGCCGCTGGCATCATCACCCCGGCGCTGGATGCCGTCTGGATTGGTGACCAGACCGCCGAAGAGGCCATGGCCGCCGCCGTGCCGCAGGCCAACGAGGTTTTGACGAATAATCAAGGGTAGGGATTCAGGATTAGGAATACGGGATTAGGGATACGGCAGGCTACTTGTCATCCCGCCGTATCCCGTCTTCTGTATTCCGTATTCCTTTTTTGAGAGAAAACCATGGCCACAAGCAATCTTTTGTTCAATCCACTTCGTCCTAAAACCAATCTACAGCGGCGCACGGTGACGGGGTATCTCTTTATTTCGCCCTTTATTTTGGGCTTTTTATTCTGGTTTTTGATTCCGGCGCTCACGGCGGTCTGGCTCACGTTCACGGATTGGAACTTGATTCGGGCGCCGCGTTATGTGGGGGTAGACAATATTTTGCAGTTGGGCCGCGATGCTCTTTTCTGGCAATCACTCAAGGTGACCACGATATTCACGCTGGCTTCGGTGCCGGTGGGGCTGGTGGTTAGCTTCTTATTGGCGCTGCTCATGAACACCAGAGTGCGCGGCATTTCACTCTTTCGCACGGTCTACTATCTGCCCAGCATTGTGCCGGCCGTGGCCAGCGCCGTGCTGTGGGCGTGGATTTTCAACACCGACTTTGGTCTGGCCAATGTGGTTTTGAATGCTGTGGGGTTGCCCAAAATTCAGTGGCTACAGGATCCAGATTGGGCACTGCCGGCGCTGATCTTAATGAGCCTGTGGGGCTTGGGCGCCACTATGGTCATCTATTTGGCCGGCTTGCAGGGCATCCCGGCCGTCTTTTATGAAGCGGCGGAAATCGACGGCGCCGGACGCTGGGCGCAACTGCGTCACATTACGATCCCGCTCATGTCGCCGGTCATCTTTTTCAATCTGATCATCGGCATCATCGGCACCTTTCAGGTTTTCACGGCGGGCTTTCTGATTACCGATGGCGGGCCGCAGAATTCGACGCTATTTTATGTGCTCTATCTTTATCGCAACGGCTTTGAATTTCTGAAAATGGGCTATTCAGCCGCCCTGGCCTGGGTGCTCTTTTTCATTATTATGGCGTTGACCCTCTTGGTCTTTAAATATGTGGGCGGTCTGGTGCATTACGAAGATACGCAGTGAGGAGCAACATGAATCGAGTTGACAATATCTCCGTAGCCGGCAATCGCGGCGCGGCGGACCAACAAACTTCAGCGGCAGCGCGTCTGCTCTCACCAATTTGGGATGGTGAAGCGCGCTGGCGTTTTTTGACGCTGGTGATCCTCTTTGTGGGCGCGTTTATTATGGCGCTGCCCTTTCTCTGGCTGCTGAGCAGTTCGCTCAAGCCCGAGCAGGAAATTTTTCTTTTCCCGCCCAAATGGATTCCCAACCCGGTGCGTTTGCAAAACTATGTAGAGGCGCTCACCTACAAGCCCTTTGGCACATACATCGCCAACACGCTGTGGATTGTCATCTTGAATGAGATCGCCATTGTGGGGTCGGCCTCGCTCTGCGCCTATGGCTTTGCGCGTATCTCCTTTCCGGGCCGCGATTTTTGGTTTGGCATTGTGCTGGCCACGCTTATGGTGCCCTACTTTGTGATGATGATCCCGCAGTTTGTCATCTTTAGCCGCCTGGGCTGGACCGACAGCTATTTGCCGCTGACCGTACCCTTTTTCTTTGGCGGCGGCGCCTTTAACATTTTCCTGCTGCGCCAGTTTTTCCGCACGTTGCCCGCCGAGCTGGCCGATGCCGCCCGCATTGACGGCTGCAGCGAATTGGGCATCTATTGGCGCATCTTTATGCCGCTGGCCAAACCGGCACTGGCCACCGTGGCCATCTTCACGTTTCTCAACGGCTGGAACGATTTTATTGGCCCGCTGCTCTACATCAATTCACCCGATAAGTTTACCGTGGCCATTGGCCTGGCCACCTTCCGCAGCGTCATGCGCACGCGCTGGGATCTGCTCATGGCGGCCTCTACGGCCATGATTGTGCCGGTGCTGCTGCTCTTCTTTTTTGCGCAGCGCTATTTTATTGAGGGGATTGTTTTGAGTGGGTTGAAGGGGTAAGAAGATCAGTGCTCGTCCTGATCTTCTGGTTCAATGACCTCAAATCCAGCTTGCCGAAGTTGCTCCGCTCGGCGACTATAGATTGAGCCCACAACAAGCAGGAAGCGCGCTGGTGTGATGCCTGTCTCATCGTATTACCTCTTGTCAACGGCCATTTGCTCTAACGTATCTAGAAACATACGGATGCGTACAATTCTGACGCCCTTATACTCTTTATGTGGAAAGTGTTTGATATTCTTAGTCACCAGGTAATCAGCGTTCCCTTCAACCGCACATTCAAGAAATCGATTGTCGGCTCTATCGCGACAAACCTGTAACTCATATTGTGGCTCAACCCACATTGACTGCCAACGTAAGATTTCGAGAATACGATCTCGTTCTTCATGTAATTCCGGTGGCACAAGCCAGTTGAGGACGGATGAATATTCATCCAATATGGGCTGCGATAATAGTAGCTGGAAATATTCTTCCTCGCGTGTCATCCAATCGATTAACTTTGCGGATGCGCCACGGTCACTTAGAATGGCAGACGCAATGTGATTTGTATCGATGACCACACGCAAAGGTCGGGTAAACTTAGCCATGACTTGTTGTCATTTGTTCACGATGGCGCCGAATAGCATCTTCAATTCTCTGCTCGGAAATGCCGCCTGCCCGATGCACGCATTCACGGATTGCTGCAACATCGTGATTCAATTGCTCTTTCCAGCCATATTTTTCATGTAATTTCAGAAAAGCTGAAATCGCAGCCTGTATATTTCCCTGATAACTGTCATCAATAACCCGATAAAATTGCTTCTCAAGAGCAGGTGATAATTCAATTGAGACCATAGTTCCTCCAAACTCAAAAAAGCCATATCGTTCTTTAAACTCAACAGAATCAATTATACCATAACACCATGACAACTCTATCCGCCAAACGCCAACTCACCCCCGTCCCCTTCACCCAAGTCAAGCTGGATGACCCGTTCTGGGCGCCGCGCCAGCAGACCAACCGCACCACCACCATTCCGCACATGTATCAAAAACTGGTGGAGACCGAGCGCATCAAGGCGTTGACGCTCGATTTTGAACGCGCCGTGCCTTCACACATTGTGGAAATCTTTGGCGACTCCGACCCGGCCAAGTGGCTGGAGGCAGCTTGCTACGCCATAGCCGATCAGCCCGATGCAAAGCTGGCCGCGCTGGTGGACGAAGTGGCCGACCTGATCATCGGCGCCCAGCAGCCCGATGGCTATTTGAATACCCAATTTACCGCCATCCAGCCCGACATGCGCTGGAAGAATCTGCGCGACTGGCACGAAATGTATTGCGCCGGTCACCTCATGGAAGCCGCCGTAGCCCATCACCAGGCCACCGGCGACCCCAAACTGCTCAATGCGCTCAGCCGCTACGCCGATCTGATTGGCGCGCTTTTTGGACCGGCGCCGGATCAAAAGCCGGGCTATGGCGGCCACCCCGAAATTGAGCTGGCGCTGGTGCGGCTCTATCACGAAACGGGCGAAAAGCGCTATTTGGAGCTGGCCAAATTTTTTGTGGAGGAACGCGGCCACAACAACCCACACTACTATGATGTGGAAGCAGTGGCGCGCGGCGACGACCCCAAAAAGTTCCACTTCAAAAATTACGAATATTGCCAGGCCCATGTCCCCATTCGCGAACAGGACAAAGTAGTGGGCCACGCCGTGCGCGTCATGTATCTGCTGGCGGGCGTGGCCGATCTGGCCCACGAATATGATGACCCCACGCTGCTGGAAACGTGCGCAAAGCTGTGGGAAAATCTGGTTTATCAGCGCATGTATCTCACCGGCGGCATCGGCCCTTCCCGGCACAACGAAGGCTTTACCACCGATTACGACCTGCCCGACGAAACCGCCTATGCCGAGACCTGCGCCTCCATCGCGCTGATCATGTGGAACCACCGCATGTTGCAATTTCAGGGTGACGGGCGCTACGCCGACATTCTGGAGCAGACGCTCTACAACGGCTTTATCAGCGGGCTGTCGCTGGATGGCAAGCACTTTTTCTACGTCAACCCGCTGGCCAGCCAGGGCAACCACCATCGTGAAGAATGGTTCCTCTGTCCCTGCTGTCCGCCCAACGTGGGGCGCATTCTGGCCAGCGTGGGCAACTATTTTTACTCGACCGGAACGCACGATCTGTGGGTGCATCTCTACGGGCAAAACGGCGCCACCGTCACCGTGCGCGACCAGGAGATCAAGCTGCGCCAGACCACTCAATATCCGTGGGACGGCAAAATTCAGCTCACGCTGGAGATGGCGCAGGCGCTGCCTTTTACGCTCAATCTGCGCATACCGGGCTGGTGTGCGGAATGGCGGCTGCTGCTCAACGGCCAGCGCATGCGCGTCGAGCCGCCGGCCATGGATGGCTATCTGCCTATCACCAACACGTGGCGACCGGGCGATGTGCTTGAACTGGAGCTGGCCATGCCGGTACAGGCGGTTTGGGCGCATCCCGCCGTGCGGCAGATGCAGGGGCGCGTGGCTATCCAGCGCGGCCCCATTGTATATTGCCTGGAAAGCGCCGACAACACCGTGGAAAATCTAGACCGCATCATGCTGGATCCGGCGCAGATTCCCACCTTTGCGGTGGAGCAACGCGCTGACCTGCTGGGCGGCGTCAACGTGCTGCGCGGCCCCGCCGCCATCATCGACCAGACGGACTGGGATGACGCCACGCTCTATCGCTATCAGCAGCCGCCCACCACGCAGCCCATTGCGGTGACCGCCATCCCCTACTGCGTGTGGGACAATCGCGCGCCGGGGGAGATGCGCGTCTGGTTCCGCGCGGCTGAAATGTAGTCGATTTATGGCAAATATGATTAGCGGCGGTTGAGTAGGCCGCGGTAGTTTGCAGCCGTATCGAAACCAGAGCGGGTCAACCACATGGGGTCACAAGGGTCAATCCGCTTTTGCTACAGGGCAAAGTATAATGCCGATGAACTGGTCTGCCCGCCTCTATCTGTGGGCTTGCGAGCGGCTTTATCATGAGCTGGCCTGGGGCTATGATCTGGTGAGCTGGTTGGTCAGCCTGGGTCATTGGAACCGCTGGCGGGGCGCGGCCGGCCAATACTTGGTTGATGCCGATGGTCGTTTGCGGCAGAATGTGCTGGAGATCGGCTTTGGCACCGGTGAATTATTGGCGCAGTTGACGCAAGCCGCGGCTGACTCCAGCGCAGCCCGCAACTGCGAACCGCAGACAGCGCCCAATATCATCGCCGGGCTGGAGCTTTCCCCCGCCATGCACAAAGTAGCCAGCACCAAATTGCGACGGCGCCAAATTGCGGCGCCGCGTGTGCAGGCATTTGCCCAACAAATGCCCTTTGCCGATGGCGTCTTTGATGCTGTCATCTCCACCTTCCCCGCGCCGTACATTTTTGACCCGCAAACCCTGCAAGAATGCGCCCGCGTGTTGCGCCCGGCGCACGCAGCAGACAAGCAGCCGGGCGGCCAATTGCTGATTGTAGGCATGTGGGTGGCGCTCAATGTCGGGTGGCTGCGACGGTTGGGACTGCCGTTTTATGGCCGCCCTCATCCGGCATGGAGGACACAGGTGGCGGAACGGCTGGCGCAGGCTGGTTTCACGGCGACATTTGTCGAAGTGCAGGATGGCGCATTCACCGTGAGCGTCATCCGGGGGCAAAAGCGAGCCTGATGCCGCAGCCGCTGCTTGCAGAATTTCAAAATGGAATTGGCCCGCAATGGAACACCCATTTGGTGGGTGGCGGGCGCGCGCAGATTGTGGACGGTGCGCTGCAATTGCGCAAGCCGGTCAATGATGGCCACTCCTATACCAATGCGCAGATCGACGATTACCAAACGTTGCGCCGCCGCCAATTTTTGTGGCGCCCGCCGCTGCGCTTGACCATATGCGCCCGCTTTTCGCATGATCTTGCATGGGCGGCTAATGAAACATCTGCATCCCATAATAACCCGCCACCCATCGCCACCGGGACGGCGGGCTTTGGCTTTTGGAACGACCCCTTTATGATGACGGGCGCCCGCTGGCCCACGCTGCCGCGCGCCATCTGGTTTTTCTACAGCGCACCACCCTCCAACATGCCGTTGGCGATGAACGTGCCGGGCTGGGGCTGGAAGGCGGCCACCATTGACGCCTGGCGCTGGCCCTTTGGGGCGCTGGCGCCGCTGGCCCCGGTGGCCATGCCGCTCATGCGCCTAAACTGGTTCTATCGGCGTTTTTGGCCCATTGGGCAGCGCGCCATTGGCGTCAGCGAACGGCTGATTGATTTGAGCACGACCGTGTGGCGCACCTACGTGATCGAGTGGCGCCAAGACAGCGCCCATTTTCAAATCGATGGCGAAACTGTTTTGTCCTGCCCGACGGCGCCCGGTGGGCCGCTAGGGCTGGTCATTTGGATCGACAATCAATACATGGTGGTGACGCCGTGGGGCGCTTTGCGCAGCGGGCTCGTTGCGACCACCGCGCCGGCATGGCTGGAGATTGCGCGCGTGGCAATTGAGGTGCCAATTGCTATATAAGCCCCTTGAGCAACGCGGCCGTTTTCTCCACCTCCGCCGCCAACTGCATTGCTTGAAATAGTTCCAGCGCGGCCTGGAGTTCCGCAACGGCGGCCGCCCCATCATGCTGATCGGCGTAGACTTCGCCCAGCGTGCGGCGACAGTAGGCGACTTGCCAGCGGTCTTCATTTTCCTGCGAAATTTGGATGGCCTGCGCCAGCAGTTGGGTGGCCTCGGCAAAGTTTGCCTGGCCGCGCCGCACCCGCCCCAAAATCCACAATCCATACGCAAAGGTGTCCGCCTCTTCCTGTTCAATGGTTTTGAGCGCGTAGCTTTCGGCATCGCCCAGCTTGCCCAATTCCACATGCGCTTCGGCCAGGTTGCAGGCGTTGAGCGCAATCCAATAGGGTGAATGGGCGCGCTCGTAAAAGGCCAGCGCCTGTTTGGCCTGCTCGATGGACGCGGTATATTGTTGGGCCAAAAGGTGACAGGCGGCCAGATTGCTGCGCACGTACATCTCCTGCGTGCGGTTGCCAATGCGGGCGTAATTCTCAATGGCCGCGTCAAAATAGGCGAAGGCGGCGGCAAAATCCTGCTGGCGGCTGGCCACAATGCCCAGATAGTATTGGGCGCGGGCTACGGCCTGCACGTCGTCCAAATCCTGCGCCAGGGCCAGCGCCTGCGCATAATGCGCCAGCGCCGCGCTATAGTTGCCCACCTGATCCTGAATCGTCCCCTGCAAATGTTCAGCGTGATAGCGGGCCAGGTTGGCTTCGCGCCAGGCGTCGCGCGCCTCGCGTTCGTGCATGTAAATGGTGCCGCGGCGCACGTGCAGCTGCGTATATTTGTTGAACAGATAGGTGATAATGTCGATGCCGCTGTGCAGTTTCTGCTGGGCGGCGCTCGTTTCCCCCTGATTTTGCAGACCGATGCCCCACAAATGCATGGCGTCAATGCTCTCCACGGCATCATTGGGCCAGGTGATGCCGGCCAGATTGTCGACCATCTTCTCCGGCTCGCCCACAAAATCGTATAGCTCGGCGCGCAGCAGGGCAAGCTGGCGTTGTTGCGCGGGTTTAAGCCGGTTGGTCGAAATGTGGGCAAATATCTCCAGCGCGCTAACGGCAAACCCGCGCGCAATTTCGGCCCGCCGCTGCGGATACCAGAGCTGCACGGCCTGCCCCGGCTGCCCGCCCTGCCACAGATGATAGGCCGCTTCGGTGATCTCGCCGCGGGTGGCGCAAATGTAGGCCGCCTGCAAATGTAACTGCTCCTGCTGCTCCACCGCCAAATCCTCGTAGAGCACGGTGCGCAGCGTGGGCAGCAGCGCCACCCCGCCCGCACCGTCGGCATGGATCAGATGGTGTTCGATGAGCGGTTGGATAGGGTCGGCCGCATGGCTTGCATCTGTGGGAGTCACTTTGGCCCAGGCATCTTGCGGCGCGGCGTTGCGAAAGACGCTGAGCGCGTACAAAAGCTGGCGCTGCGCGGGCGGTAGCCGTTGGCGCATGCGGTCCCAAATCGGCCCCAGCGCCGGCGTGTGGGGCAGACGCACCAGCGTTTCGGCCAGATCGGTCTGTTCCAGCGTGCGGTGCAGCGCCAGGCAGAGCGTCAGCAGACGCGGGTTGCCGTTGGTATATTGCTCTAATTGGGCCAGGTCTTGTGAACTGAAGGCAATGTCCGCGTGCTGCAACCACTCTTCAATTTCGGCGTGCGTGAGCCGATCCAGCGTCAGCGTGGCGTCGGTTTCCAACACGGCGCGTTGGCCAATCAGCAGCAGCGGTGCATGATGGCGCAGCCCGTTGATGAATTCGAGCATCTGCGCGTGGTGCAAATTGGCGCGCTCCGGGTCGGCGGCGCGCAGCAGATCCACTTCATCAAAACAGAGCAGCGGCGGCCGGGGCAGCGCTTCCATGTCGGCCAGCGCCAGTCCCAGCGCCAGATTGGCATCCACCACCTTGCCGCCATCGGCCACCAGTTGCAGCCAGAGCCCGGAAGCGCCCTGGCGATGCAAAAAGTAGCCCAGCGCAAAGAGCAAGCTGGGCAACTGATCGTTAAAGTGCGGCCGCACGGTGAACCAGAAGGCGCCGGCCTCTTGCCACTGTTGGGCGAGCCAAGTCCCCAGCGTGGTTTTACCCACGCCGCCCACACCCACCAGCGCCAGGCTTTGGCCCTGCCCCAGCGCGTGATGCAACACATAGCGCGCCTTGTCTCGCCCAATGAGCGCCGTGCGCAGAGCCGGAGTCTCCAGCCGCACGGTGGGGCGCAGCCGCTGCAGAAAGAGATGGCCCAGCCGCTCCACCGCCTCGCGCAGGTGACGATCATGCGTGGCGCGCGCAATGTGCAAAATGTCGCTATAGATGGCGGCCTGATTGCGCGGTCGCGGGCGCACAATGCGCTGAAAATAGTTTAGCTCCAGCACTAAAAAGGCGTATCGATTGTCGCGCGTGGCGGCCTGCGGCTCGGCCTCGACCAGCGCCATAAGTTCGTCTGTGCTCTGGGCGGGTGCTCCATCCCAAAGCAGATCGGCTGTGCGCGCGATCTCTGCACAGAGCACAAGCCCCCAGTCCAGCGGCTCATCTGTTGCACTCTGATTGACGGCGCCGCTGAGAAAATAAGGCGTGGCCAGGGGTGAAAATGCGGCCAGCACCGCCGGTTCTTTGTGAAACTCTAAAACCAACTTTAAATGGTCTAAAAAGCTAGATGCGTTTTGAAAACGCTGCCCGATGAAGCGACTCTTTTTGGCCATATCTTGATCCGTAACTTTCCGGGAAACGCGAGCGGTTCAGCTTGTCAGCACTGCAGCTATCAGCACCACGCTTTGTCAACCTGACATTGGGAGCGGCAGAGTTCTTCAAGTCAAAAAGCTGACTGGCTGAGTTGCCGCTGCTTTATATGAAGTACGCTATTTGCGAAATCTGTCGACCTATTGGATACTTCTGAGGCATATTGGCAAAATCTTGAGGCATTTTGTCTGCTGCCCCATGTTATACTTGGCTCTGTCATATACTTGCAGTTGGCATCGATGAAATGGATTACACCTAATTTTCACTCGAGTGGTCGGTTTTCATCTATGACACGGCCAAGGATAAATGACAACCGCTAGTATACACTCAATGTTGTTAAGTTAGCAGTGCTCAGTTCTCAGTTAGCAATAGTCAGTTCGCAACTCACACTGAATACTGAAAACTGTCTACGCTGGACACGAAAACGCTTAACTCAATGACATGAAGTATACGCTATATGCAGCTTCGCCGCCAGGGTCTCCAACGTCACCCCACACTGCCAACTGGACGGCAAATGACAAACCACCGATTGCTGCCCCCTAATGAATTCGGGACAACGCGTTTGCCTTTCCTCTGTGGTTTGGGCAGTACGCAGAGTCCACCAAAATCAAGAGGAGATGAGACGTGCGAAATTTGGTTTCAATTATACATGGAGTCTTAATTATGTCACTTTTATTGGCAGTGACGTTGGCCAGCGCGGGGCGGGTCAAAGCCCAAGACGCGCCCACAGGCTACCCCAAACCCAACGATCCACCCATTTTGGGCCACGAGTGGAAGTTCACCTATGATCACGTCAGCCGCTCGGGTGTAATTTGGGTGGGGCTGGGCGAATGGCGGCGTTATTATCGTTCATTTAACCTGAGTTCGGAACATACGTACAAAGTTTCGTGTCAGAAAGCGCCCACCAAAGAGTCGCCGGAAGCCGTGGCCTGCGAGTTGGATATTCAGGGCGCCATCGAGTCTGCCTATGCCGCCGCCGGGCAAAAAGGCGATGTGGCCGACCGCGAGCTGTACGACGATATAACGGTACACGCCACCGGCAAATGGCACAATAACGCCAATAGCGGCGCCATTTTGGCCAGCCACCCCTCCCTCAAATTCAGCATCGAGCGCAACGGCCACAACATGCAGTTTGCCAACGCCTGGACAAAGCCGCAAGACACCGGCGGGCCAAGCGAACCTTTTCAGGTTAACTCTGGCGTTGAAGTGACCGTAACCAACATAGGCATCTGGCAATTTGAGAACTGGCCCGAAGATTACAGCTACAATCGGTACACATCCTCTATGGTTCCCAACCTCGGCGCCGAAATGATAAAGACATCGCCGGGACCCCGCTTTTCATTCCGCATTGCGCCGGAAACAATTACGATTGCACCACCCGTAAATTACGAGTTGAAAGAGTTTGTCGTCGACCCCAAATTTGGTCAAGGCGGCTAATTGGCTTGAAACCGCATAGCAAACAAGCGCCCAATGTGTAGATGTTGGGCGCTTGTTTTATTTTCTGCTGAAATCGCATGAATATGACATAAAACGCGTATATCCAGAGTCTTCCAAAATCTGCTGTTTTCCGCAGCTGTTGTAATATTGTAAATAACCACAAAAAACAGTGAACCCATTTCGCCAGTCACAGATTCAAAGGAGGAAACCCTCATGGCACCGCACCCTCCCCTGGGCAGCGTAAGGCTGCTCGAAACCGCGCCCGTCATTGCCGGCAGCTTGGGTACGTGGACGCTGGTCTACACGGTGGGCAGCCTGGGCATTGACTCGGGTGGGCAGATCAAGGTGGCCCGGCGCATGGTGTCGGACTGGGCCGACCCCCAATTTGGCGACCCGCAGGCGCCCGGCTACAGCACGGCGGTCACCAGTGGCGCGGCCAAGCTGCGCGCAAGCTGGCAGCCGCGCGGCTACGTGCGCCCCCGATCGCCCAGCGTGGTCATCGACGTGTACGATGGCTCGCTGGCGCCCGGCGACACCGTGACCATTACGCTGGGCGACACGACGCACGGATCGCCGGGGCTACGCGCCCAGACCTATATAGAATCGCATTTTGAGTTTTTGGTGCTGGTGGATCCCACCAATGCGTGCGACCCGCGTCCGCTGGCTGAGACGCCCACGGTGGCCGTGGTGGCGGCGGAGATGCAGAAGCTGGTCTGCCTGTTGCCGTCGCAAGCGGCGGTGGGCCAGGCCGTTGATATATTTGTCAAAGGCGAAGACCAGTGGCGCAACCCAACACCCGCCCCCGCCGGGGTTGAATTCGCGTG
>JAWKON010000109.1:0-14083 GCA_041391125.1 Caldilineaceae bacterium
GGACAAAGCGCATCAGGCCATTCGCACCGCCGGCAAAGTGGCGATTGTGGAAGGCTACATGGACGTGATCGCCGCCCACCAGCACGGCTTTGCCAACGTGGTGGCCTGCATGGGGACGGCGCTCACGCCGGATCAATTGCGCCAGCTTCAGCGCTACACGGATCACTTTGTGCTGGCGCTGGATGCGGATACCGCCGGCCAACAGGCCACCATACGCGGGCTCAACCAGGCGCGCCAGGCGCTCTCCCGCGTTTCCAAGCCCACGTTGACGCCCGGCGGGCGCGTGCGGCTGGAAGAGCGGCTCAATGCCAATCTGTTCATCGTGTCTATGCCCAGCGGTCGCGACCCGGATGATGTGGTGCGCCAGGACCCGGCGCTGTGGGAAAAGCTGGTTGAACAGGCGCAGCCGCTGGTCGATTTCTATTTTCAAATTGTGGCCACCCAGTATGATCTGAAAACGGCGCAGGGCAAAGGCGCGGCTGTTTCCGAATTGGCCCCGCTGATTGCCGAACTTGGCGACGAGATCGAGCAGCAGCACTACATCCAGCAATTGAGCCGGCTGATCCAGATCGATGAAGCCACCATTGCCGGACGCGTGCAGGCCGCGGGCAAAACGCTGCGCGCCGTTTCGCAACGTAAGCAGACGGAAGCGCCGCCGAACCAACCGTTTGGTGATACATCCCATGCCGCTCACCGTGCCCAAACGCCTGATATGCCGCCGCCTAGCTGGCATGAAGGCGGCCCGCAGGATGCCGATATTCCCTTGGGGCTGGACGAGGCGGAGGAGGCGTATGCCGCTTGGTCGGCGGCTGACTCGCCAAATGCCGCCTTGGGGCAGAGCAGGGCGGCCCAACGCGTGGACCCGCGCATCATTATTGGCAAAGGCGCGCTGGAGCAGGAAGATTATCTGCTGGCCATTTTGCTGCAAGAGCCGGAACTGCTGATTTGGATGGCGGGTGAGACAGACGCCATGGAAATTCCACCGTTGCGCACTGACGATTTTGAACGCACGGAGAATCAGGAGATATTCCGGGCGCTCAAGCAATTTATCACCAGCAACGAGCCGTGGGAGTTAGAGCTGTTCCAAGAAATGCTCACCGGCTATTTGCATGGACGGCTGGGGGCGCTCATGGCCTATGGCGCCCAGTTGCCGCAGCTCAACAACGCCGCCCAGGGCGAAGCAGAATTCCGTGCTGAAACGCTAAAAGTCATGCTGCGCTTGCGCATTCAACAGCTAAAAAGTGAAAATACGCAGCTCAAGTATTTGCTGCAAGACGCTATGAAGAGCCAAGATGCTGAAAGCATTCAGAACCTCAATGCATCCAATAATCATATCCTGCGCGAACGTTTTTATTTAGAGAGAGCGCTGGCCGGATTAAGCCGAACGGCAGCGCGCACAGAATCGGTGAAACCTAAAATCAAAATTTAACGCTCTTCGCGATGGGGGAGGGGTAAAGCGAGTGGCGGGTCACTAATCACCCGCAACTCGCCACCCGCAGACAACCTCCTTCTCTAACATGCGAAGACTCCAATTTAATTATCCGTTATTATCAGTCTTATGTTTTACTCCCCGACGTGGAGCAAGGAAAAATAATGCCAAGGCCTTACCGGACCCGAACTGAAACAGCAGAAGAATCGATTCAACCAATTCCGCGCAGCAACGCGTCCGTCAGCGAGCTGGATGAATACATCAATCTCGGTGCGCAGCCCGAGGAAGAGGAGGATGATGTCCTTGATGAGCTGATCGAAGAGGTCGAGGAGGAGGACGAGGATGCGCTGCCGTTGCCCAAAATCGAACGCGACGAAGAGCTTGAAGAGGAGATCGAAAAAGAGCGACTTGTTCCAGTCGAACGGTTACTTGACGATGTTGCGCCCGAACATTCGCAAAGCCTGGATCCGGTGCGCATGTATCTGCGCGACATCGGTCAGCACGCGCTGTTGACCGCCGAAGATGAAATGGACCTGGCGCAGCGCATTTTGGATGGCAAAGCGGCCGAAGAAAAAATGGAGGCGGCCACCGAAGATGGCGAACTGGATGAGGACACGCGCGATCTGCTGGATTTTTGGATATTTTCCGCGGCAAACAGGCGCACAAGCGACTAGCCCAAAGCAACCTGCGTTCCGGTGGTCAGCGTGGCCAAACGCCACATTGGACGCGGTCTCAATTTTCTGGATCTCTGATTCAGGAGGGCAACTCTGGGGCTGTTATGGGGCGGTGGACAACTTGACCACACGCTGGGCTTCAAGTTTAGCACCTATGCCACTTGGTGGATTCGCCAGGCCACAAGCCATTAGCCGCTTTCATTGATCAGGCCCGCACCATCCGCATTCCGGTCCATATGGTGGAAACCATCAACCGGCAGGTGCGCACCCAGCGCCAGTTTGCAGCAGGAACTGGGCCGTGACCCCACCAATGAAGAGATCGCTATAGAGATGGATTTCCTCGATGCCGAAGATGCCGAAGTGGTGCGCAAGGCGATGGAGGATGACATGCCCCCTCGGAGCCCGATGTGGAGCGCCGGCTGGAGCGGGCATCGGCCAAGGTGGAAAATTCAGCGTCTGAGCCAAGAGCCGCCCAGCCTGCAAGCGCCGGTGGGCAATGAAGACAACAGCTATCTTACTTCACTTTTATCCCCGACAAAAATGATCCGGGTCCGGTCGATTCGGTTAGCCGCCACCTGCTCAAAGAGCAGATGGAAGAGATTCTGGACCAACTGAGCGAGCGAGCGCCAGGTGCTGATCATGCGCCGGGGCTGGAGGATGGCATTAACCGCACGCTGGAAGACGTGGGCCGCGAGTTCAACGTGACCCGCGAGCGCGCAGCCAGATCGAAGCCAAGGCGCTGGCAAGTTGCGCCATCCGCTGCGCAGCCGCAAATTGGTGCGCGATTATTTGGGGTAACACACCACCGGCTGAAACCGGTGGCTGATATGGGCAACCGGCTTGCCGGTTGCGGTAGCAGACGCCGAACGAATTCGGTGGTCTCAACCACATGAGATCCATTTGAACTGAGTTGTAGTAAAACTGCAGATTACGCCGATTTGCGCAGATTTTTCTGTCTTCCGGAGAAAAATTCCGTCAAATCTGCGTAATCTGCTGATTTCAAAAAATCCTCAATTTCCCCGATGCAAACATACGTAGAATGGAGCCCCTATGCGCCAGCGTCCTCTGGCCACCACGGTTGTTGGTAGCTACCTCTTTCTCCTGGCTGGAATATGCCTCACAAATCTTGAATTTGGCGTGGACGAAATCAGCGAAATGCAGGAAGACGCCGTCGTCTGTTTGCCATCCACGATCAAATGGCCGCCGGCCAGATGTGATCACAGATGGCGAGCAGACGCTTCGACTTCAACTTTCGTTTTACGGCTTTCAAAGGATTGGGTGAAGGGACCCGGCGCGGCGCAATTTTGGCCCGCCCGCCCACGATCAGCGTTATGCTACGCAATATCGAAGACTGCCGGCGGCGCCCAAAGGGCTGGGCGTGGTGGAAGCAAATTCCAGCGCTTGCAGCGTTTGGCGCCGGCCGGTCCCATCTTGAAAGCCAGCGTACCTGGCCCTATACGCTAAGCGGGCGGCTCTCAAGCCCAACCGCCAATACCCGGACCGTTATGAAATTACCGAGGCGCTGGTGCCCATTGTGCGTGGCGAGCTGAAGCTTTGGTGGCCGCGGGCTGCACCGAGATCACGGTGGACGAGCCGTCTATGAGCTGCTATGCTTATCGCGCAAGACCCGGTGCGTTTTGTGGACATTTTCAACCGTGGCTGGTCGAGCCGGTGGTGGGCCAATGTCGCTTGTCCACCCACCTCTGCTTTGGCAATTACAAAGGTCATGCGGGTGACCGCCGCTATGCGCCCATGTTCCCCGCCTTTAGAGATGACGCTGGATGAAATTCACGTGGAAATGGCCAGCCGCGAATTTGCCGAATTGAAGCTGATCGGCGCCATTGCCGAAAAAATTGATGTGGCCGTGGGCATTATTGACGTGAAAAGCTATTTTGTCGAGACGCCAGAAGTGGTGGCCGAACGCGTGCGCCGCTGTTTGCAATTCGCCCCGCCCGAAAGACTCTCATTCGCTTCCGACTGCGGCCTGAGCCAGACCGCACGCTGGGCGGCCAAACAGAAGCTGATCAACATGGTGGCCGGCGCGAAAATGGTGCGTCAGGAGTTGGGTTTGTAAGAACGATCAACAGATTACGCAGATTTTGAAAGATTATTCCCTTTGGAAATTTTCGACCCTCCATTCAACCTATCACCGTAGAAGAGATGTATGGGATTGGGCCCATCTCGGAAGCCGAGGTGTATGCGCTGGCTAACCGCAGCCTGCACCCGCGCGATTCATCCATGCTATACGAAAAATGGCCGCCTTGAGCGTGCAGCCGGATCACACAGTGCTGGACATTGCCGCCGCGATGCTGCGCATACGTGCGTCGGCTGGCTGAACGGCTGAGTTGTAATTTGGTGGGGGTGGAGTCATCGATCGGCACATGCGCGAAGCGATTGCGCTTGTGCAAGAAAAAGGGCTGACCAACCGGGTCGCTATCCACCAAGGCGCCATTGAGGCGATTCCGCTGGAGGCGGCCAGCGTAGACCACATCTGGTGTCGCGACATGCTGAATCACCTGCCCGATCTGCGGCGCGGGCTGGCGGAATGCCGGCGGTGCCGCGGGCCGGCGGCCAGATGTTGATCAAACGTTTGCCACGCCACGATTGAAGCACGCGAGGCCGCCTGGCTCTACGCTGCCTTGCCGTGGTTCCACAATATGGATCCGGTCTATTTTGAAAAACAGGCCCAGGCGGTTGGCTTCCAAATCATCGAGCGCGATCCGGTGGATAGCGAGTGGCGCGAAAAGCTGGGAAGAAAGAGGGCGTGCGCACCACGTCCAAACAGTTGGCTACAGATTGCGCATGAGCGTGACCGCGAACGGCTGCTCGGCGAAATGGGGCGTGGCCTACACGGTGGAGTTGGCCAATAGCGTTTGGGGTGTCTTTCAAATGCTGGGGAAGCTTTGCCCCACGGTGTACATGCTACAGTAGATGCGGCAGGGATGCCCATGCACATCAAGCCAGAGCATAGGCTGGGGCCGGTCGAGTAGGGGCGGCAGTTTGCCCCGTATCGAGACCAAACGGTCGCCCCCGCTCACTTCTGGCTTCGGCGTGAGCTCAGTCGAACGGTTGATACGGCTGCATGTTCACCGCAGCCTACTCAACCGCCGTTCGCTCCGCTGCCAAGCCGCCAAAATGGCTTAGCTTGCTGCGCATAGGCAGGAAATGCCGCACAGCGCATACAATAGGAGCCCGCTATCTCCGTCAAGCAAGCTGTGCGACAAGGATATCGCACCTACGGCATCTTTGTGAAACACATCCACCAATTCCGGCTTCAAAAACTGTTCCACCTCATACGCATAGCCGCCCGGGTCCTCAAAGAAGAAGCAGTGAACCTGAATCTCCGCATACACCTGCGGCTCGCGCAAAATCTTCACCCCGCGCGCCTTGAGCCGCTCATACCAACCCGGCACGTCATCCACCACCAGCGTGCAGAGCACCGCGCTGTTGGCCAGCGGCTTGCGAAAGCCGCGCGTCCCATCGACCAGCCCAATAAAGCTGCTGCCCGACGTGCGATAAATCTTGGCCCACTGCTGGTCCTCGACCAGTTCAAACTCAAGAATATTTTCGTAAAAATCGACTACTGGCGCCAAATCATCATAATATAAAAAAGTGACTTGGGATTGGGCGGTGATGTAGTTCGACATAATGAGTCTCGTTTCTTGGAGCTTAGTATGTATTGCGTATTGCGTGTTGCGTGAACCGGTATAGATTCTTGTGTCGAAGCAAGTTACTCAACCGGTTCACGCAATACGCAACACGCAAAATCATTTTCTTAAATACGCAATCGTCTGCGGCCCTTCCGGCATGGCGCAAATGCGCGGGGCGTGACCGTTGCCATTCTGCGCCATGCGGGCCACGGTTTCGCCAATGTTGGCGCATGGTTTGAGCAGGGCGGCTTCGATCTGTTGGCGGGTCAGCCCCTCGCTGTACACATACACATCGGCGTGCAGCTGAATCTGCGCCTGAATCTGCACCTGCCACTGATCCTGCTCGCCAAAACCGGGCTGCGCCAGCAGATCCAGCACGCCCTGGGGCGAGCCGCCCTCTTGCAGCAGCGCGGCATAGCGTCCGTGATCGGGCAGGCCGTCCTGGCAGGCGCCGGCCAAAATGATGACACCGCCGGGGCGCACCACGCGGCTGGCCGCGCTCATGCCTTTGACGGTCTGGTAGAGATTCTGGTCCAGCGGATAGCCGCTGTTGGTGGTGACCACAACATCGTACGGCGCATCGACCGCCACCATGGCGCTCTGGCGCACAAATTCGCAGCCCGCTTTGTGGGCCGCCAGCATGTCGCCGGCAAAGACGCCGGTGATCTGCTGGCGGGCGTTGAGCGTCACGTTGAGCAAAAAGGTGGGATTGGTCATCAGCGCCACCTCGCGCATCTCTTCCCAAATGGGGTTGCCCTCGGTGACGCCCCAAGTGGCGTTGGGATGCCCAATCATATCGCGGCCGTGGTTGCTCAGCACGCTTTCCGCCCCGGCCAGCGCCGGCAGCACCGCCTTGGGGCCGCCGCTGAAACCGGCAAAAAAGTGGGGCTCAATAAAGCCGGTCAAAATGCGCACGTCGGCCTCCAGCAGCTGCCGGTTAACGCGCACCGGGTTGCCGCGGGAGGTCGTCCCCAGCGGCGCCAAAATATCATCATCAAAGGCGTTGTGCTGGAGGCAGCGATAGCTGTCCACCACCGCGTCACCCAGCATAGTGCGCAGTTCAGCATCGGTCTGCGGGCGGTGCGTGCCCAGCGCGTTGAGCAGCGTAATATCGGCGCGGCCCACGCCCGCTGCCTCCAATTCCGCCAGCAGCACGGGCAACATACGGTCATTGGGCGTGGGCCGCGTAATGTCGCTGTGGACAATCACTACTTTATCGCCGGGTTTTACTTTTTGCGCCAGCGGCAGTGAATCAATGGGATCGCGCAGCGCGGCGCGGATGGCGGCGGCTTCGTCGGCCAGGCCGGGGACAAAGCGTGATTGGACAATGTCGGTGGTCTCGGGCAATTGGACCGTCAGACCGTTGTGGCCATAGGCAAGAGTCACGTTCATGATTTACGCTTCCGGTTCGCCAGCCAATTCAACATATGCCTTCAAAATATCCGTCTCGGTGAGGATGCCAATCAACTGCCGGTTGGCATCCATGACGGGCAGGGCGCCGATGTGACGGTCGATCATCAGCTCGGCGGCGTCGGTCAGTAAAAATTCTGGTCCCACAGTAACGACGCCTTTGAGCATAATGTCTTCCACTTCGGCCTCGCCGTGCATAAAGCGCGAGGCCGCCACCAAAATATCGCGCTCGGCCAGAATGCCCACCAGCTCGCCACTCGCATTCATCACGGGCAGATGATGCACCCCTTTTTCCTCCATCACCAGCAGCGCCGCATGGAAGCTGGCATCCGGCTCAATGCTGAAGACGGGTGAACTCATTTTGTCTTGAACTCGCATGGGCTTTCTCCTTGTGTTTTGTCGATTGTAGCTGACTTTTAGACTATCTTACCACAAGGTCTGGAGACGCGAAGAAAAGCTGCGTGGGCCAACGCTTCTCAATGTTTAATACTATGTCAAAAATGAGCTAGGGAAGACTGTGGCGGAATACGTATGTGGAGCGGAGGAAGTTAAACACAGAGAGCGGGGCGATAAATTTTCCACGCTCTCTGTATCTCCAAGTCAATATTCACATCAGGAAATGAACGCTTATTTCCATTCCAACGTGATTACATCGGGTGCTACGGTGTGCGCATAATGTTCGGCTTGGTCAAAGACGGCGACGCCCAGCGGATAAGTTTTGGGCGGCGTCAGCACAACATCATCGTCGTTGCCGGTCTCCAACGCCCGCATGACCACCAGCACCCACTTATTGTCATTCCAGACGCCCTTGACCTGGATGTCGCCGCGCGAACCGGTCCAGGGCGCCAGAATGGAAGCAGGAATGATGGCGCCCGCCGTCAACTTGCTGGTGTCGATTTCGGTCTGCTCGCCGGTGAGAATGAGACTGGCGCCGATCTCCACGTTGCTCATATAGCGCGGGCCATCTTTGGCTTCGTTGGTGTTGCTGAGTGAGCCGCCGCCGGATTCGTCGGGGTGGGTGGCGCTTTCGGCATTGGTGGGGTCGGTCTGCACACCGATCCACTCATCATTCAACTGGCCAACCGGATTGGTGCTGGCGGCAGTCCACTGCCAGAGATCGTAGCGCAGGTCCGCGCTATCGGAGCCCATCCACCACTTGTCTACATCCGCATCTGTATTGTGGCACATGCCGGCGCAGCCCTTGCTGGCAAAGGTTGAATTGTTTTCAATGGGAAAGACAAGGCCCATGCGGTCACCCAAATCTTTGGTGCGGGCAAAGGCGGCGCCATCCCACTGCCAGGGCTTATTGATGATGCTCTCGGTCGTATCGGCCCACTCCAAACGTAAGGCAACGTTGGCGCCATCGTAAGCAGCCTGAATGCTCACATCCGGCCCATCGGCTTTGCCTTCTTCGGAAGCTTTTGTCGGTATAGTCAAAGCAGGGGCATCGTTCCAATAAGCGGCGGCGCTGTCCAAAGAAACTGCATCCGTTTTGACCGCCGTCAAAACATTGCCAGTCGCTGCGGCCCCGCCACCCCCGCTGGCGCTACCGCTAGATGCGGCGCCGGTGGGTGGCCCACATGCGGCCAATACAAGTAGAACCACGATCAATCCAGCGAACGAGAAAACTTTGCACTTCATAACATCTCCTTTACTCCGAAAGAAAGTGTGCTGGTCAGCCGGGAGACGATACCGTCAAACTGTAACCGTTATGCGATCTGCCTCTAAACAGCGGTTGCTTTGTTATATTTGATTGTTACATCCGTTCGGGCCTGGTCCTAGCTGAATATCGCCGTTTTGAACCGACATTCAACCAAGGCCCAATATATCACTACACAGTTTGGGAATAGTGCCATATCTTGTGGTTGGGCGTAGATGAGAATCATTTGGCCTGTTTTCAGCCGGGTGATACATTCGCATCTATGCCAGTGTCAAGTATAGTAGGTGCGGCGGGGAGTGGGGGCGCGCCGCGCGATTTCACTGACCTAAAACCATTCCAGCGTTGCGCACCAACATAACGCACAGGGGATGATTGCGCATGTTTTCGGCGGCCATCCGCAAAAGTATCGTTGCCACTCGTATTCATCGCGCACGCGTGCGTTGCGCCCTGGCGAGCCGCAATGCCTTAGCGAGAACGCATATAGACGTAGCACAGATGAAGGGGCGCGAGTGGCGGCGGGATAAGTCGCTTCCCGCTCGCGGACGTGGTCTCATCGCCACTCATGCCCATACCGGTATCATGCCACTTCTATTTGCCTTCTCTATTCGCACCGGGATGCCCTTGGCAGACGAATTCCTAAATTTCCTAAAGCCCTAGCCACGTAAAGACGACAATGACACCGATGTAAAAAAGGGCGACAGACGAAGTGAGCGGTTTGCGCCACGGCCGTCGCTCGGCGCCGCGATCCAGAAACGGCAAAAGCAGCATACTGCCAATAACCACCGCCGGAACGAGCACGATGAGCAATGGCTCCAGACGACCAGGCACATAGTGCAGAAGTTGAAACAGGAAGAGGAAATACCATTCGGGTTTGGGGTTATAGTCAGCATCGGCCGGATTGGCCGGGAAGGTCAATGGCGCCCGCGCGCGCCAGCTTAAAAAGATCAGCAGGGCCAACAGTCCCAAACCCAAAAGAATATCCATGATTACCCAATTAGGGAAGTACGGCACGGAATGCGCCGCCTTTTTTTGTCCGCGTTGGGAAACGGTAGGCGCCACGCCGTGGTGGCGATGTTGATAGAGATGTAGCGCAATCATCGTGAGCAATGCGCCGGGCAGCAGCGCCACGTGGATCACATAGAAGCGGGTCAAGGTTAATTGTCCCAATGTGGGCCCGCCGCGCAATAAATTGGCAATCGACGCGCCCATCCAGGGCACCTGGCCGGCAATTTGGGTGCCCACCGTCGTGGCCCAATAGCCGCGCTGATCCCAGGGAAGCAAATACCCTGTAAAGCCAAAACCAAGCGTAATGAGCAGCAGCACCACGCCAGAGAGCCAGGTGACTTCGCGCGGCGCCTTGTAGGCCGCAAAGAAAAAGGTGCGCAACATATGTAAAAAGACCAGGACGATAATAGCGCTGGCATTGTAATGATGGATGCTGCGTATAAGCCAGCCCAATGGCGCCTGATAGGTAATAAAATCGACGCTGTTATAGGCCGCTTCCGCTCCCGGATCATAATAGAAGGTGAGACATAGGCCCGAAAAGATTTGAAAAACCAGACTGATTAACGTCAAACCGCCCAAAGCGTAGAGGAAATTCCACTCGACGTATTTGGGAACCGGCCAGGTAAAAAAGGTTCGCCCGGCGCTCAGCAGACCGGTGCGCGAGTCGACCCAAGCCGCCACTGCTCTTTGTCCAGCAGCCGGCCGTGCTCCCTCTGATTGTGTATCCAGGTAGCGGCCGGTAGATTGTTCAACAATGTTCATAGTGTCTCCTACACCCCAAATCCGAAAGAGCGATAAACGTTTCCAGTGCAAACTGGATGGCCAACATAGCGCCTACACCAATACCATCAACTGTCCGGCCTCAACTTTGGTTTCTAACTGGGCGAGCGGTCGCTGAGGTGGGCCGCTTAGCACCTCTCCGCTGCGGCTAAAGTGCGCATCGTGACAGGGGCAACGGAAATCATTATTCTCTGGCATCCAATGTACGTTACAGCCCAAATGGGTGCAGATGGCGCTCAGCGCCGTAAAGTTGGCGCCATCTTCGCTGTAGATGTAGATGATGCCTTTCTCTTCACTGGTGCGCCACGCATCTTTACGCCGCACACTATATGTGGTCGACTGCATCTGGCCAACGGGCAGTGCAGCTACTTCTCCAATGGTGACCCATTGGGTTGGTTGATCTTTGTAAGCGTCGCCCACCACAAAGCGTCCGCCGGCGCCAAAAAGCGTCAACCCGATCACGCCACCGGCTGTCCACACACCTGTTTCCAAAAAGCGTCGCCGACTCAAGCCAGGCATCGTATCATTTAGTTCGACACCACGCGCATCAGACGTATCATCAGACGAAAGTTGCTGTTCTTCCACGATTGCCTCATTACTTTCTCGTTGCGTAACTACTCTACTCCTCGAGTCCCGAGCCTGTTGAGGGCCGTCATTCACTTCGACGCGCCAAGCGCAGCTTGGGTGCTTCGGGAACAGTTGAGTAGCTACCTTATTTCTTAACGAAGTGACAGATCACATTACGCAAATTAGTTTGTATCAATCGAATAGGGTATAATAGACATAGAAGAAGGGCGCAACTCAAAGCCTAGCAATCAGGAAATGCAACCATCTGCTTACGCAAAATGGCGACGTCGTTTCCTGATCACAAGGCAATGGGGCGCGCAAATATCTTCAATCTAGCAACCTGCTGTCTGACGTTGGCAGCGGAAACAGTAGGTTGACTAAACGGAATAGGGGAGGATTGTCATACTACATGGCAATCCTCCCCTAATTTATTGAATCGTTATAGTTTGTAATTTATGGCATATATGGTCGTGGCTTCTATTTAACCCGCTGGAAATAAAGGTTTTGAGAGGGTATGCTTGTGGCAGTCATAGACAATGTATAATATTAAGATCCATGTAATACGGCGTCAGAGACTACCTCGTCGTCAAAATTGATTTGTTTCCAGTGTACCAAATGGTTGCGCAGAGGGAAGTTAAGATATAGCTTTACGTTTTGTAGGTAGGAATAGGTGAGTAAAACGCAAACTTACTTTAACCTTTACTAAAACATTACTACATTAAAGTATACTACACTTTTTTAGTTTTGTCTAGTACCTCCGTGAACCAATTTTTGTAAAACTTTCGAACACTTTATGTTGAGTTCGGTTGCCATCGGATTCATGCAAGCGGACGCTTGGGCGCCAAGGCGCCTGGTAAAACTAGTGTCTATTGAATTGCGATGGAAACTCGGATTTTGGACTGGGCCATTGGCAACTCATTGGCACACATCGCTGATGCAGGCGTGTGTGTACCCTTAGCTTACGACCAGAACCTTCGATGTAAACTCCGGCACTCCTCGAATGCCTAAATTCATATGAAAAAGCGCACCGGCGCCCTCGCCATTTTCGGCTTTGTTATCGCCGCCGGCGCTGGTCACGTAAATATCGGTGTAATCCGGCCCGCCAAAGATCAGGCTGGTGATCTTCTTGGCCGGAAAGTGGATGCGCCGCTCCTCTTTACCAGATGGATCGTAACGCACAAGGCAACCACCCTCCCAGCGCGCCGACCAGACGTAGCCCTCGGCGTCCACCGTCATACCGTCGGGGCGACCGCCGTCGCCATCCGGCACGTGGACAAAGACGCGGCGGTGGGTGATGCTGCCGCTGGCCTGTTCGTAGTCATACAGATAAATTTCGTGCGCCCGCGTGTCGGTGTAATACATCTGGCGCTGGTCCAGCGTAAAGCCCATGCCATTGGAGGTGCCCACGTTTTCAACTACAGTGGTCAAAGCGCCGTCGGTATCGAGCCGATAGAGCCGCCCCAGGTGGGCGGGCGAGGACATGGTTCCACAGAAGACGCGCCCGGCCGGGTCGGCGATAACGTCGTTAAAACGCGATTCCATTTCATCATCAATCTGTTCAATCAGCGTGGCAAACTGGCCGTTGTCCCAGCGTTTGACGGCCCCGCGCGCCATAAACAACAGCAGGCTGCCGTCAGCCTGAATGGTAGCCGCCGACCACATCGCCCGCATAAAATTGCTCATGCTGGCCCGTGGCCGGGTCATAGCGAAACATACGCCCGGTGGGAATGTCGCACCAATAGACGCGCTTTTCAATGGGGTGCCACAACGGCCCTTCCCCGGTCACGCAATTGTAATCGGCAATAATGGTTGGTTGCATGGGTTGCTCCTGGTGCGGGAGATAGGGGATAGGGGATTAGGGATTGGGTTCCAAGTTGAGACCCGATCCCCAGGCCCCAATCCCCTAACCCCGAAAAACGGCTGTACTCATATTGCCCCCAAATTGGGGCAACTCGCCCTGACCCAACATCTGGCGGACGGCATGGGCTTCGCCGGTGTGAAACCAGTAGTGGTAGATGTTGCGGTAGAGCATGGTGCCGTAGCTTTCGGCGTGGGGTTTGCCATCGCGTTGGGGATGCAGCAACAGCATGTCGGTGGTGACTGTATCCAAATAGCGGTCAGCGGCGGCAGTGACCGCGCGCCAGGTAGACCACATTTCGTCCAGCAGCGGCAGCACATCCACTTGGCCGGTGCTTAGCAACTCACGCAGATGGGGCGCCAGCGGCTGCCCTTGGGCCGCGCCATTCCAATAGGCATCTTCCTGCGCGCTCAAATGGCCGATGATCCAGCTAATGCAGTTCATGGGCTCCAGCCGGCGGATGGCGTCTTCAGCGCTCACGCCGTCCAGACAGCGCACAAATTCGCTGCGCGCAAAGCGGAGCTGGTCTACCAGGGGATGGGGCACGGTTTGATCCTTTCTGATGTAAATGAACAGCGCCGAAATATTAGCTGCTTCTCTTCCTAATTATACTCCAGCCGATCAAATATCCGCGCATTTCATTCCGCAACATTTACCCCAAGCTGCCCAGATCGAAACTGTCAACGCATAAGCAAATGTATGCCGCGATTGAAAGTTAATGCCCCACACGCTTCCTCCAGTCGGCCAACTGGATTTCTAGAGCTTGCCGTTCGTTACGAAATGCCAATTTATCCACCAGATCATTCGTCTCCCACGGGTCATCCTGCAAATTGAAAAGCTGCCAGCGGTCAGTCCCCACAATTTCGCCGCGCCGGTTGGGAACGCGCGCATTGCGGATCAGCTTCCACGCGCCGGTGGTGACCGTACATTGCATATCGCGGTAGCAGGCGAAAAGAGAGGCTCGCCCCGGCGCGCCGTCAATGAGCGGCAGCAGGCTCTGGCTTTCAACCGTGGCGGGCTGCGCAATGCCGGTCAATTCACACAGCGTGG
>JAWKON010000110.1:0-14080 GCA_041391125.1 Caldilineaceae bacterium
AATCGCTCCACAATTCCGGGAACCGTCACCGTCCAAATTATCCCAGTGGCAAATCCAGATGGGCTAAAATTGGTGGCGGACGCCATAGCACGCTTTGATAAGGCGCCTGCGACATTGATTACCGCCGAAGGACGTTTCAATCAGCGGCGGGTGGATCTGAATCGTAACTGGGATTGCAACTGGCAACGCGACGCCTGGTGGGGTGTCCGCGAGGTGAGCGGCGGCAGCCGACCCTTTTCCGAGAGCGAGACGCGTTTGCTGCGCAGCTTTCTGGATGCCGAAGAGAACGTGGAAGCGGTCGTTTTTTGGCATAGCGCTGGCGATGGCGTCTTCCCAGGGCATTGTGGCGAGCGCTTGCCGGGCGCAGATGCTTTGGCGCGGCTATATGCAAACGCGGCCGAGTATCCTCTGCACGCTTCTTTCGAGACCTACCAAGTCACTGGCGACGCCACGGATTGGCTGGCTGCACAGGGAATCCCAGCCCTTGTGGTGGAATTGACCAGCCACAACCAATTAGAATGGCGGCAGAATCTACGCGCAATGTTTGCTGTGTTGGAGGGGGTTGGTTCGCATAATTGAAGCGCAACGGGAGCGCCATACGGTAATTTAAGAACTAATATTGGCGCCCGTAGGGGCGTCTCCTTGCGGGCCACGGCAAGGGGACGCCCCTACGTTGGTGCTGCTTCTGGTGATTTCTAGGCGGGAACGGTCAGTTTACATGCATGTACTCTAACTGCAATGTTTCTCTTGTTTGCAAGTGCGGTAATTCAAAGCCAGTATGGCTGGCGTCATGGCTGGCGTCGGGCAACGTTTTGTCGACCCTGCTCGCACTGAGCTGGCGGGCTAGGATGGCAGCCTGTTGGCGACAATGTACATCCAGTTTGCTCAAAATGTTGTGAACGTGGTTTTTAACAGTGCCTTTTTCGATAACCAACTCTTTGGCAATGGCGTCATTGCTGCGACCTTTTTCGATGTGCTGCAACACCTCCCACTCACGCGGGGTCAGCTCGGCAAACATGTCGTCTATATGTTCAGCCTTGATGCCATAAAGCTCTTTGGTCATCAGTTTTAACTCGGCAACACGCTCCATTAACGTGGCGGCTATCTTGGGGGCCAACATAAATTCACCCTCATGGACGGCGCGAATCTTTTTCACCAAATCGGCCAGCGACTCTTCGTGGTAGACATATCCCGCTACGCCTTCTTCCACGCAGCGCAAAATAATGCTGCTGGACTTTATCATCCCGCTAATCATTACTTTGGTGTCTTCCCAGTTTTGATGAATCTGATGCATACAGGACAGCGTATCCTTATGGGGCAAGTTAAAATCAATCAGCACCATATCACACGGGTGGCGCCGCAATTTTTCCATTGCCTCATTGGTGCTGTGGGCAAAGTCCACCACATGGATATCCGGTTCCTCCCGCAAGACGGCGGCAAAGAGTTCGCAAGTCATGCGCGTAGGTTGTACAAGCAGTAAGCGGATCATAGAATTTAGTTTCTCCTTGAAAGGGTGTTGCGGGCATCGCGGGCAGCAAACAGCAACCGTGCCTCAATGTATACCCGTACTCCCTTCAAGGATACACGAAAGAGAGAATAATTTAAATGGGGACTTTCTGCATTTTGGGGTGTGGATATCCCCCATACGCGGCCTGGTATCAGGGCGATTGGGGGTGGGGGGTGTGGAGAGACGAGCTTAAACCCAGCCCTTGCGTACGGCCTGAACCGCAGCTTCTACACGTGAAGCGACCTGAAGTTTAGAGAGCAGCGCGCTCACATGTTTTTCGACGGTGCTTTCGCTGATGTGCAGTTCCAGAGCAATCTCTTGATTGGTTTTGCCGTCGGATATGAGCGCCAGCACCTGTGTTTCTCTGGGCGTTAGTTCACCTTTGCTATGATTGTTGCGCGTCATGGCGCTAATCGTGGCCACGGCGCGGCGGCTCATCCAACCTTCTTCGCCCAGCGCAACGCCGCGCACGGCGTCGATGATCATGTGAGGGGCTTCTTCTTTGGTCAAGTAGCCAGCGGCGCCTGTCATAAGGAGCTTATTAATATAGTAATCCTCGGAATATGCACTCAAAGCCAAAATGCGCACCGGTAAATTTATTTCCTTGATCTGCTGCGCCACTTCCACGCCGGTAAGTTGGGGCATTTCCACGTCCAAAATCAGCACGTGGGGCATGTGGGTTTTCACCAAAGGCAAAACCTCGGCCCCATTGGCGGCCTCGGCCACTATGTTGATGTCGGATGCCCTTTCCAGCAGCGCACGGATGCCAGCGCGCACCACCGGGTGGTCATCTGCCAAAATCACATCTATTTTTGTCATTGGCTCTTGGGTGCAATAACTTTCTCGTCCTCAAGGCCATTCCCCCCCAATAATTATGCGCAGTCAACCGATTTTTTGGAATGGCTTCAAGCTTTTTCATGCAACGATCTATTTTACCTCCTTTTGCCTTCTTAAACAATCTGCAGATGATCTATATCTCTAGCGCTTCATCAAATTGTAAATTTTCGCGGCGAGTTCAGTCACTTGGCGACAGCTCTATGCTGAAAGCTGTGTTAGATTCATCCAAGAACAAGAGGTCATATGGTGTTGCGTAAGATAGTGCGACGGAGATCAAAACCGCACTTTTTTATAGCTCTATCGCTCTGAGATAAGTATATCTGTATAGCAACTATTCAGACACTCGAGGGCTGAATAGTTACTATGTATATTTGTATCCTCATTTGTACCGTGACGTTGTATAGAGACTGTATGCATATCGTTAGCCATTCGATATGCTAGCGTTGAATATTCAACATACGGGAAGTTGCGATTGTTGAATTCTGATTGGCTTTGGGAAAAGATAAATATGAAATACAGAGTGTTCATTATTGAAGACAACCAGGCCATACGTTCGGTCTATCATCAAATAATAAATCGTGAAATAGATATTCGCATTAGCGGAGAAGCAGCAAGCGCCGCCGAAGGGCTGACGAAACTGGCTACCGTTGACGCCGACGTCATTGTGCTCGATCTGGGGTTGCCCGATCAAAGTGGGCTGGCGCTATTGGTGCAAATAAAGCAGCAGTATCCCTCAATACCCGTATTAGTTGTGTCCGGTCACCTGGCATATTTTTACAGACCGCGTGTCCTCAAGCTGGGTGCAAGCGGCTACATCGACAAGATGACGGTGGTAGGAGTGCTTGCCAACGCCATTCGAATCACCGCACGCGGCCATATCTATGAAGCTACGGAGACCGACCCTGATTTCCAGAAAGACATTCCAACATGAATTGTATATGGTCTGACTACAGCGGGCGGTAGTCATCAAAAACCCAGCGGTTTCAACGGATCACATGTAGTCGATAGAGGTTAGCGGCGGTTGGCAGCCGTACGGAAACCGTTCGACTGAGTTCACGCCGAAGCCAAAGCGGGTCAACCACATGTGATTCGGGATAGGCGTTTTTCTGCGCGTCTTGGCGGCTTGGCCAGCTTAGGCAATGGCGAGTGCTGCGGGCGCGGCCTGATGCTGGTGAAGCTGGCTGTAGAAGCCACCCAGCGCCAGCAGCGCTTCGTGGGCGCCGTCTTCCACAATTTTGCCCTTGTCCATCACGATGATGCGGTCGGCGTTGCGGATGGTGCTCAGACGGTGGGCAATGACCAAACTGGTGCGCGTGCGCAAAATGCGGTCCAGCGCATCTTGGATCAGCGCCTCGGTGGCAGTATCGATGCTGCTGGTGGCTTCGTCGAGCACGAGCACGCCGTCGGGGCTCAGCGCCAATGCACGGGCCAAGGCCAGTAACTGCCGCTGGCCCTGCGAGAGATTGGCGCCGCCGGGCAGAACCTCAAAATCGTAGCCATTGGGCAGCTCGGCAATAAAGTGGGCCGCATTGGTAAACTCGGCGGCCTGGCGCACCTGCTCATCGCTGACGCTTTCATCGTAGAGGCGGATATTTTTGCGGATGGTCCCGGCCAGACAGACCGGATCCTGGGGCACCACGGCTACGGCGCGCCGCAAATCCGCCCGATCGATCTGGCGAATGTCCACCCCATCCAGCCGAATGGCGCCCTGCTGCGGGTCATATTGGCGCGCCAGCAGACCGACCAGGCTCGACTTGCCGGCCCCGGTGGCGCCCACAATGGCCACCGACTGGCCCGCCGGGATGTCCAATGAGATGCCGCGCAGCACCGGTTCGCCGGGCACGTATTGGAAGTGGACATTTTCGAGCTGAATGGCGCCGATCACCTTGTCCAGCTTTTGGCCGGCAGCGGGGCTGGTGATTTCGGGATGGGTCTCCAGCATTTTGTAGATGCGCTCCGCCGAACCCAGCGCAATCTGCACGGCATTGTATTGCTGCGACAGCGTGATGATGGGGCGGAAGGCGCGCTGGGTATATTGGATAAAGGCCACCAGGATGCCCAACGTGGCCCAGCCCGCCAGGACGCCCAGTCCACCCGCATAGAGCATAAGGCCCAGGCCAAGGGAGGCCAATATCTCCTGCATGGAGAGAAAGACGGCGCTGCTGCGGCGCAACATAATGAGCGAGCGCCGATAGCGGCTGTTGAAGACATCGAACTCTTGTGCGCTCTCTTCTTCGCGGGTAAAGAGCTGTACCACCGTCATGCCGTGCAAATGTTCATTGAGAAAAGAGCTGATGCGCTATGGGCCAAAGCGTTCGCTCTGCGATGAACGACGAATGCGCTGGCGAAAGTAGACCGTCACCACGGCCAATGGGCAAAATGAGCGACAATAGCAACGCAAAGCCGCCAGAAGTCGATGTAGAACATCATGCTGACGACGGCGAGAAAAGTGGCTGCCGACCAAGCACCACCACCACGCTGTTGGAGAGCACGGCGTTGAGCTGATCGATGTCGTTGGTCAGCTGCCACCAGTCTGCCGGTCGACGTTTTCGACAGAAAGGCATAATCGTGGTTGAGCAGGTGGCTAAAAAGACGCACGCGCAGATCGGCCAGCGCCTCCGCCCGGCCTGCTGCGCGAAAAAAGGGTGTAGGCGTAGGTCAATCCATAGATGGCAATGGCGGTAAAACCATAGAAGGCGGCAATCCGCCACAAGGCGGTGACGCTGAAGCATTGGCAATGGGGCTGTCGATGGCCTGTTGCAGCAGATACGCCGGCGGATCGATGACGAGCGCCGCCACCACCAGCACATGCTCAGCGCCGCCATGCGCTCCCCATACGGACGCAGCGCCCCGCCCAATAGCTGAAAGAGCGCCCGGATCTTGGCTGATCTCGGGCCGGTGTCCACGCTGGAGTGGGCCTCGGGCCATATTCTGCCGACGGCGGCTGACGCTGCATCTTCAATCTTTTGCAGATCGCGCTGAACCTGTTCCACGTTGACCGGGGTGGTCGGCGGTGGCGGCAAGGGCCGCACACCTGCGTCAGCCCCGGGCGGTTCAGGCGTTTGTTGGGTGCTGCCGTTCCGCGGTAACGGGGCTTTTTTGGTTGCGATTTGATGTGGCATGTGCGCCATTCTCCTCTGCTTGTTCCATTTCTCGGTTGTACATTTCGGCATAAAGACCGTCTTGCGCCAGCAGATCGGCGTGCGTACCGCGCTCGACAATTGCGCCGTGGTCCAGCACGCAAATCAAGTCGGCATTCTGCACGGCGGCCATGCGCTGGCTCACGATGATGCAGGTGTGGCGCACGAGCGCCGTCTGTAGTTCGCTGATGATCTCCGCCGAAGTTTTCATATCCACGCTGGAGAGCGCATCGTCCAGCAGCAGTACTTTGGGGCTGCGCACCAGGGCGCGCGCAATGGCCGTGCGCTGCTTCTGGCCGCCGGAGAGCGTGGCGCCCCGTTCGCCCACCAGACTCTCTAAGCCGTGGGGCAACTGCGGCAGGTCATTGGCCAAGCGCGACTGCTGAGTCGCCCGCTGAATCCGCTCTGCGGGCGCATCGGGGATTCCCAGGGCAATGTTGTCGCGCAACTTCATGCTGAAGAGCAACGTTTCTTGCGGCACATAGATGACCTTCTCGCGCAGCGTGGTCAGCTTGATGGTGCGCAAATCGTGGCCATCCATCTTCACGGCGCCCTCATCGGGGTCGTGGATGCGCCCCAGCAGGCTGATCAACATGCTCTTGCCGGCGCCGGTTGGCCCCACAATGCCGACGGTCTGACCCGTCTGGATTTCTAAATCAATATTGCGCAAAATCCAGCGCTGCTGATCCTCCGCCCACACGCCCACATTATCAAACTGGATCGAGCCTTGGAGCTTGGCTGTGACGGGTTTGCGGGCATCCACAATCCGGGGCCAGCGCTGCAAAATTTCGCCAATGCGACCGGCGGCGGCGCTGCCCTGCTGGACGCGCTCAAAGGCACCGGTGATCATCTGGGCGGCGCCGGTGAGCAGGGACAAATAGACGATAAATTGCACATACTGCCCCACCGTCAAATTGCCGCCCAAAATGAGGAAGCCGCCCACCAGAATCACCACCGTGGAGGCCAACTGCACCACAAAGCGGGGCAAGGGCGAAATGGCGCCGGACTGCAACACAAAGCGCAGGTTATCCTGCACATAATTTTGATTGGCCTGCCTGAATTCGCCCACCACCGCCGCTTCCTGGGCATAGGCGCGCAACATGCGCGCCGAGCCCAAATGTTCCTCCACAAAGGCGGAGATGTTGGCCATCTGCGCCTGCACATGGCTAAACGACAGCTCCATGCGGCGCCCCAGCCGTATCTGCAAAAGCACGCTGGCCGTCAGCATGGTCATCACCGTGAGGGCCAGCAGCGGGCTGGTCAACGCGATCAGCGCACAGCCGATGAGCAGCAGAAAGAGCGCGTGCATAGACATCTGAAAGCCGGCGCTGTAAAAGCGCCAAATGTAGATAAAGTCGCTGGTGGCGCGCGAAAGCAGATCGCCGACGCCGTATTGCTCGCGCGTCTCTTTGTCGAAAAGCAGCAGGCGGTGAAAGAGATCGGCGCTCATGCGATAGGTGATGCCGGCGGCCAGGCGGCCGGTCAACATGCGCAACATGTAGCGAAAGACCGCGTATACGGCGGCGAGCGCCACAATGCCGGCGGCAAAGAGCAAGAGCACACGGGGCTGCACACCTTGGGTGAGGCTATCTACGGCGTGGCCAAGCAGCACGGGGCTGTAGGCCTGGGCCGTCGCCCCCACCAACGCATAGAAGGCGCCAAGCAGCAACTGGCGGCCATAGGGTCGCATGTAGGGCAGCAAAAATTTTAGTCCATAATCTTTCATAATAGTTCCCGGAACAATTTGTTAGTAGTCCAAAGTCCAGTGTCCAGAGTCTAAAGTCATCTTGGCTAGCATTGCGGTCGACTTATTGTGTATTTATAGTTCCCCAATGTGAACAATTTACGGGCGCGTCAATGCGAGGGCTCGGCACAACCTGGGCGCCAACCCCTCGCATTGCTGCTGCTGATTCACAAATCTCAATGTACCGCTAGTGAAATCGGATAGAAGACCGTACTTTGCCGAAACGGCCAGTGAGCGGCGGTGCCAAACTTAGGCAATCAAACCGATGCCCAAAAGCATCATGGCAAACAAGACCACGGCGATGAGAAGGAAAATGCCGAAAAGCACGCGTGAAATTGTGGCGGCTCCACGCGCAACGCCGGAAAAACCCAACGCACCGGCAATCACAGCTACAACCAGAGCAACAATAGCCCAACCCAAAATATCCATAATACACTCCTTTGGCTTCGTTTGATGTTGATCTCGCTACATTTGGCCTGTTCAGGGTAAGAATCCAGCTCTTATTGCTGTATTGCTTATTGCTGTATTGCTCTCAGAGCGTTCAACACAGCAATGAGCAATACAGCCCATTCGCACTCAAAGCCAATGGCAGCGCCCAGCCCCATGGCCATAAGTATGTGACCCAACATTTGCAATTGAAGGATAATCGAATCCATAAATAGCATTGCCCCCACTCAGCTAAGCCTGTGACTCTGCGCGCTTTGCACCCAGTTGGGGAGAATCCTTCAGTCCCAGCACCTTCAAACAGAGGGGGGCCACATCCACGGAGCGCGGCTGGGCGGGCAACTCAATTCCCGCCGGTGCGCCCGCCACCCACAGCGGCGACACAGAATCGAGCACGTGCAGTGAACCGTGAGAACCACCGCCGGCGTGTACCAATGTGTGCTCCAAGCAGAATTCATAGCCCGGTTTGCTGGTGACCCACAGATGACCTGAAACACTTAATTGTAAGATGCCGGCAATACGTTCAAACGCATTGGGATAGTCGCCAAAGCTAAGCACGCCATCTTCCACATGTCCATCCACGGCGGCCAGGTTGCCCTGCCAACTCCAGGTGTTGCCCACCTTGTCGGTTGCGCTGTTGGGGCCGTCCGCACCTAACCAGAAGTGCAAGCGTCCCCGCTTTTGGGTGGCAACGTGAAAGCCGCGGTGCGCTGCGTCTAAAAATTTGGCGCTCCAAATGAGCTGATCGATTCGTTCATCTTGTAACAGATCCTTAATGACCCGCTCATGGCGTTCCGTGGTGGGCGTATGAAAGTAAATCTGGGCCGTGCGCAAGTTTGGACAGACCACCAGATCGTCTTTCGCGTCCATAGGGGCGCCGGCCGCAGCAACGGAAAATTCCGCCAGCAACTGGTCGAGCCGAATGGCCGCTTCTTGTTCATCTTCGACCACGTCCGATTGCGAATGGTCGCCCGTCACCACGACGCAAAGTTCTGACAGCATCTGTTCCAGCCCGCCAAAGGCAGTGAAGATTTTGCCAAACTGCTCATCAAGCTCCTCCAGCTTATCCAGCGCTGCCTCTGGCCCCACCTCGTGGCTGCGAAAGTCATTTTCGGGAAAATAGGCCAGCGTAAAGTCGGGCAGTGCGTCTTCCTGAATCAGCTCCAGCAGTAAATCCGCCGTGTTGGCATCGGCAAAGCCAAAGCGGTGAAACAAGCCGCCCGCCCCCGATGGCTTTTTATCGTTGGCCAGCGACGTCTGAATTGCATCACCGAAATAGAGCAGCGACGGCCCGCCCACCTTCTGTTCTATCGACGAATTGGGCAGCAATTTGAGCAATAGCGGTAGATTTATTTCATGCGGAGAGTCTCCGTGGAAAATAAGGAAGTTGAGGCTGGCGGCGGTGCCGGTTGCACCACCCGCGCCGACAGCGCGTCAATAATAATGAGCAACACTTTTTTCACATCGGTGACTTCGTCCAGCTCTTCCCGACTGACCTCAACGATAGGGGCCGTTTGGGTTTTGTTTGTTTCTTTCGTCTGTTTTTCTTTGCTCATATTGCTATGCTCTGTGATAGGGCTGTGTTTTAGAACTTACGCATGCCTTGAGTAATAATTTCCCAGCTAGCCGAACTTCCCTCTTTGGGCTATCCATTCTCTGCTCTGCGTGAAAACCGCAGTAAGCGCCGCTGCGTAAATTGTATATTTTCAATTCGTTGGGGGCGCACGTGGTTGCCCCCGCAGCTTGTTGATTGATATCAATCTGCACGCTGCGACAATAGCCTATCATGTAAAACAAGAGCATTCGTCTGCCGAGGTATACCTTGCAGATACAGAATTGGTTACATTGGTTACATTGTCTTGAAGGAGGCGAGCGCCTCGCAGTTAGCGTAATAAGCAGTGCTTCGCAACTGCCTACTGAAAACTGCCCACTGCCAACTGGTTACTGTGACACGAACATGCTTAACTTAATGGCAGGAGAGATGAGGGGGCCAAGTTAGAGAGATTAGCGCCGGTTGAGTAGGTTGCGGCTGTTGGCAACCGTATCAAAACCAAGCGGGTCACTCACTCTGGCTTCGGCGTGAGCGCAGTCGAACGGTTTCGATACCTGCGGATAGAGCCCGCACCACGCCATCGCCGTTCGCCTCTTCTAAAGCCATCATCATTTGCAGGATTACCGTACCATTACACAACGGCGTAAATATGCCCATATGGGACAGCAACCTGTGGTGACAGCCTTAGTCTCTGTCCCACTGCTCTACTTGACTTCTACCGTGTACGAATATTTTGTGCAGATACCGTGCGGGATAAAAAAGACATTATCATTTGTGCCTCAACATAACCCTATAACTATATCTTTATCTATGGCGCATCAACAGAATGACCGGTAGGCTAGAGACGATAGACCAAACGGCGAAAGGAGATGATATGTTACGTCGACTAAATCAGCTAACAGGATTCAAAATTGCCGCCACTGATGACCAGATCGGCTCGGTGGAGGACTTTTACTTTGATGACCATACGTGGACCGTCCGCTATGTGGTTGTTGATACGGGACCGTGGATTTGGGGACGGCAAGTGCTCATTCCGGCGGCGGCCATCGAAACGGTCGACTGGGAAGGCAGCACCATATCTTTGCCGTTGACCCAGGAACAGGTCAAAAACAGCCCGGATATCAGCCTGAACCAGCCCGTTTCGCGACAGCACGAAGTCGCGCTGCACGAGCATTATGGCTGGCCCGGCTATTGGTATGCCGGGCCCGCCATGACATCCCCCATGGGCGGCATGTATGCTGTACCGGTTCCGCCAGAAGCTGTGGTGAATCCACTCAATAAGGATGAAATGGCGGACGCACCAGAGGAACAAGACGATCCTAATTTGCGCAGCGTGAAAGAGGTCGTTGGCTATGATATTCAGGCCACTGATGACAGCATTGGCCATGTGGAGGATTTCTTTGCTGAAGAAAACGCATGGCGCATTCGCTATCTGCTGGTGGACACACGCAACTGGTTGCCGGGACGCCAGGTGCTTATCGGCGCGGACTGGATTGAGCGAATTGACTGGACGGAGCGCGATGTGTTTGTGAATGTGACCCAAAAAGTGCAGAGAGCCCAGAGTACGATCCGCAAGCGACCCTATCCCGGCACTAAGGAGGAAAGTCACCAATTACTATTATTTCCCAGGATATTGGTTCTAACTGATGCGCGATGCCAAGCTCAACCAAGGCGATGCATTTTATGTGGCCGACCAGCTGTTGGTGATGGCAGAAGAGCTGGTGGATGGAATGGCAGCGACAGGGAAGTGAATATGCGCAGCAGGCTGCCCACAAGGCGCGACATTATGCCGGACAGGCGGCTGAATATGCGGGCAGACGGCGGAAAGCGTGCGACACACCTGCGAAACGGCCGGTCACGGGCGCGTACGCATTCCATGCTGCCGCAAACCCGGCGCGAAACCGCTGGTTGGGGCCTATGAGCGAACAGCTGGCAGATCTGCCCGTTACGCCGTATCGACGTAATGCATAGAGCGCAAGAAGCCATTGATGAGGTGTGCGGGCTCAAAGGATTGTTCAAGCGATTTGCTCATCAGCACCTGCGGTTTCGCAGAAGTTTGGAAGAGATTGGCACATGGGCTTTGCGCTCGCAACGAGCGAAGGCGCCCATGAATTCTGTCCGGCGTTAGCTGGATGAACGTGCGCACCGCCATGATTGCTGGCCGCGCCCAATCGGCAATCTGCCGCCGCCGTCCGCTGCGAAGAACAAGAACATGCATTGCTGCAACTCTACCATCAAACCACCCAATTGCCGTTGCCAGAATTTGCGCTGGCTGAACCACAGCAACAGCGGGATGAAGTTCACAAAATTTACCAATGGCTGCAGCGCGTGGCGCCCCAACAGGCATGGATGATGCGATTTTACGCCATTTCCACCGAAGCCGAACAGGCTATCGAGCAGCTCAGAGCGTCTGGCTTTGCCGGGCACCAGATCGAAGTCACCCCTCTTCATGCGATTGCCCGATATGAAGAGGGCGCCAAAGAGCGTGGGAAGTCGATCATTGCCGCTATCACGGTAGGCATTCTCATTGGTGCAACTCTGGGCATGGTTCACGGCTTGATTAGCGGTTACGTGGCCCCAACATTTGACCAACATTTGACCCGGCCGTTTCAGAAGCGCCGCCCCTTCTTTGGCGCAGCATTTTGAGTTCTGGATTGATCGGTGTCGTAGTTGGCGGCGCTTTTGGTAGCCTTTTCGGTTTTCTTAGCGGGCGCGGCGTATTCTGGAGGACGATGCCCCTCTGGCTGAAAGTTTGAAAAATCAAGACGTAACCGTGGTTAGCGGTGGACCACGCCGGAAAATCGGGAGCAGGTCGCTCATATTTTGCATATGTGGCATCAGCGCGAGAGATTGAAAACGCGCCGGCTTAATAGAGATTAGACGTTATTCCGATTTAATATGACGATAGGACAGGATGACAGGATGACAGGATGACAGGATGACAGGATGACAGGATGAAAGCGCCGTCGTAGTCATCTTGTCATCCCATCATCTTGTCACACGAGTTCAAACAAATCGCAATAAACTCTATATAGGGAAACAAGGTTTCGTACGCGATGAACGTGAATAAACGCGGCTTTTGTCTGAATAACCGGCGTTCGTCCAGGGGAATCCGCGGACGATTAGTTGTTGAATACTCTTTACGGTAAGAAAGGAAACTTAATGCAGTTAATTAGAAAAGATATGGATTACATAAACAAGGAAACTTTGCGCGAACTGGCGGAGCTTTCCGCACCGTTTTGCCTATCAATCTACATGCCGACTCACCGGCGCGGCAGCGAAACCGAGCAAGGTCCTATTCGCCTGAAAAATCTCTTGAAGGAAGCAGAAGCGCAGTTAACCGCGCTCGGTCAGCGGACGCCAGAAGCTGCAATATTTCTGGAGCCGCTACGAACACTGGTCGATGACCGCGCGTTCTGGCAGCACCAGAATCACGGAAAAATATAAAGTTCTGGAAACAATCTCAACTTTACGGAATTTTGCTCATGGCGCTTGTTGTGCTAGCTGCTTGTGGCCCCGAAGGAGCCAACGTCCCTCCCACTGAAGAGGAGCAGATCAAGAACGTTGCCGCCAGCTATTTTGTGCGCAATCAAAGTTTGCCGGAATATGAAGTGCAAATTGAAGAGGTCGTTGATGAGTGGGCGCGGGTGAGTCTCGCCCCGGCGCCCGCGGCGTATGACTGTGGCTGCCAGCATGAGGTGACCCTAAATCGCTACAGCCAGGCTTCGGCGTGAGCGTTCGCCTGAGCTTACGCCGAAGTCTCAGCCCAACGGTCGTCTTTGAGACCAACCCCTATTCGGTGCCGGTTGAATTGGCCCAGGAGCATCTGGTGTTGAAAGCCTAACTCAAGCCCCAACCGTTGCTGTTCCTGAGGGAGGCGCTCGGTGCGCCTGGCGTGAGGGGCCGCCATTGGCTGAATCCGCTTGCAGAAGATTTTTCGCGGACCGCTAATCACATCTTGAAAACTAATGGCGCGCGACGCTGGCTGACCGCTGCTCCCAAATGGCAATGGCAGCCAATATCACAAAAGCCATCAGCAAAGTCAGCGCCGGCGCGATGTCTGCGAAAAAGGGTAACAACACGAGCAGGATGCCGATAAGCACAACACGCCCAATCGGAATCCGCCCGGTGGCGCGCCAAATCGCCAGGGCTGCCCCGCCGACAAATAGCGCTAACCCAATGGCCAACGCCATGCGTCCCAGAACGGGTAAGGGTTCGCCGGGGTGAATCACGATCTCTTCAATGGCCACGGCAAAGGCAATCACACCGCACAACATGGGGAAATGCAGCAGGCTAAAAACATCGCGCGCCATCATGGCCAAATTGGCGCCCGACGCCTTTTCCAAGGCATGATCGAGCATCGGTTTGGCGCGAATAAAGTAACACCACCAGAGGGCGCAGGTTACGGCAACAGCCATGATGGCCGCCGCGATCAGCTCGCTTGTCCACGCCGCCCCCGTAACGCCGCCCGCCGCCACAATCAGCGTTTCCCCCAGGGCGATAATCACAAAGAGACCATGTCGTTCGCTAAAATGGTCGGGATGCAGGTTCCAGCCGTCGGCTTGTCCCCCAATGGCGGCCGCTGCCACATCCAGCACAATGGCCAGGGTCCAAAACACGTATTGCCATGCTCCACCCATAGCGCCGCCGACAAGCACAGCCAACAGGCCGCTGATGGATATAAGAGCAAAGCGACGTACAGCCATTTGTAGCGAAGAATCGGCCGCGGCAACCAGCGTATAAAGGGCCAGGCCGATGACGCGCACGAGCACGTAGGGCGCCGCAAACCAGAGGGCGCGTCCATGAAAAGCATCGGGCAGGGCCACGGCCATGAAAAAGGCAACCGCTGTTGCCGC
>JAWKON010000111.1:0-13869 GCA_041391125.1 Caldilineaceae bacterium
TCTAGCAGTACGACAATGTTATTTTAGCAGATAAGAAACTGAGTTTTTGGCAAAAACTTAGTTTCTACTGTCCGACAATATCAGTTTGCTCCACTATTAGCTTAGTTGGCCGTAATCAGCTTTTGCTTTAACGCCGTGCGAATGGCTTGCGTGATCTCCTCTGAAGAGACGGCCAAACCGCGCTTGGCGATTTCGGTCAGCAGCCAGGCCGTGGCCACGTCCGTTTCCACGGTGGCGCGGGGCACGCCCGGTTGCAGCACCAGTTGCCCCGTGGCCTTGAGCCCGTCTACAAAAGAGGCAGCCTGCCGCGCCAGCACTGCCAGTTCGCTGTTGTTTGGCTTGGCGAAGCCGCGCATCTGCTGCTGCTCCAACAGCTCTGCGCGCACCCAGGTCACGGCCTCATCGCGTGAAATGGTCCCGCCCTGCATGGCAAATTGGGCCACCACCCAATCCGCCGCCAGCCCGGCCAGATAGGTGATGCGGTCGGCCTCTGCGGGCAATTCAATGGTCTTGTTGCTCTCCAGCGCCTCGATCATCTCGACGGCGCGCTTGGTCAGCTCGGCAATGGTTCCCACCATCTGCACGCCGCCCACCCGACGCTGAAACTCGGAGGCTACCCACTGCTTGGCCTCCTCATTGGAGACGGTCAGCCCGCTTTTGCCCAATTCATTTTCCAGCCATTCGGCGGCGAGCTGTAATTTATGCCCACTTTTTTTAACCGATCCCGGCAGCATCAAATCGCCGCGGCGGTCCAGATTTTCCACATAATCGATAGCGGCATTGGCCAGCCGCACCACCGTGCCAATCTTCTTCTCCGCCGTGTTGCCCCGAATATAGTTGCGGATAAACCACGACAGCACAATCGGAATCGCCACCAGCACCAACTGAATTAACATGTTGTATAATTGGCTAAAGAGATCCATGGGTTACTCCTTGTCGGACAAGATTTGTGATTTGTCCGATCTGTTGTCGAAAGTTGAACGTGTTGCGTGTTGCGTGTACCGGTTGACGATCTGTGTTTGCTGCGTGAGGCTAGTCGTAGGTCACACTTGCAGTGTGACTTGGCCCCAATTATGACAACGCTTTTTCCGTCAGAAACACTCGACGCACCTCAAATCAACCGCTGCGCCGCCCGAATAAAGCCAATGGCCATTTCACGCGATACACCGCGCAATACAGCAATCTCCTCCGGTCGCGCCACCGCCAATTTGGCCACCGAATCAATGCCCATTTCCGCCAACTGTGCCGCCCGCGCCTCACCAATGCCGGTGATGGTTGTCAGCGGCGGCAGCGCCACCGTCACCGGCTGGAAAAGGGCCAGCGGCGCCGTCACCCGCCGCACAATGGCCGGCTGCGCCGCCACCAAACGCCGCGGCTGGAAAAGCGCCAGCGAGCTGGGCCGCGCCGCCTCCAAAGTGCCGCCCATACGGACCAGCGCCGTCCCGCAGTTGACGCAGCGCCCGATCTGCGCCGGGTTGCCCGCCGGCGTGGCCACCGCTTTGGGCGCCACGAACTCGGTCTCCTCCTGGCAGCAGGGGCAGAAGCAGCACTCATCGGCCGATTTGCCCACGCGCGGTCCCGGCAGCGATGGCGTACACAGGCCGCCCGCTGGCATAGGCGGCGTCGCCGGTTCGCTCACATCATAGGCCACGGCCAGGTTGCGCACCACCATCTCACCGGGCGACTGCGCCACAAAGTTGATGGGCACCGTCACCGTTTGCACAGCGCGCAAACTCACCTGTTGCAGCAGCAGCGACGTGTGCGCCGGCGCGGTGAGCCGCAGTTCGGCTTGGGTGGCCGTAGCGGGCCGCGTCAGCGTAACCGGCTGCGCGCCTGTGTCATCGGGCGTCACTTCGAGCAGGGCTGGCGCACCGGCCAGCGCACCTTGCGCGGTCAGCCAATTCAGTTCTATAAAGGGATGCATTTGCGCCTGCACACCCAGCGTAGCGCTGGCGGCAACGGTCAATTCAAATTGCGCATCCGCGCCCGGCGCAATGGTCTGCACCAGTGCAGCCTCGCTAACGCCGCGGTTGTCAAAGAGCAGACCGGCATCGGTTACAGAAATCAATGCGGTCGTCGCCCCGGCGGGCTCCAACGTCCAGCCCACCAGCGCGTCATCGGTCATCTGGCGCAAATCGCCGTTGGCGAGTACGTCGTTGGAGCCGCGCAGCGATACGTTGTCGATTATGGCAATGGCGTCCGGCGGGGCGTAAAAGCGCACCTCTACCTGGGTGACCGAGATTGGTGCGCTGGTTTCCAGCCGGTGCAGCGCCAACTCGACGGTGTTCCTGGCCGCAACGGCCGCGCTGCCCACAAAGCTGACCGGCTGTCGGATCAAACCGGGCCGCGTCGACAGGCGATTTTCCACCACCTGAATTGGAATTTCATCCACGCGCTGGGCCGCACAACCAGCGCCGCGCCATACCAGTTCAGCCCGCGCGCCGGGCGCCGAAGAGAGCGCCCAAAAGCTAAATGCATAGGCGCAGCCGCCCGCCGCCGCGGTGATTTGCGCAATGGCGCTAGCCGTGGCGGTCGTTTGTTTTCTGACGAAACGAGTTCCCAACACCGCGGCCAGATGATGCGGTTCCGGTAGGCAGGCCAGCGACACGGCGCCACTGGTTTGCGCCCATTCGGTGGGTGCGCGTAACCCGATTTGCAGCGTGGTCAGGCTGGCTTCATCGCGATTCGTCACAAAGAGCATATCGCCCTGCGGCGTGATGGCCAGCCGCTGCCCCACTGTATTATTGCGGTTGAGCGTTGTCTCAATTGTGCGATTGGGCAGGTCAATCACGGCCAAATTGCCCATTTCCTCATCGACCACAAAAGCGCGCCGGCCGTTGGGGGCAAAGATCACATCAATCGGGTGAAATTCAATGGATAAATCGCGCAGTACCGTGCGTCGATTCAGATCTATGAGCCGCAGGGTGCCATCGTTGCCTTCGCTCATATCTTTTAACGTTGCCGCCAGCGTTTTGTTATCTGGCGAGATGGCAATGCCCGACAGCGTACCGTCGTTGATCTCGATTGGGATGGCGACAGGCTGTTTTGTAGTTGTATTGAAAACGTGAATGCGACCCGATTGCGCCCCTGCAGTCGTATCGCGGACGGCTACATAAAGCTGTCTACCATCGGGCGAGAGCACAAGTCCCACCGGTTCCACTCCATTGTCCGCTATGGGAATTGTTTCAAATGGGTTGGTGGTTGCAAACACGTTCTGGCTGCGGTCCAGTTGTTCCAACAATGTGGCGTCAATTACCTGCACGCGCGCCATTTGCACGCTGGATTCATTTACGTCCACCGAAAATGACTCAGCCACATATAGCGTGCGGTTGTCTGGCGCAACGGTAATCCGGTGTCCGCGTCCGCTGAGCACCAGCGGGGCGTCGAGCAGCGCATGTGTGGCCGCGTCTATCAAATGGATTGCATAGGACTCTAGCAAAGCGATCGCGCCCGCAGAGCCAATATGATGGCTCAAAAGATAGGCGCGCGACTCATCAGGGCGAATCACCAGGTCCAATGGAAACGACGATGCCAGCGGGATGCTTTGACGCACCGCCACACACACTGGGTCTAACAGATGGAGCTGCGTATTCCCCACCGTATCTCGACTGGCCACATAGCCCCATTCACCACTGGCGGCAATATCGATAGCTGTCGCCGGAGTTGTGGAATTCGTATCATCATCCGCATCGGTTAGATCCAACACCTGCAAGGGCTGAAGCTGGTCGCCAATGCGCAGCCATTCTTCAAAATTAGGATTGGCCAAATGTTCAATCGTGGGGCAGGCAGTTGGTTCGGCCTGGGCCGCCGCCGTGTTGATGGCCTGGGCAAACTCAGGAATATCGAGCGTAAAATCAATGCGGCCCAGCGGGGCAAAACGCTCCAATGAAACGCGCTGCGCCGCCACCCCCGCGCCGACCTGGATTGCCAGCGGCATGGAAAATTGGGCCGGCGTGTGGCGCAAGCGGAAGAGTGCATCCAGCGCGCCGCTCTGCCCCTCGGCCTTGCTTTGGCGCCAGGAGAGTCCGCCTGTGCTGGTGAAGTGCAGCCCCAATGGTGCGGTCCCGTTGGCAGCCGCCGGGTTGGCGCTCCATTCCACGGTTCCATTGACCGCTTGCAGCACCAGCCAATAACGCTCGCCCGCCTTAAATTGGAATTCGGCCGGCAGCTTGGCGCTGACCCAGCGCGCAATTGGATTGCGTTCCTCGCTCAGTTGCAGCTCGACCGATTGGGGCAGCAGCGGTGCAGCATCCGGCTTGCCGTCGAAATCAGCGCGCAAATTCAAGTTGAGCACGGCGCCCGGCGGCGCCACCTTGAGCAGCAGATCGATGGCGGAGGCGGTCACATTGGCGGCCGGCGTATAGGGTTGCGCCTGCGCGGCGCCGGCGTTGACGGTCACCGCGGCCTGGGCGGCGATCACGCCGGTGGGGCCGTAGACAATGCGGCTGTCGTCAAAGCTGCCCAGCACGCGTCCATTGGTTCCATCGGCCAGCACGCGCGCACCCACCGGCAGCGTCACTTCAATGGTTGTATTGGGCGATTGGGCGTCGGCGGTGGTGCTGTAATCGAACTGGAGCTTGGTCTCGCTGAGCCCATTGGGCAGCAGCGACTGTTGCGCCATATATTCGATTGCCACCTCCACATCCAGCCGCGCCAGCAGATCGCTATGGATGGTCAGCGGCAGCACATAGAAACCGTTTTCCGCTTCGGCGTCGGCCAGAAATGTTTGCAGCACTTCGGCAAAATCGGTGCTGACGGCGGGCGTGGTCATCTCGCCCACGCGTGTCCAAAACGGGGCAAGCTGGCCCAAGCGCAAGCTCACGTTGGTGGGCGCGCTGCGCACGGTCACCTGGCTCACATTCATGTCGGCTGTGTCTGGCAACCTGCTCAACTTAAACTTATTGGCCGTCAGTCCGGGCAGCGCCCCGTCGGCAGCCAGCGTGAATAGCGTATCCCCATTGGGCGCACGCACTGCCCCGCGTTGATTAATATCCACAAAGAGGCCGCCCAAATCGACCAGCAAATTGGCGCCAGTCAATGTCGGCGTACCCACTACGCGGCCCAACGTGCGCCGGGCGTGAAAATCCACTTCCACCGCGCCGGCGCCCGACACTTTGGTGGCGCCAAAGCTGCCCAAGTTGCTCCCATTAAAGTTAATGCGCTCCTCGAAAAGCACGCCATTAGGTGGCGCCACGGGGGTCAACGTCACCAACGCCGCTTCAATGCGCGCGCCCTCCGGCAGCGCACCAATCAAGATGGTGCGCTCGCCCTCAAAGGGATTGTTCTGTCCGGGAAATCGTTTGCTCAGTTTCATGACGGTTGCCTTCGGTGGGAGTAGGGATTAGGGAGTAAGGATTAGGGAGTAGGCGGGTCGCGCGAACTCCATTGCTTAATCCCTACTTCCTACTTCCTACTTCCTCTATATACGTAACAAAAACATCAGATCCAGCGGCCCGGCGTCCGCATTGGGTCCACTGGGATTCACTTCAACCATCAGCGTTTCATAATTGACGTGGGTAATTTTGACCACTGGTCCAGGTTGGTTGTCATTGTTGGGCGTAAATGCGTTTTCGGGGATGACCTCGATCTTCTGTGCGCCAAAGGCCAGGCGAATATCGGGCCATTCGTCATTCTCGATCAGCTCTTTGATCTTGAGCCGTTCGATGCACTTTTCCTCCAACCAGGGCGAAGCGGCGTGACCCATCTCGTCGTTGGGCAGCTTAAAGAGACCGTCCCACAGCTCGTTGCGCACATCTTGCAGCGTATCGTCCTCATCCCAATCCACGGCATATTCGTCCAGCACTGTGGCCATGGGAATTCCCACCGGCACGCGCTCGCGGAAGACCTTGGCGTTGAGATTAAAGCGATCCGCTTCCTCATGGGCGTAATAGAGGAAGAAGCGCACCGGATGTTCGGTAGCATCCACATCCGACGTATTGGGAACCTCCAGCAGTTGGTACGTGTCCACCAGCGGAAAGCGCCCCAGCTTGTGATGCAAAAAGGCGTTGGGTGTATCGGACGTAAAGCGCTTGAAGTAGCGCCGATAGACGCCCTGCCCCTCGTGATCATGCACTTTGGGCGCATAGCGCTCGTCCAGCACCTTGGTCCACTCGGTTTCCGACTTCTCGGCAAATTTGTCGGCATTGTCGGCCCGGCTCACGCCATTCTGCTCCAGCTCCTGCTTGGCCACCGCCACCTTGGCCTCAATGTCATCCTGAATTTTCGTCTGCATCTCATTCATCACCTCAGCCGCGATCAGCTGACCGGGCGCGTAGTTGATATATGGTCCTGACATGGTATTTGCTCCTTGTTTTGATTTCCAATAAGAACTTCTCTTGCGCTATTTAGTAGAGGAGGGGAGGAGTGGAGGAGTAGAGGGCTCGTCACCCACTCCTCTACTCCTCCACTCCTCTACTCCCTACTAACCTCCACCGCCACCCCCGCCGCCTTGGCCTGCAACACGCCCACCGGCCCCGGCTCCAGCGTCTCTTCGACCAGATCGGAGAGCGGCTTGCCCAGGGCGACGGCGGTGGCGTTTTCAAAGCGGGCGCCGGGATAAGCGACGGTGAAGTCGTACATGGCCGGTCCAACCTGGCGCGCCGCCACGGAAATGCCGTTGCCCCATTCGCCCGGCTGGCGCGCTTTTAATTCCAGAAAGCCCGCATCGCCGGCTTCGGTGCGCAATCCCGGTTCGGACAGATAGAGACGCGCCTCACCGGTGCGGCTGCCCAGTGTGAGGAACTGTGGCTGGCGGAACGGCATCTGCACCGGCGTCCAGCCCAGCGGCACGCGCGTCACCACCTTGGCCACCAACAGCGGTGATTTCTCACTGATCAATACCTCGATATAATTGTCGTCATCGCGCGGCTCGGTGACGGCGGCGGGATACAACTCCGGCTTGTCCGCACCCTGGCCAAAGCGCGCCGTGTTAAAGCGCCCGCCAAAGTGCTCCGGCAGATCAACGGGCAGGTTCCCCGTAAACGCACCCGGCTGATGACGCACCGCCATCATCGTAATCTGCGTGGGCGGGTCGGGCTGGGCGTGCAGGCTGGTGAAGACGGCGGCCACCGGCTCCGGCGCCACCTGGTCGACCGTGCGCGCCGTAAAGCGGCTCACGTTAAAGATGCCCCGATCCAGGCAGAGCCCACCGGCAAAGTGCGCTGCGTTGAAGTTAGCCTGATTGAAGCGACTGCCGTAACAATCCAGATAGCGCCAGTCGCTGCGCCCCTGCGGCAGCGTCAGCACGGTGGCCTTGTCCCACGACGCCACGCGCACCAGCTTGGAAGGCTGCGTTTCCAGGCGGCGCACCAGCGCCTGCGGCTGCGTCGGGTCGTCGCCGATGGTCACGTTGTCGTATTTCTCCGCCTGCGCCGCACCTTCATCCGGTACGTGGCGCAGCGTCACGTCAAAGCGCGCCTCGATCTGCTCCACCACCAGCAGCGGCGGCTCCCGATCGGCGTGCGGCGTCCCGCTAACCCACACCACCTGATCCGCCCAATACGCCAGATCGATGCCCGCCGCGCCGCGCAAATTGACCAGCGCATTGCCCTTGCCGTTGCGCAATTGAAAACCATTCTCACTTTTCTGTACGCGTCCATTCAGTTGCAGCGGCGCCCCCGGCAGAGTGACGGGCAATTTGCTGGCCGTGGAGAGCGCCGCCGGCATCACGCGCACGCTTAACTCACCGCCCGCCTGCACCAGGTCGCGCCCGCGCAGTTGCACAATTTCACGCGCCCGCGGGTTGTTGAGCTGCAGCGCCTTTGCGCCGTCGGCGTTGCGGCTCAAGCGCCATTCACCGGTGAAGGGAACCCAGGCCTGGCTGCCCACCGGCCCTACCAAAATCTGCGCGCCGGAAACTGAATTCACTTCCCCATTGGCGCGGGTGACGGCAGCCCGCAGACCGCGGCTGGCGTCGCGCCAGATGCGCAGCGTTTCGTGCGGGCTCAGCGCAATCAACACGCGGATCTGCCAGCCCAGCGTCATGTTGACCAGCGTCGGGCCGGAGACGCCCAGTGGCGCCTCCAGCGCAAATTCCGCATAGACCGCCGCCGCCCCATCATTGGTCACCGGCCAGCGGTCGCCGTGACGCACGTTCTGCACGGGGATGTCCAGCGCCGCTGGCGGATACTCGATCAGCTCGAGATAGCGCAGCGGCTGCACCGACAGACGGCTGCGTGCGCCCACCGTGGGCGAAGTTAGTTGCAGCCGATCATCAGCGGTGGCAGCGGCCAGGTCGGGCAGGACGGCGTTGATGTGCGGCACAATTTCGTGCAAAAAAGTGCTCTGCGGCGCAAAACCGGCAATGTCAATATCGACCGGCCGCGCGCCGTCCACACCCAAGCGAATCAGCGAACGCTGGCGCAGATCGACCGGCGTCAGCAAGTCGGCGCCGGTGATGACGGCGGGCGCAGCGTCCTGGCCGGTGGTGACGGCGGGTACGCTGCCCAGCAGCAGCGGCGCGGCATCGCCCGAGGTGTGCGCCTCCAGCACGATGCGGCTGGCCTTGCCTTTGGTGGGCGAAGTGAGCACCAGTTTGCCTTCTGCATTAATTGCTATTGGCACATCGAAGCCGAGCTGTGTGTCGATAGCATTTTGGATGTCATTCAGCGGGACGGCGTCCAGCTTTTTGGGATCGGTTACGGCCGCGCAGTCCACATCGATTGGCACAGCGCCATCCACGCCGATGCGCAAAAAGCGGGCGCTGCTCAGGTCAACTGTATCGCCCAATTCTTGCACGCCCGCGGCGCGGCCTGGCTGTTCATCGGTCCCCTGATAAGCGCGCGGTGGGGCAATGCCAAAGATGGCGGCGGTGGCATCCGTGGCCGCGTCGTCCGGCGTTGCAAAGCGCAACTGGCTGGCCGCCCCGCTCTTGGCCGAGGCGATAATCAGAAACTTGCCGTCGTGCGCCGCCACATTCGAACCGACGGCCAGATTGATGGCCAGCATCAGCTCGTTGAGCTTGACTTTGCTGGGGTCGGCGGCGGCGGCGGCGCAGGCAATTTCCAGCGCGTCGGCCCCGTCCAAGGCAATTTTGATGCGGTCGGCGGCGCTCAAATCCACGCCGTTGCGCAGGTCCACCGTGCCGGTAAAGATGACGCGGGTGGCCTCCCGGCCGCGAAAAATGGCCGGTTCGATCCCCATGAGCAGAGGCAGCGCATCGCGGCGGCGCGGCGGCGCAATCTCAATACGGCTCTGGCTGCCCAACAGGAGCGAGCTAAGAATGAGCTGCTTGCCATTGGTGGTGGCGGGGCGGGGCGAGATTTTGTCAAAATGCGCGTTGATATTGTCCACCACTTCGGACAACAGTGTCGCCCGCGGCCGCGCGCCGGCGCAATCTATTTCCACAAAATCGTCACCATTGAGCGCCAGGCGCAGAAAACGGTTGTTGCTCAAATCGACGCCGCGGCTCAAATTGGGCTGGCCCACCAGGCGGGCGTTAGTGGCATCGCTGCCGTGGGCCTCCACTTGATAGGCGCCGAAAACTTTGGCCGTGGCCTCATCGGTGATGATGGCGCGGGTCACAAAGCGGCGGCGCTGCACCGCTTCCACCGGCAGAATTTGTAAGCTGCTGGCGCTGCCCGCGCTGGGCGAGGTGAGAATCAGCCGGGCGCCGTCGGTGGCGGCAATGTCTGGCGTCAGCACATTGTTGATGGCATCCACCACCTGGTCAGCGGATATGGCGTGCGCATTTTTGGGTGCAGCCGCCCGCAGATCAATCATGACCGGCGGGGCGTCGTCAATGGCCAGTTGCAGCAGGTTTTGCGCCCGCACGTCCACGCCGGCGGTGAGATCGGTTTCGCCCACAATGCGGGCGTGGCCAGCCAAATGCCCTCAAAGCGGCGGGGGCCAATGCCCAGCAGCAGGGCGGTGGCGTCGCGCTCGGGCGGCGTTTGATTTGCAATTCGCCAGTGGGGCCATTGGTGGGCGCATGGAGCGTCAAAAAGCGGCCGTTGTCGGCGGCGATCAGCGCCCCCACACTCTGGTTGATGGCGTTGACGATTTCGGGCAATCGTGTTGGCCGGATCTTCCCCGGCGCAGTCGATCAGCGACACCGCGCCATCCACCTGAAGCTGGAGCAGAGCAAATTCGCTCAGATCGACGCCGCTGCTCAAATCGCGGCGGCCCGTGACGCGCCGGTTCCGCAGCGCGTCCCACGTGAAAGACTGGCGCGCCACCAAAGAGAAACGCAAAGGCATCCTGCGCCGCCGCCCGTTGAAAGGTCAGCGTGCTGGTCAGCCCGGTGCTGGGCGAGGTCAGCGCAATATATTTGTCGTCGTGCGCAGCCGGGTAAAAGGCCAGTTCGGCGGCGGGGTCAAAGCCCAGGCCGCGGTTGATGGCGTCCACCACTTGCGGCAGCCGCATGTTGGCCGGGTCGGGGCCGGCGCAGTCGATTTCGGCCAGCGTGACGCCATCCACCAGCAGGCGCAGATAGCGGGCGTTGGTCATATCCAGCGCGCCGCTCAGATCTACCGCACCGACGACGCGGGCCGCCGTGGCCGCTTTGCCATTGTAGGCGCGTGGCGGCAGGCCCAGCACGCTCTCGGCAGCGTCGTCGGCATCGTCCTGCACCTCCAGCTCGCCCTCCGGCCCGCGGGTGGGGGCGGCCAGCAGCAGATAATTATTTTCTAAAGTGGCAATTGTATTGTCCGGGAATGGCTTGGCCATTTTGGCATTGATGGCATCCACAATGTGCTGCGCCGACACGTGGGTCAGGTCGTCCAGCCCTTCGGTCAAATCCACTTCAAACGGGCCTTTGCCATCGATTTTGAGCCGCAGCACATTGGCCTGGCGAAGATCAACGCCGCTGCTTAAATCGATTGTACCGCACCTGGGCGCTGGTCTCCGCCACGCCGTGGGTGATCAGGGAGTCGGTCCCCAAGAGATTGGGCGCGGCGTCGTGGCCAGGCAGCTCCACGGTGACCAGCTCATCATCGGGCTGGCCGCGCGTCCACCACGCGCCGAGTTCGGCGTAGTCATCGGCAATGTGCAGACCCAGCGCCTCGGCCGTAATGCGCAGCGCGCCCTGCACGGTGACCGTACCTTCCAGAAAAGTGCGGATATAGCGCTTGAGATGCTCGCGGAATTCCTCCACGCCTTCGCCCTCGCGCGGGGCCAAGCCATAGAGCGCGGCAATGCTGGCCAAATCTTGAATCAGTTCCGCGCCCTGGTCGGCGCGATCCACCCAGTGCGCCTGCATAACGGCGGCCAAGCTGTTTTCGCCTTTGAGCAGTTCAGCGCCAAAGGCATCGCTCACTGAATAGAGCGCGGTCGGTTTGGGCAGGGCGCGAAAAGTGCCCGGTAAATAGCTGAGAATGCGTTCGGTCTTGGTTGGCACGGTACCTCTCCCCCGGCCCCTCTCCTAGGAGGAAAGGGGGGTTATTAATTCGTTAGTGGTGATCCTGATACTGTCTGAAATAAGTCTCCCCCCGACCCCTCTTTACCGAAGAGGCGTGTCTCGCGGGGCTCCCTCCCTCCAGGGGGCGGGCCGGGGAGGGGGTCACTCCGTTAGGCAAAAACAATATCCGCCGCCGCCACATCCAGCACTACCCACCACTTATCGCCCTGATATTCGGCCACCACTTTGAAATTGGCGCTTTCGATCTCGGCATCGGCAGCGCGCTGGCCGGTTGGCCCCTGTACAAAAGAGCGGTCGGGAATGCGCGTATTGGTGGGCGTGAGCGGCGGCGTTGCGGTGAGGGCGGCGGCGATGGGGCGCGCCGGGCGGCTTCGTCATTGGCGGGCGCGCCCGCTACGGCGGTGACCACGGCGTCGATCAGCGACTCGGCGCCGGGCTGGCCTACGTCCGAACGCCAGGCCATCACGTCTACGATCTGAGCTTTGCTCACATCCGCCACATCGGTAATGGCCTTGAGCAGTTCGGCGCCCACGGCGGGTTCGCCGCTGCTCAGGCCGTCCACATAGGCTTGCAGAGCCGCTATAATATCGTCAATCACTTTCAGCTTGCCTGGCGCCGACAAATTGGGGTCCACGGTCACCAGCACGCGCGGCTTAAAGAAGACATAGCGCGCTATGACGGTGGCCTGGACGCCGGCGGCACGCGTCTCTTCCACGGCGGCGCGCAGGCTGGGGAAGCGCTCGGGCTCGGCTTCGATGAGCAGCGAAACGGTTCCCAATGTTGAGCGTTTGGCGGGCGGGCTGTTGGGATCCCACAGCTCGGTCAACTTGCCATTGCCCTCAAAGATGACGCGGGTGAGGGCGGCAATGGTGGCCTTACCCAATGAACGCAGGGCGGCTTTGGCGCGGGCGCGCAGGTCGTCGTCATTCTCGTCTTCGGCGCCCAAAATGGTGGCGTCGAAATTGGTAATGCGCGCAATGCCCGCAATGGGCTGCACCATCTGCGTAATGGCGCCGGCGGCCACTTTGCCCGCCGCGCCGCGGAAATCGTCGGTGGCGCGCACGGGTACGTCAATGCGCAACTGGCCCACTTGCAGCGTGCGCAGTTGGGCGGTCTGAAAGTTGGCTTCGCCTTTGGTGGTGGAGAGCAGCACATTTTCGGGGATGGTAATGTTGCCCACGCTGTTGGGGTCGCGGAAAAAGGTGACCAGCCCCACGGCGAACTCTTTGGTTTTGCGCTGTACGCCCAAAATGGAGACGACCAGATCGAGCGATTTGCCGGTGGCGGTGTCGATAAAGGCCGACAGATAGGCGGCATTGATCTGCTCGTAGACGGTGGCAATCTCGCGGCTCACCGCCTCGCCCAGCGTGCGCGTGACGCTGCCCACGTTAATGTCCGACAGCGGCGAGCTGCTGTTGCGCCGGAAATAGTCGACGTAGAAGACCGTGTCGTCATCGGGCAGCGTGCCTTCCACCTGCCATTCTACGGCGTTATCGCCCAGGCTAAAGAGAAAGTCAATCTCTTTGAGGAAGGTGTGGGGCTGGCCGTTGCGCGTGCCGGTAATGCCGCGCACGTCCTGCGCCGGTTCCGCCAGCGGATAAAAGTCACTTTTTATGTCAAAGAGGATGGGCTCGTTGACCACGCCGCCCACAATGGCGGTGAGCACATCGTCTACAATTTCTTGGTAAGGCCGGTTGATCAGCCGGACAGTTTCGCCATTCATAGCGTATCCTTGATTAAAGCTTTCGATCAACAGATTACACAGATTTTAAAGATTAAAAATCGGCTCTTGAGGATCTCATGTGGTTGACCCGCTTTGGTTTCGATACGGCTGGAAACCGCCCCAGCCTACTCAACCGTCGCTCGCCGCTGTCAACTATATGAGATCCTATTGAACCTAAAAATCTTCCTAATCTGAGTAATCTGTTGATCCCAATTTCTGAATCACTGTTCCAGGAAGAACGGAAAGACCAGGTTGAGCACGGTGTCGGCGGTGATGGGTTTGAGCCGCACGTCGATGTCGATGCGGGTGCGGTCGGCGGGCCGGGTGGTCACGTCGACGCTGAGCACTTCGGCCACGCGCGGTTCTTGGGCCAGCGCTTGCAGCACGTACATTTTGGCGCGGTTGCGATTGGTGGGCGTGTTGGGCTCGCCAATTAGATCGAAGAGCCGCGAGCCGTAGTCGGGATGGCCCAACGCTTCCAATTCGCCCACCGGCGTGAGAAAGCGCAGCAGCAATGCCTGGCGCAGGTTGTCCAGTTCGGTCAGCGTGTCCAGATCGACTTGGCCGGTGGTCTGGCGCTCGAGGGTGGAGAGGTCGCGGCCGCGGTCGCGCTCGTTTTGCTGTTCGAGATTGGTTAAGAGTCGTAAGTCGGTTCCCCAGCGTTGGTTCATGGTGTTAGGCCTCTCCTCCCCCTGGCCCCCTCCTCTCCATACATGGAGAGGAGAGGAGGGGGAATTTGCACGCGTGGGCGGTACGGGTAGTGCGAGCCTCGCCCACGCGGTAGATTAGC
>JAWKON010000112.1:0-13487 GCA_041391125.1 Caldilineaceae bacterium
CACCAACAACCTGACCACGAACACGCTGGTGCAGGGGGCGATGGCGCTGTTGCTCAGTCAACTCAGCGGCGAACGCGATATCGTCTATGGCGTGACCTTTGCGGGTCGCCCACCAGCGTTGCCCGGCGTCGATTCGATCATGGGGCTGCTGATCCACAGTCTGCCTTTGCGCGTGCCGGTCGTGGCGAATCGTCCGCTGTTGCCGTGGCTGGAGAGTTTGCTGCAAACGCAAGTCGCGATTGAACCCTACAGCTACACGCCGTTGCACGCGATTCAGGAGTGGTGCGACCATCCGCAGCCGCTTTTCCACTGCAACCTGCGTTTCCAGAATTTCCCAATGGATGACGCGTTGCGTCAGCGGTGGGGTGAGGAACTCGCGATCCGCAACGCCACCATGGTCGATTGGTGGCACTATCCAGTCAACATTGTCGTGACGCCGGGAGCGCAGCTCAATCTCGCCATGACGTTTGATACACGGGTAATCGATGAACGGCAGGTCGGTTGCTGGTTGGCCGATCTAGAACGAATTTTGGCGAGTTTTGTCGAGCAACCGCACGCGCTGTTATCGGTGCATTGCGCGACTTTAGTCTGAATCAAAAATCAGGAGAACTCATGGCTGACCTCATGCCTTCACTCGTCACCGGGCCAGATGGAAAAACGTATCGCTTGCCCCCCTTTATGAGCCAGGCTGACGTGGCGTTGCTCAGGAACGAGTTTCCCGTGTACGAGGGCGACATCTTTATCACCACCTATCTCAAAGCGGGCACCACATGGATGCAACAGATTGTCCAACTGTTGACCAATGGCGGCGAACAGGGTGATGTCCATTTGAGTCAGGCAATCCCCTGGATTGAAGGACTCTTTGCCGGGATGTATGGAGGAACACCGCGGCTGTTCGCCGACGATCAGCCGCGACGAGCCTTCCACACCCACCTGCCGTACAACTTGCTGCCGGTGGTCCCCCATGCCAAATACATCTATGTCGCCCGTAACCCCAAGGACGTGGCCGTCTCTTACTATTACTTTGCCACCAATCTCACCGACATTGGCTACGACGGCGCGTGGGATGAATTCTTCGAAGCCTATGTGCTGGGTGAAGTCTACTTTGGCAGCGTCTTTGACCACGTGCGCGAATGGTGGCAGGCCAGTCAACAGGCCGATAACATCCTCTTTGTGACCTATGAAGCGATGAAGCGGTCGCTGGCTGATGTGACAGCCGAAGTGGCGGATTTTCTAGACATTCCCCACGAGCCTGCGTTCCTCACCCATGTTGTGGAACAGAGCACCTTTGCCGCCATGTCCAAAAATCCGCTGGCCAATGGCTCCTGGCTCGAACAACGCGCAGACTCACCGGGCCATCTGCGCAAGGGCATCGTGGGCGATTGGCAGGCGCATTTTACCGCGGAACAGAACGCCCGCTTCGAGGATGCCCAACAACGCGCCTGGGCGGGGACCGCGTTGCTCTCGCTTTTTGCCGATATGGTACCGGCGTAGGAAGAGATAAAAGGAAATACAACTGATGGCTTTGGCAAATACTTTACGTCCCTCCGGCGTCGGCTTTAACCTGATGCTCAGCAATCAGCGCGGGCAGAAACCGTCGTTGGCTGCGCAGTTGGCCGTACAACCGCGTGCGACGCCTGCCCCAACGACGGGTACAACCGATTTGGCGCAACAAATGAAGCAAAAGCGCGCAACCATGATGAAGCGCCTGTTGACAGTCTCCTCGGCATCCCTCGGGACATCTCTGGGCATGAGCCTGCTGGGTGCGCCTATGCTAAGCCCGCTCGGTCTAGTCAGCACGGCTGGGTTTGTCTATGGGGCGGCGCCGATCTTTGTCAGCGCATACAAGGCGTTGCAAAAGGATAAAAAGCCCAATGTCGACACGCTGATCGCCATCATGTCCGGCGTCTGTTTGACACAGGGCTATCTTGTGGCCGGCAACCTGGCGGTCTGGTTCAACGTGGTGCGCCTGATCCTGCTGGCCAAAGTCAATGACGACACGCAAAAGAGCATCTTCGATGTCTATCAACTCCAGCCGCGCACCGTCTGGCTGCTGACCGAAGATGCCGTGGTCGAAGTACCCTTTGAAACGGTGCAAGTGCATGACATTGTTGTTGTCGGCGCCGGCGAAACCATTCCTGTCGACGGCATCATCGTCGAGGGCATTGCGTCGATTGACCAGCAGATCCTCACCGGTGAAGCGCAGCCGGTGGAAAAAGAGCGGGGCGATCAGGTCTTTGCCTCAACCGTGGTCTTGATGGGCACAGTGCAGGTACGGGTCGAACAGACCGGCATGGAAACAACCGTGGCGCGCATTGCCGAAACGCTCAACCAGGCGCGCAACTTCAAATCCGATCTGCAACTGCGCGCCGAAGCCTTTGCCGACCGCACGATTCTGCCGACCCTGGCCCTGAGCGCGCTCAGCGTGCCCCTGATTGGCCCCATGGGGGCGTTGGTGATCCTCAACGCCCACTTTGGCTATCGGCTCTCGGTCATTGGCGCCATCAGCATCCTCAACTATCTCAATCTGGCGGGCAAGCAGGGCGTGTTGATTAAAGATGGGCGGGCGCTCGACCTGCTGCGCGAAGTCGATACCATCGTTTTTGACAAAACCGGCACGCTGACTCAGGAACAGCCCCACATCGACCGCATCCATCTCTGTGGCGGCTATACCGAAATCGACGTGCTGGCCTACGCGGCCGCGGCTGAGTCGCGCCAGAGCCACCCGATTGCCCGCGCCATTCTGGAGGAGGCCCAGCAACGCGGGATCGACATCCCTTTGGTGGATGAAGCCGATTACAAAGTCGGTTTTGGCTTAAAGGTCACGCAGGGCGATCAACTGTTACGCGTCGGCAGTCGGCGCTTTATGGAGATGGAAGGGCTGACCATTCCCGCCACGATTGAGGCCGTGCAGGAGCTGTGCCACCGCCAGGGCCACTCGCTGATCCTGGTCGCGGTCGCTGCGGAAGTGATTGGCGCGCTGGAGATCCACGCCACCGTGCGCCCGGAAGCGCGGCAGGTGCTGGCCCAATTGCGCCGCCATAACTTGTCAAGCTTTTACATTATCTCCGGTGACCACACCGCGCCGACCCAAAAACTGGCCAATGATCTCGGCATCGATCATTATTTCGCTGAAACATTGCCCCACCAAAAAGCGGAGATCATCGAGCAACTCCAAGCCGAGGGGAAAACGGTCTGCTATATCGGCGACGGCATTAACGACGCGGTGGCGCTGCAAAAGGCCCACGTCTCCGTTTCGCTGCGCGGCGCCTCGACCATTGCCACCGACACCGCGCAGATCATCCTCATGGATGAGAGCATCCGCCACCTTGGCGCGCTCTTTGAACTGGGCGATGACTTTACCGAGAACATGAAGCTCAATTTTGCCGCCATCATTGTACCCAGCCTGCTGGGGATTGGCGGCGCCTTCTTCCTGCACTTTGGGCTGATTCAGTCGATTGTCCTGAACCAAATCGGCTTTGCGGCGGGCGTCGGTAACGCCATGTTGCCTTTCCTGCGCCAGCCGCGGCAAATCGAGGAGAAATCCGCCATTGCGGCTGCGCAGCCCACCCGGTCCGCTCTGTCCGCGGTCCTCGGTGCAGAAGGGGCGTTGCCCCAGTCACGCGTCGCGTCAACAGTCTAACGACTTCTTGTTGCGAAACGGCCCTACCACCGCAAAGGGCGCAAAGATTTGAGAAGACTGCTCTCGTTATATTCTTCGCGTTCTTAGCGGTAGAAATGGGCTTTTGCAACTGAAACGTGTCTTCTCAATAAATAGCGATGCATGGATCCGTTTGGTTTCGCGCCCAATGGGCACCCGGCCACAAACTGCCGTGGCCTACTCAACCGGCACTCGCCTCCCCCATGAATATTGAGCAGTTACACTGAAACGATCGAAAAAGGAACCACACTGATGACACCGATCCGCCGTTCGCTGCCGACCTCCGGCATTCGCATCTTCTTCGACCGGGCCCAGCAAATTGAGCGGGCCGGCCACAAGGTGCTCCACCTGGAAGTGGGCATGCCTGATTGGAAATTGCCCCCCGGCGTGCTTGAGGAGACCAAAGCCGCGCTTGATGAAGGCTATGTCCATTACATTGCCAACCGCGGCCTGCTGCCGCTGCGCGAGGCGATTGCGGAGGACGTGCAGGCCGTGACGGGTAACCACTTCGATCCGGAAACTGAGTTACTGGTCACCCACGGCGCTAGCGAAGCGTTGAGCGCCTGTGGTCTCGCCCTCTTGGGACCCGGCGATGAAGTGATCATTCCGCAGCCGGCCTGGAATCATTACCAAGCCGTCGTCGAGATGGCCGGCGCCACGCCGGTGCTCTTGCCTTTGTGCGCGCAGGAAGGCTTTCTCATCGACCCCGAGCGGCTGGCCGCGGCGGTGACGCCGCGGACAAAAATGCTCATTCTCAATTCGCCCCACAACCCCACCGGCGCGGTGCAGCCGGCCGCGGTGCTGGCAGCAGTTGCTGAGCTGGCCATGGAACGGGAGTTCTTTGTCTTTGCCGACGAGATCTATCAAGACCTGGTCTTCACGGCGCCCCATGTCTCGATCAGCCGCTACATGCAGGACTCGCCCTATCTGCTCTACGTCAACAGCTTTTCAAGAGCTACAGCATGACCGGCTGGCGCGTCGGCCTATCTGGCGACCCAAGCACCCATCATCGATGCCTGCAACCGCATCCTGAATATCTGCTTGACTGCGGCACGGCCTTTGCCCAAAAAGGGGTCGTCAATCTGTTGCGCCATCCGGCGCAGCAGGCATCTGGAAGAGATGTGCTGCGCCTTTGCCGGGCGACGCGGTGTGGGTTCAGGCATTGGGGCAATTGTCCCAATGTGGACTTGCCTCCCGCTGGTGAAAAACGCTCTATCTCTTCCCCATCAACTACCGGGGCATGTCTGGCTGGGACTTCTGCCAAACCATGCTGGAAGAGCATCACGCGCGATGGTGCCGGGAGAGATCTTTGGCAACGGATATGGTGACCACATCGGATCTCCTTTGGGCAGAATCTCCAGGTACAACAGGCCGCGGCGGCCAAGCTCGTTGAGATTTTACAGCGAGGATAACGATGGCCTATCTCGTTTCACAACCGCAACCTACAGCGCCCAACGTACACCGCAACAGGTTGCCGTCGTTGACGGCAATCGCCAACTGAGCTATCAAGCATTGGACGAACTGAGCAACCAATTTGCCCATCGCCTGCTGGCGGCTGGCGTGCAGCGCGGTGACCGTGTTGGTCTCTATCTGGACAAATCGTTGGAAGCGGTCGCCGCGCTCTTTGGCATTATGAAAACGGAAACGCGGCCTGTGCCGCTCGACCCCGCCGCGCCGGTCAGCATCGCCTTCGTGATGAAAACTGTGCCATGAAAGCAGTGGTCAGCACGGGAAAAAAGATGGCCGCCTTGCAAGCGCAGGCTGCCACGCAGGCATTGCTCCCGCCGCCATCACAATACGATGATGAGACGCTGCACCTCGACAGGCTCGGTGAGCTTGTCGAAGCGGAGCCGGTTGAACCACCGCCCAACCCCGGCACGATTGAAACCGACTTGGCCTACATCCTCTACACCTCCGGCTCGACCGGCAACCCCAAGGGCGTGATGATCAGCCACCGCGCCGCGCTGACTTTTGTCGACTGGGCGTGTGCGACCTTCAACGTCCAGCCCAGCGACCGGGTCAGCAACCACGCGCCCTTTCACTTTGACCTCTCGACCTTTGACCTCTTCGCTACCATCAAAGCGGGGGGTACGGTGGTGCTCGTGCCGGCGTCGCTCTCGGTCTTTCCGCGCAACCTGGCCGATTTTATCGCGCAGCAGGAGATCTCCATTTGGTATTCGGTACCGTCGGCGCTGACGCGGCTGGTGCTCTATGGCCAACTGGAGCGTCACGCCTTCCCCAAGCTGCGCACGGTGCTCTTTGCCGGTGAAGTCTTCCCGGTCAAGTATCTGCGCCAATTGATGGAACTGATTCCCCATGCCGGCTATCACAATCTCTATGGGCCGACGGAGACCAATGTTTGCACCTGGTACACCGTGCCGCCGCTTGAGCCGGACCGCGTGGAACCGATCTCCATTGGCCGGGCGTGCGCCAACAGCGAGACGATTGTGCTTAATGAACAGGATGAGATCATAACAGCGGGGCAGGTGGGTGAACTCTGTGTGCGCGGGCCGGGGTTGATGCGCGGCTACTGGGGCTTGCCGGAACGCACAGCCTGTTCGCTGACCCCGTATGTTGTGTACGAGCATCTGGGGCCGGAGCCGATCTACCGCACCGGCGACCTGGTACGGGAAGAGGCCGACGGCAACTACACCTATCTGGGGCGCCGCGACAACCAGATCAAGAGTCGCGGCTACCGCATTGAACTGGGTGAGATCGAGACGGTGCTCTACAGCCACCCCGATGTCGTGGAAGCGGCGGTGATCCCGGTGCCTGATGATGAAATCGGCAATCAGATTCAGGCTTTTATCGTTACAAGCGACGGCGCTTCATTGACGGCCAATGCGGTGGCTGCCTTCTGCGCCAAACATCTGCCCAAATATATGGCGCCCCATGTTGTTGAGTTTTGTTCTGCATTGCCGAAAACATCCACCGGCAAGGTTGATAAAACACAGCTCCAAGCCATTATGGCCTAAAGAGAGTACCTATGGTTGAACTATTTTCGTTATCCAATGACACAATCTGGAAATGAGCATCGTGCATCTTCCCAATCAAGCGACCAATTTGTGGTTGCGCATCAGCCGCCCCAAGCCGCAGGCCCGCCTGCGCTTGTTCTGCTTTCCCTATGCCGGCGGGGCAGCCTCCATCTATCGCACCTGGCATCAACACTTGCCCGCTGATATTGAAGTCTGCGCCGTGCAGTTGCCCGGCCGCGAGAACCGCATCCGCGAACAACCGTTTACCGATTTGGGGGAACTGGTGCAGGCATTGCTCCCCAACTTATTGCCCTATTTGGACAAACCCTTTGCCCTCTTTGGCCACAGCATGGGGACGTTGATTGTCTATGAATTGGTGCAGCAGCTACGGCAGCAGATGGGCCGGACGCCAACCCATCTGTTCGTGTCCGGCCGTCGCGCGCCCTTTCTGCCCAACCCGGATGCACCGCTTCACGCGTTGCCCGCCGATGATCTGTTTCTGACCGAGTTGCAGCGGCGCTACAACAATGTCCCGGCGGTGATGTTCGAGGAGGCCGACCTGCGCGATCTCTTTGTGCCGCTGCTGCGGGCAGATTTTACGCTGGTGGAGCGCTATCAATGGCGAGAGGCCATCCCGCTGCCTTGTCCCATCGTGGCATTGGGCGGTGAGTCCGATAGCCATGCCTCACGCGCCGATCTCATGGCCTGGCAGGAGTTGACGCAGAGTAACTTTTCCCTACACCTGCTGCCGGGTGGTCATTTCTATCTGAATGAGCAAACCAGCGCGTTAATCGCACATATTTCCGAATACTTCTCCGCGCTCCACTTTTGCTCCACGTTCGATCCACGCAGGCCTGATAAGCTTCAATCAAGGTCGTAACTGGCGGCCCAATGATTCACCCCCAGTTATCTTCGTGAACGGTTAAATTTTTGAAAAAGGACAAAACATGAAACAGACGACAGTAGTTGCGAACAAAATGATCGAAAGCAGCCGCCACAGCCAGACCACAAACAATGCGTTTTGTGGCGGTGGCTTGCGTATGCGCACAGACCTGCGCGCTGGCCTGGCGTGGGATGATCTGGATGACCAGGCAAAAGAACTGTGGAGCAACCTGACAAGCTCATTAGGCAACCTAACTGGTAGCACCGACGCAAGCTGATTCCCAGAAGGTTCGCTATCTAATGGCCTGGTTAGAAGGTGTCAACAACATTCTGACCCCCTTGCTCTATAGGGGCGCGCTTACCGCTGTCATTGCGGTCTTGACGGTTGGCTTGGCCTGGGGCATCCGACCGGCTATCCTGTTTCTCCTGTGGCGTATGAATCCAAGGCGGCGTGAACTGGTGGCGTCCCTGCTCCAGACGTTCATAATCTTGGGTGGCATGGCCTTCATTATAACAGCCGCGGGGGTTCATGCGCTGCTGTGGGTGATGACGGTCAGCGCAGCCTTGCTTGTTGGCGTTCGGATAGGGCGCGAGAATATCGGCCCCGACCGCATGACTTCACGCGTTTTTCATTCTCCATCCGTCGCCCAAAGCAAGGCGACAGCCGTGCAGAATTCGCGTATAATGACGCAGGCCAAAGCTGTCGCTGTGCTGGATTCGACGGACGCCGACGCCACGGCTCATGGCGCGAATGATGCTGACCGGACCGAGATTGCAGCGACCGAATCGGCTGTCCCGCCGCATAGTTTACCGGTGACGCCAATCGCACAATCGGCAGAATCTGTGCCCGCGCGACGTAGTTTGCTCCAACACACCGCCGCCGTTCCGTTGACGCGGCGTCGAGGGTTGGGTAAACGGACAGTTCAAGCATTCCGTTAAGGCTAATCTAGAAAAATAAATATGCCAGTTGCAATGATTTTTCTGGATTAGGGCTAATTTGAGAATTAGCTGGAGGTTTTCCGGCATGTTTATTTCTTTGGAAAAACCTGGTACACTACGGCCTAAGTGCGCCTAGATTTAGAAGTTCGACTTCTCTGAGAAGTCGAACTTCTGACGCCTCAACCAACCATCGCTTTATTTACGCCACCGTGTACTAGAGTTTTTTGATGTATGTTAGCGGTTGTCATAAATTAAACATGTTTACTCGGAAAAAGGTTGATTTATGACAGAGCCAAGTATACCGTGTGTGGAGAAAAGTTGCTATGCCACTCTTGATTCTCCTCATTATTGCCCTTTTCGCCGTCGGTATGGTTTGGCGGCGAACGCGCGCCGCTAAACAGCGCCGGCAGCAAATCGCGCAATTACGCCGCTGGGCGACAGAGCATAATGCACTTGAACCAGCGCTCCAGCAGTGGATTCAGCGTTTGTCCACAACAGAAGCCGAAGTGTTGCTGGAACTCCTCAATGGCTACTGCACCAGCCTAAACTGGGAACTTAACTGGCTCTTTGCGCCGCAGATTCAAAAGGCGCCCGCACTAAAAATGGTGCTGGAAGAGAGCGTCAGCGCCTATGCCCGCGCCATTCTGCATTCGCTGCAGATGGAAGCCGATGTGGCGGCTTTTCACGCCTATGTGGCTTTTGAAAAGAAGCCCAACGCGCGCAAGCAGCGCCCATTGGTCCAGCAGCTTTATGCGAAGGTGAACGATGCACAATTGACTCCACCCACCAAACGTTTCTTGGGCAGATTTGCGCGCAAAGAGGCATCCACCAAAGCGCAGGTCGCCGCCATCCAGCAGGCCTTTGAGCGCGACCCCGCGCGGGCCATGGCGGCGCTAAAACAGGTGCTGGCGACCGAGGCTGCGTTTACTGTAGCGCAAGTTCGCCAAGAACTGACGCCGCCTGTGTTGCTATCTGCCGCCGGCGCGGCTGCTTAATATACAATGCACAAGGGATTATGGCACTAACTACCGCCCTCATTGTCAGCGGCGTCGTTGCGCTCCGGCGCAAAGCGGCGCCGTCCGCCAAGCAACCCAGTCGACTCAACAACCTGCGCTCTTCTCTGGCGCAGAAAATGGCGCGCTGGCGGCAGAGCAAACGGCAGACGCACTTGGCGGCGCTGCTCAACGGCGCCGATGGCGTCACTCTGAGCGCCGCCGAACAGCGTCTGAATAAAGAGCTGCTCTTTGCCGGCGCCTCATTGGGCGCGACCGTCGCCGGCTCCCTCTTCTTTCCGCCGCTGCGCTTGCTCAGCCTGCCCAGCGTACTCTACAGCCTTATTCCCATCTATCGCGATGCCTATCGGTCGGCGCGCGCCGGCCAATTTGATGTCAACGTACTCTATGCCGCCACCCAATCACTGGTGGTGGGGCGCGGCTATCTGCTGCCGGCCAACCTGGGCGCGTTTTACTATTTCCTGAGTCGCAAATTGCTGGTTATGGCCGAGAATCGCTTTGAGGTGCATCTGCATGAAATGTTTGGCCAGTTGCCCACCAGGGTTCACAAATTGGTGGATGGCGCCGAAGTGGAATGTCCACTGACCGCCATTGCGCCCGGCGATCTGATCGTCATCCGTGCCGGCCAAACCATACCGGCGGATGGCCTGGTGGCGGCCGGGCTGGCAACAGTCGATCAGCAGCGGCTGACCGGGGAAAGCCAGCCCATAGAGGTTGGGGAAGGCGAGCTTGTCTATGCATCGACCACGGTGTTGGTCGGTACGCTGTATGTACAGGTAAACGCGGCCGGCGCGACCACCGTGGTGGCGCGGATTGGCGCCATTTTGGAGCAGACAACAGTCGTCACCGCCGAACGGCAACTATGGGGCAAACGGCTGGGGGATAAAATGGTCGTTCCGCTGGTCTCCTTGGGCGGGCTGAGCATTCCTTGGGTGGGCTTGGAAGGCGCCCAGGCCATTATCGACAGCCATCCCCAGCGGCGCATGAACATCAGCACGGCGCTCTGTGCGCTCAACTACCTGGGGCTGGCCGCCGATGCCGGTCTTCTGGTGAAGGATGGGCGCGCTCTGGAGTTGCTGCAACAGGTGGACACAATCGTCTTTGATAAAACCGGCACCCTCACGCGCAATGAACTCCATGTGGCGCAGGTGCACGCCGTGGCCGCGATGGATGCCGCCGACGTGCTGCGCTATGCCGCGGCCGCCGAAACATATCAGGAACACCCCATTGCACACGCCATCTTGCAGGCGGCCCAAGCGCAGCATTTGACGCTGCCGCCCCTGGACGCGTCGGCCTATCACGTGGGCTATGGTCTAACCGTGCGGATGGGCGGGCAACAGATCCGCGTGGGCAGCCAGCGCTTTATCGCACGGGAAGGGATTCCAATTTCAGGCGAGAGCCAAGCGCAGTTGACGGCCATCGGGCAAGCCGGCAACACGGGCATCCTGGTCGCCGTTGATGAACAAGTAGTCGGCCTTATTGAACTACACGCCACGCTGCGGCCAGAAGCCGCGGCCGCCATTGAAATCGCACGCCAACGGGGCTTGCACTGTTTCATGCTCTCGGGTGATTATGCAGAACCCACCCGGCGGCTGGCCGAGCGTTTGGGCATTGCCCACCATGTGGCCAGCGTGCTGCCGGAGGAAAAAGCATCGGTGATTGCGCGCCTGCAAACCGAGGGTAAAACGGTCTGCTTTGTGGGGGATGGCATCAACGACGCCATTGCCATGCAGCAAGCCGATGTGGCGATCTCGCTGCGGGGAGCTGCCACGGCCGCCACCGACGCCGCCCACATTGTGTTGATGCAGGCCGATCTGCAACAATTGTCCACGTTGTTTGCTTTGGCCGAGCGTCACAGGCGCAACCGGCGGGCCACGGTGGGTGTCTTTCTCACCGGTACTTCCGTCGCCATCAGCGGCGCCTATTTCCTAGGCTTTGGGCTCTGGCATGTGGCCATGCTCAACATGATCACCTTTCCGCTGAGTTTGGGGGTGGCTATGTGGCCCAAATGGCGACGACTAGCCGGTTAGACAGCAAAGACGCGCAAGCCTTGGTTGTTGAAACCGTAAATGACAAACTGGACAATCGGGGCTTCGGGGTATTTATGATGCAAGCTCTCGACATAATCGGCAATCTGCCCCGTATCCGCCGGCTGAATTTTAAACGCCTCGATGGGTGTTGAGCTTGCAGAATTGGCATTGGAATAATATATGCGACAAATAATCAGGCGCCATGTTTCGCGCTCCACCAGTTAAGAATGTTGCGTACGCTGACGTCGTTCTCAATAAAGGCCGCGCGTAGATCTGGATCCGTGAACTTGGCAAGCTCGGTTTGCAGAATGGTGTGGACTCTTTCAAGAATCTTCTCTGCTCGAGAATCTTGCCGCGCGTTCAAGATACGATAAATGATGGCCGCCAGGTTAATTGTGGCGCGATTGTTGAGCGAAAAAAGTTTATCATCCACAAGTAGGGGCTCGATGGTCTCATATGCTTTATCAAATTGATCTTGAAAAAGGTAAGCGTTGGCGATTCCACTTAAGCTCACCGCCCAGTTCCCAGGGTAATTTGCCTTCGTGGCAAGGTCGGCTGACCGCATTGGGGCGGCGCCGGGTCGCCGCCCTAGCCCGGTGGCTCCCAACGACTTTACCAGTTGTCGATGCGATCTACGCCAGCACCTTGCGGCGCACCGTGAAACGGCACAACCCCTGACCACGGTGTATGGCGTTGCGTTGCAGCTTGACCACCGTCTGCGCGAAATCGGCTGCAATCGCCACGATCACGCCCCCTGGCCCGATCACGCGCTGCCCCAGTATGCCGATTTACGGAGCAGCGAACGCCTTTGCCTCGATTACGCCCGCGGTGGAGCCGCGGGCGAAGTTTGATGCATTTTCGGACGGTGGGTGCGTTCGTTGAGGATCTGCTCGCCCGTCACCAGCAACAGACCGTGCTGGTGATCACTTATAATCGCGTGATTGAACTCGTTTTTGATCACATGTTCAACATCGGCCCCTGGCGGCGCTGTGAAATTGCCGTGCAGCACACCGCCATTACGCACTTTGAACAGATCAATCTGCCAAGGCGCGAGCACTGGCGGCTGCACTGCCACAATTGCATCGAGCATCTGGCCCAGGTTGCCAATGAGGAGAATGCATGTTCTTAATCAGTTTAGTTGTTACGGGTTGCGCTGTGGCAACTGGGGTATATGCCTCCCCAAACCGTAAAGCGCGTGGCGTAAAACGGGCGGGCAATCAGCCTCGTCTCGTTGATGCCTTGCGCAAAGACAGTGTGGCATCCGGCACTCACAAATCGCTTCCCCGCTGCCTGCAACCGGGCGATGCGGTGGCGCGTGCCGCGGCTGCGCATGATTCACCGAGCGCTGCCAACGGCCAAGCCGCAGATAGGCGGTTCTTTGGGCGCGGCTTGGGTGACTCAACGGTGCTGCGTCGCCAGCAGATCACCGAGTTTTCGCCACACCGCGCTACCGAGGGCCGCAGTGCGGCCGAAGAAAAAGCCGACCGTGAACTAGCGATCTCCTCGGTTGCCTTAGCCCTGACCGCCGGTGGGATCGTATATCCTCCACTGAATTTGCTGGGTATACCGGCGCTGCTGCTCACCATCCAGCCGCTTGTGATGAGCGCTTACCGCTCGATTCGCTATGACAGAAAGATCGGCGTGGGCGTGCTCGATTCGTTGGGCACGATCAGCCCGCTGCTCATGGGCTACTTCTTTATCGCGGCGCTGGCCAGTTGGCTTTCTAACGTCAGCCGTAAGTTGCTGCTCAAGACCGAAGATCAGTCGCGCGCCAGCTTGGTCAATGTCTTTGGCGAACAGCCCGCCTTTGTCTGGATTGAAAAAGATGGCCTCGAGGTGGAAATTCCTTTTGCACAAGTGCAGGTTGGCGATCTCGTCCACGTCGCCGCCGGCCAGAGTATTCCGGTTGACGGCGCGATTCAACAGGGGGTTGCTTCAGTCGATGAACGCGCCCTGACTGGCGAATCGCAGCCCGTAGAAAAGGGGG
>JAWKON010000113.1:0-12591 GCA_041391125.1 Caldilineaceae bacterium
AGCGGGGCAGGCGGTCAGGCCGGACGTCAGCGGGGGACGGTGGCCATCCACTGCAGGAAAGCGGCGGTGCGCACGGCGGTTTCCCAGTTATGGGGTACGAACTGAATGGTCCGTGTAGTAGCGAATCTGACTCACACTGCCAGTGCTTTCAGTTTCATTTGCAGGGCTGAAGACGTTTGATTGCGTAACGCGATAGCAAAGGCTGCTTCGCGAACGCGGATTCTCGCGGATTCCTTGGCCATTTTGACGTTCAAATCAGCGAAAATCAGCGTTCATCCGTGTACAAAATTTGTTTTTGTCGTTCTCTCCGACAAGCTGCTAGAAAGTTGTTCGATGATTGCAGGCCCCTGGCGCCATTCAGAGCGGATTATCAAATTGCAAAACCCCATCATCAAAATCAAACGTGGGCAGGAACTCCTTCTCCACATAATAATTTTGACTATTGGTCCACGGCTGGCGGTCGCTCTGTTTGGGCAGGCGGCCGGCGCCGCGCCGAATATAGCCGGGCGCAAAGTCAGCCGGATCGACAAAGGGAATGGCCGGCATATCCTGATCTTCCGGTCGCAGCCGCGGCGTGCATTGGCGCGCACCCAGTTCATCCATATGCTTCAGCAAGCGGCACACAAAATGCGCAATCATATCGGAGCGCAGCGTCCACGACGAGCGGATGTAGCCGAAAATCCAGGCCAGATTGGGGACATCCGAGAGCATTATGGCGCGATAGGTCCACGTGTCGGGCAGGTGTAGCGGGCTGCCGTCAATCGTGAAGCAGATATTGCCCAGACCGCAGAGTTCAATGCCAGTGGCACAGACGACAATATCAGCCTCCAGCACCTGCCCCGATTGAAGCAGGATACCCTCCTCCACAAAACAGTCGATCTCATCGGTCACTACCGACGCCTTGCCCGAGCTGATGGCCTGGAAAAAATCGCCATTGGGCAGCAGACAGAGCCGCTCCTTCCAGGGCAGATAGCGCGGGTTAAAGTGGGTGTTCATGTCGTAGTCATCCGGCAGCAGCGCCGCCGCCATACCCAGCAATTCCTCCCGCACCACGCCGGGCTCGGTGAGGGCGCGCTCGGTAAAGATGCGTCCCTCTTTGAGCGATTTGCGGCGCTTGACTTCATAGAGCCACGCGTCTGGCAGATCCAGCGTGCGCAATTCTTTGATGAGATCGTCATCGATGCCACGATTATCCACCGGCAGGTAGTAGCTGGGCGAGCGCTGCAATTGCGTCACGTGGGCCACCCGCGGCGCCACGGCGGGCACAATGGTGGCGGCGGTGGCGCCGGAGCCGATAACGACCACCCGCTTGTCGGTGTAGTCCAACTCTTCCGGCCACTTTTGGGAATGGAAGATCGGACCTTTGAAATTTTCCTCGCCGGCAAAGGTGGGGCGATAACCGCCTTCGTAGTTGTAGTAGCCCTGGCACATAAAGAGAAAGCGGCCGACGAAGCGGCGCACTTGGCCATCGCCGGTTTCGGCTTCGACGGTCCACAGCGCATCTGGCGTGGACCAGCCCGCCCGCAGCACGCGATGCCCAAAGCGAATGTGGGGCGCCAGCGCGTTCTCGTCCACCACCTCGTGCAGATAGCGCAGAATTTCGTCGGCAGTGGCAATGGGCTTGCCATACCACGGCTTAAAGTCATAGCCATAGGTGTAAAGATCGCTGTCCGAGCGAATGCCGGGATAGCGGAAGAGGTCCCACGTGCCGCCGATGGCGTCGCGCGCCTCCAAAATCACATAATCCTTCTCCGGGCGCTCGCGCTGCAAATGGCAGGCCGCGCCCAGGCCGGAAATGCCGGCGCCAATGATGATGACATCGCGCTGTTCGATGGTAGGATTGGGGTTCATATTGACCTCATTTCGCTGGTCTGTGGCGGTATTTCCGTTTCCTGGATGCACACACAATCCGCAGCGCCGCCTGGTGGGGAGGCGCGCGCGGTGTAATGCACAATTCAATTGTACATGGGGAATCACTAATGAGGCAATCTGGCTACACGGGTTCGGGTGGATTAGGTCGTTCCAAGAAAATATCCACGAAGAGACACGAAGAAACGGCATATCTTCGTGTCTCTTCGTGTGACTTCGTGGATAATTCAAATTTTGGGAGTGGTCTAAGCCGTCTGCGCCCTAAAACAGAGAATGTAGCCTTCCCTCAGCGCGCAACATCGATAATCCATAACGTACCCGCAAATCTCTGTCAAAGAAATTGGCGTAAGCCAACGACACCAGGCCCGCCATTGTGTTCACGCGGCGGTGCATGTCAATATCTTGCATGTACGGTGTGACGCGGCAAAACGCTTCCACGTGCGGCGGCTGATACAGATCACAATGATATTTGATGAACCCCAGATCTTGATAGCGGCTGCCGCGCCCAACCCATCAAAACGATAAAGACGACCGCTGTTGGGGCGTGTGATAATCTGCACCGGCTCACCGTGCACAGTGGCATCCGCCGTGGACCAGTCGTGGCGCAAACTCGCGGCAGCGCATCCTGGCCAATCAAGCGCAGCATTTGGTTGGCCGCTCCATGAGCCAGGGCGCGTTTATTGGCAATGGGCACGGTGATGTCGTCATACTGACGCAGCGCGGCGCAAGGCCCGCCCCACCCGTTCCGCCACGTCAGGATTGAATCCCTCAACGCCATCGATATGGCCCATGACGAGCATATCCGCGCCGGCTGAACGCGTGTTGGGGAGGATCTCAGCGGGCGGCAGATGCTAAACAGATTGGTCGGGCGCGCTGAGCGATGAGGATCCGCAGGCCAGAGCATCTGTTTGCGACCCAGCCGTCGGTTGTAATTTCAGCTTCACTGTAACCGGGTTGCATTGGAGGAGCTCCGAACAAAGCGGGGATTCAAGGGCAGCAAGATGCGCCAGACTCGCTTACCGAGCAAAGTTGCATCCACCGCAAATAGCGGAGATTGCGATGCACGGCTACCGAAAATCTCGCTTTGACGGTCGGGTAGTCAGCCGTGCGTTGCAGTCGTAGCGGCCTTATTTGAACAGTCTTGAATTTACACCAGGATCAACGTGATAAAGCGTTCCACGCGATCAAGGCACCCAAAGTTATCTATAATTAAGGGCTCTGTTTGTTGAGGCAAGACGATTCAGATGCAGATCAAAAGGTTAACGCTTGCTTTTTCAGCGCATACCCGCCCAGATGCACTTCAACAATATGGCCTGGAATGTCTGCAAAGCTCATCCCGTTTTTTAGCGCCAGAAAATATTCCAGAAGTATGGCATCAACGTTAGATTTTTGAGCGCGGCTTTGGCGATGCAGACATGGCAACGTGATCGTGGATGTTGCTCGTACGGATCCGGTGTATAAATTTCGGCTGGCTGCAACTCATCTATTAAAGAGGCCAGTCTATCGCTGACCGAGTCAATTTGCTTAGAGAGCGTGCCGTCCAGAAAGTCAAAATAATGGATGTGGTCGCTGTTGCCACCCAGAAAGGCCACCGTGCGCTCGGTTTCTTGCGCAGAGCCGAAACTTCCTGTGGCGAGGGCGAGGTTCCTGTGCCGAAAAGGGCGGCGAACAACATACTGCCATCACTTAAAACGTAACATGCACATCCACGCCGGCTTTGGACTTAATCCCCAGGATGCCACCGCAGCCAAGGGTTTCATCATCCGGATGGGGGGCGACGATGAGGATGGGTTGTTTCTGCAGATATGGGTGGGCCTCGCCCTCTGCTTAATCCAGCGTTTGATCGCGGCAAGGCGTTTCGTTTGCGTATGTCCTCATTATGGGCACGAATCCCGCAATTGTCAAAGCACAGACTTTTAACGGTATTGATTGCCGGCATCGTGCCTGGCTTTTCCGGTACGCCTTAACCGCTTCGAGTCCAGTGACATATTCCGATAAACTTGTATGCCCTCACGTAACATTTATAAGCATCATAAGCCCCCTTGTAATTTTATGACCGTACACTCTGTTTACAGACCCAAATAATACCAACTGCGGTTTGCGAAATCCATGAATGATTGCCGTATTCGCGGAGAAAAAGCGTGACTCCTTCATGGATTTGGCAGAGCCAAATGGCATAAAAGTAAGGAAGGGGCTTATCGAACATAAAAATCCAAAGCACTTTCCAGAATGTGTAACTATTCAGCCGTTCCCTGAGCCTGTCGAAGGGAACACCGGCCTTCGACAGGCTCAGGCTTGGAGGGGCTGAATAGTTACCAGAATGTAGCTTTAATTTTGATGCGAGCCGTAATATGAAACAGAAATTTCTTGTGTTGTTGGCCGTTGTTGCACTGGCTTTGACTTCAGCGACACCTGTAGCCGCCAATCGTGGAATGGGGCGCTCGGAGTTGTCTATGTCAGCAGCCAGGGCTATACTATGACACCTTCGTCAGTGCACAATCACTTCCATGCATGGCCGCTTCCAAAAGCTCGAAATGTGGTGTATTCGAATTTGGCCCAGGTGATCAGGGCTATGTTGGCGGGCGATGGTGGATTGACGACGGCAACGGCATCATGGATGAAAATGATACTTTCTTGTTGTGCCCATTGCTCCTCGGCCCCGACGAACTGCGCCGTAAGGCTTTGTCGAATTGGGCACAAATTGGGTCTGTCCCCAAAATTTAAACAGACAGGAAGCGGAGGCCCCCACTCCCCGTCTGCTTTCCTGAACGGGAAACACATCAAAATCTTCAAAACTTTAATTCGCCCAGAGATTTTTCAAGTAAAACTTTTGTTAAGTTGAAGCCGGCACTCTAGGCAACGGTTTCATGCCGCCAAGAGTCGCACAGCGGGCACCTGGTCCGCCCGCAGGGCGGCGATAGCCGAAACCGGCGCGGGCCGGAAATGCTTTATCATTTTTGGGCCGCCGCACCAGCAAATAGTCTATAAGCTTCTCCCGAGGGATAACTACGGTCGATGGAATTATTGGACGATATTCACCACTTTAGACGTGAGTTTTACAGCCGCCAATCAATTCGTGCTGCTGGATCTGCCAACGGTTCTGCTGTTTATGATAGCGTACTTCGCGCATCTCACAAAAGGCTAACAGCTTCTGCGCGGACCTCCGAAGATGGCGTACGCCTTGGGTAAGGGATGCAGTTTTGATGATGTCAGTGGCAGCAGCGCGCGTCACTTGGTTGATGGCGATGATTTCGTGACGAGGAGGTACAGCAGATTGGCCGGTCGCTGAAAGATGATGGTCTGCGGGCCATAACATCTGTTTGGTACTCGAGGCGTCGTCTGCTGTGATTTTGGTGCCATTATAACCGAGTTGTGGATTGGCTGAACCTAGTAGTGCGACAGACAAAAACACGGCAAAAATCGAAATCCTATCCGACAAAAGAATCTGGTCTCACTACTAGAGGGAAAAATAGAGAGGTATATTAAATCAAAAGCGCGCTATTATTGCTCCCTTAAATTCCTTGGTATTTTTGCGTAAGTTTCGCAACAAGAACTAGCTAAAAGTGGCTACTGTCCTGATGATGCAAGATGATGAAAATTCCATTTGCCGTATCGTACAGAATATAGATTGCATATATGAAGACTGTCACCACTACGGAATCTAATACGAATTCAGAGTTAGTCCAGTATTGATTAACGATAGAGCTACTTTTGGCGATAAGCGTAACTAGGGCTGCTATCAGTAACCATAATTGCTCAATGATTGAATGTTTCATAGCACTGATAGTTGAAGTAAAACTTACCTTATTTGTGTCGGAAATTTCCCGAAGCTTTGCTTCAGATCACGCTAATTGTTGTTGTGTTGATTGCTAGAAGCGCAACTAATAGTGTGATCAGATTTTCATCTAAAAACTTGGACAAAATCACTTTGCATTTGCCCACTGATAAAATTTACTATCAACCCAATAATAATAAACAGGCCATCGTTTTTCAGGCTATTCATCACTTGTTAGTAGGCTCCTGAATGTTTGACCAAGCACTCGCCGTAGCAGAGCTTATATCTATCTCATCTATAGAAGCTTCAATTATACTATTATCAGTTTGAATTCTCTTGTTGAGTCCTCTTACTTGCATAGAAATATTACCAGCTCCATCAGAAGCGTATTGTACTAACCTATCGATAAAATCATCTTCCTTTTGAAGAGTTAAATGAGAGTGTTTATCACTTTCAAGTTGGAGTTTGGTTTCTTGGGTATTAGTCCTTTCCTTCAAAAGGCGGTAAATCGAGACTCAATGATTCCGAAATATTAGACATATTCGGGGAAACCATCTGAAATTCTACTTTCGTAATGCGATTAGATATTGATCAACAATATCCCAGAATTTTGCTTCTCAAAATTGGAAAAACCTAGCCCCCTTAATTGGTAAGGTTGAAGATAGTTATTAATATTACGCTCAATAATATTTGCAATTGTAGAAGTATGTTGGAAAGCACGACGGTTAATTTCAATCGCCATCTTTTGTACTTGTGGAGCTATTGAATGCAATTAGCATATTAGGCCAATTTTCTACTCGCTCTGACACAAACTCTCTTGTTTCTCTATTTATATCGCGATTTATACCTAACCGCAATATGAATATATCGTCCTGTTGGAACACAAGTTGGTGGATTAGCTCAGCTCGCGAATACGAAAAGCCTTTAATATTTCTTAGTGCATCAGCAAAGAATTCATTTTTTTGTCCGACAAGTTGTTCGATACTTACGACTTTACCGTCAAGAGTCATTTGTATATCTTGAGAGATCGGTAATATTGATAGCGAAAAATGTTGAATCGAGACTCTTTATTATTATTATTGCTCATTATATTGATTCTTGGATTTGCAAATAATGACAGACAACTGATGATAATTAGACTCATCTGATAGACGCAAAGAATGACTGTTGCTCCAAATCGTTCCTAAACTGGAATTGTGTGATATTCGTAAAATCCACCTTTACAGCTCCTTGTACACTCTCTATTGATATATACTTCCACGGACAGTTCTGTTGACTTCCACACCGTCAATCCAAACTGCGGGTGATCAGTAATTAAGAGCTGCACCTTTCGAAATTGATATGACACTACTTAACAGGTTTCCGTTGCTTACCAATTATTGTACATATCATTCTACTACAAGCCACGCAATCAACTTCGTTTGTCAACATTTTCTCCCACCCGCGTCCAAACTAGACGAATCCCCCCAATTGCGTAAAAATGCCCTCACCAAATCAACCCACCCATCCAAACGACCAAACAACCATGACCCAATCCCCAACTCCATCCCCCCACTACCGCGTCGGCGTGGACATCGGCGGCACCTTTACCGACCTGATCATCGTCGACCCGCGCACCGGCCACTTTGCCATTGGCAAAGTGCTCACCACGCCCGCCGATCCGTCGGCGGCGGTGGAGGCGGTGCTGCTGGATACGCTGACGCCCAACGGCATGAGCACGGGCCAGATCCAGCACCTGATCCACGGCACCACGCTGGTCACCAACGCCATGATCGAGCGGAAGGGCGCCCGCACCGCGCTGCTCACCACGCAGGGCTTTCGCGACTCCATTGAGATTGGCCGCGAGAACCGCTACGACCTCTACGACCTCATGCTGGAGCAGCCGCGGCCGCTGGTCCCCCGCCACCTGCGCTTTGACGTACCGCAGCGCACGCTGGCCACCGGCGCCACGCTGGTCGAGCTGGATGAAGCCTATGTGGCGCGTCTGACCCAAGAGCTAGCCGCCAACGGGCTGGAAGCGGTGGCCGTGGTCTTTCTGCACTCTTTTACCAACCCCGCCGCCGAGCGCGCCGCCCGCGACGTGATCCAGCGCGTGGCGCCCAATCTGCGCGTCTCCCTCTCGTCCGACGTGGCGCCGGAGATTCGCGAGTTCGAGCGCGCCTCCACCACCATTGCCAATGTCTATGTACAGGAGCTGGTCGAGACCTATCTGCACGGGCTGGAGGAGCGGCTGCGGCGGCTGGGCTTTGCGGGCAGCTTTTTCCTCATGCTCTCGTCGGGCGGCATTGCCACCGTGGAGACGGCCTCCCGCTTCCCCGTGCGCCTGCTCGAATCGGGACCGGCCGCCGGCGCGCTGGCCGCTACGGCTTACGGCAATGCCGCCGGTCACCGCGACCTGCTCTCGTTCGACATGGGCGGCACCACGGCCAAGCTCTGCGTCATCAGCGACGGCCAGCCGCTGATCGCCCACGATTTTGAGGTGGACCGCGTTTATCGCTTCAAAAAGGGCTCGGGGCTGCCCATCAAGATGCCGGTTATCGAGCTGATTGAAATTGGCGCCGGCGGCGGCTCCATTGCGCGGGTAGATGCGTTGGGGCTGCTCAAGGTGGGGCCAGACTCGGCGGGCGCCGACCCGGGGCCGGTCTGCTACGGCAACGGCGGCGCCGAACCGACCGTTACCGACGCCAACCTGATCCTGGGTTATCTGGACCCGGCCTACTTCCTGGGCGGCCGCATGGCGCTGGATTTGGAGGGCGCACGCCGGGCCATCCAAGCAAAAATCGCCGACCCGCTGGGCCTCTCCGTGGAAGAAGCGGCCTGGGGCATCTATCAGATCGTCAACGAAACCATGTCCAATGCGGCCCGCGTCCACGCTCTGGAGCGGGGCAAAGATCCGCGGCGCTTTCCGCTCTTTTTGCCTTTGGCGGCGCTGGTCCCATGCACGCCCACCGGCTGGCCCTCTCGCTGGGTTCACCGGCGCTGCTGGCCTCGCTGGGCGCCGGCGTCATGAGCACGGTGGGCTTTCTGTCGGCGCCGCTGGCCTTTGACTTTGTGCGCTCGTGGCCCAGCCAGCTTGGCCAGATGGATTGGGCGCAGGCCAATGCGCTGCTGGCCGAAATGGAGGCCGAAGGCCAGGCGCTGCTGGAAGCGTCCGGCGTACCGGCGGCGCAGATTACCCACCGCCGCCGCCGATATGCGCTACGTGGGCCAGGGCCACGAGATCCGTGCCGCTGCCCGCTGGCCCGCTGAACGCCGATCTGGCGCCGCAACTGCTGGCCGAGTTTGAGCGCGCCTATCAGGAACTGTACGAGCGGCTGGGTCCGCCCGTGCCGGTGGAGGTGCTCAACTGGCGCGTCGTCTCGTCCGGCCCGCAGCCGGAACTGCGTTTGCAGGCTGCCGCCACCGACGCCGATAATGGGGCCAGTCGAGATGCCGATGGCGGCGTCTCTGCGGCGCGCAAAGGCGAGCGGCCGGCCTATTTTCCCGAATGCAATGGCTATGCGAATACGCCCATTTATGACCGCTATCGGCTGGCTCGGCGCTGCCTTCAACGGCCCGGCCATTGTGGAGGAGCGGGAATCGACGGTCATTGTGGGGCCGGGCGAGTGTCGGATTGATGAGCAGTTGAATTTGGTGGTGGAAATGAATTAACGCAAGCGGCGCAAAAGATAAGGGGCGCAAGGCGGATACGGGGCTAGACTGCCAGGAAGAAAAACTGTTCGCTCGCGCCAACTGTTTTGCGGCCCCTTCCGGCAGTCGGGTATGGCGCATCTCACTTGTTGACCAGGGGGAGCGAGTAAGGATACTCGCCCTACAAATAGTTACGCTTGGGTCTTTTGCGCCCCTTGCGTCCTTTGCGTTTAAATTTTCGTCGCACATAGCGCATCTCAATTTGCTGGCCAGGGGGAGCGAGTAAGGATACTCGCCCTACAAATAATTACGTTTGCGTCTTTTGCGCCCCTTGCGCCCTTTGCGTTTAAATTTTCGTCGCACATAGCGCATCTCAATTTGCTGGCCAGGGGGAGCGAGTAAGGATACTCGCCCTACAAATAATTACGTTTGCGTCTTTTGCGCCCCTTGCGCCCTTTGCGTTTAAATTTTCGTCGCACATAGCGAGTCTCAATTTGCTGGTTGGGAAGAGTAAGGATACTCGCCCTACAAATAATTACGTTTGCGTCTTTTGCGCCCTTGCGCCCTTTGCGTTTAAATTTTCGTCGCACATAGCGAGTCTCAATTTGCTGGCCAGGGAAGCGAGTAAGGATACTCGCCCTACAAATAATTACGTTTGCGTCTTTTGCGCCTCCTTGCGCCCTTTGCGTTTAAATTTTCGTCGCACATAGCGAGTCTCAATTTGCTGGTTAGGGAAGCGAGTAAGGATACTCGCCCTACAAATAATTACGTTTGCGTCTTTTGCGCCCTTGCGCCCTTTGCGTTTAAATTTTCTGGAGAACCCAAAATGTCTGCCTTAAACCCCATCCAGCTCGAAGTCATGTGGAACCGGCTGCTGTCGGTGGCCAATGAGCAGCAGGTGGCGCTCATGCGCACGGCCTTTAGCACCATTGTGCGCGAATCGCAGGATCTGGCCTGCGGTATCTTTGATACGCGGCTTTAAGGATCGCGTCGCTCACCGGCACGCCCGGCCACATCAACCCCATGCCACCGGCGCCAAGCACTTTTCTGCGCCTATCCGCCCGAGACGCTGCGCCCCGGCGATGTGCTGGTCACCAACGACTCCGTGGATGACCGCCGGCCAGGTCAACGACTTTACGGTCATGACGCCGGTCTTTCGCGCCAGACCATTGTGGGCTACTTTGCCAATTGCTGCCACGCGCCGGATATTGGCGGCGCGCGCTTTCGCCGAGGCGCGAAGCTCATAGAAGAGGCTGCGGTGCCCATCATGAAGCTCTTTGACCGCGGCGAGCCCAATCACGAGCTGCTCAAAATTGTGCGCGCCAATGTGCGCACGCCGGATGAAACCGTGGGCGATCTCTATGCGCAAACCTCGTGCAATGCCGTGGGCGCGCAGCCTCGTTGCAGATGATGGACGAGTTCAGCCTGGAGAGCATCGATCCGCTGGCCGATGATCATCAGCCGCTCGGAGCGGGCCATGCGCGACGGCATCCGCCAGTTGCCCAACGGCGCTACAGCCACGAAGTGTGGAGCGACGGTTTTGAGGAGCCCATCCGCATCTGCGTCACGGTGACCATTGCGGATGAGGACATTCACATCGACTTTGCCGGTTCGTCGCCGCAGAGCAGCCGCGGCATCAACGTGGTGATGAACTATACGCACGGCTACGCCTCCTTTGCCATGAAGGCGGCGGTCAGCCCGGAAGTGCCGCACAACGAAGGCGCTTTCCGCCCGGTCCACGTGACCGCGCCGGAGGGGTCGATCCTCAATTGTAAAGAACCGGCCGCCGTGGCCTCGCGCCATCTGATCGGCCACTTTTTGCCCAGCGCTATCTTTGGTGCGCTGGCCGCTGCCCTGCCCGGCAAGCTCATGGCGGGCAGCGCCGACCCCATTTGGCTCAATATCTATCGCGGCACGTGGCCGGAAACGGGCAAGCCCAGCCAGGTGACGGTCTTTCTGGTGGGCGGCACGGGTGGGCGGGCGGTAAAAGACGGGCTCAACACCACCGGTTTTCCGTCGGGCGTGGCGGGCGTGCCAGCCGAGGTAATCGAGACTCTGGCGCCTGTGGTGCAGATGCAGCGCACGCTGCGCACCGATTCGGGTGGCGCGGGCCAGTTCCGCGGCGGGTTGGGCCAGGCCACGCAGATGCGCTATCGCGGCGCCAATCAATGGAGCGTTTCGCCCATGGTGGACCGCACCCAATTTGTGGCGCAAGGGCTGGAGGGCGGCCAGTCCGGCAGCCTGGGCGAATTCAAAATCAACGGCGAAAGCCGCCAGCCCAAAATGGTCTACTGGATGGAGCCAGACACCACGGTGGACCTAAACCCGCCCGGCGGCGGCGGCTACGGCGATCCGTTCCAGCGCGATCCGCAGGCCGTGCTGGCCGATGTGGTCAATGGCTATGTGTCGATTGAAGGGGCGGCGCGCGATTATGGCGTGGCGGTGCGCTTTACCGGCGCGCCGGACAGTTTGGTGCGGCTGCCCGAGCATTATGCCGTGGACGCGGCGGCGACGCAAGCGTTGCGAAACTCAAAACAAGGATGACACACGATGAACCACGACGACATTGATGCCGCGATGGCGCAGATGTTTCAGCAGGCGCACGCCCAGTTTGGCAAAGCCATCAAAGGCTACTGGTTTTATGAGGATGACCCGTGTCCGGGCTGTGGCCGAGCGATTGACGCGGCCCAAATTAAGGGGCAGCGCAGTCTATCGCTCAACGCCTTTATTTATCGGGAACGAGGCATTTTGATTGGTTATTTCCTGTGCGGGCGCTGCGCCGAGAAGATTTTTAAGGCCGCCGAGCGCAATCCGTATAAGCAGACGTCACTTCACACCACAATTGAGGAGAATTTGGTGAAGGCGTATCGGCGGCATTTGCATTAGGTGGATGGGCTAGAGAATTTTGGCTAATTCCTGGCAAGCGTGAACAAGCGAAGACGGTGCATCATTGGGTAAGCCGTCTTTGCAAATGGAGTTGACGTATAACGCCACTTCAGCTTGGCATGTTCTGGGTTTGGATAGCTTTGGGTACGAAACATTTTCGTCGGCCGTGTGGTTGTTTGCGTAACGAATCCACGTTTCAATGTTGCGCTTTGGGATGAATATGGCGATTTTCTCGTCCGGTTTAATTTTCCCAAGCCCTTCCTGTTCAAGGGCAGAATTTAGCTGCTGGAGGCGCTCTTGCACCGATAAAGTATCGGCATCGATGAGTACGACAAGTGCCCGTCCTTTTTGAAAGTTCCTTTTACTACGATGTTCTCTTACTTCGGCAATGAGTTGCTGACGCACGAATTGTTCTCCGGAACCCTTACCTT
>JAWKON010000114.1:0-12446 GCA_041391125.1 Caldilineaceae bacterium
CTGACGAACAGCGATGAACTGGGTGAATTCAGCTTTGACGCTTTGCAGCCGGATGAATATTCAGTCATGCTCACCTACGAACAGACCGCCATTTTGCTGACGCCGATTGCTATTCAGGGTTGATTTCATTTGGAAGATATTTGATCAACAGATTACACAGATTCGACAGATTTTTCTAATCGTTTAAATCTGTACAATCTGTTGATCAAAAAGGACCTGCAAATTTTAGTTTTATGAAAGATGAGCCCTTTACCGCCGAATGGATCGAAGAATTGCTCGGCGCGCCGACCGTTGAAGCGCAGTCGGCGTTTTTGCGCGCGGCCGATCTAACCGGGGAAATGGGGCTGACGCGGCTGCTGGACGAGACTGAGCAATTAGCCCGGCGCAATCCGGGGCAGGCGCGCCAGTTGGCCGCGCTATGTGAGCAGGTAGCCGTTGCCCAACATGTCGATTTGGTTGTACCGCGTGCGCTCTATCTGCGCGCGCAAACGCTCGCCATTCATGGGGAATTCGAAGAAGCGCTCGCTCTAATCCAATCTGCGCAGGCAAAATTTGCCACCCTGAGCCTGACGCTGGACGCACTGCGCACCGAGGTGGGCCGCATGAATGTGCTGATCCAATTGGGACGCTTTCCGGAAGCATTGGATGTGGCCGCGCAGGTGCTGCAAAAGCTAGCCGCGGCAGGGCCGCCTTCTCCCGAACTGCAATTGCTGACTGCGCTCATCAATGACAGCAGCGGCACGGCGCTGGGTGAAACCGGGCGCTATGACGAGGCCCTGCGCGCCTATGCACAGGCGGAAGCGATCTATGCCAATCTCGGGATGCCGGAGCGATTGGCCATTGCCATTGGCAACCGCGGCCTTATTCTGCGCTATTTGGGGCGCATTGGCGATGCCCTGGCCGCGTATGCAGAAGCTGCTCAATTAGCGGCGGCGTCCGAGCACATTCAGGGCTATATGCTCACCAATATCGGCGAGGCCCACCTTTTATTGGGACAATACACGCAGGGGCTGCACGCCTTCCAAAAGGCGGCTGTCTTGCTGGCCAAAGTCGGTGCGCTTAGCGATCAGCAAGCCAATCTGCTGCACATGGCCGACGCCTATCGCATGTTGAATCTGTACCCCGAGGCGCTGACCGCGTATCGCGAGGCTGAAGCTGGATTTGAGAAGAGTAACCTGATTTATGAACGCGCCATGGCGCTGTGGGGCATGGGCTCCACATTGGCGGCGCAAAATCAACTAGCCCAGGCCAACGCGCCGCTGGCGCAGGCGGCCGCACTTTTTCAGGAAGCGGGCAATCGGCCTTTCCGCTCCGGCGTGCTGCTGGAACAGGCCGCGGTCAAGGCCGCGGAAGATGACCGGCCGGCGGCGCTGGCGTTGGCCGATGAAGCATTGCAACTGGTTTCTGAGACAAGCAATGCGCGCGAAGCGTGGCCCGTGCAAAAAGTATACGCCCACCTGCGGCTGGCCGATCTGCAGCTCCCCAACGCCGCCGCGGCCGCCGTGCATTTATGCCAAGCCGAACGGTTGCTGGAACCACTGACGTTGCCGCAATTGCACTACCGATTGCAGCGCCGCCAAGGCTATCTGCATCTATTGCAGGGCGAGCTGGATGCGGCGCAAAAGCTGCTGGAAGCGGCCATTGCCGAAATCGAAGAGCAGCGCAACACGGTGACCCACGAAGCCATGCGCACCTCATTTCTGCACGACAAAACCGCAGCCTACACCGATTTGGTTCGAGTGCATCTGGCGCGCGGCCAGATCGCCGATGCCTTTGACGTGGTGGAACGCGCCAAATCGCGGGCGCTGGTGGAGCAGATGTCGAGCGTGGCGCCCAATGGTGAAAACGGCGCTGCCGATGTAGAAACTGAACAGCGGCGGCAACAGTTGCAGGCCGATTTGAGCGCGGTCTACAGCGAACTGTTGGGCAACGGCGGCGAGACACTGGAAATTGGCAACGCGCTGGAACGGGCCGCCAAATTGAATGCGCGGGCGCTGGCATTGGAACAGGAAATCAGCCTGCTGCGGCTGCACGTGGCCGATGGCGATGCGCCCCACAGCCCCGACAGCGCGCCCATCAAGTCAATTCAAATCGCCGATCAGCTTCCGGCGCAGACCGCGCTGCTCTCCTATTATATTTTGGATGACGAAGTTGTGGTCTTTGTCATGGCCGACGGCGCCATTCATATCGTGCGAGATTTGGCCAGCGCGACCCACATTGAACAGTTGCTGCAAAAGCTCCACGCCCAGTGGGATCGCTTTCGGGCCGGAGCGGCCTTCGTGCAGCGCCACCTACCCATTCTGGAACGCACGGCTAACCACATTCTCGGTGAATTTTACAAAGCGCTGGTCGAGCCGATTGCGCAGATGCTGCCGACAACGGAAGTGGCAGATTTGACGGCGCCCAAATTGCTGATTGTGCCGCACGGATTGCTGCACCAGCTTCCCTTTCACGCTTTTTACGATGGCAATGGCCACTTGCTCGAACGGTTCGAAATTGCCTATGCGCCCAGCGCCGCCATCTGGCGCATCTGTCAACAACAGCCCATTCGCTCCACGGCAGCGGCGTTGATTATGGGTGCGCCCGACCAGAATATTCCGGCGGTGGAAGCCGAAGTGCGGGCGGTAGCCCATCATTTCCCGGCGGCCACAGTCTTTTTGGGCGAACAGGCGACGCGTGACGTTTTGCTCGAAGCCGCCGCCGAGGCCGGGCTGCTGCACCTGGCCTGTCATGGGCTGTTTCGCGCCGACAACCCGCTCTTTTCGGCGCTAAAGCTGCACGATGGCTGGCTCAACGCGGCCGAGCTGGCGCAACTGAATTTGCGCGGAGCGCGCGTGGTGTTGAGCGCCTGTGAATCTGGGCGCAGCCGCGTATTGGGCGGGGATGAGCTGATTGGGCTGGCGCGCGCCGCCTTAAGCGCCGGCGCCAGTACATTGGTGGTCAGCCAGTGGCTGGTGCATGATGACGCCAGCGCCCGTTTGATGGCCGCCTGGTATGCCGCCCTGGCGCAAAAGCAGTCGCCAGCCGCGGCTCTGCGCACGGCGCAACTAGCCATCAAAGCCGCCCAAGCTCATCCATATTACTGGGCGGCCTTTGTACTTTTGGGAAGTGGATGACGAGAGGAGAAAGGTTCATGCAACCGAGCCAGAAATATCGATTCATACTAACAATTTTGCTGATGGCATTGACGCTGGCGCCCGCTGTACAAAGAAGCTATCCCGTCATCGCCGCGCCCAATCGCGACGACCGCGAGACGACTGAACTGGTTGTGAAGCTGTCGCCCGATGCACCGGCCACCTACATTGATGATCTCAATGCAAAGTATCACACAAGCACCATCGAAACGCTGTTGGGCAGCGCCGCCATCTATCTGCTGCGCGCACCCATTGGCGAAAATGCCAAAGATGTGGCAGACAAGATGCACGAGGAACAATTTCTGGTCTATGCCGAACCCAACCTGACCGGCCGCTCGCCCGAAGGCGACGGCCGCTTTGGCTTCAACTGGGGCGGCGAAGATCCGACCGCGGGCAGTGGTCAATATGCCGAAGCACAACTGGGGCTGACGCGGGCGCATCAATTTAGCCAGGGCGCCGGCGTGGTGGTGGCGGTGCTGGACACGGGTATTGAGTTAAATCATCCCGACTTTGCCGGCGTGTTGGTGGCTGGCTATGACTTTATTGACGACGACGCAATCCCTGAGGAGGAAAAAAACAATATAGACGACGATGGCGACGGCCACATTGACGAAGCGTATGGCCACGGCACCCATGTGGCGGGCATCATACACATGGTCGCGCCCCAAGCGCAGATCATGCCGCTGCGCGTGCTGGACGCTGACGGCGCCGGCAACATCTTTGTGATTACAGAGGCCATTCAATATGCCGTTGCGCAGGGCGCCGATGTGCTCAATCTGAGTCTGGGCACCGATGTACGCTCTGAACTGATGAAGGACATTCTGGACGACCAATATGAACACGGCCAGATGATCATGGTGGCCGCGGCCGGCAATTTGAATGTCGATCAAAAACAGTATCCGGCGGCGCTGGATGTAGTGATTGGCGTGGCTTCGGTGGGCCAAAACGATGTCAAATCTGATTTCTCCAACTACGGGGATTGGATCGAAGTGGCGGCGCCGGGCGAAAGTATTTTTAGCGCCGCGCCGCCCAGTGGCTACGCCTGGTGGAGTGGCACCTCCATGTCGGCGCCCTTTGTGGCCGGCCAGGCCGCGCTGATCCGCAGCGTAGCGCCCACCATTTCGGCCGGCAGCGTGGTCAACCACATTATCAACACCGTTCATGCCATCGACGCCGTGAATCCGGGCATGGCGGGTATGCTGGGCCGCGGCCGCGTCGACATTGGCGCCAGCCTGGCCGCCATGTGCGACGTTAATGGGGTCTGTCAGGCGCCGCCCGGCTCGGTGCCGCCCTCGGCTGAATATTATGCGGCGCTGACCAGCAAGCCAACCGATGGCCTGGTGGGAACGTGGGTCATTGGCGACGCCACCTTTAGAGCCACGCGCAACACCGAAATCAAAACGGAAAATGGTCCTTTTGCCGTCGGCGTTTGCACCAAAGTTGAATATTGGACCACGCTGTCACCCTTTGTGGCCCACCAGATCCGCACCGAAGAAAGCAGCAAATGCGACGGCAGCACCACGCCCGTCCCCACGCCGACGCCGAAACCAGCGTTGACGCCGACGGCAGCCGCCACCGCCACGCCCATTGCCTCGCAGACTCCTGCGGCTACAGCCTTGCCGACGGCGCCCCCGACAGCCAAACCGACTACGCCGGCCACGCCTGCGGGCACATCCACCCCGTCCACACCGTTCCAGGAGAAGGTGCGCTTTATGTTGCCGGTGATCAGACGGTAACAATCCGAGTCAGCAATTGGGATATTTCGCGGGCATAGCATAAATATCCTGCACCATTTTTGGCCAACCATCCAAGTTCGACTATGGATTGGGCTCCGGCGTTTCCCGCATGATTCGCCTGATGCAGGCGCACCGTGGGCCAGATTTTGAAGTGAGCCGGTCACAATTTATGGTGTGCCTGTGGTCGGGCTTCGCAGCATCAGCGAGTTAAGTGCGAAGGCAATATTTTGTAAACACGAATAGGGGGAACACGGATATGATGCAAGCACCATATCCGTGTTCCCCCTATCCGTGTTTATATGCTCCTAGCCTGGGAATAATTACCCCACGCTATCCATAATCCGATTCAGCGTCGCGCTAGGCCGCATGGCCGCTTCCGTCTTCGCCGGGTCGGGTTGATAGTAGCCGCCGATGTCGACGGAGGCGCCTTGGGCGGCATTCAGTTCGTCGATGATCGCGGCTTCGTTGGCCGCCAGCGCTTTGGCCAATGGCGCAAATTGGCTCTGCAAGTCGGCATCTACATTTTGGTCGGCCAGCGCCTGCGCCCAATAGGTGGCCAGATAGTAGTGGCTGCCGCGGTTGTCCAGCTCGTTGACCTTGCGCGAGGGCGCTTTGCGGTTGTCCAGATATTGGCCGATGGCCACGTTGAGCGCATTGCCCAAAACCAGCGCCCGCTCGTTATTGCTTTTGCGCCCCAGATCCTCCAGCGCCACAGCCATGGCCAGGAATTCACCCACCGAGTCCCAACGCAGATGGCCCTCTTCTACAAACTGCTGCACGTGCTTGGGCGCCGAGCCGCCGGCCCCTGTCTCGAACAATCCACCGCCGGCCAGCAGCGGCACAATCGAAAGCATTTTGGCGCTGGTGTTCAGCTCCAGAATGGGGAAGAGATCGGTCAAATAGTCGCGCAGCACATTGCCGGTGACCGAAATGGTGTCCTGACCGGCTTTGGCCCGCTCCAGCGAATATTGCATGGCGTCCACGGTGGACAAAATCTGAATATCCAGCCCACTGGTATCGTGATCCTGCAAGTAGCGCTGCACTTTGGCAATCAGATTGGCGTCGTGGGCGCGGTCTGCATCTAGCCAGAAAATGGCCGGGGAACCCGTCGCCTGCGCCCGATTTACGGCCAGCTTGACCCAATCCTGAATGGGCAGGTCTTTGGTCTGGCACATGCGCCAGATGTCGCCCGCTTCCACAATGTGCTGCATCAGCACATTGCCCGCATCATCGACCACGCGCACGATCCCCGCCGCCGCCATCTCAAATGTTTTGTCGTGCGAGCCATATTCTTCGGCCTTTTGCGCCATGAGCCCCACATTGGCCACGTTGCCCATTGTGCGCGGGTCAAAGGCGCCGTGCTGCTTGCAAAAGTCGATGACTACTTGATACATGCGGGCGTACGAGCGATCCGGAATGGTGAATTTGGTATAGTGTTGCTTGCCGTCCGGCCCCCACATCTGACCCGAATCGCGGATGGCGGCGGCCATGGAGGCGTCGATAATCACGTCCGACGGCACGTGCAGGTTGGTGATGCCGCGGTCGGAGTTGACCATGGCCAGCGCCGGGCGTTTGGCATAGCAGGCTTGGATAGCGGCCTCGATTTCCGCACGTAGGTCGTCCGGCAGATTCTGAATTTTGGCATAGAGATCGCCCAGACCGTTGTTGGGATCAACGCCCAGCTCTTCAAAGAGATCAGCATATTTTTCATACACCTCATCAAAAAAGACGGTCACGGCGTGGCCAAAGAGAATCGGGTCGGAAACCTTCATCATGGTGGCTTTGACGTGCAGCGAGAAGAGCACATCCTGCTGTTTGGCATCATCAATCTCGGCGGCATAAAAGGCGCGCAGCGCTTGGCAGCTCATGACGGCGGCGTCGATTACTTCACCCGCCAGCACGGGCGTCTTGGCCTTCAAAACGGCGGCTGCGCCATCTTGACCCACAAACTCGATTTTGACGTTGCCGGGCTGCGCTATGACCACGGACTGCTCGCCGCCATAGAAATCGCCGCTCTGCATGTGGGCCACGTGCGATTTAGAATCGGCGCTCCAGGCGCCCATGCGGTGCGGATTTTTGCGTGCATACTCCTTGACCGGCGCCGCCACGCGGCGATCCGAGTTGCCCTCGCGCAGCACCGGGTTGACGGCGCTGCCCAGCACTTTGGCATAGCGCGCCTTGATCTCCTTTTCGGCCTCATTTTGCGGCTCTTCGGGGTAATCCGGCACGTCGTAGCCGTGGGCTTGCAGCTCGGCAATGGCCGCGTTGAGCTGCGGGATGGAGGCGCTGATATTGGGCAATTTGATAATGTTGGCGGCCGGCGTTTTGGCCAGTTCGCCCAATTCGGTCAGCGCATCGGGCTGGCGTTGGGCTGCGGTCAAATTTTCGGGGAAATTAGCAATGATGCGGCCAGCCAGCGATATATCGCTGGTTTCCACCAACACGCCGGCGACGCCGGTAAAGGTGTTGATAATGGGCAGCAGCGAATAGGTGGCCAGCATGGGCGCTTCATCGGTGAGGGTGTAAATAATTTTGGTAGTCTGTGTGCTCATTTCATTTCCTAACTATTTGGATTGGGGTTCGAGGTATGAATCGATTACCGTTTCGATAAATGTAGAATGCATTGTAGAATAAAGCAAACATGAACATGGTTGCGCACCATTATAGCAGAGTCACATTCAGATGCTGATTCATTGGCCTCGCCGCATTCACTTTGCGAAGTTCACCATTCACAATTTACCATTCGCAATTTTCTTCCCCCCTCACCGCACCCGGTTCAGCCCATTCAGCGCCGCCACCCGGTACGCCTCCGCCATAGTGGGATAATTAAACGTCGTGTTGATAAAGTACATTAGCGTGTTGGCCTCGCCCTCTTGCGACAGAATGGCCTGACCAATGTGGATGATCTCCGACGCCTGCGAGCCAAAGCAGTGGATGCCCAGTATTTGCAGCGTCTCGCGATGAAAGAGCAGCTTGAGCATGCCCACCGTGCGCCCGCTGATCTGCGCCCGCTGTGGCGACGGCTGGCTCAGCGCCATGATGAAGGAGGTGGTGCGCGTGGGGATCGATGGCTCGGCACGGTTGTTGAAATTGCGCGGGCGCGCTATCCGGGCGTGGAATTTATGCAGGCGGACTTAGCCCGGGTATTCCGCTCAACCGGTAAAATTTGACCGCATTGTCTCCACCATGGGCAAGCCGCGGATATCCTGATCGACGCTGCTGATGCGGATGAGCCAACTATTTGCTGCGGCGGGCCGCTTCACTTTTGTCATCCTGCATCCCTGCTTCTTCCGCTACAAAATTCACTTTGATCAGCCACGCAGGAGTGGTACCGGCGCGCCACCAACTACTATGATCCGCAGACCTGGCGCATCGACAGCTTTGGCGGCCACAACCACATCACCGTAACTTAACCTATTACACCAACTTGCTACGCGAAACGGGTTGACTATACCCGGCTTATGAACCCGAATGGAATCCTCAGCCGAATGAAAACGCTCACGTGGCGCCAGTGGCCAATTTGTCTGCTCATAGAAGCGCAGCATCTACAACAACTTCAACGCGGCAAGCCATAACCGCGTCCAACTTTTATTGCTTATTGCTGTATTGCTTTTTGCTGGATCAGAGAGCAATAAGCAATACAGCATGCATTTTTCTCCCTCACGCACCCGGTTCAGCCCATTCGCGCCGCCACCCGGTACGCCTCCGCCATAGTGGGATAATTAAACGTCGTGTTGATAAAGTACATTAGCGTGTTGGCCTCGCCCTGCGACAGAATGGCCTGACCAGGATGATCTCGACGCCTGCGAGCCAAAGCAGTGGATGCCCAGTATTTGCAGCGTCTCGCGATGAAAGAGCAGCTTGAGCATGCCCACGGTGCGCCCGCTGATCTGCGCCCGCGCCAGGTCTTTAAAGAAGGAATGGCCCACTTCGTACGGCACTTTTTGGGTGGTCAACTCGTGTTCGGTCAGCCCCACCGAACTGATTTCGGGGATGGTGTAAATACCGGTCGGAATATATTCCACCAGCCGGTGATCACACTTGCCAAAAACCAAGATGGGTGGCAGCAAAGCGCCCCTGGTCATAGGCTGCGCTGGCCAGGCTGGGATAGCCGATGACATCACCCACGGCGTAAATGTGGGGCTGGGCCGTCTGGTAATCCGCATTGACCGGAATATTGCCGCGGCGGTCCGGCTCAATGCCCAAATTTTCCAGCCCCATGCGGCTTGAATTGCCGGTGCGCCCGTTGGCCCACAGCAGCACGTCGCTGCGGATCTGCTTGTTCGACTTTAAATAGAGCGTAACCCCTTTGTCATCCGCCTCCACCCGGTCGTACTCTTCATTATGCCGGATCAGCGCCCCCTGCTCGCGCAGATGATAGGCCAGGGCGTCGATAATTTCATCATCCAGAAACGAGAGCAACTGGCTGCGCGTGTTGACCAGATTGACCTTGATGCGCAGGCTGCGGAAAATCGAGGCGTATTCGCACCCAATCACGCCGGCGCCGTAAATCGTAATCGAGCGCGGGTTGAGACCGGTGGTAAGCACCGAATCGCTGTCCAAAATGCGCGGGTGGCTGAAATCCACATCCTCGGGATGATAGGGCCGGGCGCCGGTGGCGATGACAAAAGCGGCGGCGCTGTAGCTTTTGGCCCCCGCCTCTGAGCTGACTTCCACGGTGTGCGCATCCATAAAGGCCGCCCGCCCCTGCAAAATCTCCACGCCATTGCGAGCATAAAAACCGCTGCGCAGACGCACCTGCTGCTGGATCACCTGCTCCGCCGAGTCGAGCAGCGCCGCATAATTCAAGTCGCGCACACGGCCGCTTTCGGCAAGCTGCTGCACGGTCTGGCGCAGCGCCTTGCTGGGGATGGTGCCGCGGTGCGTGCAGTTGCCGCCCACCTCGGGGAAATCATCGACGACCGCCACCCGTTTGCCCTCCTTGGTAGCCTTCATGGCCGCCCCTTCGCCCCCTGGCCCGCTACCGATCACAATCACATCATAATCATATCGAACAGCACTGTTTTCGTTCTTTACACGCGTTTTAGCCATATCTATCCTAATCCCACAGTTGAAATACACCCCTACATTCCAATCTCATTGACACTATGCGCTGTCCAGTGTATCATAAACGCGCTTCCAAACCGAATCGTATTGTCTTGTCCGGGTGGCTCTGCCTGAAACGGCCTGACTCCAAAATCGATATGCACCCGCCCGGCCCTGTTTATCAGCACAAATTATGTCTCTGCAACTGCTGTGGTACATGCTCGCTGCCTTTATTGTTGGCTTTACGCTTTCCACGTTGTGGGAGTGGTTCTATTTTCGCGGCCGCCGGCTGCAATGGCGCGATGAACGTGTGCATCAATTGACCGAAGAACTTGACTCTACCCGAGCGCAACTGGAGCGCTATCGCGCGCAGGCCAGTGGGGTTGCCACCGCGGCCACCTATGCGTCCATGCCGGTTACACCCATTGACACCGAATTTCAAAGCAGCGCCGCGCGTCTGGAAAGCGAACAGCCCGATCCGATAGAGACCGCCATGCGTTTCGCCCGACGGGACACGCGCCCACGCCCCGTCATCGATGAACCGGAGCCAGATTGGCCGGCCGACGAAGCGTCATTGCCCTTTGAACCCGAAGAGAACGTCCCCCCCGGTGCGCGATTTATCGCACCGGCGGAGGATGTGGAAGACCACGCCCAAACTGCCACCCAACCCGCACGCATGGCAGAGCCCGCGCCGCCAGCCGAACGGCTTCCGCGCACCATCACGGCCACGCCCCAAACGCACGCCGAACTAGACGAATTGATTGCCCGATTGGAAGAACTGGAGAGGAAAGCCGCCGCCAAAAGCGAACGCGCGGACGATACAGAATTCAGTGCGAATATCGAAAGAATCGCCGCCCCTGCCAGCCGCAGAACAGATCAACTGGCCGCCGCTGCGACGCAAATAGAGCCGGGCAAAGACAGCACACCAATTGAGAGCACACCGATTGACAGCACGACATCAACCGCCGCGGCCCAAAGCGCGCCGCCAGCGCCTACGCCACAGCCGGTTGCCGCCCCATCCAGCCGCCCGGACGATTTGCAAGCCATCACTGGCATCGGCAAAACGTACGCCAACCGGCTGCGCGAGGGTGGTATTCACACCTGGCGACAGATGGCCGAAAGCGATGAAGATAAGCTACGTGCGTTGACCAAAGCACCCAGAGTTTCCAATGTGGCGAATTGGATTACGCAGGCCGCTGAGTTGATGCGCCAGCACGGGCAGACCGGCGCCGACGACCAAACTACTTAACGGCCAAACATTCACCGCTGCAAACCCAGCCATTGCCACAATGACTCAGCGCACATTTTCAGCACCGCCATATATAGAGCGTCGCCTGGACTTCTGGAAAAGTTGCCTGCTCTTTGTGCTGTTTACCATTTTGCTGCTCAGTGCGCTCTTCTGGCGCCAATTGCAGCCCCGCACGCAAACTGTATTGCTGGTGACCCCACGTGCGCTGCCAACCCTCCGACTGGAGAGCGTGCCCACGCTGACGCCCACATCCACCAGCGCTGTCCCCAATAGCGCGCCGCTGCAACAATTGGGTTCGGGCGGTGTAGCGGTGACGGCAGAGGCGGCGACGGCGGCAGCACGCGCAAACACCCGCGCCTTCGATGCAACAGCGACAAGCCTGGCCCAGGAAATCGGCGCGACCGCCACCGCAACCATTGTGGCCGCAGAGATGACAGGCACGGCAACACCTGCACCGGCGCCATCGACCCCCACCGCCAGCGTTCCATCCACAATTCCATTTGCGCCCACCGCCACGTCCACGTCCGCCGACATCGGCGGGGCAGCGCCCTCTCTTGGGGAGCCGCCTGCCGAATTGAGCCAAGCATTGACGTTGGAAGCCTCGCTGATCCCATTGACGCTGAGCTATCCGCCGCCCAATGCCGCGCTGCCGGCGCTGGTGGTGTCACACCTGGAGGGGACGGGCGCGCCGGGCACGCTCATCACGATCAATTACATCCATTGCGCCACCTGCAGTGGCGTCTTTCCCGACCGCCGCGGCTCACAGAATAATCCGCAGCTTTTGATGCAAACGTTGGGCTCCGTACTGGCCGACGGCCGCGGGCGCTGGCAATTGCCGCTGGCGGAGCCGCTGCCCCCCGGCCAATACCATCTGCTGCTCACCCAATCGCGGCCCGACGGCGTGGAGATTGCCACCACGGGCACTTCGTTCACCATTCTGGAAGAAACGCTTGGGCCATTGGCGCTTTCCATCCCCATGATCACTTTCCCGGCGCCGGCCGCGCTCATCGATCTGTCGCAATTTGAAAATCAGCAGTTGGTCTTCCACGGTTCCGCCCTCCCCGGCCAGCGCATTCAGCTCTACATAAACGGCGCCTTTGCCGGCGAAGCGTTGACAGATACAGCCGAATCGTGGCATATCCCGGTCCAGCAGTTGCTCAGCCCCGGCAGCTATATTGCCCACGTTTTTGCGCTGGACCCCAATGGCAACGTGGTGGCCGAATCCGCTCCGGCCGCCTTTGTGATTATGCGCCAGAATCGGGGGTAGGATGACAGGGTGAG
>JAWKON010000115.1:0-11353 GCA_041391125.1 Caldilineaceae bacterium
GCTACGTCAGCGAATTTAAGCACCGCTTTGAAACGCGCGCCTATGACCGCCGCGGTTGGATCGCGCCGATTTTGTGGAGCAGCCAGGAGTATTCAATCGAACAGGTTTATCGCGAAGTGTGTACGGCCATCTTCCGGCTGGCTTACGTGACTCAGCATGGCTATGCGCAAAATTTGGATGAGATGTTAAAGCAGGAGGGCTATGCCATGGCCGCCGCTGGCCAAACCGAGCCAGCTCTGGATGCAGATGATTTGGCATATACGCAAGAAGTGTTGGCCACATATCGTCACCTACGCGGGGAACCAATTGTAATTCCCGCTCTTTATGGCGATCCGGCGGCGCATGAGTTGGGGTATACGCCATTGGGGTTATCGGTGCGGGCGGGGTTGGCGTTGGCACTCTTTGAAGCACAAGCCGCAATATCGACATATTAAAACAAAATCCCCACGGATATTGGATACACGGATGGGTTTAATGATCTCTATCCGTGTGTCCAATGTCCGTGGGAAATCGGCCTCAATAGTCCGCTTGAACTTTGTAAAATTATAGAGTTGTAAAAGCCTGAGAGTTACCCATGTGGGGCCAGGCCCGCGCCTGCACATTGCTCATGATCTGTTTAATGTGGTTGCGGTCGTGGTGCACCCACTCGTGCAGCAGATCGTTAACACTCAACATACCCACCACTGGATGTTGAGCCGTACGCGCCAAATCGGCGGGTGTGAGTGTTTGCACAAAGTGGATGCTTTCCTGGCGACGTGCAGCCAGGTTGGCCAGCAAATCGGCAGCCTCTTTCTCATCATCGCGCCGGTCGCGCGCCACCTGATCGGGATCCCACGGCTGGCAGACGTAATCATCCTGCGCCAACATCCGCCTCATGCGGCCGGCAAAGCCGCGCTCTTCAGTCTCGATCAGGTGACCGATGACCTCGTTGATGCACCATTCACCCGGCGCCGGACGAAACTGCAGCAGTTCGACGGGTAGCGCGGCCACTTCTCTTTGCAAAACGGCAACCGTAACTTCCAGCATTTTGGCCGCCTGCACAGGCGTTATCGCAGCAGTTGTCTCACTAGTCACCGTCAGCCCTCCTATCCTGCATTAAACTATTATTATACGGAGGCTGCCCGCCTGCGCGGCAGCAGTGCGTCGCGCACCGCAACTACAACATTGCCCACTTTGGCGCCCAGCGCGGGTAGAATTGTCCGCATCTTGGCCAGTTCGCGTTCATAAAAGCGCAATTCGCTATCGACCAAATAGAGGAAGTCGGCTGCCACTGGCGTCAAGGCCTTAACCAGCGGCGCTTTGTCGCCCTGATTGGCATCAAATTGGTTGACCCACTCTAGCGCCAGGTCCGCCGCAACAGGGGGATAGACTTCCTGCATAGAGGGCAAAACGCGCGACTTCAGAAAATGCGCGTCAAAAAAAGCCGCGGCCCACTCTGGATAGCGTCTGCTCCAGATAATATGTGCACTGCGCACTGCCCGGTTAAATGGATCGGCCAATCCCAACAACGCCTCTAATTTCTCATACATCGTTAACTTGTTCATCAGAATCCTCTCTTCTCGGCTTGCCAATTTTTGGCAGGTTAAACAACAGCGCCTATACTATCACAGTAAACATATCGTTTCAAGCGAACAAAAACGATTTCAACAATCGTTTTTACTGATGACAGGTCGGGGAGAGATGGCATGGAAATCCGCCAACTGCACACATTTCGCGAAGTAACGCGCTCGTTGAGCTTTACGCGCACGGCGCAGGCGCTCAATATGCGCAGTCCAGCGTGTCGGCGCAGATTCAATCGTTGGAGGAGGAGTTAGGCGTTACGCTCTTTGACCGGCTGGGGCGGCGCGTTGTGTTGACGGCAGCCGGCCAGCGGCTGTTGGGCTATGCTGAAAAAATATTGACGCTGACCGATGAAGCGCTGGCCGCCGTGCCGGACAATGGTGAACCGGTGGGCGTGCTGACCATTGGTGCGCCAGAGACGCTGTGCGCCTATCGGCTGCCGGCGGTGGTCAGCGCTTTTCGCAGCCAATTCCCCAAGGTAGACATTGTATTTTGCCCATCGCTCAACGGGGCGGATTGGAGCACGCTGCTCAGCGAGGGGCTGGCCGACGCCGCATTGTCTTTGGCCGAGCCATTTCACTCGTCGACGGTCTATGTTAAGCCATTGCGCCGCGAGCCCATTCTGGTGGTGACCACGCCAAATCATCGGCTGGCTCAATTTGCGGATTTGATGCTCGAGGATTTCCAAACGGAAACCATGCTGCTCACCGAAGCGGACTGCCGCTATCGGCGCGTCTTTATGCGCGCCATGCGGTCGGCGGCGGTGTCACCGGCCAACATTTTGGAATTTCATAGTTTGGAGGCAATCAAGCAGTGTGCTTTAACCGGCATGGGAGTCGCCGTGCTGCCGCAGGTGGTGGTGCAGCAGGAATTGGCGAGCGGTCGACTGGTAAATTTGCACGTGGAAGGGTTGCAATTCAACATGGTGACCCAACTTCTATGGCACAAGGATAAGTGGGTGTCGCCGGCACTGCAAGCATTCTTGGAGATGACCGAGGCCATGTTGGGAAAAACGGAGGCAGCGGAAATATACGAGCGGGAGTTAGTTTAGTGCGTTATGCTCCTATGCTCCTTTTCAATTTTCCGTTTTTCATTTTCAATTGAAAATGAAAAACGGAAAATTGAAAACAAAGGACGCCCATGACGCCACATGAAAAGATGCGCATTCCTATCAATATCGACAACTTTGTGTCGCTACATACGCCTTTAGCGCCCTAACCTGGACAAGCCAGATCCCAAAAGGAGCCACGAAGAGACACGAAGGCGCACGAAGTTTCACGAAGAAGAACAGCACCCATTGTGGTCCTTCGTGTCATCTTCGCGTCCTTCGTGGTCAAAATTCTTGCACAAAAAGCGAAAATCTGGCTCATTAGATCCTAATTCACGGGCAGCGGAATCTCCTCGCTCTCCCCGCCCAGCATATTCAGATCGGTCACCACCGCCCGCAAATCTTCGGCATCGTCGGCCACATCGTAAATGGCCGTGCAGGTAATGGATGCATCGGGCTCAATGGTTTCGGTCTCACACGCCTCCGCATCCTCGATAAAGGGCAGCGCGTCGCTTAGGTATGAATAGCTGTTGCCGGCGCCATCGGCTAATTCCATGCCCAGCGAGGTGAGTGGATCGCCGGTCTGGTTTTCAATCATGTAGCGCACGCCGATCAGCTTGCCGTTGTGGGCGATCTCGCCGCCCAAATCGGCGGTCACATCGGCGGCTTCGATGATGGTCCAATGCACATCATTCAGCGTGGCCTCAATGCCCATATCGCCAGCACTATCTGCGCCGTCATCCGCCGCGGCATCCTCTTCTACCGCCGCCGGCGCACCCGCATCGGCGCTGTCTTCTTCCGTCGCTTCCGGCTGGGCAGCCGGCTCCACCGCCCCCGGCTGTTCCGCCTGTTCTCCACCGCTAAACATTGGTCGCACCACGACAATGGCAATTATGCCCAATACCACCAAGCAGCCTAATCGAATTGAATTGCTCATTTTCGCCTCCGTGATGATTTACGATTTTAGATTTACGATTTACGAAGCTATTTCGTAGACAAGAGATATTTGGCTCTGTCATAGATGAAAATCGACTACTCGACTAAAATCAGACGAAGTCCCTTTCATCTATGCCAACCGCGAGTATAATTCGTAAATCGTACATACCAAATCGTAAATCTTATTATTCTTCAATCATGGGGATCGGATAGATTTGCGCTTTTTCCGGCGATTGCGGACTGATGCGCAGGGCGCTTTCAATGGCCATGTCGCGGTAGCCGCGCGCTACCACAATGAGGCCATATGCCTGTCCCTTGGGCAACTGCTTGACAAAGGTAAAGCGCCCGTTGCGGTCGGTTTTGGTCGAGGTAAAGGCCATGTCTTGGCGCTGCTCGCGCACAAATTCGGATGCGCGCACGCCCGGCTTGAGCGCAATGACCAGTGCACCGGCTATGCCTTTGTTGGTCTCTTTGTCAATCACCTGCCCGGAAATCTCGGTGTCTGCGTCATCCACCTGGCGCCCCACTGTCACTTCACCTTGAGCCATCACCTGCTTGCCCACCGTCAAGACCAGATGATACTTGCCGTCGGGCAAATTGTTGCGGCTGGAAAGCACAATGGTCTTGCGCCCACTTTCGCCATCGGACCATTTACCGGCATCTTGCAGCGCAGTTTTGCCGTCGATAGCCCACGCCTGCCCCCAGTCGGCGCCATTTTCCATATCGGAAAATTCAAAGCTGGCAAAAACCTGCTTGCGCTCGCCGCTCAACATCGCGGTCGGGTTGATGGGTCGACCATCGCGCGTCACCTGATCGCTAAAGACGAGATTCGAAAATTGGGGGCCAGCCTTCTTGCTCGGCGCCGGACTGGCCTTGCCTTTGCGCAGCGATTTTAGACCGCCCGATCGTTTCTCCTCGGGTTCTTTGGCCGGCGCCGGCGCGGCAACCGGAGGCGATGGGTTGCGGCGGCTCGTACTGCCTACGCCTGCCTTTTGCAATAGCGGCTTGGCCAAATTGACCGGCCGCAGCCCGTTGATAAAGCCGCCAATCGCCATGGGCGTATCACGGTCATCAATGCGTCCGTCGCGATTGGTATCCACCACGGGGCGGGCGTCCACCGGCGATACATTGCTTCCGGCAGCGGCCTGTGTGGGAATGCCCACCAGCTCCCCCGCCGTGGTGACCGCGGCGCCGCCGCTGTTGCCGCCGGCAATGGTGGCGTCGGTTTTGATCCAGGCGCGGCCCTTAGTAATATCCTCCTGGCGTGTAAAGCCAGAGACGCTGCCGCTGGTAAAGGTGACCGTTTCGCCGCCAATGCCCGGGTAGCCAAAGATGGAAAGAATGTCGCCCAGTTCCAGCGCATCCGAATCGCCCAGCGGCAGATGGGGCAGGTTGAGATTGGAAACCGCTTTGCCGTCGACGCGGCTGACAATTTGCAACACGGCCAGATCCATTTGCGGCGATTGCTGCACAATCTCGGCAATATAGGTGAGCACCGGCGGCTCATCCGAGCGCTCCGTAATGGCCACGGCCAGCTTATCGGCGGGTGGCGCCGGCATACCCATGGCGCGCGGATTGGCTACGTGGCAATTGGTCAAAATGATGCCGCGCGGGTCCACAACGGTGCCCGAACCGGTCCAGGCCGAAGAGAGGTTGCCCATGAAGCCTTGACGCAGCGCGACAATTTGCACCACCGCGGGCAGCGTATTTTCCACAACGGTTCGATCTAAATGATCTTGCCCTGGCATGACAAACTCCTTTCAAGGTGTGATTGGATAAGCAGTAGAGTCGACCTCCGGGAGGTGCCCACCGAAAACTCAGGCAGACCATTCACTTGCCGGCCACCTCCCGGAGGTCTGGCTACCCATCAATTTTCCAGGTGTCGAGTAGATGCTTCAAGTCGCTCCGCGGCGCACCGGTGCGCTTGGGCGCTGGTTTGGGGGTAGCCGGCGCCGGTTGGGTTGGCTTTTTGGCGGGGGTCGGCGCGCTGCCGGCGTCAACGCCCAAAATTTCCAGGGCTTCGCGCAAAGCGCGCTCAATGTCCGATTCGTTCATACCGGTCTGCGCCGACACGCGTTTGGTAACGCCGGAGCTGGCCAGCACATTTGGGTTGAGCAGTTGATTCATATCCAGCCCGGCCGCGCTTGCGCGCGCATCAAGCTGGCCGCGTTGCGCCGCCCCCTGCAATTGGGACATGAGCAGACCAAAAGCGGCGCTAATAATTACCGATGCCATCTGCGGCGAAATGCCCAAACGCTCGGCTAAAGCCTGGGTAAATGGCGCCAACATTGGATTCCCGCCAATGGGGCCCTTTTGCCGGCTATTGGCTCCACCGCCTAGCACAATCTCCAAAATGTCGCTAATCCCAGGGCCAGAAGACGCGGACGGGCCGCCTTTTGACCCGCTATCTGGCGCGCCCGTTGGCGCCCCACCAAGCACACCTTCCAGAATTTCCGTCCAGGGGTTTGCCGCCGGCTGACGTTGTGGCTGGGTCGTTTGGCCCTGCGCGCCGCCCAACATGATTTCTAAGAGTTCTTCTAACATGGATGAGGTTCTCCGCACTTTTGGTAAAATTCAGCTTCTCAAATGTCAGGTTGCCAGAAATATATGCGCAAATGGCCATCTCGTCAAAAATAAGGATCACATCAAAAAGTAACGGTCAGCTTCATCGAGGCACTCAACGCCTCACCACGCTCCAGTATGACCACCCCGCTGGTCTTGTCACCCGCCGCCAGCAGATTGACGCCATTGTTGGCATTGGTTACCGGTTCGGCGGCAAAATAGGGCCGGGCCGGATTGTACAAAATGAGGTGCGCACACTCTGGGGAGCAGTCGAAATGCAGCGCCACCCCGCTCTCCGGCCAGGCAATACGCCCTTTGCCATCGTAGCCGTAAAAGCAGGCATCCAGCGCCAGATCGGGCGTCAATTCTTTGCCCGCGCTAAAATCTTGGGCTGCGCTCAAGGGCTGTGCCGGACCGGACGGGATGCGGTTGCCATTGGCATCGGGATAGACGTGGCTGACGCGCATCTGCAATAGGACCGGCTCGCCGGCCCGTGTTAGACTACGCGAAAAATAGGGGTGCCAACCAAAGCCCGCCGGCATGAGCGTCTCCCCCCGGTTCCAAAGCGTAATTTCGGAAGCGAAAGTCAAGCCATCCAGTTCATACGTTACGCGGGCGGCAAAAGGCCACGGCCAATTGACCGCGTCATGTTCGCTCGATTCAAATTCACAGACCAGCCGGGTTTCACTCACCTCCGCCACGCGCCAGGCGCGCTCGCGGGTGTCGCCGTGGATGGCGTGGCGTTCGCCATGCGCAAGCTGATGCGTTTGGCCTGCAAAGGTGAAGCGGCCATTTTCGATCCGGTTGGAATAGGGAAGCATCAGAAAATCGCTGGCTCCCAGATCGCAGTCCGGCTGGCGGGCGTCGGGCATGATGGGCAGCCATTGGCCATTGTGCAGCGCATCAAAGCTCAATGTGCCGGCGCCCGCAGCGGGCGTAAGGGTGGTGCGGAGTTGACCGTTGTTTAGGGTGATTTCGTTTGGCATGTTTTCGTCCAAGGATTGATATTTAGAGAGTGGTGGCGAATTGTAAATGGTAAACGATGAATAGTGAATGGTTAACTTTCTAGGCGTGGAAAGCGGGCTGTGCGCTCCAACACGTTTAGATCCAGATGATTGCGCATGTAGCGTTTGGACGCGTCCTGATGCGGCTGGAAATCCCAAGATGTGTGTTGACCGTACATGAGCGTATCGTGGACCAGCCTACGCTGCCTTTGGCTGGCCAGCACTTGGGCGTGAACGCGGTCCACATCCCAGTGGGCGGCGGCTTGCTGGCGGAATGTGGCCAAGGTGGCGGCGGCGGTCGGGCTGGCGGCCAGATTGGTCAACTCTTGCGGGTCGGCAGCCAGATTGTAGAGCTGTTCCGGATCAGCCGGCGAGGCGATATATTTATAGTCAGCCCGGCGCAGCATCAAACAAGGCGCGATGGCGCCTTCGGCTAAATATTCGGCGGCAATGGTGCGATTTGCATCAAATTCAGCATTGTTCAACAGTGGGGCCAACGTCTGCCCGTCCACCGGTGCGGACAGGTAACGGGCGTCCCCGCCGCCCAGGTCAACCAGCGTGGGCAGCAGATCGACCAGCGATGTGGGCGTGGCGACGCGTTTGGGCGCAAAGCGCTCCGGCGCGCAGATCAGCAGCGGGGCGCGCGCTGACCATTCGAAAAAGCTCATTTTGTACCAAAGGCCGCGCTCGCCCAGCATTTCGCCGTGGTCTGAAGTAAAGATGATGATCGTGTCCTCAGCCAGCCCGGTTTCGTGCAGCACGTTGAGAAGCTGGCCCACCTTGTCGTCAATATAGCTGATCATGCCATAATAGGCGTGGCGGGCGTTCCGCACATGGGCGTCCGTCAATTCATGCTCGCCCATGGCGCAAACGTGGTGCAGACGCTGGCTGTGCGCGTCCATCTGCGCCAGCGGGATAGGGGGAACGCCGGGCATGTCGAGGGCGGCGTGATCGTAGCGATTCCAATATTCGGCGGGAATGGCAAAGGGGTCGTGGGGATGGGTAAACGAGGCGAGCAGGAAAAAGGGGCGCTCATCTTCGCGGCGCGCCAGATCATAAAGTTTGCGCACGGCGTGAAAAGCCACCTCCTCATCATAATCGAGCTGGTTGCTGGCCTGGCAAGTGCCCGCCTGCACCACGCTGAGCATATTGTGATACCAAGAGGGGCGCTCGTCAAAGAATTTCCAATAGGGCGTCCAGCCAAAATCGGCCGGATAAATATCGGTGGTGAGCCGCTCTTCAAAGCCGTGAAGCTGGTCTGGCCCCACAAAGTGCATCTTGCCCACCAGGCTAGTCCGGTAATCCAGGCTGCGCAGATAGTGGGCCATGGTGGGGCAATCGGCCGGCATGTGGGCGGCGTTGTCATAAACGCCGGTGCGCGAGGGCAACTGCCCGCTCATCAGCGCAAAGCGCGAGGGCGCGCAGAGCGGGCTGGCGCAATAGGCGGCGTCAAAAATTACGCTTTGCGCGGCCAGCCGCTGTAAATGCGGCGTCTGCACCAGCGGGTGACCATAAAACGGCAGGGCCTGGGCCGCTAGTTGGTCGCACATGATGAAGAGGATGTTGGGCTGATTGATTGGCATAAGAAAACTCTTGTGATTGGGATTGATGTTTGCTGAGATTCTAGTCGATAGGCGGATGGCTGTCAATGGATTCTTAGTGCGTGTTGCGTATTTCGTGAACCGGTTTAGCCACTTGCTTCGCTACAAGTTTGTCATCCGGTACACGCAACACGCAATACGCAATAAGTTTTTCCAATATTGAACTTTCTCCCATCCCCCGGTGTCATACCAAGTAGCGGCGATTTTTTGAACAAAGCGAGTGCAATGAATCCAACCGACCAGCAATTGCTTCATCAAATTCAGCAGCAGGATGCGCAGGCGTTTGAGTGCTTTTTTGATCGGCATCGGGCGGCCATCCAGCGCCATCTCTTTGGCATGGTGCGCGAGGCCGCGGCCACGGACGACCTTGTCCAGGAGGTCTTTCTGCGCGTCTGGACACGCGCGGAACAGTGGAACGAACAGGGCGCGGCGCGCGCCTGGCTCTTTCGCATTGCCACCAATCTGGCGCTTAACCACCTGCGCAGCGTACGCAGACGTCCGCAACAGCCGCTGGAGATGCCGGCCAACCCGCTGCTGGATGAAGAGGAGATCAGCGTGCCGGCCTGGATGATCGACGCCGCTGCTCTGCAACCAGAAGCCGCCGCCGTACGCACCGAGCGCGTTGAGCAACTGCACAGCCTGGTCCACGATCTGCCGGAAGACAAGCGCGCCGTCTTCGGGCTGGTCTACGAGGCGGATATGGATCTGCGCAGCGCCGCCACCGAACTGGGCGTACCCGAAGGCACGGTGAAGTCGCGCCTCTATTATGCGAAGAAAAAGCTGGCGCAGGAGTGGCGGGAGTGGGATGAGTAGGCCGCCCTTACTACCAGTAAGTTAGCGGAAACTGCGATGCACGGCGTCAGAAATTGACGAACTTTGGGAAAACTCGTCCGCCGTGCGTTGCAGTTGAAGCGGTCCCCATGATCCGTAACTTAATGGCAGTGCGGGCCGCCCCTGGCTCCGCCACTCGTAGAGGGGAAATTGAGCCATAGCTTGAAAGGATTGGGATGAACACAGCCATAGAAATTCAGAATAAGCAACCGACTATTGAAACTGAACACTATCGAGTCGAGTGGGTGAAGCGACCGCAGTGGTCGCCGCTGCCATTTGAGGGGTGTATCGGTGTGGAGGGCAAAGTGTTTCTCGATCTGGAGCACCTGGCCGTGGCCCTGCTGCGCTTCCAGCCTCACGCCACTATTCACGAACACGCGGCCTCCTTTGACATCGACGTGATCTGCATGGAGGGCAGCGGCTGCACCAGCGTCAACGGCCAGCAAGCGAACCTGCAAGCCGGTCAAAAAGTGCGCTGGCCCGCTCACCTTGCCCACCGCCTCTGGACCGAATCAGATACCATGATCACCCTCATGGTCGAACACCCGCAGAACAAATAACGCTGTATCCTTCTCGGTTCCTCCTCCTCCACGAGTGGGGGGGGTTTCGGGGGGTGGGGCGGCCTCTTCACAAAGGGAAAACTATGAACCTCACACCAGCCTGGCATCAACAATCATACACTCACTTTATACAGGAAACACTGCCTGCCCTGCTGGCCCAGCGCATCCCGCTGGCAGGCTACCAATCCAGCGCCACCGGCGCACACACCTGGCAGGTCACCGTCTCGGTGACGACCGCCAGCGGCACAGCCGCCGAAACCCAATTTGCCAATCTGCCCGCGCCCGACGCCGATGGCCTTTTTTACCTCGGCGACACCCTTCGCGCGGTGGTGCCAATGGCGTCACACGATGATTTGGACAAGGCTACGATCAAGTGCGTGGGCGACCTACTGCTCGACTTTGTGGACGAACGACTTGGGCAGGCCGCGCCCGACTTGCCGTGGGATGAAGTGCTGCTGCGCGCCTGGGTTCCATTGGATCGCTGGCTGGCCGACTTTATGGAGACCCACATCTGCGCCCAAGTGCTGGATCAAACCAATTGGCTGGCCAAACGCTGTCACGCCCGCCGCCTGATTATCCACAATCCCACCCGACTCACCACGCCGGGGCAATTTGGCCGCGTCTGTCCGTTTGAAATGCCGGAAGGCCCCAACCTGGGGCGCATCTTCTCCATCGCCCGCGGCGGCGCCATCCGCAACGGACGGCTGGAAATTGTCGAAGATACGCCGATAGCCGCCCTCGGCTTATCCGCCTCCATGATCCCCTGTCTGGAGCACGACGATCCCAACCGGCTGCTCATGGGGGCCAACATGATGCGCCAGTGGCTGCCCTTTGCCAAACCGGAACCGGCGCTGGTGCAGACCGGCCATGAGCCCGCCGTTGCCGACTTTTGGGGCGGACGCAATCTGCTCACCGCCTACCTGCCGTGGGGCGGCGACACCTACGAAGACGGCATTGTGCTCAGCGAATCGGCAGCGCAGCGCTTGAGCAATCTGCACAAAGGGGAAGCCTGGTATGGCGACACGTATCGCATCACCGAGCCGGGCGACAAGTTGAGCAACCGTCACGGCGAAAAGGGTGTGGTCAGCCGTATTCTGCCCGATGCCCAAATGCCGCGGCGGGCCGACGGCGCGCCGATTGAGCTGATCTTCACTAGCGCCAGCCTGCCCAACCGGCTTAACATTGGCCAATTGGTGGAACTTCTGCTAGGGCGCATTGCCCACGCCGAGGGTGCGCCGTTTATCGCGGCGC
>JAWKON010000116.1:0-11232 GCA_041391125.1 Caldilineaceae bacterium
GGAAGTGAATGCTAATGGCAGCTAAAGATAACTATATCTGTGCCCGCAAAAAGCTTTCGTGCGCACCCACCATGCACCAGAACTGATAACCCAGCGTTTGCGATGCGGGGAAGGGCAGCCGCAGATCTAGGTGGTGTGGTTCTAATGTGTCCAGATAATCATAGGTCTGCTGGCGAATATGGCGCCATTCGGTCAACAGAACGTCCGCCAAGGCTGTACTTGTCGTCATTTTAGTCTCCTTTTTCCTGAACATGTGATGCCAATTCCAGCGGCTGCCGAATGATTGTGCGCCACTTTTCAGGCGCCGCGCGCCGGATGTCGCTCAAGTAGATTTCGTGATGCTTGCCAGTTTTGCGGCCTCTGGCATCGATGAATTCATGCACCCGCTCAATCGTCGGACCTTCTTCCGAAAACGGGCCAATGTGCAGAATCTGCGCACAGAGCCCCTCGGTCATCGGCTTAAAACGCATTTTGGACAGGGCGGGAAGCCCTTTCTTTTTCTGCACGCTGGTCATCGCCTCTTCGATAATGGCAGCCGTCACAATTTCCGGCTGCATAATCATCATCATCCATTTCCAGTTGGATTTATCCTCGACCGAAAACTGTGTCATATCGTCGGCCCACCACAAGCCTTCCAGCGGCATGACGCCATAGTCGATGGCCAACTCTCCTCTTTTCACCAGAAATTTGGCGGCGTACGCCACGCCAAAGAGCGCTTCCACCGCATCGGCATATTCTGCGGACTGATTTGGGTCGCCTTCGCCATCGATCATCAAATAGTTCAATGGCGGCGCCTCCACCAACACGACCTCTTTGGCCGATGCTTTATACAAAGCGTTGAGTTCTTGCTTGAAATCAATCTTTTTCATGTGTCTGTTCTCCTTGATTTTGTAATTATGCAGCCGTAGCCTGAGCTTGTCGAAGGCGCAGGTGGGCTTCGGCAAGCTCAGCCCTCGCGAGCCTGAATCATTACCTGATTTTCCTATTCATCCCGATGCAGCGCCCACTTGTCCGCCCAGCTTGGCGGAATGGGCAAGTCCAGCGCAAAGATAAAGTTGATCAGCTGGCCCTGGTGATGCGCTTCATGCTCCACCAGCACCATATAATGATGCAGCGGCGGATGCCCACCCCCCACGGGGCGCAGCAGATCGAGCTGTTCCAGTTGGGCAAAGAGCGCCCGGTCCGCCGCCTCAAAGTGCGCTTTCACCTCCGCTAACGAAAGCGTGCTGCCCTCTGGCGCCGGCGTCAAGCTGCAATCCCACGTCTCCATGACGCCGCCGGACAGCACCGGCAGCCAACTTTCCTGCGTCCCCAACATGCAGAAAAGCTGATACTGAATGTCTTGCGAAGCCGCAAAGGGCAGCTTCTTAACAAGGTCTGGCGCCGACAACACGTCGAGCAAATCATAGGTCATACCGCGCAATTGTTGCCAATGCGTCTGTAAATGGTGCGCTAAGGATGTCATTTGTCCCTCCGGGTAAGTTAGATATAATTTTGGGTTTTGCGATTCCGACCGCTATAATCTTACTGCCGAATGTGGACAAAAATTGTCCTAATTTAATTGGTGATTGATTATTCCCACGGACTTTGGATACACGGACAGAAATTCATGTACTTTCCTTCCACGCGCTTGCTCAATATTTTGGACTTGCTCCGCTCGCACGGGCAATTGACGGCGCGCCAATTGGCGCAGCATTTGGAGGTGGACGCGCGCAGCGTGCGCCGCTACATGGTTATGCTGGAGGATATGGGCATGCCGGTGGAAACCGTGCGCGGGCGACACGGCGGCTATCGGCTGCGCGCCGGCTATCGCTTGCCGCCGGTGGTCTTCTCGGACAATGAGGCGTTGACGCTGGTATTGGGCTTGCTATTGGCGGAACGATTGGGGGTGACCAATAAAGAGGCCGGTTTGGATTTGGCGCTATCCAAGCTATCGCGCGTGGCGCCGGCTGAACTGCGCGACCAGATTCACCTGGTGGGTCAAGCGCTGACGCTGCGGCTGCCTTCTGCCGTCGTTGAAGTGGCCGGGCAGCACTTTTTACAGCTCACGCTGGCTTCCTATCGCCGGCAGCCGGTGCATCTCAAATATGCCGATACGGCGGGTGCGGAAACCACACGGCTGGTCGAACCCTATGGGCTGGTCTTCACCATTGGGCTCTGGTATCTGGCCGGCTATTGCCACTTGCGCCAAGGGCTGCGCACGTTTCGGCTGGATCGCATTCGGCAAATTGAAACATGTGACGGCGCATTTCAACCGCCGCCCGCTTTTGATATTTTGGCTTATGTGGAGGAGTCGATTGCGCGCAAACCGTGGGGCTGGTCCACGCAGGTGCAGCTTTATACGACATTGGCCGCCGCCAAGGCGCAAGTTCCGCAGGCCATGGCCGTATTGGAGGAAAATGCAGAGGGCGTGCTGCTGCGCTGTGAAGTGGAAGATCTGCATCAGCACGCGCTCTTTCTGCTGGGGTTATCCTGCGAGTTGACGATTCTAGAACCGGTCGAATTACGCCGCGAAATGGCGGCGGTGGCGCAACGGGCGGAGCGGTTAGGGGCAACATAAAACCAGGGATCTCTGTCGGGATTCTGCGTATAGTGAAAGCGGGAGTGGTTAGACCGCCTGTTTGTGTTACCGACAAGGCGCATTAATAGTTTTGTAAGAATCACGCAATGGATAGATAAGTTGTGGCATTTATAGTTGGAGGGGGGTGGGGAGCCCCCATTGACACAATAATTTAAATATCAACTATGAATGTATCAAAGGAGCTTATGATGAAAATCCGATTCCTGTTTGCCACAGCCGCTGTCAGTGCAATCATGTTGGCTGCTTGCGGTCAATCTACCATGATGGATGACCATAATGATGCCGCCATGTCCGAACAAACGGCTATGTCTACAGAAGGCGAAAGTATGGCTGATTCTGATGCCATGACAGAGACCATGACCGACACCATGATGGCCGACTCCGACGCCATGATGACCGACACGATGATGATCGATTCTCACGCCATGACCGACACGATGATGAGCGATTCTCACGCCATGACCGACACGGCCGACATGGCGATGGACGACTCTCACGCTATGACTGACACTATGATGAGCGACACGACCGATATGGCGATGGACGATGCCGACGCCATGATGCACGATCTGCCCGCCTGGCAGACCATGACGCTGACCGACGCCCGCACGGGCGAAACGTTCAGCCTGGCCGATTTTGCAGGCAAGACTGTCTTTGTGGAAACCATGGCCACCTGGTGCACCAATTGCCGCCAGCAGCTCGGCAACGTCAAAAGCGCCGTCGCCCGTGCGGATATGGAACAGGTTGTCTTTATTGGCATTAGCGTGGAGACCAATCTAGCCGCCGAGACGCTGGCCCAATATGCCAACGACAACGGTTTTGTGTGGACCTTTGCCGTGGCCACGCCGGAAATGCTGCAAGCCTTGGCCGATGCGTTTGGCCAGACCATTGCCAACCCGCCCGCCACGCCCCACTTCATCATTCAGCCCGATGGATCACACAGCGAACTGACCACAGGCTTCGAAAGTGGTGATCAAATTCTGGCCAACCTGGGTCTGTAAAAACTACAGATTATACAGATTTCACAGATTTTCTCCGCGAAACCAATCTGTGAAATCTGCGAAATCTGTAGTTAAAAAGCTTTTTGCAGTGGAGTCAGGAAACAATCATGGAACAGTATCTCCAAGCCTTTTTACTCGGCAATGGCGCCATTTTAACCAATGTCTGCATCTTGCCGCTATACCCCGGCATGTTGGCTTTTCTCGCCGGCAGCGCCCAAAATGGCGCCCATAAAAGCGCCATAAAGTGGCTGGGGCTGCTGGTCTTGGCTGGGGTTCTCACGTTGATGCTGCTCTTGGGAGCCCTGCTTTTTGTGTTGCAAAGTTCATTTAGCGCCATTCTGCCCGTGCTATTACCCCTGATTTACGCCGTGGTGATCGTGCTGGGCGGCGCCATGCTGCTGGGCTACAATCCCTTTAATCGGCTGGCGACGGCGCAAGCTCCCGTTTTGCGCAACCCATATTTAACGGCCTTTCTCTATGGCCTGATGTTGGGGCCGATGACCTTGCCTTGCGCCGGCCCTCTCGTCATTAGCGCATTTCTCCTGGGCGCGGGCAGCATTGCCCGCCTGGCCGATAGCCTGGCCTACTTCCTGGCCTTTGGCATTGGGTTTGGCTGGCCACTGGTCTTCCTGCCCCTGCTGACACAGCCTTTCCAGCGCCACTTTACCCGCTGGATGACAAGCAATTACAGACTCATGACACAGCTTGCTGGCGCACTGCTGCTGCTCATCGGTCTGTTTGGCCTCTATGCCGATGTGGCGCCCAACTGGGGTTAACCAATCCGTACATGACTTACGCGGCGCCTGTTACGCATACACCGCTGACCGATGCCGATAAAAATCCACATAGGCGGGCGCCAGCGGCTCATTTTGCATGATCAGATCCGCCGCCTTTTCCGCCAGCATGACGGTGGGCGCGTAAATGTTGCCGTTGGTCACATAAGGCATGACCGAGGCGTCCACCACATAAAGCCCCTCCACACCATGCACCTTCATGCTGTGCGGATCGACAACGGAGAGCGCATCCATGCCCATTTTGCAAGTGCAGGATGGATGATACGCCGTCTCGCCATCGCGACCCACCCAATCCAAAATTTCGGCATCGCTTTGCACCTCCGGACCGGGTGAAATCTCGCCGTCGCTAAATTCGGCAAAGGCGGGTTGACCCAAAATGTGGCGGGCGCACTGGATGGCCTCCACCCATTCGCGACGGTCCTGGACGGTGGAAAGATAGTTGAAGCGCAGTGCCGGGTAGACCGTGGGGTCGGCAGATTTGATTTTGACCGAACCGCGGGCGTCCGAATACATCGGCCCGACGTGGACCTGGTAGCCGTGACCGCGTCTAGGCAGCACGCCATCATAGCGGATGGCCAGCGGCAGGAAGTGGAACATGAGATTGGGGTAAAGCACGTCATCATTGCTGCGGATGAAGCCGCCCGCCTCAAAATGATTGGTGGCGCCGGGACCGCGGCGGAAAAAGAGCCACTGCGCGCCAATCCACGGCTTGTTGTACCACTGCAGCGCCGGATACATAGAGACCGGCTGGGTGCAGGCATGCTGCACATACACCTCCAAATGGTCCTGCAAGTTTTCGCCCACGCCTGGCAGATCGTGCACCTGCCGGAATATCGAGCGCTTCCAGTTCGGCGGCGTTGCCCACGCCGGAAAGCTGCAATAGTTGCGGCGAGATTGATGGCCCCGCCGCAGCAGATGATCCGCCCGGCAAAGAGTTTTTCCGGCCGTCTGCGTCGCTGGCGGATTTCCACCCCCGGCGCGCGGCCCCTCAAACAGGACGCGCGTGACCAGCGGCGTCATCACGTGCAGATTGGGGCGCTGCATGACCGGATGCAAATAGGCGCGCCGCTCAAGCGCCGCCCGCGATGAATGTTGCGGTCAAAGGCGGCAAAACCCTCTTGTTGGTAGCCATTGACGTCAGTGGTCAATGGATAGCCCGCCTGCTGCACGGCCTCAAAAAAGGCGCGGAAGAGCGGATTGGCTGCCGCGCCCCGTTCTAACACCAGCGGACCATCGTCGCCGCGATATTCGTCACCCCCTGCCAAACAGCTCTCCATCCGTTTAAAATAGGGCAAACAGTGCGCATAATCCCACGCCGCCAGGCCCGGATCGCCGGCCCACCGTTCATAATCCAGCGGGTTGCCGCGCTGAAAGATCATGCCGTTGATGCTGCTGGAGCCGCCCAGCACTTTGCCGCGGCCGTGGGCAATGCGCCGGTTGTGCATAAACGGTTCGGGTTCGGATTGATAGCACCAATCGTAATGTTTGTTGCCGATGGGAATGGTGAGCCCGGCCGGCATGTGGATGAAAATGTCCCAAATGTAATCAGGCCGTCCGGCCTCCAGCACGAGTACGCGGTGACCGGGGTCGGCGCTGAGCCGGTTGGCCAGCACGCAGCCCGCCGAGCCGCCGCCGATAATGATGGCATCAAATTGATTTGTTGATAGCATGGGAGCCTCCAAGGGGAGATGACAAGATGACAAGGTGACCGGGTGACATGGTGAGGGCGACGATGATGGTTGATTTACTATACCGTCTGGTTGGTATAGTAAACATGAGATTTTATATCAGATGGGGCAGATTGTGCAATTTCGAAGCGTGTGAGGTGGATAGGGAAACCAACCGAGCGCGCGAACCGTTCTTGCCGTGCAGGATATTGCGCTCTGTGTAGATATCAGCAAAGGAATCGACTATGTCACGTGTGTTTAGCGCTACAACTACCCTTCTTCTTATTGCGCTCTTTATCGGGGGCTGCATTTTCTTTTCGGGGCCAGAAAGGCCAGTAGAGACGACGCGCCAATCACCGCTGCCCACAGCTACACCGGCTGGCCCCACCCCGCTGCCCACGCCTGAATTTTGCATTCGCTATGAACACGATTGTGTATTGCTGGAGTTCCTGGGCTATGCACACAACGGCGACGGTACGACCACGCTGAATTACCGCATCACCAACAACTGTGCCGACAAGATTGAATACTTCGCGATTGAGACCGGCTTCTGGACGCGCTTTGAACCCGCCGACGGTGCAACCTACACAGGCAACCTGGGCGACCATCTCGTCACCTGGGTGGATGACCAGCAAGGCATCCCCACGCAGGGCTTGCGCTTTGACAATACGATGGATGCGTTCAAAGAGGGCGCGGCTGAAGTCTACACCTTTACCGTGCGCGACTTTACGCCCCGCTCACCCAACACCGCCCGCGTGGTTGTGGGCGAACGCGAGTTGGCTTTCATCATGATTCTGCTGGACCCGGCCTGTGAGATTGGCGTCAACCCCACCCGCGGCCCACGCCGACTGCACCGTTTAGCCCGTTGCCACTGCCAACACCGACACCAGAAGGGTATACATTGCCGGCAGATCCGATTGTGCCGAAGTGTGTCTTTGAGCCACCCACGGAAAGTATTCCTAATGAACCAATAATTTCATTAGATTCATATATTTTTACTGAACCGCAAGTGATCTTAACAGATACAGAACCTATCGGTATCGGGCAGTGGTTGCTAGATAATGAATCCCTATTGATTGTGCAACAGAATTCTGCTAAACTTTTGAATCCTCAAATACAAGAGCAGGTTACAATAATAGAGTCAAGACAGCAATTCAGAACACCAATTTGGTTATCCGAAAATAACACTCTCGTTTTTGCAGAGTTATATGATGCTATGACTCAGTCCAGCACAGCAGGTCTTTGGTTACAATCGATGAATCCGCCACTGCTCAAGCAGTTATCAAATAGTGTTGCTAGCTCAAGTTTTGCACCATCTCCAAACGGCACAGAATTAGTATTTGTTGCATTACCAGGAGGAACACGGCCGTATATCTGGAACCAGAGAACCAAGGTGTTGTCTGCGCTACCCATTGATCTAGCAAACTGGCGTTATCAAAAAAGGCCACTACGCCTTTTGCGCTCCTTCCGGCCGCTTTGGTCTCCAAGCGGTAACAATATCCTTTTCCACGATGGCGCTTGGCTCTTTCTCTATGATCGAAGTCAACAAGTTGGGTGTGAAATTGACATCCAACAAAGCTCGCTTAATCAATTTTCAAATTTTGTTATACAAGCCACTTGGTCTCCAAATGGACGTTACATAGCTATGAAGGTGAGTGAGGAAATGCCTAGCAATGGTCCTTTTGATCAGTTAATTGTTTTAGATACATATACAGGCGAAATTTCTGGACACATTCTTCCACAGAACTATTTGACCTTCTCTATATCTTCCGACAACCAAACTCTTGCTATGTTGGCTGACAGCCCTAAGGAGAACAACACTTATGGAATCTATCTGTACAATATGCGAAGCCACGAATTTCAGCATATCTTACCGGATGTAGAAACACGAGGTTCAATTGCGCAGGCTATTGTTTGGTCTCCACAAGGAAACAAAATTGCTTTTCAATGTACAGGTCTTGTATCAAGCAATTCAGACAATCTGCTAGATGCCCTCTGTTTAAGTCAAGTATCTACAGCGCAATAAGAGGATGAACCATGAATGCCCAGCGAATTATTTTCAAGATAACTTTATTAATGACCATGACTTTCCTATTAATAGAGAATGTGGATATTCCGTTAGCAAATGGACAAACCAGTTTCATACCTCCCACAGAAATTACCATTGAGATGTTTCAACTAGATGTAAATGGAAATAGAATCGTGTCGTGTTCATCTAATAATGCGAACCTATATGGTTGTACATCGTTTTGTACAGATATTTGCGGATACGCTGAACCTATTCCCGGACGGAACTATCCATTTGGATCGAGTACAATTACTGTAAATATCGAAGGGACAGAGGCTAACAATCGCTATCTGCGAGATGTTGTAGCCCAAGAGATGAGCCCATCAGTTTTTCCACAGACCGCGCTCAACAGTCAAGCTATTGCCGCACGTACGTATGCCTATTGGCATATTAGAACAGAAGTAGAAACACCAGGAGCTATTGATAACTCAAGTGCCTATCAAGTCTTTCTGCCCTATCGATATGATCAATTCAGCAATGATGAGCAAACTACCATCGACATTGCCCTACAGTCTCGGTACTATATGGCGTATTGGGAACCATATCTAATCAATATCTATGGACAGGATATCAACCTTTCGGAATCTGATCCCATATTTGCAGAATTTACTGCAGATGTACGAGAACTAACGCATGCAAACACAACTTTTCCTTATCTGACAAGTGTAGAAGATCCCATTAGTAGTCATCCCTCAGTACCTGATGTGTATGGACACGGGCGTGGATTGAGCCAGAGGGGAGCAGGTAGATGGGCGCGTGGCAGTGAGAGTTTTCGTTGTGATCCACATCCGGCGGCTTGTCCTCCGCCAGTGATTGAACCACCTCCAGCAGCTTGGTCTGTACGCTGGAGAGAATCGTTTCAGATTCTAACTCATTACTATACCGGTATTCACATTCGTGATGCTGGTCAGAATAACACGGTGAAAACACCAGAATATCGTTGGGTTCCGCTCAAAATTGAATGGTCTGGAACGGGGCAAAGCTATATTTGTGAAGGGGAATCAACCACTGTGACGACGGTAATTCAAAATACTGGTACTCAGCCGTGGGATCTAAATGTTTTCCGCTTTGACTATGCCATTGAGGATATCCCTGGTGGGCCACAAGGCTCTGGGCAGGCTGTCAACGGCAATTTCATTATTGAGCCAGGAGAAGTATATACGCAGAGCCTCACAATTGAGTCAATCGCTATTGGACCAGTTGGCTCTGTAAAATTATTCGTATTTGACATGTATCGCGGAACGCAAGGGTCATTTCGTGCTTTAGAAGCAGGCAAGCCTTGGTATGTATTCAGTGAAGATATTGCCGTGCGTGATTGCAAAAAACTGTTCTTGCCGACTGTTTTAAACAGAGCAAACATCTCGCCAAGCCAGTAGTGACCAAGACCTGCAGCATGAAACATATAGTGCAGTCTAACCCTGTCCGCTATGCACCTTACCCAAATAGGAGGAGAACCATGAACAACCCATCACCATAGCTGTGAGCCTCACAGCGTATCAGCAAGGAGTATTTGATGAAACACCTTTTCATTGCTACATTATGCCCCTTTTTCTGGCTCTGGCTCTCGAGTGCGTCCCTTTGGGCGCAAGGAGATGCCACGTTTACCATCTCGACGGCTCCACTCGATCCTGCCATTGAGTCTGGGATAGCTGGTGAATCTATCACGTTTCTCACCACCATCACCAACACAGGCACAACCGATGCCCACGCACCTATACTTACCAATAATATCCTGAACCCTCTGCCTGACGGTGCACGGATTGTTGATTTTGTCCTTATACAAGGTGGCAACAACTTCAATTATGATGTCCAGGGCGGCGAATGTGTGGATAGTGGTTTTTGCACTTTACCCGATATTCCCGTTGGGGGCTTCATCATAGCCAAGGTCATGATAGAGATTAGCGCAAACCAAAATTCGGGTGAAGATTTGGACCAGCATATTTGCGTTCAAGCCGAAAACGCCGCGCAAACCTGCGCCAATTATGTCCTGAACATCGTCCGCGACGCCAACGTCCAGCTGACCGCCACGCCGCTCCTCGACCCCATTGCCGTCGGCCCAACCGGTGGCGACCAAATCATCGTTCTTTCTGTCCAAAACGCTGGCCCTTCCGACGCATCCAACACAGCCCTAACCCACACTCTACCTGCGGGCGTCACCATCGCCACCACGCCCACCATTGCCTCGGCCTATGCCAATGCTCCCATTTCCTGTGCGGGCATCCAAACCGCGCAACTCTGACCTGCATCATCGGCGAACTCCCGGCCAACGAAACCATTGAACTCTACATCCCCATCGACATCACCGACCCGCTACCCTACTGCGGCAACACCCTTGCCACCCATGCGGAAGTCTCCTTTGACGACGACATCGACGGCGCCCAGACCAGTCAAGCAAACACCACCAGCCACGTGGTCTGCCAATCCAACATGGCTATTCAGCAATCAGCCCCATCGCATACCAACTTGGGGGCGCGTTACAGCACCATCATCACCGTCACCAACACGGGCGCGGCGCCGATTGGAATCGGCGACCTTACCCTGCAAAGTGAACTACCAGCGGGCGTGACCTTTCTCGGCGCCAATGATGCCATTGCGGCCGGACTGGTTGCCTGCGGCTTCAGCGGCGGACCGCCCGCCTGGACCAACGCCAACCCGCTGCTGGTGGGCGCATCCTGTGCGCTCAACGTGCAGGTGCAGGTCAATGCGGATGCGTCGCTTTGTGAAAAGGGCCTGTTGGTCACCACCGCCACGGCCGCCCTCAGCAGCCCAGCCGCGGCGGCGGCCCAAGCATCCAGCCTGACGCAAGTGCAGTGCGCCGCCGATGTCTCTATCACCCAAAGCGGTCCCCCTTCGTTGACGCCGGGCGGGACGGGGTCGTTTACATTGACCATGACCAATCACGGCCCCGACCCGGCCTGCGGCGTGGAAATCCAGGCCCTGCCCCAAAACGCCGCCCCCATTGTGCTGGGTGTCAGCGGCGACGTCGCCGCTTATGCGGGCGGTGGGCGCACGTGGCGGCGCACCGCCTGTCTGCCCGCCGCGGATGGCGCCAACATCGACACGCTGACCATTGCCTACCGCCTGCCCACCGACACGCCCGCCGCCGCCATGCAGCACTGCG
>JAWKON010000117.1:0-10842 GCA_041391125.1 Caldilineaceae bacterium
CGGCCGCATGGCTATCCTGCGCGGCAAAGGTTTCAACACCGGCTAATTGATAGCCGGGGGTCAGATCGGGCGTTGTGATGATGATCAGGCGGCTCATGGGGTTCTCCGGGGCCGCTCCTCCCTCTGGCCCCCTCCTCTTCAAATTTGGAGGGGAGGGGGAAAGACGCACGACAGTGCGTCAAGGGGAGAAGAGGCTTTCTTCGTACATTTGACTTTATACAATGATGGTTCAACGGGATCTCATGCTTCGGCTGTACTCAGCAGGCCTGTGGTTGACAAGGCGAGCGGCGGTTGAGTAGGCTGGGGCAGTTTCCAGCCGTATCGAAACCAGAGCGGGTCAACCACATGAGATCTGAAATAGCCTATACGATTATCAGCTCCGCGCGCACTTGCTCTCTTGGCAGATTGAGCGCGGCGGCCTGGGCCGCCAGCTGCAAATTCGTGATTTCAGCCTCTTTGCGCGCCAGGTAGGCCAAGGGGGCGGCAATGGTCAACGGCGCTCGGTCGATTAGCGCGGCGGCCCGCTCGATCTGAAAGCGCTGTAATTCGCGTTCGATAGCCGCAAAGCTGCCGCCGGGGTCCTGGTAGCGCTGCCAGCCTGCTGCCAGCGCCGCACCGTAGCGTGAATTGGCTAAGCCTTGAATGGCTGTCTCTATCGTGGCTGATTGGTCCAGCAATCTGCGCAAACGGTGGAGAGTGATGCCCCCGCCATCAATCAGCAGGGCAGACGGTCCATTCTCATAACGCCGCTCGAGCAGCGCCATCAGCTCTGGTCGGCGCAGCAGCCGCAGCACCATGCCAATATTGGCCACGTCGATCGCGGTCTGAATCTCTTCCCAAACCAGCGCCCGATTGGCATCGCGCCGCTTTGGAGGGGCGGCTTCTGTTTGCACGGTGCGGCTGCCGCCCACCGCTGTTGTCGGGGGGGATTCAGCGGCAAAGTCAGGATCGAGCGCCCGGCGCAGTGCGGCATAGTGCGCCTGGTTGAGCGCCAGCTCCAGCCGGTCGAGATCGGCGGCGCCTGGCGCGGCCAATGCGGCCGCGTACGACAAGCGCCACATCTGCATCAAATCCAGCGTCGCCCGCAAGCCCGGCTGCCGCACCAGTTCGCGTAGAGATATTTCGTCGATGCGTCCGACCGGAACCAAATTCGGCAAAATCTGTTCGGGCGCAATTTCTTGGCTTTGCCCGCGCAAAATGGTCAGCAGATTGTGTCGATCCCAGCGATGCAGCAGCAGGGTGATCAGGTCGCGCGGCTCCCCCTCGTAAAAAGAGCGGATCTTTTGCAGCGCCTGGGTCAAGTTGCGGCGGAAGGCCGTATTGAGGCTGGCGATGCCGCTTTCCAATCTGAGTGCTGCCTCCAGATCCGGCTGATAAGGCGTCTCGGCCATGTCGGCAATGAATGCTTCCACCGAGCGCTGGTTGAGCAGGCGCTCATAGTCGGCGACTTTTAGGAGTCGACCCAACATGGCGCGTATCCGTGCATTCCCATAGTCATAACCGGCGGACACGATCTAGGCCTCCTGCCCATTGCCAAAGACAATGTCGGCAATCTGCGCGCGGTAGCGTTCGGTGACCTGGTGCAGGCGCATCTTCACCGTGTTGTTGAGCTGGATGCGCCCATCGTGCGTTGTCACAATGACGCCACCCAGGTCATCCTGTACTGACAAGTCACTCTTGATACGCGCTGCAACACCCAAATCGGCGGCAATCTCTTGCATCAGCTCGGCATCATCGGGTCGCACCACAAATTGCAGGCCATCGCTGGCGGTCAGCGCGGCGACAGCTTCACGCGTCAGTTCGTGCAATAACTTTGCGTAGTCATCGGTCGCGCAAAAGGCGGTCAAGCGCTGGGCGCCCGCTGCCAATGCCGACTGCATGACTTGCTCGCGCGTGCGCAGCCTGGTTTGCAGCGCCGCCTGTTTGGCGCGATTCAGGATGCGCGCTTGCTCGCGTTGCCGCGCCGTTTGTATGGCGTCATGCTCTGCTTGTTGAACGCGCTGCGCCTCAGCACAGGCGTGGGCGCGAATTTCCGCGATCTGGGCGGCGGCAGCCTGCTTAAGTTCGGCGATCTGACGGTCCGTGTCATTGGTCAGCGCCTGCAATATCTGTTCGAGCGCCATGATGATGCATCACCTCAATAGCAAAATGATCATGGCCGCCACGGCAAAGCCCAGAATGACCAGCGTTTCGGGAATGGCGACCAGCAGGATGATGGTGCCAGACACATCCGGGTTTTCGGCAATGGCGCTACGCCTGCCGAGCCAATTCTGGATTGCGCGTAGCCAGTGCCCAATGCGGCCAGCCCCACGGCCAACCCGGCGCCGATTGCAATTAGTCCAAGTTCCATAGTGTGAACATCCTTTCGTGTATGTGAGCTAGTCAGCTCGTCCGCCAGCTAGCTGAAGTCCGGACGAGGGCCATCTTAGAGAAGTAAGTACGCCAGAAGAGACCAAACTCCTGTTAACCGGTACAATGCACACGCAACACGCATAGCAGGCGCATTTGTTTTCTGCAATGGACTAGGATGCTGTCGAGTGAGAAGATTTTTGTACGCAGATTTGGCGGATTTACGCGGATTTTTGGCCATTTTGACGTTAAAATCTGCGAAAATCAGCGTTCATCCGTACAAAACTTGCTTTCTTATCGTTCTCTCCAACAAGCTGCTAGCCCCAATGCTAAATCGACCGTCGAAATGGCCGGAATGGCTGGCCGCCACCTCGTAAAATTTGCTGAAGAATTCAACGTAGTGCAGACGCAGCGATTGATGGTGGGGCCAAAGGCGCCCAGCACAATGTTGAGCGATGTGCAGCAGCGTGGCAAATGATGAGCCCCACAAAGACATTGCCCACAGCGCCCACCATTTCGTTGGCCACCTGCGCCAGATAGACCGAGGCCAGACCCACCGCCGCAATGCGCAACAGGACAAGATGTTGCCCACGGCGCCCACCACCTCCAGCGGCTCTAATAGCGGGCCGAGCTGCCCCATTGTGTACATCAATATGACCAGCGCCACCAGCAGCAGCGCCACCACCGGCGTCAGCAAAGACGCCGGCAGCGCTTCGGCCAGCACGGCGGTGAGCAAAAAGAGCGCAATCAGCGCCGTCAGCATGGCCGTTTTTTCGACAATGTGATGACGGCGGCGGCGGCGCAGGGCGTCCCACGCCCAAGACCATGCCCAGCAAAATGTGGCCGGGCTTCAGGGCAATGGTCATGAGGAAGAGCGATTCCACATCGCTTCCGCGGTCAAACCAGAGCGGATGAATGCCCAGCTCTTCGCCAAAGGCGCCCAAAAATTCGCCATATAGGCAAAACCAAAGACGATGCTCCACAGCGAGCCGATCATCAGCACTCGGCCAGGCTGCGCAGCATGGGGTGGTCGATAAAGCGGCGGCGCAGAAAAAATACATCACGATCAACAGGATGATGCCGTAGGCTATGTCGCCCAAAATCATGCCGAAGAAGAGCGGCAGGAAAAAGGACATGAGCGATGTCGGATCATAACCGCCATAGCGCGGCAGCGCCAGCAGCTTGACCAGCGGCTCGAACGGGCGGGCCAGCGCTCTGTTCTCGAGCACAATGGGCGCTTGTTGCTGCTCTTCGGCATCTAGCGGCAAGCGCACCAACACCAATTCATCACCCACCTCTCGGGCCAGCGCGGTTTCGATTTCGGTTAGGCGTGTTTCCGGCGCCCAGCCTTCGATGACGAAGGTATAGTCGGTGGCGCCAAAATGGGCGCAGATGTCAATCTGGTCAAGCGCATCACTCAACGACATCCGCCAGATTTGTAAACGCGCTCGCCACGCTTGCGCCAACTGGGCCAGTGCGGCGTCAATTTGGGCCAGCCGGGGCGGTATCTCTTGCAGACGTTGTTCAATATTGGAAAGGGCCTGCTCAAAAGATTGCCCCGCAAATTCCGGCGGCAGCCGCACCTGAGCAATGTTTTCCCGGCTCAACAGTTGACCAACCACGTCGGCGGCGCTTTTGGGAAAGATCAGGATGGCGCCAATGGTCTCGGTATCGATGGGACGCGATAATACTTCGCAGTGGTTCTGGGTCTGAATGTTGAGCTGTTCGATAATGCATTGGAGCGCCTGCGCATAGCGGCGTTCCACCAGAACGGCGGCGACGCGGCAGTGCTCCGTATCGGTAAAAGAGGCGCTCAGCGGCAAAAGTTGGCGCAGCGTGGCCGCGCACCGGGGCAGCGCGCTGAGCTGTTCTTCCAGATGGTGGCGCTCTTGGGTCAGCGTTTGCAAGTCGGGTTCCACCCGCACAATAATCGATTCAACGGCCTGCAGCAGTCCTGCAATGTCGTGCTTGTCAATTTCGGCAGAGAATGCGGCGTCAGCAAGGGCTGGCGTGGATGGCAGCGCGGCCAAAATGGCGTCGACGCGGGTGAGCAAATAGACCAGCCGCTCGCGCTGGCGGACCGCCGTTTCATCCAGCGTGATGCCCTGCTGAAGCTGCGCGCGACCGCTGCGCCACGGCTCAATTTGGATCACGCCCAGCCGCTGCAACACGCGCACCGTGGGCTGTTGTAGATTCTTGGCGCCAATGATCTGAATCTTGGCCATGCGTAGCAGCATATGGCGTTCTCCGTAAACGGCAAATTATGACGTCGCGAATCCCACTTATCTTTCGTCAATCACACGCTCCACAATATATTGGGCGGCGGCAGCGAGCCGCGTCTGCGCTTGTGTCAGCATGGCTGTGCTCTGCGCGCGGGCTGCGGCCAGAATGCGTTCCGCTTCGGCATGGGCATCTTGAATGCCGCTTTCATATTGCGCTTGTGCTTCGCGTTTCCCCTTTTGCATGGCTGCGGAGATAGCCTGGTCGGCTTCCGCGCTCGCGGCGGCTATTTCGGCATCACATGTCCGCCGCGCTTCTGCCAAACGGCGGCGGGCCGCTTGCTCGGCCTGCTGAATTGTTAGCAGGGGAGAAGTTGGTTGCGTCATGGTGAAATTCCTTGGTCACCTGTCCAGAGTTTGGCAAAGTAGATCTACTTGGACTATACACTAGCGTGCAGAGAAGCACCCGAAACACCTGGTGAGATTCAGCCTTGGTCAGATGGTGGGTTTTATGCCTGGTTATCCGGCTAGTACAATGTGGCGCAAGTGAGCCGATGGTCGAGAAGTTCGACTTCTCTGAGAAGTCGAACTTCTGGTTGCTCGTCAAACTATGGGTCCATTTGAGCCACATTGTAATCGGCATTCGATCTTGCTATGTTTATGAAGAGTCAAATAAAAGCGATGCCACCACCCTAGCCACCTGGACAGGGCACTCCCTCCACATCTGACTGTTACGGCAATTCTACGGAAATGGTACGATGGTCAGAATTAGCAAACACCTATCCGCAGGCAAAACCATGAACGAAACCATGACGCCCAAAGAACGCTGGCTGGCCGTGCTCAACCGCACACAACCGGACCGCCTGCCCATGGACTACTGGGGCACGGTGGAGATGACGCGCAAGCTGCGCAAACATCTGGGTTGCGCCACCATGTGGCAGATGTTTGAACGGTTGCACATAGACCGCGTTTTCACCGTACGGCCCGCCTATGTGGGACCGCGCCTCAAGCGCAATCACGATATGTACGGCATGCGCTACCGGTGGATCAGCTATGGCGAGGGCGCCTATCGTGAATGCGTTTCCCATCCGCTGGCGGGACTGGATACCATTGCGGAAATCGAAGCCAACTACACGTGGCCCACAGCCGATTGGTTCGATTACGCCGGCATTCCGGCGCAGGTCAAAGCCAAACAGAAGTACCCCATCCAGGGCGGCGGCTCGGAACCCTTCCTAATCTACAAGAATCTACGCGGCATGGAGCAAGCCTATATGGACCTGGCTGTGAACCCCGAACTCGTCCATCACTGCCTGGACAAGCTCTTTGACTTTTGCTATGAAAACACGCGGCGCATCTACAAGCAGATCCCGGGACAGGTGACCCTCTCTTATATTGCCGAAGATTTTGGCGGGCAGCAGAGCTTGCTCTTTTCGCCCGCCATGATTCGCGCATTCTTTATCCCCGCATTGAAGCGCATGATCGATCTGGCCCATCAGGCCGGTGCGTTTGCCTTTTTCACAGCGACGGCGCCATCAAAGAGATCATCCCCGATATGATTGCCGCGGGCATGGACGTGCTCAATCCCATCCAATGGCGCTGCGCCGGCATGGAGCGCGCAGGCTCAAGACCGCCTTTGGCGACCAGATTGTCTTTCATGGCGGCATGGACAACCAGCAGACGCTGCCCTTTGGCACAGTGGCCGACGTGCGCCAAGAGGTGCGGGAGAACATCGAAATTTTGGGGCAAGAACGGCGGCTATATCTTGGCTGCCGTGCCACAATATCCAGGTCATTACGCCGCCGGAGAACGTGGTGACCATGTATGAGGCAGGGAATAGCGCGTATTTGTAACTACTTAATTGGACCCTCCCAGCCTCCCCTAGAGGGGAGGAGCACTAATCGCCGCCGCAGGCGGCGTATTTCCTCTCCTAGCGCAGCGGCCAGGGGAGGGCTAGGGAGGGGTAAATAGTTACGCGTAAAGAAGGAACCCACGCATGAAGCTCAAATGTCTAAGCTGTGAAGCGCTGACCCGGCTGGCCTATCTGTGCGGCGTATTCTCCCATCAAGTCGACGTGGCGCTGTTTCAGATTGGCCTGCACAACACGCCGCTGGATCTTGCGGGCCAAATTGCAGGCGGAGATCGACGCCACGGTGGGCCAGCGGTATGATGCGATTGTACTGGCCTATGGGCTGTGTGGGCAGGCCACGGCCGAGTTGGTCAGCCAGGGATATTCCACGTGGTGATCCGCGCGCTCAACGATTGCATTACGCTTTTCTGGGCAACCGCAGCCGCTACCAGTCCGAGTTTGAGCGCCAGCCCGGCACCTACTGGTATGTCCAGGACTACATCGAACGGCGGGAGGGCGCCGGTACAGCCTTGTCACTGGGCGCGGGGTAGATTTCAACATGGCGGATGTTTACGACGAATATGTGGAGAAATATGGCCAAGACAACGCCGATTATCTGATGGAAGTGATGGGCGCCTGGCAGAGCCATTACAACCGCGCCGTCTATATCGATATGAACGTCGGCGATGGCTCGGGGTTGAGGCCAAAACCCGGACGTGAGGCCGCCAGACGCGGTTGGCAATTTGAACATATGACGGGCAACCTGGTGCTGATCCGCCAGTTGCTGGAGGGCGATCGACGCTGATTTCCTGGTTGTGCAGCCGGGGGAAAGATCGCCATGTCCTATGGCGATGATGTGGTGTGCAGCACGCCAATTCAGCTCGAGTAGCCGGATGAGCTTTGACGTCCATCGCAATTAAGGAGACGCCATTATGGCAGAAATGACATCGCGCGAGCGGGCAGTGTGTCCTGAACGGCGAAATTCCCGACCGCGTGCCTTATGTGGAAATGGGGATCGATTTCCGTTTATTTCGAAGCTGCTGGGGCTGGACATTGCACCTGGCCGCTTCTTCGAATCGGGCGAATATGAAAGCGCGCCGCTCGACATCCAGATGCGCGTAAACGAGATCCTGCATCGGGACAACCTGGTCTACAGCATGTTGCCGCCCATCCCGGCGGTGAAGGTTCCGGGGCGCGATGGCATCCTTTTTTTCGAAGCCGGCAAAATCAGAAGCTGGTCCGATCTGGATCAGCTTCAGTTTCCGGACCTGACCAGCGAGGAAGTGCTGGCTCCCATGCGCCGCTTTCGGGCGCACAGCGGTGACTATGCTACCATCTGCTCTTGCCGCGTCGGCATCTCGGCTACCTATCTGGCCATGGGCATGGAGCATTTCTATTACGCCCTGGTCGACAAACCCGCTCTGGTGGAGGAGTTAATGCGGCGCTATACAGACTATGCCGCGGGCGTGGTCGAACAGGCGGCGAAGCTGGGCTTTGACATATTTTGGACCGCCGACGATATTGCCGCGCGCACGGCCACCCTCTTCTCCCCGCAGATGTTCCGCGAGTTGATGCTGCCCCATATGCGCAAGGTGGCCGAGCGCGTCCACGACACGGGCATCCACTGGATCTATCACTCCGACGGCAACCTCAGCGCCGTGATCGACGATCTGCTGGCGCTGGGCATCCGCGGGCTCAATCCCATTGAGCCCACCTGTATGGACATTCGTCAATTGAAGCAACAGTACGGCAGTCGGATGGTGCTCTCGGGCAATGTAGATGTGCATCTGCTGGCGGAAGGCCCGCCGGCAGCCGTGCGCGAGACAACAATGGGGCTGTTGCGCGATGTGGCGCCGGGCGGTGGTTACATGCTGGCATCGGGCAACTCGGTGGCCAGCTTCTGCAACGTGGAGTGCGTCAAGGCCATGTGTGACGCCAATTATGAACATGGGCGCTATCCTATTTGCGTTTAGTGTCATCATAGTCGGAAGACGTGCCGCCCTACGCCAACTTGGAACGCCTGGATGAGATCGCGCGGTGCGTGCGCGTTTTTGGTCCCGTGCAAAACTAGTAAGTTTCTGTGGCAAAAGTCGATTTCTACCGCTAAGAACGCGAGGGGTCGCAAAGGAAGCTCAGAGAAATATCTTTGCGCGTCTTTGCGCTCCTGGCGGTGGTAAAGACGTTTTGCAACTGAAACTAGTGAGGAGAGCAGTTGATATGAAAACTCGCATTGTGTTGATCGGCGCCGGCAGCGCCAATTTTGGCCTGGGCACCATTGGCGACATCCTGAAGAGTAAAGTACTGGCCGGCAGCACGATTGTACTGCACGATATTAACCCCAGCGCGCTGGAGCGCGTGCGCCAAATTGCCCAGCGCCACATCGACGCCAACCAGTTGCCCTACACGCTGGAGGCCACCACATCGCGCCAGGAAGCGCTGCCCGGCGCCGCCTTTTGCATGATCTCCATTGAGGTGGGGGACCGCTTTGCGCTGTGGGAGCAGGACTGGAAGATTCCGCTGCAATATGGCTTTCGGCAGGTCTTTGGCGAAAATGGCGGTCCGGGCGGGCTGTTTCACGCGCTGCGCATTATTCCGCCCATATTGGAGATTTGCGCCGACATCCAGGAGTTGTGTCCCAACGCCACGGTCTTCAACTTTAGCAACCCCATGAGCCGCATCTGCCTGGCCGTCAAGCGTCGCTTTCCCGAGCTGAAGCTGGTGGGCTTGTGTCACGAGGTCTCTTCGCTGCCGCTGCATTTGCCGCGCATTTTGGAGACGCCGCTAGAAAATTTGGCGTTCAAAGCGGGCGGCTTGAACCACTTTAGCGTGCTGCTCGACGTGGTTTACAAAGACAGTGGGCAGGACGCCTACCCCGATGTGCGGGCCAAAGCGCCGGCCTATTTTGCCCAACTGCCCGACTACATGACGCTGGCCCGCTCGGTGATGGACCCGGCCAGCGGACCGCCACAGCTCATTGGCCCACCGTGGGCCGAACGGACCCTCTTCAAAGTGATCCTCGAACGTTTTGGCTATCTGCCCATTACCACCGACAGCCACTTTGGCGAATACATTCAGTGGGCGGACGATGTGGCCGATCACCGGCGTATTATCGATTTTTACAACTGGTACAAGGCGTGGTGCAAAGAGCAGGTACCCGAGTCGCGCATTCAAGGCACGTATGAAGAAGAGTATTGGACTGTCGTCCCCATGATGGAGAGCATTCTGACCGATTCATTCCATGCCGAATTGGCGGTCAACATTCCGAATGATGGCTTCATCGACAATCTCCCGCGCGATCTGGTCGTGGAAGTACCCGCGGTTGTGGATGGGCAGGGCGTGCGCGGCGTCAAGCTGGGCGCGCTGCCCAAGGGCATTGCCGGACTGCTCAACATGCAGGTGGCCGTGCAGGACTTGACCGTGGAGGCTGTGTTGACGCGTTCACGCGCAGTGGCGTTGCAAGCGCTGCTAGTGGATCCGGTGGTTAATCGCGTGCGACCAGCCGCGCAATTGCTGAACACCATGCTCGATTTGCAACAGGCGTATTTGGGTTATTTGCAATAGTTACGGTTCGTCAAAATAAGCCCGCAATCTCCAAAGATTGCGGGCTTATTTTGACGCCACCACCTGCTATGCAGATGAACCAAAATAGCGAATCCCGACGCCGATATGGCCTTTGCTATACCGGCTCCAGTATGCCCGCCGTTTCACTTGCTGCTGGCGCACTAACTTCTACGTCAATCCCGGTAATGTCGTGGATGCGCTCTAGCGCCGCCTCGCGGTTGCCCGCACGCAGCAGCGCCAGCACGTCTGAATCCACCACTGCGTACCACCGCGCGCGGCGCTCCATAAACTTGGGATAGCGGTCGGCCATGGGCGCGCGCAACGCCTGCATCCACTCCAGAAAAAGTCCATATTCGGGGCCAAATTCTTGCTGCATGCGCTCCCGCAGCCGCACGGCCAGCGTGGGCGCGGCGCCGCTGGTGGAAATGGAGATGGTCAGCGGCCCCTGGCGCACCACCGAACCGGCCACAAAATTGCAGTGCGTCACATCGTCCATGACGTTGATTAACGCCCCTTCGGTCTCGGCTTCCTGCCAAATTCGTTCGTTGATTTCAGCATCGGCCCGCTCGGCAATCACCAAAAACGCCCCACGCAGATCGCCCGCCGCATAGGCCCGATCCAGCCACGTAAAGCGCCCCTCCTCGGCCCAGCTTTGCAGCGTGGGCGTCAACCGCGGGCTGATGACCGTGACCGTGGCGTCACAATCCAACAGCCCCCGCACCTTCCCTTCCCCCTCATGCCCCCCGCCAATCACAATGCAGTGCCGGTTGGCTAGGTCCATCAAAAATATCGGATATGGTTTCATCGATCATTCCTTTCTATACCGCACCTGATGGGATCGGGGATTGGGGATTGGGAGTTGGGCTG
>JAWKON010000118.1:0-10458 GCA_041391125.1 Caldilineaceae bacterium
AGCACCTGCTGCGCAGTAGTAATACAACCACTCAATCACAAACATGCCCCAAATAACCTCCTCCCCCATAACCGAAACATCCACAGGTGCGCCGCGCACATTGGCCGCGGCCATCAAACATGTGATGAACCGGACGCCGCTTTATGTGGCGCCGTCGGCCACGGTGGGCGAAGCCGCCCAGCAGATGACCGCCGCCGGCGTGAGCTATGCGCTGGTCTCCGCCGAGCCGCCGGGTATTATCACTGACCGCGACTTGCGCGGGCGCGTGTTAGCCGTGGGCCGCGGGCCGGAGACACCGGTGGCGGAGATCATGAGCCGGCCGCTCAAGACCATCGACTCGGATCGGCCCATTTACACGGCGCTGCTGGTGATGGTGGAAGAGGGCATTCATCACCTGGCGGTGGTGGAAGAGGGCGCAATTGTGGGGTTGGTCAGCGATGCGCACCTGATGCGCCAGCAGTCGCACAGCCCCATCTATTTGCAAAGTAAGGTGGAGAGCCTGGCGCAAAGCGAACTGCTGGCTGAATATGGTGCGGAAATTACCGACACAGTGGAGGCGCTCCTGCTGGGCAACCTGGGCGTGTCGCAGATCGGCCAGATTGTTTCCAGCCTCAACGACATGCTGGCCAAACGACTGCTGCGCCTGGCCGAAGCCGAACTGGGGCCCCCGCCCACGCCCTACGCCTGGATTGTCTTCGGCTCCGAAGGGCGGCTGGAGCAGGCGCTGCTGACCGATCAGGACAACGCGCTGATCTACGCAGAGGAGAGTGACGCAGCCCGCGTCTATTTTGGTAAGTTAGCCCAAAAAGTAATCGATGGCCTGATTCGGGCCGGGTTCCCCCCCTGCCCCGGCGGCTATATGGCCACCAACTGGCGCCATCCGCTGGCTGAGTGGGAAGCGATTTTCGCGGCCTGGGTGCGCAAACCCGAACCGCAGGCGCTGCTGGAAGCTTCCATCTTTTTCGATTTCCGCCCGGTGCATGGCGAACTGGCGCTGGAGCCGCTGGAAATGATCCTGGTCAGCGCCCAGCACGAGCCGCTCTTTCGACGTCTGATGCTGCAAAATGCGCTGGAATTTCACCCGCCGCTCAACTTTTTCAAGCGCGTGCGCCGCGACGGCGACGGCATGGTGGACATCAAAAAGGGCGGCGTGGCGCCTATTGTGGGGCTGGCGCGCGCCACATCGCTGGCCGCCGGTTCGCTGGAACGCTCCACATTAGAGCGGCTGGCGATCTCGGCTGAATCTGGTACAATAAGCCGAGAGGGGGCGGATCGCCTGGCCGAAACGCTGGAATTTCTGCTGCGCTTGCGGCTGCGTCACCAACTGGCGGCGGCGCGCGCTGGCCAAACGCCCTCCAATAAAGTCGCCTGGGATGAACTGTCCGCCCTGGAGCGCCGCAACTTGCGCGCGGCCTTTGTCACCATCGAGCAGATGCAAAACGGCATCAGCTCCGCGTTTCGATAGGAGATGAGGGGAGTAAGGATTAGGGATTAGGGATTAGGCATCGGCAGGCCTGTCGCGTACGCCTAATCCCTAATCCTTCTCAATCCTCACCCCCATGAACCACCGACGCTTGATCACCGGGCAGCGGCTGGCGGCACTCTTTCTGACTGGCTGCCTGCTTTTCAATTATCCGATTCTGTCGCTTTTCAGCCGGGACGAACGGCTGTGGGGCGTGCCGGCATTGTATGTTTATATTTTTGTTTCGTGGGCCGCGCTGATTGGGCTGATGGCGATGGTGATTGAGTTGCGCAGGAGGTAGGGAGGGCCTCTCCTCTGGACCCTCCTCTTCAAAGTGGAAGGAGGGGAAAGTGCTGCCGATCATCTTGTCACCCGGTCATCTGTCATCTTGTCACCCGGTCATCTTGCCACCTTGTCATTCAACGAATCCGCTTACTTGTTCACATTTAACAGCGACATGAAATGCTAACCGGAGGGGCGATTTTCGCCGTTGCCACAATTTATGTGGGCGTGCTGTTCGCCATTGCGTATTATGCCGATCAGCGGGCTGATGCGGGGCGCAGTTTGATCAACAACCCCTATGTCTATGCCCTGTCTATGGCGGTTTACTGTACGGCGTGGACTTTCTATGGCAGCGTGGGGCAAGCGGCGCGCACGGGCATAGGCTTCTTGCCCATCTACATTGGACCGACGCTGATGGCGGCGCTGTGGTGGTTTGTGCTGCGCAAGATTATTCGCATTAGCAAGGTGAACCGCATCACGTCCATTGCCGATCTGATTGCCTCGCGTTACGGCAAAAGTCCGCTGCTGGGTGGGCTGGTCGCCATCATTGCATTATTGGGTACGATTCCCTATATTGCGCTCCAGCTCAAAGCCATCGCCACCAGCTTTACGCTGCTGTGGACGCACCCAGACCTAAGCGGCGCGCAGCCGTGGGCGATTACTTTTTGTGCAGAACACGGCCTTCTATGTGGCCATGTTGCTGGCCGGTTTTGCTATTCTTTTGGCACGCGCCACCTGGATGTGACCGAACATCACGAAGGGCTGGTGGCGGCCATTGCGTTTGAGTCGCTGATCAAGCTGCTGGCGCCTTTTTGGCGGTGGGGTTCTTTGTCACTTTTGGCATGTACAATGGCTTTGGCGATTTGTTTAACCAAACGGCCGCCGTCCCCGCCCTGCGTGATCTGTTTGTCATGCAGCCCACGGCCGGGGCGTACAGCGACTGGGCCTGGCTCACCTTTCTTTCCATGATGGCTATTTTGTTTCTGCCGCGCCAATTTCAGGTATCGGTGGTGGAAAATATTGACGAACGCCATCTCAACAAGGCGATCTGGCTCTTCCCCCTCTATCTGCTGGCCATCAACATTTTTGTGCTGCCGATTGCCTTTGGCGGGCTGCTGCACTTTCCCGATGGCGCCGTGGATGCCGACACCTTTGTGCTGACGTTGCCCATGTCTGCCGGGCAGGAGGCGCTGGCCACGCTGGTTTTTCTGGGCGGCTTTTCGGCAGCCACCGGCATGGTGATCGTGGCGTCGGTGGCGCTGAGCACCATGTTGTGCAACGACCTGATCATGCCGCTGCTGCTGCGTTGGCAGACCCTGCGCCTGCACGAACGCCGCGATCTGAGCCAACTGCTGCTGCGCATTCGCCGCGTCACCATTGTGTTGATTCTGCTGCTGGGTTATTTTTATTTTCAAGCAGCCGGCGAATCCGGTTCGCTGGTCTCCATTGGGCTGATTTCATTTGCCGCCGCGGCCCAATTTGCACCGGCCATTTTGGGCGGCATCTATTGGAAAGGCGGCGCCTGGCTGGGCGCGCTGACCGGGCTGATTGGCGGCTTTCTGGTTTGGGGCTACACGCTGCCGCTGCCCTCCATGGCCGCCGCGGGTTGGCTGCCGCAGACTTTTGTGGAAATGGGGCCGCTGGGCATTACATGGCTCAAACCGTATGCGCTCTTTGGGCTGACCGGCATGGCCCCCATTGCGCACGGGCTCTTCTGGAGCATGACGGTCAACATTGGCGCCTACATGATTGTGTCACTCTTCAGCAGCCAGGACGCCACGGAACACAGCCAGGCCACGCTCTTTGTGGATATTTTCCACTATTCATCCACCGGCGAAGCCATCCCCTTTTGGCGGGGCAGCGCATCGGTGGCGGCGCTGCGGGCGCTGCTGGAACGTTTCCTGGGCCAAGGCCGCACGGATCAGGCGCTGGCGGCCTATGCCCGGCGGCGCGGGCTGGATTGGGCGCACAACACCGAAGCCGATGCCGAACTGGTGGCCCACGCCGAAAAGCTGCTGGCGGGCGCTATCGGTGCGGCCTCGGCCAACGTGGCCATTGCGTCGGTGGTCACGGCGGAGCCATTGAGCGTGTCCGAAGTGATGCGCATGGTGGAAGAGACTTCGCAGGTCATCGCCTACAGCCGCCAGCTCGAACAGCGCTCACATCAATTGGAGCTAAAATCGCTGGAATTGGAAACGGCCACCCAGGAGTTGAAATCGGCCAACGAGCGCTTGCAGGAACTGGACCGGCTCAAAGATGATTTTATTGCCACGGTCACCCACGAACTGCGCACACCGCTGACTTCGATCCGGGCCTTTTCGGAGATTCTGCACGACAACCCTGAGCTGGACCCGGGCGGCGCAACGGCTTTTTGGCAATTGTGCTCAAAGAGAGCGAACGGCTGGCGCGGCTGATCAACCAGGTGTTGGACCTGTCCAAGCTCGAATCGGGTGCGGCCGATTGGGCGGTGCAGCCGATTGATTTGCGCACGCTGATTCAAGAATCGCTCGCCTCGGTGGGTCAGCTTTTTCAGGAAAAAGGGGTGGCGCTCAAGCTCAACCTGACCGAGCGCGACAGCGTTTGCCTGGCCGATCGCGACCGCATTATGCAGGTCATGCTGAATCTGCTTTCCAACGCCATCAAATTTAGTCCGGCTCAACAGGGCATCGTGCGCGTCAGCCTGCAAAATAACTCGGGCTGGCTGCGCGTCGACGTATCCGACAACGGCCCCGGCATTGCGCCCGAGCAGGCCATGCTGATCTTCGACAAATTCCGCCAGGTCGGCGATACGCTCACCGGCAAGCCGCAAGGCACCGGGCTGGGGCTGCCCATCAGCAAACAGATCGTGTCGCACCTGGGCGGTGAGCTGTGGGTGGAAAGCCAGCTCGGCCACGGCGCCAACTTTGCGTTCATCTTGCCCGCACACAGCGACAATGGACATTGAGACTTTAACCGCAGATTTCGCCGATATACGCAGATTTCTTATAGAGAAGGCAATTCATGATCAACAGATTTGAAAGATTTCATAGATTACGAAAAGAACAAATCTTTTTCATCTGTGTAATCTGTTGATCTATATTTCAAAACCTTTCTTGGAATCTCTTTGATCAACTGCACAATCTGCGGTTTATAAACTATTCTTGGGTTTCACACATCATGGCTCAGAAAATACTCATTGTTGATGACGAAGCAAATATTGTAATTTCGCTCCAGTTTTTGATGGAGCAGGCCGGCTATGCGGTTGAAATTGCGCGCACCGGCGACGAGGCGCTGGAGAAGCTCGACGCCTTTTTGCCCGATCTGGTGCTGCTGGACATTATGCTGCCCGGCGTCAACGGCTTTGAGATCTGCCAGCGCATCCGCGAATCGGCGGCGTGGCGCCACATGAAAGTGGTAATCTTGACGGCGCGCGGGCGCGAGGTGGAGGTGGCCAAAGGCTTTGCGCTGGGCGCCGACGCCTACATCACCAAGCCATTCTCGACGCGTAATTTGCTGGAAGAGGTGCAGCGCTGTCTGGCCGAAGCCAGCGCCGCCAGTTCAGATTCACCCCAAGATCATGAATCGATCTCAGCGTAACTATCTGCTGGCTCTAGGGTCACTCTTTCTGTTCGGGCTGGGCGCGGTGACGGCGTGGCTCGGCCAGCGCATTCTGTCCGGCGGCGGCTCCCTTTCCAATGGCCAAATCGCGTTGGGGCTGCTGCTGGGTTTGCTGCTTTTGGCCTCGGCCATTGGACTCTATCGATTTACGCAAATTTACTTTTTCCACCTGCAAACTCTGGCCCAACAGGCGCGACTGATCCTGACCACCAATCCCCAACACCGCGCACACGTGAATGGCCCCCGCGCACTGCAAAATTTGACCCGGACCATCAACGATTTTGCCCACCAATTTGAGCATCTGCGCGCCGAACAGGCCGCCCAAATTGCGCAGGCCCGCGCCGATCTGGAAATGGAGCGCAACCGGCTGGGCGCGCTGCTGGCCGAATTGACCGAAGGCGTGCTGGTCTGCAACATGGCGGGGCAGATTCTGCTGTATAATCGCCGCGCCGCGCATTTGCTGGGGTCCAAGCTAGACGACCAAACCGCCGGCGGCTTTATCGGGCTGGATCGTCCGGTGGTCAGCCTGATCGATGGCGGCGCCATTGAACATGCCCGTCACGAATTGCAGCACCGCTGGGCCAATCATCAGCCCGCAGAGATCGCACGCGAAGCTGAATCGGCGGCGCCGCCCACGGACATCCAAGCCCGCTTTGTGGCCACAGCCGCCAACGGCCGTTTGATTCGCGTGCGCATGGCGCCCATTGCCGATGCGGCCAACGCCATGAATGGTTTTGTGCTGGCTTTTGATGATGTGACGCAGGAGATCGAGCGCAGCGACCGGCAGCAAAGCGACTTTCACCAGTTGCAGCAGCGGCTGCGCGGCGGCTTAGGCAACATCCGCGCCGCCATTGAAACCGTGACGCAGCACCCGGACATGCCGCCGGCGCAGAAGCAGCAATTTCATCAGGTTATCCAGGACGAGGTGCTGGCGTTGAGCAGCCGGATCAGCGAGAGCGCCGCCGCTTACGAGGAGAATGTGCAGACCGTCTGGCGGCTGGAGGAGATGCACGGGGCCGATTTGCTGCAAGCCATTCAGCGCAGCCTCCAACGTGAATTGGCTCTGCCCGTGGAGACCGATGAAAGCACGGCAGACCTGTGGCTGCGCGTCGACAGCTACACGCTGCTGCGCGGTTACTTGGGTTTGCTGAAACAGTTGCACGCGGATCATGACGTGCAATCGGCGGCGCTGCGGCTGGCGGCCCACGGCCAATTTGGCGCGCTGGATCTGCTCTGGCGCCAGCGCATCGATAACGCCTTTGTGTGGCAGCAGTTGCAGAGTTTAGTCATGACCGTGGATGCCAGCGACGCCATCATTACGCTGCGCGAGGTGGCCGAACGGCACCACGGCGAGGCGTGGCTGCACCGGCTGGCGGATGGGGACGCCGCGGCATCTGCCGCCAATGTATACGCACGAATACTGCTGCCGCTGGCGGAACAGACCAAAACTATCGATACCCCCGCCACATTTGGCCGCAGCCTGGCCCACTATGACTTTGCCCTGTTGCAGCAGACGCCACGCCACGCTGAACTGGACCTGCGTCCGCTGCATCAACTGACGTACACGGTTTTTGACACCGAAACCACCGGCCTAGACCCGCGCCGCGATCAGATTGTGTCGCTGGCGGCGGTGCGTATTGTCAACGGGCGGCTGCGCGAAGCGGAAGTGCTCAACACGCTGGTAGACCCTGGCCGGCCCATCCCGGCGGCGGCCAGCGCCATCCACGGCATCACCACCGCCATGATCGCCGGGCAGATGACCATTGCGCAAGCATTTCCCCAATTTCTGCGCTTTGCCGAAGGCGCCGTGCTGTTGGGTCACAATGTGGCCTTTGACATGCGCCTCTTCCAACAGTTGCCCCACGCCGATCGCCTCACCCATCCCGTGCTGGATACGCTGCTGCTCTCTGCCGTGTTGCATCCGGACCAGGATGACCATAGCCTGGAGCATATTGCGGCCCAGCTCGGCGTCCCCCTCACCGACCGCCACACCGCCCTGGGCGACGCCCGGCTCACCGCCCGCGTCTTTCTGCGCATGCTCCCCCTGCTGGCCGACCGCGGCATCCACACACTGCAGGAGGCGCGGCAGGCGTGCGCGGAAAGTTATATGGGGAAAAATTGCCACAGGTTATTTGAGCGATTTTTGATTTACGATTTACGCAGCGAACTCCAGTTCACGCACCACGCAATACGCATTATCCCAAACCACTTTTCTATCCCAATAAAGCCACTCAACGAAAAGACCCATCTTGAACATCGACGTATTCGCCACCACCATCGCCCTCACCACCTTCTTTGGCATCTCGGCCATTATGGCGCTAAGCCTCAATTTGCAGTATGGGCTGGCGGGCATTCCCAATTTTGGCCAGGCCATGTTTGTGTCGCTGGGCGCATACACTGCCGGCTGGACCTATACGCGCCTGCTGCCGCTGCTGGCCGGGCGTGAATTTATGGAGCCGTGCGGCGCCCAATTGGGCCAGGCGCTGCAAATGCGCTCGGAGATCATCCGCACGCTGCCGGTTATTGGGCTGACCAATTTTGCACTCACGCTGCTGCTGGCCATGTTGGTGGGCGGAATTGTGGGCTGGCTGGCGTCGTACCCGGCGCTGCGGCTCAAGGAAGAGTGGTATCTGGCGCTGGTGCTGCTGGTGGGCGGTGAGATTGTGCGCATTGTGGCGCGCGGCTACGAGCCGCTGATCTGTGCGCACAACGGGCTTTCGGGCATTGGGCAGCCCTTTGTGTGGCTGCGGCCCGGCGCCGTGGCCGCCACCGTTTTCGCCATCTTCGTACTCATTTTGGCCGGGCTCGCCTATTTCTATTGCGAGCGATTGGTGCGTTCGCCCTTTGGGCGGCTGCTCAAAGCGCTGCGCGAAGATGACCGCGCCGCCCTTAGCCTGGGCAAGCCGGTGAGCCGCGTGCGCGGGCAGGTCATGTTTATCGGCTCGATCCTGGCGGCGCTGTCCGGCGTGCTCTTTGCCGTCAACCTGGGCTTTGTCAGCGCCAACGATTACGGCGTGGCGCTGACGCTGGACGTGTGGGTCATGGTGGTGCTGGGCGGCATCGGCAACAACCGCGGCGCGCTGCTGGGTGCGCTCATCGTCACCCTGCTGGACCGCATTACCGCCGTGGCCGCTATCCAGCTCAACGGCCTGGGCTTCCAGTGGGAATTCAACTACGTGCGCTTTATCCTCTTCGGCCTGATCCTGCTCTTATGCTGCGCTATCGCCCGCAGGGGCTGCTGCCCGAGTCGCCGGCGACGACGGCCGCTCATGGCGTGTTGGCGGCGGCGGATTGACGGGGATGACAAGATGACAGGATGACAAGATGACAGGATGACAAGATGACAGGGTGAGACAGTGGTCATCTTGTCATCTTGTCATTGACGAATTTAACCCTCTCCATCCGCGTTCCCCCCATCCGTGTTTACAAAACCGACTTTCCTCAACCATCCACACAGCGCTTTTGACATCGCGTGTTTGCCGCACTACAATAGACGCAAACAGGTCGGATTGGCTGCGTCGATAGTGTTTCAGGCGGCTCCCTCTAGCTTCCCCCGCCAGTTGCGCCCACGATCGAGCAGACGCCGTCTGTTTGTTCCCAGAGCCTCTTATTGCATTACCGTCATACTCGTTTCGAAAACCACATAGAATCCAATCAAGGAGGAAGCACATGGTTCACGCATTTGGCTCCAAAAGGGTTTCGCGTCGTACATTTTTGAGTGTGTTGGGCGGAGTGACCGTTGGTTCAGCATTGTTGGCGGCCTGCGCCCCGGCGCCCGGCGGCGCACCCGCTGCCGAAGCGGACGCGGCTAGCAGCGGCAGCGCTGAAAAAGCCCAAGTCCGCGCCCACATGGTGCAGAAGCAGGATGTGTCCGACTGGATCCAGGCCGGTCTGGATCAGGATATTGATGGGTTTGTCTCAAACAACCCCGATATTGAAGTCGTGCTGGAAACCATCCCCGGCTGGACGGCTGAATATTTCCCCAAAGTTCTCTCGTTTGCCGCCGCCGGCTCGCTGGGCGATGTGGTTTGGTTCCCGCCCCGTCACCGCTCGCACATCTCTTGGGGCGTCAGCTACGACATTGTGACCGACTTGCGCCCGCTGGCCGAGGGCGGCGGCTATAGCCTGGAAGAGAACTTCTTTGAAGGCGCCATTCAGGCCAACAGCAATGAGGGCAAAACCTACTGGATGTCCTTTATTTCCGAGCCCATTGTGCCGGTGATTGCCTACAATAAGACCAAAATCGCCGAAATGGGCGGCGCCGAGCCCAGCGATGAATGGACCTTTGATGAACTGGCAGCCTGGGCGCAGGAGATGACCACCGACGATGTCTTCGGCTATTACCCCGCCGACCGCGCCTATTTGGGCTTTAGCGGCGCCCCCTTCCTGCGTCAATGGGGCGTGGAGCAGGTGAATGAAGAGGGAACGCAGGCCACCTTTGCCGACAGCCAGGAAGCCTTTGTCAACGCCCTCACCTATGACTACAACTTGACCAACACCTGGAAAGTATCGCCCTCCCCGGCGGCCGGCGCCATCAACGCACCCGAGCTTTTTGGCGGCCAAAAGGTGCTGGCGCTGGACATTTGGCCCTTCCGCATCCAGATTTACCCGGCCACCTTTACCGATTTTGAAATCGACTTTGCCCTGACGCCGGTGGTCAACGCCGGCGACGCCCGCCGCAGCATGTTGAACGAGCACGTCTTTGGCATCACCACCGCCTCGGCCAATACCGATGCTTCCTTCAAATTCTTGACCTGGATTGCCGGCAAGGAGATGAACGTGCAGGGGCTGATCCAGGGCCAAAAAGGCCCGATTGCCCGCGCCGATGTGTGGGCCGACGACCGCGTCTACGACGAAATCCCCACCTATGCCAAGCTGCGCCCCATTATGGAGAGCATCGAGCCCGACTTCTTGGTGGCCAACTTCCGCGGTGAGGAATACGACAATGCGTTGCACGCCGTCTACGAAGCTATGATCCTCAACGAGAAGACGCCCGAAGAGGCGGCGGTGGAGATTCAGGAAGCCACGCAGGCCGTATTGGATAAAGAACCGGCGTAGTCTGAAAGAGGCGCGTCTTTAACGCAAAGGACGCAAATGGCGCAAAAGACGCAATCGGT
>JAWKON010000119.1:0-10266 GCA_041391125.1 Caldilineaceae bacterium
ATGGCGCTGGCAACATGGTGAACGTTATTGCTACTGATATCGAGGCTTCCAATGGCGTGATTCACGTAATTGATGCCGTGCTGATGCCGCAGTAAAGCAAAAGGGGTGGTCAGCACAAATACATACAAACGCCACGCACTTCTACTGGGATTTTAAGCGTAGGCTTGGCTTAAAGCGACAGTCGCACTAGCTGCGACTGTCGTTTTCTTATTGGCTTGCGGCGCGAATTTCCTCTATGGTCTCGCCTACTTTTTACGCGACAAACTCTAGTCTGGCTGCTTGCCTGCTCCGATGATACAATCGTCTCCATCCGTATTGGCAAACTTCTCCGAAACCAACTTTTCATAGCAACAGGATTTACGCAAGCTTAAAGTAGAAATCGATAGGTCGGCATGTGCGTCGCCGTCTGGTGCTCTACCGGCACTGCGTAAGTCGTAAGGAGCAAAATTATGAACGAACATTCGCAACCCACTATTGTGATCACGCTCAAGGCGTGGCACGGCTTTGTATTGGGCGTCGTGTTGACGCTGGTGCTGCTGGTTGGGCTCAGCGCTTGCTACCAGGGGCGCAAGATTTCGCGCATTACCGGGCGACCGGTTTCGATCACGCTGCCCGCTGATGTGACTTCCTACAGCCAAATTGTGAGCATCTCTTTCCACAAAACGACTGATGGCGAAACCATCAAAGATGTGACCTATATGGGGCGCGATGAGAAGCTGCACAGCCACGAATATAACGACTGGGGGATTTTTCAGGGCGAAATAATCTGGGAGCTAAACAAATGAATGCGCATGAAAAATATCTATTTGACTTGCAAGGCTTTATCACCGTACCCAATGCGCTGAGCCGCGAACAGGTGATGGCGCTCAACCATATTTGGGATCAAGAAATTGCCAAGGATATGGAAGCCGGCGCCACCACGCAACGCTGGGTGGGGCTGCTGGATTGGGGGCAACCTTATCGAGACTTAATCGACAACCCAACCATTTCACCCTATTTGGAAGAGTTGCTGGGCAAAAATTTCCGGCTGGATCACGATTACGCCGATCTGATTCGCAGCGGCAAAGGCCCCATTGGCACGCGGCTGCATGGCGGCGGCTTCCCCTATGATCCAGCCCAATATTATCATTTTAAGGGTGGCCGCTTCTTCAATGGATTGACGGTGGTGGCGTATAACTTGCGCGACGTGAACCCGGGCGATGGCGGCTTTGGCTGCGTGCCGGGCAGCCACAAAAGCAACTTCCCCTTCCCCGATGAATGGCGCGAACTGGATAATTTACAGCCTTTTATGCGCGCCGTCACAGGACCGGCTGGCACGGCCATTATCTTTACCGAAGCGCTCACGCACGGTACGCTGCCTTGGGCGGGCGCGGGCGAACGGCGCACGCTCTTTTTCAAGTATAGTCCATTTCCTATTTCGTGGTCGGCGCGCTATTATGATGCAGATCAATATGCCGATCTTACCGAGCGGCAGATCGCCATTTTAGAAGCCCCCAATGCGCGTTACCAAGGGCGTAATGCCCACGCCAACAAAACAAATTAATCAAAAGGCAAAGCCAGGGGATCAACAGATTACACAGATTAAAAAGATTAAGAAATTAATCTTCAAAATCTGTGTAATCTGTTGATCAACTCTTCGCGTTTGCCCAAATGAAAAGGCTAGGAACCATGTCTGATCAGCAAGCAAAAATTCATATTGATGTGAATCGCACCGTGGCCGAAATCTCGCCGCTGCTCTTTGGCGGTTTTGCCGAGCACATGGGCCGCTGTATTTACGAAGGCATTTACGATCCCAAGTCGCCGCGCGCCGATGAACGCGGTTTCCGCACCGATGTATTGGACGCGCTGCGCGACCAGCAATACACGATTATGCGCTATCCCGGCGGCAACTTCCTCAGCGGTTATAATTGGCTGGATGGCGTCGGCCCCAAAGAGCAGCGCCCGCGGCGCCGGGAACTGGCCTGGCAATCCATCGAGACCAACCAATTTGGGACCAACGAGTTTCTAGAGTTTTGCACGGCCATCAATTGTGAACCCATGATGGCCGTCAACCTGGGCACCGGAACCATTGAAGGCGCCTCCAGCCTGGTTGAGTATTGCAACGCCCCGCGGGGAACGCACTATGCCGATCTGCGCGCCAGCCACGGTTACGCCGACCCGTATAACATCAAATATTGGTGTTTGGGCAATGAGATGGATGGACCGTGGCAAATCGGCCATTTGGACATGGACGAATATGCGCGCAAAGCGCGAAGCGGCCAAGATGATGAAGTGGCGGATCCGTCGATCAAGCTGATTTCCTGCGGCTCGTCCAACAACCGCATGCCCACCTATCCCGAGTGGGACCGCTTCACGCTGGAGACTTGTTGGGAGCTGGTCGACTACCACTCGATCCACTATTATGCCGGCAACCGCGAAGAGGACAGCACCAGCTATTTAGCCCTGGCCGTGGAGCTAGAAGATTTTGTGGACACCATGGCTGCTACGCTGCGCTATGCCAAGGCCAAGCGCCGCAGCACCCACGATGTTTACTTGTCGTGGGACGAGTGGCAGGTCTGGTACAAAGACCGCGGCGGGCGCGGTGGCTGGACCGAAGCGCCCCATCTGTGCGAGGAAATATATAATTTGGAAGATGCGCTGGTGGTGGCGCAGTGGCTCAATGTGTTCTTGCGCAAAGCGGACGTGCTCAAGGTGGCCTGCGTGGCCCAGATTGTGAACATTATCTCCTGGCTGCAAACGCGCAATGATGGGCTGCTGGTGCAGACTTCATTCTATCCGTTCAAGCTGGTGAGCAACCTGGCGCGCGGCAATGCGCTGGATCTATTTACGCAGGCGCCGGTGGTGGAAACGCCCCGCTATGGCGGCGTCTCTGCGCTGGATGTCTCCGCCAGCCACGACCCGGTCAGCGGTGCGCAGGCCGTCTTCATTGTCAACCGCAGCCAGACCGACGCCATCAACACCGAAATCGTCTGGCAAAGCGCCGCGCCTCAATCAGTCAAGCAGGCGTGGCAACTTTCCGGCGCCGACCTGAAAGCCGCCAACACCTGGGAGAACCCCAATCACATTACGGCGCAAGCCATTACGCCGCCTGCCATCCAAGATGGCCGCGCACAAATTACGCTGCCGCCGCTTTCGTTTACGGCATTAAGTATTGGGTAAAAATGGTCGCAAAGAAAAAGCAAAATGGCCTGACGTTTCGTCAGGCCATTTTGTTTTTCTTTCTTGAGATTACACAGATACGGTCGACAAGTGTTACACCATGACAGGGCGGACACGATAGGCGGCGAAGGCGCAAAATCTTCTGTCGGCGTCTTTTCCGCCGCCAATCATGTCCCTACGGTTGACGAACTTTTATGATTCACAAATGGACGCCGATGACCGGTGACCTCGTAAATCGTAGTAAATCGTAGTAAATCGTACATCCGAAATCGTAAATACCCCTACTGTCCCGCCGATTGCAGAATCATCTCCGTGGGGATCAGCTCCGCGCCCTCCGGCACTTCCACCGCAACTTTACCATTCAGATCGCTGCTGCTGGTGGTCATCTCAAAGCCGATATAGGGCTTGGCATCCGGGGGCAGTTGCGGAATTGGCATGGCGTCGCCGCCAAAGGCCGCCAGGGCGGCAATGCTGCTCAAATCCCATTTGAAGACGGCATTCGTGTTATAGAGATAGTTGTCCTCCACGCCAATCCATTCACGCACTTCCAAATTGAGGGTGGTCATCACAATAGGGCCAAACATTTGCGCCATGCCGGCAATCTGATCCAACTCGGCGTCACTCACGGCGGCCCCTTCCTGCTCCATGATCTGCTTGAGCAGTTGGCGGAAGACAGGGCTCTGGAAAAAGGTCTGGTAATCAAAAGTAGAGCTAAACACAGCCATTTCGATGCCGTCAACCGTCTCATTGGCCAGGCGCGTCGTGTTGACAAATTGCAGATACTGGCCGGTCGGATCGGCAGCGCCCAATGAAACCAAGAATGGGCCGGAAGCGCCCGTATTTACATAGCCCAATGCCATCGATATTTCCATCGCATCCTGGCTGCCCAGTTGCGTGTTGGCGCCTTTGGCGGCTTCATCCAACAGGGGCTGCAGCTCTACGCCCACCCAGCCCTGCATCATCGAAGCGTCGGGGGCAAATGCCGCCAACGAATCCAGGTCGGCATATATCTCGCCGTTGGAGAGCACCATGTGGAAGGCCATATTCTCGGGCAGCGGCATGCCGCTTTCTTGAGAAAGTACGGCAGCCAGCTCGCTGGAAAGGTCCAACGTCATGGCGATATCGGTCGAGACGCCGGCCACCAGCTCGCCAATGAGGCCGAACAGACTTTGCGGATTGCTCACCAACTGTTGGAGCTGGCGCGGGGGCATGGCCTTGAGCTTATCAATGGCGTCAAAGACGGCTGGGTCTACGCTAAAGACCGTGTCCTGGCTATAATCAAGGGCAATTTCCTGAAAGGGCGCTTCCGGAATATCGCGCAGCAGGATAGACAGATCCATTTGCGATGCGCCGGAGGTGACCGTAGACATGGCGTCTTGCGAATCCATCAGCAGGGTGCAATCGCTGGCGCTCAGGTCCTGACAATAGGCGGGCTGGTCTGCTTGGGCAAAGGTTGTGCCAGTACAGAGCAGCGTTAAAACAAGAGCCAAAGATAAGATGTGTAAATAGCGGGTCATCAATAGATTATCCTTTCAAAAGAGGGAAAAGTTAAATAGGTCAGCGGGATGCTGTATGCGGAGTGGGTTTATTCGATGACGAGCAACCAAATGCAACTAGCCCGTACAGTATAATACACCGAACGCATAGCTCAAAACGGACGCCTAGAGTACATTGCACCTACGCTGGCGGGCGGCTTCAAAAAGAATCACTGCGCCGGCAATGCTGGCATTGAGCGACTCTGTGCGGCCCAACATCGGAATAGCGATAGGGGTGGCCAAACGCAGGGCGCTCGCACTGGCTCCCGCCGCTTCGCCACCGACCACCAGCGCAGCCGGTTGGCGCCAATCCACCTGATCATAAGCGAGAGCGGCATTGGCCTCTGCCAAATAAAATTGCGTATTTGCGGGCAGCATCTGCCGGATCTCTTCCCAATCCTCACATACCCGCAGCGGCAGCCGAAAATGGGCGCCCATGGCCGCTCGCACCACTTTGTCGTTGAATGGATCGACCGTGTCCGGCGCCAAGAGCACCTGCTCCACACCGGCGGCCTCGGCGCTGCGCAGCAAGGCGCCCGCGTTGCCCGGATCGCGCACTTGGTCGAGTATCAATGTCAGTGTGGGATGCAACGGTAACGGCAATTGGGGCAGCGGGACGATGGCGGCAATGCCCTGTGGCGTCACCGTGTTGGCTAATGCGGCAAACACGGCTTCATTGCACGCAACGCATTCAGTGCCAGCGCGTTCTAGTTGCTCGACCAATGCCAGCGCGGCCGGCGTGTTCAGCAGCAACTCCGGTGCATAGAAAACCGTCTGCGGGCGCACGCCGGAATCCACCGCATCGCGCACCAGCCGGAGCCCTTCGATCAGCAGCGTTTGCGTCTGTGCGCGATGGCGCTTGCGGCTCAGTTTTTGGACATCTTTGATGCGCTGGTTTTTGGGGCTGGTGATCATGAAGGCAGAAGGCGGGGCTCCAATGGCAGCGGCAGGAGCAATTTGCTCCTGCCGCTGATATTCTCTGTCAAAGAAATTATATACAGCCCTTGGCTAAGTAAGCTGGGCTTTGGCCAGATCGGCCAGCTTGCCAAATGCATTTGCATCATGCACAGCCAGGTCGGCCAATACTTTGCGGTCCACCCGCACGTCGGCAAGCTTGAGCCCGTGTACAAAGCGACTATAGGTCAGACCATTGAGCCGGGCGGCAGCATTGATGCGCGAAATCCAAAGCCGGCGGAAATCGCGCTTCCGCTGGCGGCGGTCCCGAAACGCATAGAAAAGCGATTTTAACATCGCCTCATTGGCGCGGCGGAACAGTTTGGAACGCGTGCCATACTGCCCTTTAGTGAATTTTAAGACTTTTTTGTGCCGCTGATGGGCATAGACCTTGGGTCTAGATCGTGGCATTTTTGACTCCTTCCGTGAGGGCGGATCTTGTCATAACAGGTTCAGCCTAGATTTTTTATTTTGATCAACAGATTATATGGATTTCAGAGATTTTTGCTTTAATCTTTAAAATCTGTGTAATCTGTTGATCATTCTTCCCATCTCTGAAGAGAACCTGAAACAACGAAATCGCTTAGGGGGCCGGTCACGTACTTGATAGGAATTGTGGCGTGTTGCGTGTACCGGTCGAGTAACTCGTATCGATGCATGATCGTCAACTGCTTGACGCAATACGGAATACGCAACATAATTCTACTTAATTTGATAATTTCCCACATCCAAAAGACAAGTGGGACAAACGGCTACCGGTTGCCGGTATGTTTACCGTTACCGGATGACGCATTATTCCCCGTGGCGGTCTTGACGAGCTTGATCATCGTCTTGTCCGTCGTGGAGATGGGGTGCCGGTAATCGCTCTTTTTGCTGGCCTTTTTCTTGCGGCGTAAGTGGCTGCGCGCGGCCTTCATGCGCATCAATTTGCCGTTTTTGGTCAGCCGAAAGCGCTTGGCCGTGCCTTTGTGCGTTTTCAGTTTTGGCATAATGACCTCCTATAACTTTCTACATACTTCCAGGCTTGCTCGACGAAATTCTTTCTTTGACAGGTGAATACATCTACTGGTAACTAGCCGACCCTTCGACAAACTCAGGGGGCGGCTGTATAGTTACAACGGCGGTAAGCGCAACAAAACGGGCGCTGGCGCCCGTTTTGCAATTGGCCTATCGATTTTCACAAGGTGAGAACTATCGCATCAGTGAGGCGGCGCCAACACCATAATCATACTGCGCCCCTCAAACGACGGCATTAATTCCACCGCCGCCACATCCTGCACATCTTTGGCCACGCGCTCCATCAATGTGCGCGCCACATCTGGGTGCGCAATTTCGCGCCCGCGGAACCGAATGCGGACCCGAACTTTGGCCCCTTCGCTCATAAACTTGCGAATGCGTTTGAGCACGACCTGAATATCATGCTCATCTGTCTTGGGGCGTAGACGCACTTCTTTCACCTCTATTTGCTTCTGCGCCTTGCGCGATTCGCGCTCGCGCTTTTGCTTTTCATAGAGGTACTTGCCATAATCCATCAAGCGACAGACAGGCGGCGCGGCATTTGGCGCCACTTCCACCAAATCCAGCTCCTGTTCGGTCGCAATCGACAACGCCTGACGCGTGGGCATAATGCCAAGCTGCTGCCCATCGGCGCCAATGACGCGCACTTCCGGCACTCTGATACGATTGTTGATTCGAGTAGTATCTCGCGGCTCTGGACGCCTGGTTCTACTCGGTGCTCCTCTTGCGATAGTAGGTCTCCTTTACAAAACATCTGTTTGGTACAATTGTTGTGCGAAATCGCCATGCATATTTCGCACAGATGGCCTATAATACTAAGCCGATTATCAAGTATAGCATTAACTACAGGGCTGCGTCAAGTACTTTTTTCGAGAGACGACAATTTGTACAACTATAATTCTTTCGACCGCGTGCGGATGCGCTGCTGCACCATCTCCATAAATTCGGCGAACGGCATATCGTTCTGCCGCGAACCGTCGCGCTTGCGCAGCGCCACCGTGTTGTTCTGCACTTCTTGGTCGCCCACCACCAGCATATAGGGCGTCTTCATGAGCTGGGCGGCGCGGATTTTGGCGTTCATGCGGTCCGCGCCCAAGTCGGCGACGGCGCGCACGTCGAGCTGCTGAAGCTGTTTGGCCAAAGCCGCCGCATATGCGTGATGCTCGCCCGTAATCGGAATCACGCTGACCTGCTTGGGCGCCAGCCAGACTGGGAACGTGCCGGCATAGTGCTCGATCAGGAAGCCGATCATGCGCTCGTGCGTACCCAGCGGCGCCCGGTGGATGCAAAGCGGCACCTGTTCCGCGTTGTTTTCATCCACAAACTTGAGCCCCAAACGCTCGGGTTGCGCAAAGTCGACCTGATTCGTGGCCAGCGTAAACTCGCGGCCGATGGCGCTCCAGATCTCCACATCGATCTTGGGGCCATAAAAGGCCGCTTCATCGGCCACCTCCACAAATGGAATGCCGCCGTTGATCATGGCGTTGCGCACCATGTCCTCCGTCTTGTGCCACAGCCGCGGATTGTCCACATACTTCTGGCCCAACTTCTTGGGATGATGCGTGCTGAGCTGCATAATAAACTTTTCGATGCCAAAGAGATCGAAAGTATTTGCGATACAGCTCGATGACGCCCATAAACTCCTGCTCAAACTGGCTTTCAGAGCAATAGATATGGGCATCGTTCATCTGCATGGAGCCTTGCACCCGCATAAGGCCAAAAGCTGGCCGCTCTTCTCATAGCGATAGCACGTGCCATATTCGGCATAGCGCACCGGCAGATCGCGATAGCTGCGCAGCTTGCTGGCAAAGAGCTTGTGATGGAACGGGCAATTCATGGGCTTGAGGAAGTACGTCGTGCCTTCCATCTCCATGGGCGGATACATGCTGTCCTGGTAATAGGCCAGATGTCCACTCTGGATAAAGAGATTTTCTTTCGTAATGTGCGGCGTGCGCACGCGGTCGTAACCTGCATCGCGCTCGTACTCTTTGGCCAGCTTTTCCAGCTCTTCAATCATCACCGCGCCATTGGGCAACCAGAGCGGCAGCCCCGGTCCAATATCCTCATCAAAGATATAGATTTCCAACTCGCGGCCCAATTTGCGGTGGTCGCGCTTCTTGGCCTCCTCCAGCATATTGAGATGATGGTTTAGGTCCTTCTTATTCTGCCAGGCCGTGCCGTAGATGCGCTGGAGCATGGGGTTCTTTTCATCGCCCCGCCAATAGGCGCCGGCCACATTCATCAGCTTAAAGCCGTCGGGCGGAATCTGTCCCGTGTGCTGCACGTGTGGACCGCGGCACAGATCTTCAAACGTATCCTGCCGGTACGTGCTGATCACCGGCTTCTCATTCGTCTCGTTGCCATATTCATCGATGCCGCCCTGGTCCAGCCCGTCAATCAGTTCCAGCTTATAGGGCTGGTCGGCAAAGAGCTGGCGCGCCTCGTCGGCACTCACTTCGCGATAGGCAAAGGCGTGTTTACCGGCAATGATCTGGCGCATGCGCTTCTCAATCTGCTCCAAATCTTCCGTCGAAAACGTGCGCGCGCGACCGCCCTCTTCTTTGCCTAAATCAAAGTCATAATAAAAACCCGTGTCTATGGGCGGCCCAATGGCAATCTTGGCCTCGGGATAAAGTTCCAACACTGCCTGCGCCATCACGTGGGCGGCGCCATGGCGAATTTTGTAAAGCTGGTCGTGTTCTGGTTGGTTGTGTGAATTCATGTTGCACCTTTTTTTGTAGAGGGGGGTAGGGATTAGGGAGTAGGAATTAGGGAGGGGTGATCTCCTTACTCCCTACTCCTTACTCCCTACTCCCTACTCCTTACTCCCTACTCCCTAATCCTCTTTCGCAATCGACTCAATCCGCGGCCACGCAATGCGCCGGTATGAGTCGCTGGTCCTCATGATCGAACGGTCGAGCCGGCCGGCGTTGAAGGCGATCTCGTCGTGCTGCAAGAGCAATGGGTCCGCCAGCACTTCCAGCCGCTCGTGAAAGCTAAATGGGGGGATGGCGCCGGTGGCGCAACCGGTCAACGCCTCGGCCCGGTCGAGCGGCGCGAACATGACGCGCGTGCCGTCCACCAGAGCCTTGACCGCCTCGAGATCCAGTTGGCAATCGCCCGGAATATTAGCCAGAAAATATCGGCTGGTTTTTTTGCCGATTTTCACCATAACTACAATAGTTTTGATCGCCTGGTTCAACGGATGCTGCCGCATCTGGCTCACCACTTCGGTGCGGCCTTCGGGCGCGTGTTCAATCACGCGATACTCCGCATTCTCGGCGTCGAGCAGCGCGATGATTTGCTCATAAACATTGGTCGGTTGGGCATCACTCATTTTTCTGCTCCTTCCGGCGTACTCTCCTCGCCCGCCAGCCAGCGCGCCGCCCACCAGGTCAACAAAGTCAAATGCTGCATCCCCTGCGGCAGCAGCGCCGGGTTGATGCCCTCGCTCAGCCGGTGCGCGTCCACGCCTTCGGTGATGCCCACGCACACAGATGGAATGCCCAGGCTGAGCGGAATGTTGGCGTCGGTGCTGCTCATGGTGGCGGCCCGGCGCACTTCCAGCCCGCTGGCCATGAGCGCCGCTTTGGCTGCCTGC
>JAWKON010000120.1:0-10221 GCA_041391125.1 Caldilineaceae bacterium
GAATCGCCCACGGTGGCGGTGGCAGCGGCAGAGATGCAGAAGCTGGTTTGCCTGCTGCCCTCGCAAGCGGCGGTGGGTCAGGCCGTTGATATTTTTGTCAAAGGCGAAGACCAGTGGCGCAACCCAACACCCGCCCCCGTCGGGGTTGCATTCGCGTGGGAGGGAACGGGTGATGTTGAAATTGCAAACGGTCAGCTCATTGGGCGCCGCGCGGGCCAGGGCTATCTGACCGCCCGCGTGGGCGCGTTCACCTGCCACAGCAACCCGCTGATCATCCACGCCCCGCCGTCGACGGTCAAACGCTACTGGGGCGATCTGCACGCCCAGACCGGGGAAACCGTGGGTGTGGGTACGCCGGATGAATATTTCACCTTTGGCCGGGAGTGGGGGCGGCTCGACTTTACCAGCCACCAGGGCAACGACTTTCAGATCACCGATGCATTCTGGCGCGAATTGAACGAGACCACATCCCGCTTTCACGCCGATGGCAAGTTTGTCGTCTTTCCCGGCTACGAATGGTCGGCCAGCTCGCCCACCGGCGGCGACCACAACGTCTTTTATCGCCGTGAGGGCCACCCTATTATGCGCTCATCGCACTGGCTGGCGCCCGAGATCCCCCCCAATGCATTGAGCCCAGCGCACCCCGCCGACGTATTTTACAGCAGAATGAAGCAGCACGTGCCGCTGGATGAGGTGCTGGTTTGCATGCACGTGGGCGGGCGCTACGCCAATATGCGCGACTATTTTGACCAAGAGCTGATCACGCTGGTGGAGCTGGTCTCCTGCTGGGGCGTCTTCGAATGGATGCTGTGGGATGCCATCGACAAAGGCTACATGGTGGGCATCATGTGCAACAGCGATGGCCACCACGGCCGGCCAGGCGCCGAGGGCGCGGGTATGGCCGAGTTTGGCATCGAGAACGGCCTCACCTGTGTACTGGCCGAGACGCTGACCCGCGACGCCGTTTTTGACGCGCTCAAAGCGCGGCGCTGCTACGGCACCACCGGGCCGCGCATGTTGCTCGATTTTGCCGCCGGGGCAAGCCCCATGGGCAGCGTGCTAACTGGGCACTCCACCCTCGAACTGGCAGCCGGCGTGATCGGCGCCGCGCCGCTCGAATCGCTGCAACTTTTTCAGGGCCGCGAGCTGATTCAGGAGGTGCGTCCGCCAGACTTTGACAATTTGACTCGCTCGAATCATATCCGCGTGAGCTGGCAGGGCAGCCGCGAGCGCGGTCGCCAGCGTCGGGTCACTTGGGATGGCGAGGTGCGCGCCGAGGGCTGTCGCATTGTGTCGGCGGCGCTCTTCTCGTTTGACGTGGTGGCCGACGGCATTACCGAGCAGTCCGCCGCGCACATCCGCTTTGGCAGCAAAACCACCGGCGATCGCGACGGCCTGGATCTGGTGCTGGACGACGCCAGCCGGGGCGCGCTCATTTTTGATTCGGCGGCGGGCGCGGTGACGGTGGACTTGGCCGAGCTGACCGACGCCCATCCGCGGCGGGCGTTTGATTTGGGCGGTGTGGATATGCAGGTGGTCATCGAGCGCTATCCACCCGCGGTGACCACGCGCACGCTGGCATTGAGGCAAACGGTGAGTCCGCCGGCGGGCCAGTTGACGCCGTACTTTGTCAAAGCCACGCAGGTGGATGGCCACATGGCGTGGGCCAGCCCGATCTATGTGGATAACCGCGCCCATGTCTGATCAAGCAACCACCGCCGCTAACTTGACGGAAGCTTTGCAGCAGTTGCCTTTTTTTGAGGGATTGGACGCGCCGCTCATCCAGCGCTTTGCGCAATCGGCTATCCGGCGCGTTTATGAGCCGGGGGCGATTATCTTTTTGGAAGGCGACGATTCACCCGGTTTGTATTATGTGCAGAGCGGCTGGGTCAAGGTGGTGAGTATGTCCGCCGAGGGGCGCGAGCAGATTTTGCACTTCCTGGGGGCAGGCGAGATCTTTGGCGGCATGACCGTCTTTGTACGGCAGCCCATGCCCGCCACCGCCATTGCGCTGGAGCCAACCGCATTGTGGCTGCTGCCGCGCGATGTAGTGCGCCAGGCGCTGCTCGATGTGCCGCTCTTTGCGCTGCGCGTCATCGAGTTTATGGGCGAGCGGATTAACGACCTGGTCGCGCTGGTGGCCGATCTATCGCTGCGTTCGGTCACGGCGCGGCTGGCGCGGCAGCTTTTGGAAAACGCGGTGGATGATGTGGTGCAGCGCCAGCGTTGGGCCACGCAGGCCGAAATGGCCGGCCGCTTGGGCGCGGCGCCGGATGTGGTGAACCGGGCCTTGCGCAGCCTGAGCGATGCCGGTTTGATCGAGTTGTCGCGCCAGCAGATCCGCATTTTGGATCGGGAGGGTTTGGCGGCCAAAGCATTGCCGGATCGGTAGATCGTAGACTGCTTATAATGCGTGTTACGATCCAGCCGTTCCCTTCGACAAGCTCAGGGAACGGTTGGATCGTAACACGCGTTTAGTATAAATTCGACAAAAGTCGAAGAATAAAAGCGGACCCCGTGATATGCTGGTAGCGTGTTACGGGGTCCGCTTTTATTTTGCGGTAGAAAGGAGCGGCAGATGGCTGAATTGAATGAATCTCCCCCATCCCTGGCGCTTATGGAATATGGGGCATTGCCTCCGGTTGGCGTTGAAGTCGCCGGTGTTGAATTGCAGCGGGGGATGCGGGTGTTGGATCGGGATGGGGTATGCGTGGGGCATGTGGCGGCGGTAGTTGTGGCGCATAGTGAGCTTGCTGCCACACACATTTTGCTGCACGAAGAGGCTCTGTCCCCATATCGGCAGTGCCCCATCGATCTGATCCAAGCCGTGGTCGATGGAGATATTCAGTTGCGGATCGTCGAGCAGAGGGTCAGACAATTGCCTTTATGGCGCGGCATAAATTAATCACAATAATCAAGGAGAACATTTGATGAACAAAGGTAACTATTCAGCCGTAGCCTGAGCTTATCGAAGGCGGAGGTAGGCTTCGACAAGCTCAGCCCTCGAGTGCCTGAATAGTTACCGCAGAGGGATGAACAACATTTTCTTACAAGATAACAGGGAGCGCACAATCATGTTAAAATATAGGCATATTTTTATAGGACTCGCCGTTGTGGCCATATTGGCGATGAGCATTGCGGCGTGCCAGGCGCTTGAGCCGGCGCGCTTTGGCCGAACCGCAACTGGGGCGATTCAGGACGTGGTAACCGTCGATGATGAAGGGGTGACCGATGTAGATGCGGGCAGCCTGGCCACGGCGCTGGCGCCGATTGCCGCCGGCGCGTTGAGCAGCGCCGAAGCAGATGGTCTGATTTTTATGCGTGAAGAAGAAAAACTGGCCCACGATGTGTATGTAACGCTGGGCGCACAGTGGGATTTGCCGATTTTCAACAACATTAGCGCTAGCGAAACAACCCATACCGATGCCGTCAAGACGCTGCTGGATCGCTATGGCCTGGACGACCCGGCGGTCGGCAAGGACGTGGGCGTTTTTGAGAACGCAACGCTACAGGCGCTCTATACCGACTTGGTGGCGCAAGGCAGCCAGTCGCTAACCGCTGCACTAATCGTGGGCGCAACCATTGAGGATTTGGACATTGTTGACCTGCAAACGCGCATTGCCCAAACCGAGCGACCTGACATTCAGCTCGTCTATGAGAACCTGATGAAGGGGTCGCGCAATCACCTGCGGGCCTTTACATCCACCCTGAGCAGACAGACCGGCGAGGCCTATCAGCCCCAATATCTGGATCAAGCCGCGTACGACGCCATCATCAATTCAGAAGTTGAGCGCGGCGGACGCGGGCGGGGTCGATAGGGTAGATTTGATGCGAGAGATGCGTAATGGTTTTGGTTTCTTGAGAAGGCGACAAGGTGACCGGATGACCGCATGACAAGGTGACTGAGCCTGTCGAAGTCACCTGGTCATCCGGTCATCTTGTCAGGTATAGAAGATATTTCATAACGGTTCAAGATATCCGACGAGGAACGAAATATGAGTCCACAACGCGTATTTGATACACCGATCAATAGCGGCGATCTCAGTCTGGATCGCGTGCTGGCGGCGGGGTTGCCGGTGGCCGTTCTCTTTTTGCCCAAGCCGGCGCCCGCCGCGTTGGAGCAGAAGATGAACCAACTGGCTGGCCGCCACGCCGGGAAGTTGCTGATCGCCAAAGTTGAGGCTGAGGACAATCCGGCCTCGACCCGCAAGTATAACGTGAACGCACTGCCGACGCTGGTTGGCATCCGCGACGGGCAGGTGGTGACGCAAAGCAGCGCCATTGCGGCAAAGGTGCTGGAAGAGCACGTGGCGTACTTATTGGGCCAAGGCCCCAAGCCGACCGCGCAAACGGCTGCGCCCTTGGGTCATGGTCAGGCAGCCGGCCAACCGGTGGCGGTGACCGAAGCCACCTTTGCCCGCGACGTCATGCAGTCGGACCTGCCGGTGCTGGTCGATTTCTGGGCGGCCTGGTGTGGCCCCTGCCGCATGGTCGAACCGGCGCTGGAGCACATGGCGGTCGATCTGGCGGGCAAGCTGCGCATTGCCAAGGTCAACGTGGACCAAAATCAGGGGCTGGCCATGCGCTATGGCGTGCAGGGCATCCCCACCATGCTGATTGTCAAAGACGGCAAAATTGTGGACCGCTGGTCGGGGGCGCTGATGGAACCGGCGTTGCGGCAGAAGGTGGGGCCGTGGATCTAGATTTCAAGCACATGGTTCACGATTAGTTTTCCCCGTGTGCGGACAGCCTATCTTCCTGTAAAAACCGGCGGCCGCTTCTCCAAAAAGGCCGCCATGCCTTCTTGGGCATCTGCTGTGGCCCACAGCGCGTGATAGACCCGCCGCTCAAAGAGCAGCCCGTCGTGCAGGCTTGACTCCAACGCCTGGTTGACCGCTTCGCGGCCGGCCATGACCGCAGCCTTGCCGTAGGACCCAATTGTTGCGGCGGCGGCTAGCGTCTCTTCCAACAATTTGGCGGGGGGCAGCACCCGGGCCGCGAGCCCAGCGCGCTCGGCCTCCTCCGCATCCATCATGCGCCCGGTCAGAATCATGTCCATGGCCTTGGCTTTGCCCACCAGCTTGGTCAGCCGCTGCGAGCCGCCCATGCCGGGAATCAGCCCCAGCTTGATTTCAGGCTGGCCAAATTTGGCCGTTTCCGATGCATAAATCATATCACACATCATGGCCAACTCGCAGCCGCCGCCCAGCGCGTAGCCGGAAACGGCCGCGATCTTAGGCGTGCGCAGCGCTGCAAAGGCTGCCCATCCGGCCAGAAAATCCTCGTGAAACATATCCATGTACGACTTGGCGGCCAGCTCTCTAATATCCGCCCCCGCCGCAAAGGCCTTTTCCGAGCCGGTTATCACAAAGCAACCCACCTCCGGGTCGCGATCCAGTGGCTGCATGGCGGCAATCATTTCGCACATCAGCTCAGAATTCAGCGCATTTAGCTTCTCCGGCCGATTCAGCCGCACCAGCACGACGCGATCAATACGTTCGATTAGAATATTCATGTTCACCTCGTGAAGAAAATCGATCAGCAGATTACACAGATTAAAAAGATTTCTAAATCTGCGAAATCTGTGTAATCTGTTGATCCAATAAAATCTCAAGAATCCCAGATCGCCCCATACGCCGGTATGCCCCGACACTCCATGCCGTAGACTACCTGGCGGGTTAATTTTTGATTGGAAATGCAGATGACGGCTTCAGCGCCGAACTCCTGAGCGGCTGCATAGGCCAGCTTGACCAGATCGGGGCGGCCGCGCTCGTTGGTGTCCCAGATGAGGGCATCGGGCTGCACGGCCAGAATTTCATCCACCAGGGCGTCGCCGTAGGTGGCGCGCGGCGTACGCGTGGACCAGACCAGGCGCGCCGGCACCTCTTGCGCCAGCAGATGGGGCAGGCAGGGACCGATTCCGCTGCCGGTGGCGATATAAATCACCTTTTTGAAGAGTACCTCTATATTGGCCACGCCCGCCGTGGGAATGCCCTTGACCCAGACGTGCGACGGCCTGTCGTCGATGAAAGCGCCGGTCCAATCGCCGGCCCGCGAAATGGTGAGCCGGAAGCCCTCTTCACCCGGCGCCGGCACGTTAGCGAACGCGTGCCACTCCTTTAACGGGCTGCGGCTAACGGAAGTGGACGAACCGGCCATCGGTGTGACGCCGTAATTGAAGCGAGCCAGCGCCACGTGGGAAGAGGGGCGCTCGATCTGCACCGACACTTTGCGCAGCCGCAGCCAGGGCAGCGCAATGCTAATGGTGATCAGGCTCAGCAGCCAGAAACCGGGGTTGTTGAGCAACGCCTGGCTCAGGCTGAGCGCACCGCGCTGATCATTGGCGAACAGCACGGTCTGCATCCAAAAGAGCAGCAACGCGCTCCAGCCGCCAAAGCGGTGGGCCAGCTCAAAGTGGTCGTGATACTTGCTGCGGATGGCGGGCAGCGCCATAATCACCATGAATAGCAGGATGGCCAGCAGAACATAGGTGACCGCCGCCGTGGCTATCGAAACGCCGGGCAGCCCGTTGAACAGGTGGTAGGTCAGCGCCGCCCCCAAAAGGGCAAACCAGACCGTACCGGCCAGCGCGCCGCCCATGTGCAGCCCGCCAAAGTGATAAACTTTGCCCAACTGCCAGCGAATCGAAAGCGGCCAACTGGTGGGCGCCCGCGTGGCCAGCCAAAAGAGGAAGTTGATCACATATTGCTGGCGGATGAGGATGGCCAGCGCAATATTGGCCACCACCAAATTAGACAGCGCGTTCAGGTTGATGCCTCCGCTGTGCCACCATTGGCCGCTGGTCAATCCGTAACCCCCAAATGCCAAATTGACAAACGCCACCAGAAAGAGCAGCCGCCGATAGTGCGACAGCCGATGATGCGACACAATGCGCCGCCACAGACTGATGGGTGGCGGCAATTCTTGCGTTTGCGGACGTACGCCGGCGGGTGTTTGCGCAGTGGCCGTGCGCCGACCACTCATCAATTCCAATCCTGGGAAACTTTTAATCATGCCAGCACCTCCATCATCTCCATTGGGGTTTCTGATTTTAGTTGTTCATTGGCGGCATCAATTTCCAGCGCCATTTGCATCAGCCGCTTTTTATCAGACACGCGGCTGGTCATGGGCAATTCTTCCAGTGCGACCACAAATTTGGGCGTGCAGTAGTAGGGCAGCGCATCCGCTACCGCTTGTTGCGCGGCCTCTGTATCCACCGTTTGCGGCGAAACAAAGCCCACCAGATGGCGATTGTCCAGCTTGAGGTGACGGCCCGCTTGCAATTGGGGACCGATTCCAGCGCGGCCGACACCGAATCCAGCTCGACGCGGAAGCCGCGAATTTTGACCTGATCGTCGGTGCGGCCAAAGTGTTCCAGATCGCCGTCGGGCGTCCAGCGGCCCAGGTCGCGCGTGCGGAACATCATGCGGCCGCCGCCCAGGAAGGGGTCGGGCGCATAGCGTTCGCAGGTGAGCTGCGGGTTGTGCAGGTAGCCGGCGGTCACGCAGTCACCGCCGGCCCACATTTCGCCGATTTCGCCAATGGGCAGCGGCTGCAAATTTTCATCCAGCACGTAGACCGTGTTGTTGGGCGTGGGTTTGCCGATGGTGAGCCGTTCGCTGGCGGGCGTGTAGGGCTGCATGGTGTTGACAATGGTGGTTTCGGTGGGGCCGCACGAGTTGTAAAAGGTGCAGAATTGGGACCATTTGTCGGCCAGCGGGCGTGGGCACGGTTCACCGGCCACGGCCACCACTTTGACATTGCGGCACTGGTCGGCGTCAACGGTGCTCAAAATGGAGGGGGTCGAGATGATGACATCGACCTGGCGCGGTCTCCATAAAGTCTTGGCCGCGGATGATCAGCGTGGCGCCGTGGGCCAGACAGCCTAGAATCTCCCATGCCGCCATATCTGAACGAGATGCTCAGAATTTGCCCCACCTTCATGCCGGGCGCCATGCCCAGGTGCCCGGCTCGGTGAGCAGAATGTTGCAGACGTTGCCGTGGGTCACCTGCACGCCGTTGGGGTTGCCGGTGGTGCCGGAGGTGAAGAGGATAAAACAGCGGTCATTCGGCGCAATGGGGCGGGCGGGCGTAAACGGCGTGCGGTAGTCATCATCATGCGTAAATGGCTGCTGCAGCAGTTCATCAATGGCAATGACAACACAACCGTCAGGAACCGGCACAAGATGCTGCAAGCTGGAAAGAGTCAGAATGACTTGGGCCGAGGTGGTATCGATGATATGCGCCATCTGCGCCGGGGGCGCCACGCGGGCATCTTGCGGCACATAGGCCGCGCCCACTTTGAGCGACGCCAAAATGCCCACCAGCATGGGGATGGAGCGCTGCAGAAAAAGCGCTACGTTGTCGCCATTGGTCACGCCGTGGTCGGCCAGAAGGGCGGCCAGCCGATTGGCCTGGCGCTCTAGCTCGCCATAGGTGATGGATTCGCCTTGATGCTGGGCGGCTATGGCGTGCGGGTGGGCGGCGGCCTGCACCTCAAAGGGGTGGTGAATGTTGCTGTAAGGGACGGTTGCGATGGGTCCTTGGCCAAAATGTTCGAAGAGAAGCTGATCCATGAAGGACAAATTTTGCGTGGCGTGGCGGGAAAAGGTCTGTTGGGCAACGGTTATGGCGGGCGCCATGGGCAGGAAAGTGGTTCGCGTAGCGGTCAATGGGGCCGACGCGAGGGCTGGTTCGAGACTCGTATTTGACATGTTTTTACTCCTTACATTGCAGAATTGTCAGAGGTATGTACAACTTGCGGCAATTTTGACACGGTGATGCGTCTATCTTATGTGTGGAGCGGCACATAATGTGTTACGCGAATCGAAACAGTCTATTACACAAATATTAAGTGGCGATTCAGCATCGATTTTAGACTATATAGAACCGCAGATTTCGCAGATTGACGCAGATTTTTTATACTTTGGGCATGAAACCTGTCGAACCGATTTATACCGTTGAACTTTTTCCCGGCGCTAGCCGCGCGCTGCTTGACCTGCTGGGGGAATTATCGGACGCGGAGTGGGGAGCGCCTACGGCTTGTGCGGGGTGGACCGTGCGCGACGTGGCCGCGCATTTGCTGGGCGGCAACTTAGGGCGATTGGCCGCCCAGCGTGCGGAGCTGATCACACATAAAATGGATGGCCCACAGTGGCAAGCGCTCTTTGATCTCATGGCGCAGACGTCGCGCACCATTGTGCCCTTGAGTACCTTTGATGCGTTGGTAGCCGTGATCAACCGCTTCAATGCCGAGTGGATTGACGTGGCTCAATCACTAGATACGGCGCAATTGATCGCTTTTTTGGCGCTGACCGATCCGGTGCTATACCAGCATTTTAAAGCGCTGGCGCCGGCCGCGATGACGCACATCGGTGTGGCCTGGGCGGGCGAAGCCCAATCGGCCAATTGGTTCGACATGGCGCGCGAATACACCGAGAAGTGGCACCATCAGCAGCACATCCGCGATGCAGTCAACCGGCCCGGTCTCACCGAGCGGTGTTGGCTTTATCCCGTGCTGGATACATTTATGCGCGCCCTGCCCCACACCTATCGCAACCAAAGTGCGCCGGATGGAACGGTGGTGAACTTTGAAATTGCTGGCGAAGCAGGTGGCGAATGGGCGCTGGTGCGGCAAGGCGAACGCTGGCAACTTTATGCTGGAAGCGCCGACAATGCCACAGCCACGGCTTCCCTGAACCAGGACGTGGCGTGGCGGCTTTTCACAAACGGCATGAGTTGGGATGATGCCCGGCGTCAACTCAAGCTGACCGGAGACGAAACGTTGGGCGCTGAGATTCTTAACATGGTCTCCATCATGGCGTGAAGGAATGCTATTTAACCGCAGATTACGCAGATTGCACAGATTTCTTTTTTGAGGAAGTAAAAAATCTGCGCAATCTGCGTAATCTGGGCTCGCTGCTGATGAGCGGCGAACACGCGCAGACCGCGCTGCGCCTGCATCTGGAAAATGAACGCGATGAGCGGCTGATCCCTGCCGTGGACAGCAAGCGACCCGGCGGCGGGCTGGATCACTTTTTCGAGTGCATCCGCCGCGGTGAACGGTCGCCCAATGATCTGGCCTCAGCGCGTCATTCGCTGGCCGTGGCGCTGGCCATGCAGGAGTCGGCGCGGAGTGGGGAAGTGGTGGCGGTAGGTTGATTTGATTCTTCCATAAATTCGCTGCCCGAATTTGCCTAAATAACGCCGCTCCTAGCATAA
>JAWKON010000121.1:0-9749 GCA_041391125.1 Caldilineaceae bacterium
GCGGGTTCAGCCCCACATCCACCGTGTGGTAGACCAATTCGTAGGTGATGACCAAAGAAAAGGCAAAGGCGGTGCATGTGCGCATGAAAATATAAACGCGATAGGCATCTGGACGCGACATAAAGGGCTACGCCTCCGCCCGCTGCGGGTCGCGAATAAAGAAAATCGTCACCACAATCGCCAGCGCCATGGTGGCGCTGGAAACATACCACGGATAGACCGGGTTGGCGGCGTACAGATAGCCGCCAGCCAGCGACGACACCATGATCGGCAGCGTGATCAAAAAGCCCGTCCCCGGTCCCCCGGTGCCGCCGCCCGCGGCGCCGATCATCACGCCGCCCTGGCCGGTGGCGGCCATGACGCGCCCGCGCATGTGCCGCGGCACCGTATCGGCCATCAGCGCAATGGAGGCCGGAATCATCAGCGCCTGCCCCAACACAATCAGGATGCGCACGCCCAGCACGGACCAAAACCCATTGGCCCACACAAAGAGCGGCATAGCCAGGAGCGCCAGAATTAGCGCTGTGCAGAGCGCCACCGTGCGCCCCAACCGGTCCACCAGCAGACCGCCGGGGATAAAGAGCAGGTTGCGCAAAAGCGTCTCCAGCAGCAGGATAAAGCCCCAATCGGTGGGTGAAAGGCCGAACTCTTCCACCGCATAAACCACCCAAAAGGCGGTGGCCACGCCATTGGTCACAAAGCAGAGGATAATGACGCCGGTCAATGCCAGCACCGACCGCGGTAGTTCCCGAAAGAGCCCCAACAAGCCGCCATAGGCCTGTTTGAAGGCCGTGATGATGCTGGAAAATTCGAGGCGGCGGTCGGCATTGGCGGCGGTCTCTTTGAGATAGCGCTGCGTCACTACGCCCGAGCCCAGATAAAGCACCAGCATGGCGGCATACAGTGCCCGCACGCCCCAGTTGGGGCCATACCATTCCACAATGGCGCCGGCAATATAGGGGGCAAAAATAGAGAGCGTGCCGGCAATGGTGTTCATGGTGGCCACGCCGGTGCCGCGTTGCTGCGGCGTCAGCGAATCGGCAATAATGGCCGAACGCGCCGGGAATTGCAGCGACATGACGCCGCGTAACAGCGTGGCCACTGCCACCTATTGCCAACTGCGCCCCAAGATAAAGAGCAGAATGAAGGCCGGAGAGATAATACGAGAGGGCAATAATGCGCACGCGCCTCGCATTGTCGGCCACGTAGCCCGCAATGGAAAAAGAGCAGCAGCCCCAGCAGCGGCGACAGCGAGTTGATAAAGCCAATCTGCGTGGCTTGCCCGCCCAACGCCAGAATAAACAGAGATGTATAGGGGAAAACCATGGTTATGGCTGAAGTTGCCCAATAGATTGGTCAAAGAGAGAACCGGCATGTTGCCAAGCATAAACTGAAAGGCGTCGCGCAAGCGCTGGAGGTTGAGCAAATGGATGGCCCGGTTTGAGATTGTGCAATGCAGACCTGCTTTCTGTAGGTGATGGGATTAAGTATCCCCAAGTATAAACCGATTAGCGGTATCTGCAAACAGGTGTGAATTAGAATGGCAAAGAGGTTTCGCCATATCCGGTCAACGTTTTATAATAGGGAAACTTTGACCTACCTTATCGTTGGGATTAGGATAGGATTAGGGAGTAGGGAGTAGGGATTAAGTGCTCAAGTTTCCTCCCTTAATCCCTGCTCCTTAATCCTTACTCCCTACTCCCAATCTCCACAGAAAGAAGCCATCATGCGACCAAAATATTGTCTTTGCCTTTGCCGATGACTGGGGCCGCTATGCCTCGGCCTATCGTTTCCATGAAGGACCCAACTCGCTCAATCAGCTTATCAAAACGCCCACTCTCTTTGACCGCATTGCCGGTGAAGGCGCACTCTTCCGCAATGCTTTTGTGCCGGCGCCGTCTTGCACACCTTGCCGTAGTTCGGTTCTTCCGGCCAATATTTCTGGCAGACCGGCCATGCGATTTTGCATGGTGCGGTTTGGGACGAAACCATCCCCACCTTTCCGCCGGAGCTAGAAAAGGCAGGCTACCATATTGGGCTACACCTATAAAGTCTGGTCGCCCGCGCTTCACAACGCACCATATGGCTGACCGCACGCTTATGAACCGGCCGGTATCAGAATATCGCCATTTTTCCCACTTTGTAACCGCCAAAGCGCCCGAGATCGGCGTGGAAGCGGCCAAGCAGTTGCTCTATGACGAAACGCGCCAAAACTTCGATGCCTTCCTTATGGCGGCCAAAGGATACACCCTTCTGCCATTGGTGGGGACCGACCAATACGCACCGCACCTGGGAGCAAGGTTCGGGCAAATGCCAGGGGCATCGAGCCCGACGATCTGAAGGGACGACTGCCCGCCTTCCCGCCCGACGTGCATGACGTACGCGAAGACGTGGCCGAATATCTGGGCGAATGCCTGGGCCTGCGACGCCGGGCTGGGCGTGCTGATCCGGCGGCTGGAGGAAGTGGGTGAACTGGATAACACACTCTTTGTCATCAGCGGCGACCACGGCATTCCGGGCTTCCCGCGCGCCAAGTGCAACCTGTACGACATCGGCTGCGAAGTGGCGCTGGCCGCGCGCTGGCCGGGGCGCATCCAGCCCGGCCGTGTGATCGAAGATTTTGTCAATTTGATGGACCTGGCGCCCACCTTTTTGGAGGCGGCCGACGTGGCCATCCCCGCCACCATGACGGCGCGCAGCTTGCTACCCGTGTTGGAAAGCGCGGCCAGCGGCCAGGTGGAATCCACACGCACCTTTGTGGTGACCGGCCGCGAGCGCCACGTAGGCTTTGCGCGCGCGGGTGACCTGCCTTATCCGCAACGCGCCATTCGCATCAAGGACTTTCTCTACGTTCACAACTTTGCGCCCGACCGTTGGCCCATGGGGGATCCCAAAGGGCTGGACGATCTGCACGCCACTGCGCCCGCTTTTGCCAGCCTGCGCGACACCACCTACACGGCCTATCCCGACCTGGACGCCAGCCCGACCAAAGCCTGGATGATCCACCACCGCGCTGAACCGGCGGTGCAGCCGCTCTTTGAGCTGGGTTTCGGCAAGCGCCCGCAGGAAGAGCTGTACGACCTGCGCGTCGATCCGCACTACATGCACAACCTGGCCCACAATCCTGAATACGACGCCGTGCGTGAAGAATTGGCCACCCAGCTCATGCAGGTGCTGCGCGCGCAAGATGACCCGCGCATCATGGAGGAGCCGTGCCGCTTTGAACATGCGCCCTATGCGGGACCTGTGCTGGATGAGTCGTGATTGATGAGCGATCAGCGCGCGGATGCATCATCCCTCCAACCATATGACATCTTTATTCTGGTGGTCACACTGGTTTCGGTGGTGGCCACCGGTTATTTTTACCTGACCGAAAGCGACCCGCAACCCACGCGCGTATTTGTGCTTTTGGATTGGTTGTTCAGCGCCATTTTTCTAGTCGATTTTGGGGTGACGTTGGCGGGCGCGGACGACCGCAAAGCCTATCTCAAATGGGGCTGGGTCGATCTGTTGGGCAGCCTGCCGGCGCTGCCCTGGCTGCGCCCCTTTCGGCTGGTGCGGGTGGTGCGCATTTTGCAGCGCGCCCGCACGCGTTCGCTGCTGCGCATGTTTATCCAGAAGCGTGCCGACAGCGTGCTGTGGGCCACGAGCGCCGTGGTGCTCACCACGCTGGTGGCCACGAGCCTGCTCATCTTGCCGCTGGAGCGGGCGGCGGCCAACGCCAATATCACCACGGCGGAGGATGCGCTCTGGTGGGCCTTTGTGACCATGACCACCGTGGGCTATGGTGACCGCTATCCCGTTACGGGTTGGGGACGGCTGCTGGCGGCAGTGTTGATGACGGTGGGCGTCGGTCTCTTTGGCGTGCTGACCAGCTATCTGGCCGCCAAATTTCTGGCGCCGGCCGAGCGCGAGAATGAAAGTGAACTGGAGGCCATCCGGCAGGATCTGGCGGAAATCAAGCAGGCGCTGGCTGAAATCACAAATAGAACACGCAGTGACCTGCCTCGGATTAATCGCATCAGCTATTCCTCCACACGTGAAGGGGCGAATAAAGTTGTCGAACCCAAAGCGCCAGGGACGGTAAATTGTGTCTCCACTTCTTCCCGGCGCTCTATCTCAAAAAGACGCGATACGTTCCCACCGTCGTCAAATCGACCACAGCCGCTTATTCACAACGGTCGGCAATTTGAGCTGTAAATGCCTGGAAAGCCGCCGTGGCTTGCAATGGGTTCGAGCCGTCAGTGGTCTCAATCGATTTAACATGAGGATAGGACAGGATGACAGGATGAAACCGCTATGGTCATCTTGTCATCCCTTCATCTCGTCACACGCGTGCAAATTAAATCGGAATAAGCTCTGTTGTATACTTGGCTCTGTCATAAAGTGACATTTTTACGCGGGTAGAAAATGCTAATTTATCACAACCGCTGGTGTTGAAAGGAGAGAAACGGATGGAACTTGGCGCATTTTCCGTGAGTCTGGCCGTGCAAGATCTAGAGGCGTCGCGCGCGTTCTATGAAAAGTTTGGCTTCACCGTGACCGGCGGCGATGCCGCGCAGAACTGGCTGATCTTGAAGAATGGCGACTGCATCATTGGGCTGTTTCAAGGCATGTTCGACAAGAATATCCTGACATTTAATCCGGGCTGGAATCAGAATGCCGAAAATCTGGATGCGTTTACGGACGTGCGCGAGTTGCAGCGGCAGTTAAAGGCGCACGGCGTGGAATTTAGCAGCGAGGCTGATGAGAACTCGACGGGGCCGGCCAGTTTTGTAGTGGTGGACCCGGATGGGAACCCGCTCCTCGTTGATCAGCACGTGTGAGACGCGATTTGAAGAATGGTCCACAGGTGTTAAAAAGAACGGCTACCGAACCGCGACTCGGTAGCCGTTCTTTTTATTTTGACGCCGGCGCACAGCGCTGTAGGCTCAATATTCATACTCGTTTGCGTAATGCTCTTCGTGATGCTTGGTCAAGCAATCGTCACACACCATCACAGCCTCTTGCTCGGCGTCTGAACATTCGATGCAAATCCAAGTGGCCACCGATTGACGCCCTTCGGCGCGGCAGTGGCGGCAATATTTATAACGCGGTCTGTTCTGATCCAAAATGCGCGGATACTCGGCAGCGGGTTCGACTTCGGCCGCCGGCACGATTTCTTCCAGTGTCAAAATATGTTCGTACCAATCGCCAAAGTCAAACACATATTTCAGCTCCTCCCCCTGCTGCAGCCCAATCTCCGCAATGGTCACGTGCGCACCATCGCCGCCACCAAACGGATCGACGGAGCCCAGATCGATCTCGCGAAAACGCTTGCTGGCGCCGCGCCGCACGCGATGCCAGAAGCCGCCCATATGGTCCGCATCGTGACCAAAGGCATCGATCAGTATCCAATTAAAGTCCCGCAGCGTCTGGCCGCCCATAATTTCGATGCGCCGCCACAGTCCTTTGCGATATTTGAGTACGCACTTGAAGCAGTAGACCTGATTGGCCTCCTCTTCAGTCAGGACTATCTCTTCCTCTTCTGCAGGCTCGACGGCGTCTAAGAGGCGATAAAAGAAATCATCTTTGCTCGCATAGCGAATGTCGCTGCCATTCCACAACATGCGCCCATCGGCGGCAAAGACCTCCAGCAAAGGATCGCCTGGGTAGCCTGTTGGGTCAGCCAGACGCATATAGGCGGCGGGAATGGCGACCGCACTCTCAATATCTTTACTGGTGGCCGATTCCAGAATGCGATATAGCATATCCATCAGTTCGGCATTGCGCGTCTGAATGACCTCTTCACGACGCTCCATCCTTGGTTCGTGGCGAAGGCGAAAGCGCTTCGCGGCCCAGTCATCCACCGTAAAAAGCACCGAATCCTCCACCTGGGCGTTATGCGCCTGGAACCAATCTGCCATCGCCAGCCCCCTGGATTCCACAGTTGTCTTGCCAAACGGTGGGTAATCGACTTCACGTTTCAATACATTGGGCTCCGTGGACAACGGCTGACCATTCTCATCCAGAAACTGAATGGTGGTCAATTCATCCTTCTGAAAGCTCATGCGCAAGCCATAGAGGGCCCAAAAGCTGAGATCCAAGAAAATCGTGCGTGCATCAATTTCAGGCTGCGTGAGAACATGGCGGAACTGCACGCCGCGCAGACCCACGGCCAGCGGCATCAGCATTTGCCGCTTGTCATCCAGATAGGTCAGGCCATAGTCGGCTATGCCATAGCGAAACGCATCGCGCACGCTGTTTTGGGGGTTCTTTGCCTTGGTGGGCCAAAGCGCCAAAACGTGTTCCGCAAATTCGTTAAACGCAATGGGTCCATTCAACTGAGCCGCCACGCGCTGGATGGCCTCGGATTTGCTGAGTGTTGCTTTATCTGTCATTTTTCCTCCCATCACCACTTTTGAGCTGCCGCAAACGCACCTTATCGGCAAGGGATGCATCGATGAATTTGTCTATCAGGGCATTTTTCATGGTTGGTTCATCCTTGGCGCCAATTTGCGCATCGATGATGCCAGTATATCAAAAAAGGCAATTCTTGCACATGGGACGTAAACAGATTTCGTGTAGCATATGGAGCAGATTTTGGTGGTGGTTGGTTTGCCTCCACAACCTTTTTGCAAGTAATATGGCAATGTCATGCAGTTAAAGTATAAGTTCGCATAGGGCAAGCGTGACTGTAATCAAGCAGAAATGAGGCGGCATGAATAAGAGTGTGGCAACCAATCTCATTGCACTAATTCTTTCCATTATCGGCTATTTTTCCCCAGTTTATCGCGACCCCATTCTGATGACGGGGCTGTTCGCCCTCTCGGGGGGCGTGACCAACTGGCTGGCGGTCTACATGCTCTTTGAGAAAGTGCCGCTGCTTTATGGCTCCGGCGTCATCCCCAACCGCTTTGAGGAGTTCAAAGCGGGGATCAAGCAACTAATCGTGCAGGAATTCTTTACCCGCCAGCATATTGAGCGGTTCTTGAACCAGAATGGCAGCGCTTCTCTGTCGACCATTACGGAGAAGATCGATTTCGATCACGTTTTCAACGAATTGACCGACGCCATTGTCGAGTCGCCCATGGGCGGCATGTTGAACATGTTGGGCGGCAAGAAGGCGCTGGATCCGCTAAAAGAGCCGGTCACAGAGCGGTTGCAAGGAATCATTGCCGAGCTTGCGTCCAGCGATCGGGGCGGCGATGGCGAGGGCGACGTGACGGCTATGCTCATCACGCAAGTGGAGCAGATCATCGACAGCCGCCTGGCCGAGCTGACGCCGCAAAAAGTGAAGGAGATCATCCAGGAGATGATTCGCAGCCATCTGGGCTGGCTGGTGGTGTGGGGCGGGGTTTTCGGTGGACTGATTGGGTTGGTGGTGAGTCTGGCCCAATCGGGTTTATAGTAATTCTAAAGAGTGTATGCGCAGCGTCCAGCGAATGGAGGTTTGGCCCGTTCGGCGCAGATACTCTATGGCTTTGCGGCCAAAGATAAAGCCATAAGTCTCCACGATGTTTTGGGTGCTGCCGTACTCTTGGATAGACTCCCGGTCTTCAAATGCAAAGCCCAATTCATGCACCAACCAATCGCTATACCGTTGCAGTTCGGGCGTGGGATGCGCCAAGACCGCATTCAAATCGCCGCCATAATGATCGGGCGCAATATCCACCAAAACGATCAGCCCTGGCCGGCGCAACACTCGGGCCGCCTCTGGAAACGACTGCAAACCGGCCGTGAATCCCGTAAAAACATCGACCGCATGGTCCGGCAGCGGCAGCGCTTCGCCGGACCCTTGGTGAAAAGAGACGTTCGTAAGCCTCATCTCGCGGACGCGCGCCTCGCCGACCAAGCGCATACTCTCCGCCGGCTCCACCGCAAAAACGTGCCTTGCATGAGCCGCCAACGCAATGGCGGATCGGCCTGTGCCGGCGCCATTGTCCACGATCTCCTTGCCACGCAGATCAAACCGATCCGTCACCAGGTTGATCCAGGGCGGTGAATACGGAAATGCCGAAAAGCGCTCATAGACCTCGGGATATTCTTGGTATAAAATATCCCATCGATGTTCAATCGTTTCAGGGTAATTTCTATCGCTGCTTTCCATCTTCCTGCTTCACTGATTCCAAGGCGGCACTAAAATATAGCTTGTGCAAGTATCAGTGAGCGCCGGCAACAATAATGTAGCCCGCATCCACCGCCAAAGCATTGCCGCTCTTCTTGACAAATGCCCTTGCAGACAATGCGAATACGGCCACAGTAAAAATGATGAGTATAGCCGTAATCAACGCGTTGAATGTTTCCGTCATGCCGACGACCAGGGCGAGCATGACTACGGCGACTAGCTGTGACAGCAGCGCAAACATGGGCATCGAACCTGCGCTCCCCAGTTGCACACCGGACCCTGCCGCCCATTTTGTGCCAAACAGCCGTGGGCTGTACCAGAGCCAGCCAGCGGCAAATGCCAAAATAGCGCCCACCACAACAGCCAACCAGTTTATGCTTGCGAAGTCTTCCATCATTTTCTCCTATATTGGTATGAATTGCAATCACGTCAAGAATGTTCATATTGTGGCTCGGCATTCTCTTGAACATTTACCAGAGCCTTGACCATCTATATTCAACTCTGTGGTTGAATATAGCGCAAATATTATATAATAGTCAAATTGTGTAACAGCATAATATTTTGATACGCAATGATCCTCTCGGTTGTGCTATAATTAGGACTCAAAAATCTTACAATTAAGTACGGATAGCTAATTTTCCAAAATTATGCCGGCTAAAGATTTCTATCACGAGATAGTATGTACTGCACTCGACAAAGACGGATGGACGATTACCCATGACCCATTAGAGTTTCGGGTCGGCGTGATTGTCAGAATAGATCTTGGGGCTGAACAGTTGATTAGTGCGGATCGTGGCGCGGAAAAAATAGCGGTTGAGGTAAAGAGCTTTCTGGGTGCTTCGGCACTATCTGAATTTCATGGCGCTTTGGGGCAATACATAAACTATCGGCGCGCATTACGCATAGAAGAGCCGGATCGCACTCTTTATTTAGCTGTACCCATAGGTGTATATAACAGCTTCTTCTCAATCGATTTTATTCGAGACGGTCTTCTCGAAGATGGGATAAAGCTGGTAGTTTATGATCCGGAGCGAAAGGAGATCGTGCAATGGAGAAATTAGACGATTATCGCGCGAAAGTTCAGCAAATAATTGCGGGCTATGTCAAACGATTATCGACTTCTGGCGATGATTCTCTGGAAGCCGTATTCGACACAACACATGATCATTATCTCTTGGTAGAAGCGGGTTGGCGCGGGGAACGCCGTAACTACGGCAGCCTAATCCACATAGATATAAAAAACCAGAAGATCTGGATCCAGCATGATGGCACCGAGGTCGGTGTTGCCAATGAACTCATCGATATGGGCATCCCCAAAGAGGATATTGTATTAGGATTTCACTCACCTTTTATGCGACAACATACAGAATTTGCCGTGGGGTAGTTCCATGTGATCTACTCCACACTCTCCCTTTGTCCCTCTAAACAGACATTCCCCTCCCTCCTCGCTATACTCCATTCAGCAGTACAAATAATATTCGTCCCCCAATATTCTAATTCCATGAATGGAGATTCCCATGCACACACTTACCCATCCATGCCACCCACATCGCACCCACCGTCTGTTGCTTGCCGGCCTTCTGGCAGCCCTGGCTGTGATGCTCTTTGGCCGGGCCGCTTTTGCCCACGAAGGCGGCTTTAC
>JAWKON010000122.1:0-8636 GCA_041391125.1 Caldilineaceae bacterium
CTGGCTGTCTCTGGATGAAGGCGACAACGACCTCGTCTGTTTTTTGAGCTATTTGCAGGCCGCGCTCCAACAAATTGCGCCGGAGCTGGGCGCGTCGCTGACGCCGCTTTTGCAGGCCAATCCGCTGCCCCCACCCGCCGCGATGATGACTGCGCTGATTAACGATCTGGTGAAGGCGCCGGCGCGCACGCTGCTGGTGCTGGATGATTATCACCATGTTCACAGCCAAGCAGTGCATGAAGCACTCACTTTTTTGTTGGAGAATGGGCCGCCCCATTTTCATCTAGTTTTGATCAGCCGCGCCGACCCGCCACTGCCGTTGGCGCGCTGGCGCGTACGGCGCGAGCTGACCGAAGTGCGCGCCGCCGACCTGCGCTTTACGACGGATGAGGCGGCCGCCTTGTTAAATGAGCAGATGGGGTTGACGCTCTCCGCTGACCAGATTGCAGAGCTGGAAAAGCGCACCGAGGGCTGGATTGCGGCGCTGCAACTGGCCACGCTTTCTATGCAGGATCGCGACGACCTGGCCAGTTTTATCACTTCGTTCAGCGGCAGCCACCATTTTGTGCTGGACTATTTGACCGACGAGGTGCTGCAGAAACAGCCGGCGCCGCGCCGCGCATTTTTGCTGCGCACGGCGCTGCTGGATCGCTTTTGCGCGCCGCTCTGCGCCGCCCTTTTGCCTGCTCAAAATGGCGGCGCCGCCGAGCAGATCGGCCATATGCAGCAGATGCTGGAAGAGCTGGAGCAGGCCAATCTCTTTGTCATCCGGCTGGACGATGAGCGCCATTGGTATCGCTATCATCACCTCTTTGGCGAATTCCTGCGCAAGCGGTTGGACGATGAGCTGCCGCTTGCCGAACGGCAGGAACTCTATGGTCGCGCCGCCCTTTGGTTTGACGCACAGGAGCAGGATGATGAGGCCATTCAGTACGCCCTGCATAGCGGCGATCAGTGCCTGATCGCTGATCTGATCCAAAAGTATGTACAAATCAGCATGGGGCGCAGTGAACTGCACAAGATTCTACGCTGGCTGGCGGCCATGCGGCAGGCCGGTATCGAGCTAACGCCGCGTGTGAAGAGCTGGCACGCCTGGGCCATGCTCTTTAGCGGCGAAACGGAAAAGTTAGCTGCGCTCATAGCCGACCTGGAAAAAGCTGCCACAATCGATAGCACCGATGCGCGCGAAATCCGCGGCAATCTGGCGGCGCTGCGCGGTTGGCAGGCGCTCTTTCGCGGCCAACCAGCCGAGACGGTCAGGTTGGTTACGCAGGCGTTGGCCGATTTTCCCGCCGATGAGCTGTATATTCGCGGCGTCACGTATTTGAATTTGGGCTATGCCTATCTCATGCAGGGCAAGCTGGCCAGCGCAGTCGAAAGTTTGCGCGAGGGCATGAAGTTGGGCGAACGCTCGGGCAACTTGATCACCGAAGTGTTTGCGCGCACCTATCTGGCCAATGCACAGCGGCAACAGGGCGACCTGCAGGCGGCGGAGCGCGGCTATCGGCGCGCTATAGCGCAGGCCACTGAACACCACCAACTCTATTCGCCCGCCACCGCTGTGGCCTATATTGGACTCTCTGAATTGCTGCGTGAATGGCATCAATTGGACGAAGCCGCAGCGCTGATCGAGCGCGCTTGCGAATTGCTGCAACAATCGCGCAACGATACCATGCTTAACGAAGCGCTTTCCGCCCGCGCGCGCACCCAAGCAGCCCTGGGGCAGTTCGATGCAGCGTTGGCCACGTTGGCGCAAAGCGATGAGATTGCGCTTTCCGTGGGCCAAACTATGCAGTCGGAGATCAATAACGCTACGCGCGCCTGGATTCATCTGCGCTTTGGCGCTGCGAACTTTGCCTATCGCTGGGCGGCGCAGCAGCGACCGCCGGACCCCAATTCGCTGGCGCTGGATGGGTATCGCACGGCGCTGGCTTTGGGAGCTATCTGGAGTGTGGAAAGCCCGACACAGGCCCAGCGGGCGCTGGAAATCTTAGATGGGGTGAAAGATGTCGCCCAGGCCAATGGCTATGTCGGCATAGTTTTACAAATCACCCTTCAGCAAGCCATAGCCAGGCAAACGTGCGGCGAACAGGAGCGTGCGTTAACCCATTTGGCGGATGCGCTGGCCCAAGCCGAACCGCAAGGGTACATCCACCAATTTGTTAGTATTGGCGCCCCCATGCAGCAGCTCTTGACGCAGGCGCTGCGTCGCAATTTACATGCCGACTACGTGCGCAAGCTGCTGGCCGCATTCCCCACGGATGAGCGGCCAACAACGGCGCCCGCGCTTATGCCGCAATTGCAGCCGCTCATTGAGCCGCTTAGCGAGCGCGAGCTGGAAGTGTTGGCGCTGCTGGTCGACGGCTGCTCCAACCAAGAGATCGCCCAGCGGCTGGTCATTGCCGTGGGCACGGCCAAACGCCATCTTAACAACATTTATGGCAAGCTGGGCGTGGGCAGCCGCACGCAGGCGGTGGCGCAGGCGCGGGAAATTGGGCTGGCGTAGGGCCGCTCGGTTTGATCACTTATGATTTTGGACGCATGGAAGGATGCGAGAATGAGTGCAAATGAAGCATGTCCGGGATGTCGGGCGCTGCTGCCGGTTAGTGCGGCGCCAACGCATCCATATATTGGCGCGTCGGGGGCGTGTTGGGATCTTTTTTCCAACCTGTTTAATGGCAATGAGCCGCCGCTGGCGCCCGGACCATACAATGGATTGCTGATCGATGCCTATGCCACGCAGCATCCTGGGGTGCCGTCAAATCAGGCTACGCAATCGGTGGCGGTCCACCTGCTGGCCCTTTACGGCGTCTTTGAGGCCGGGGTAGGACCGGAAAATGCGCTGTGGGTGCGTCAGCGGGCGTTGCAATTTGGCCGCAACGAGGCCCGGCACGAGCGCTATGTATGGCTGACGCCGCCCGATTTTGCGGGCAGCATTACGATTCTTGAAATTGTGGAGCTGCCCACAGCGGAGCAGAGAACGGCGCGCGTCAATGACTATGTGGCGTCGGTCTGGTCGCTGTGGGCAGAACGTGAACTGGCGACGCTTGCCAAGTGGTATGCTCAGTTTGTGACTAAAATGCACACCATCGGTTAAAACCGGTGGCTGATACGGAAAACCGGCTAAAGCCGGTTTGCTTTAACAGATGCCGAATTCATTCGGTGGTTTCAACTGGTTTGCAAACGCTGGAGTGCGGGAACTGACTCTATTGACGGGTGGGCATGCTCTGCGCGTCGATACATAGCAAACAGGATCAAGATCACCGTCGGCAAAATCAGATCGCTCAGATACAAAATCTCAAAACCCGCATTGGACGGCGCCCAGTTATCAAACAAAATAATATCCCGAATGTGAACATAGGCCGCACCATACAAGAATATCGACTTCCCCAGCGCCAGCGCGGTCCACAAGTGATCGCGCATCCACCAGGCCAGCACCCCCACTACGCCAAAACCCAAATGATAGAAGGCCAATTCAATCTGGAATGGGCTGCCGACCGCCCAGCCAATATCTTGGGCAATGCTGTCCGCCATGAAGAAGTGCCCCACAAAGCCCCATATGCTGCCAAAGCCATAGCCAAGCACCAAAAAATAGAGCAGAAAAATCTCCAGCACGCGCTGACGGGTGCGCGGCTGCTCATCGCGCCACAGGTAAACCAGCGCGGCCAGCGGGATCAGCGCCACAAAAATGGTCGTGCCGACCGTGGCGCGCACCATAAAGCTGAAGCCGATCAGCCCCAATACTTGCGAGACCGGTGTATTGATTTTTGACATGATCTTCTCCTGATTTTTATTTTGCACTCGTGTAACAAGATGAAGGGATGACAAGATGAAGGGATGACAAGATGCCCATGTCGATCTCATCCTGTCATTCTGTCATCCTGTCATTCTGTCATCCTGTCATTCTGTCATCCTGTCATTCTGTCATCCTGTCATCCTGTCATCCTGTCATTCTGTCATCCTGTCCTATCGTCATGTTAATTCGGAATAACGTCTATTTTATCAGGATCGATTGGGATCATGATCCACCGAAAGATACATTGCGGGGTGTATTCGGAGGGGAAATGCAAAGCTCTGTCACGTTTTCTGCGGCTTACCGGTCTTTAGATCCACATTGGCCAAAGCCGCTTTCTTTATGCGCTGAGCAGACTGGCGCCTGGTTTTGCCGAGAGGATTCCCCTGAAGGCATAATATACAAGCGCAACGCTCCACGCAATGCTTGGGAAAGCGTATCAACCCATGAAGGAGAAAATCATGCAAAAACTCGTGCTCATCGTTCTATTGGCCTGCTTGACCAGCGCCTGCCAGCTCCAATTGCTCCCGCAAGAGTCAGGCGGACCGGCAAGCACCCAAGCGCCGCTGACGCCCATGACAATCATTGATCGCGACCACGTGCCGCGCATCGAACTGGCCGACGCCAAGCAGCATTTTGATGTGGGGACAGCCTACTTTGTGGACGCGCGTTCACGCAGCGAATATGAAGAGCAGCATATTGCCGGCGCCTACTATCTGCTACATTGGGCTGCAAGAGCATCTCTCGGAAGTGCCCAAAGACAAGCTGATCATCACCTACTGCACTTGAGGCAACGAGGCCCAAGCGCTAGTTTAGCGTTTCGACTCTATCAAAATGGCTATCCGCAAGTGGCCGCACTCCACGGCGGGCTGCGCTTTTGGGTTGCTGCCGAGTACCCGATGACCAGTGGGGCAGAGCGGTAGCCCCGTCTACATGTAATAATACTTTCCCCACCACGGCGGCAGAGACGGTCCGGCTGGTCATTTTATCGTCAATAAGGCGCCGAAAATATTGACGGATGAACGCCGATTTCCGCGGATTCTGCCTGAAAATCAGCGGAAATCGGCGTTCATCCGCGCCCAAATCTTATTTCCGGTAATCTCAAGCGTGATCTCTATCCGCAGGAAGCCCGCACTACGCAAGAATCCCGCAATGAGCAGCGCATTGGCTTGCGGCGTGTGTGCAATGGTATCCAGCGTGATTTCCAGGTTCTGGGGTCGCGCATAGGGGTTGTTTGCGAAGTAGTCATGGACCGTTCCCTTCATCTCCCTTTTTGCATATCTGTATTCAGCCAAGACTCTTGGCCGATGCAGCAAGATGTATCTTCCTGATACACCGTTTGGTACATGCTGCTACACCCCGTTCCTTAGTAGGATTAGCCATAGAACTATAGCAGCACGTACCATAGAATAAATACTGTATTTCATGAAGAATCGAATGAACATTACCTTGTGGATTGTACAAATCGTACTGGCTGTGGCCTTTGGCTTCTTCGGCTTTGCCAAGATCAGTCAGCCCATCGACACCCTAAGCGCCATGATGCCCTTTGTGACCGATGTACCAGCTCTGCTGGTGCGCTTGATTGGGGTTGCTGAGATGGCCGGTGCGTTCGGCATGATTCTGCCAGGGATAACTGGCATTCAGCCCCGATCAACTGTTGCGGCGGCAATGGGCTTGGCATTGGTGATGATTTTGGCGGCTGCGTTCCATGTCGCCCGTGGAGAATATAGCAATATTGGGCTGAATGGGATTCTGCTGGTGCTGGCTCTGCTGGTAGCCTGGGGCCGTGCGGTGCGCCGCTAAATGGCTATAAAGAAGAGAATGGAGAAAAAGATGCCAAAGACGATTTTCGAGCAATACCCCATTGTAGCGCAAATGGTGCAGACCAGCATGGGGCCGCAGCCCACGCCCTATCATGTCTACGATGGCCACTTGATTCTGATCGGCGGCACGGCGGAATATGCTGCCGTCAGCCGATTGCTGGCTAATGAGCAGGTCATCCCGGCCAGGACCACATCCGGGCGGGCGCTCATGGCCATCTACGTGGCGGACGAGACCGAGGCCAGCCACGGTCCGCATACGGAGCTGCAATATGCGTTTTATGTTTCGCATCAGCCCACGACGCCGGTCCAGGATGGCCCCTTTGCGCCCGTCCACTTCGTAATCAGCGACCCGCTGGCGCGCCAGATATGCTATATGCTCTGGAACAACACGGCGGAGACGGTGGCCTACAATCGCGAAATTTTGGGGCTGACGCCGGAGTTGGCTACTTCGACGTTTGAGCGACGCAATGGGCGAGTAGCCTTTGCCTTTCACAATGCGGCCAGCGGCAAGCGGTTGGCCAATGGGGATGTACACGAGGCAGCGCGGCAGCCGCTCAACGCCGTGGGCGCGCTCTTTCGCACTTTTGGCATTCGCCAGGCCCTGCGCTCGGCGGCCATGAAGCAGGTTCCCGTCAAGGTGGTAAATCCCATCACAAAAGTGCTGCCGCGCAATGCCGATGCCCAGACCATCGCCGAACCGGCGCAAATGGTGACGCAGCTCTTTGATCCCCAGCAGGATCGGTTGGAGATTGCCGGCGACAGCGTCTACGGTCAGCTTGATTTCAGGCCCACCTTTGTGCAGCATATGCGCGGCTTTAAGATGGTCTATCTGAATCCAGAGTAAACGTTATGACGACCTGTTATTCAATCCGCATCCGTGAGCATCTTGACACCCGCTGGTCGGAGCGCTTTGCCGGGCTGACCATTGTGAACCAGCCCGATGGCTCCACCGAGTTGGTGGGTGAGATCTGCGATCAGGCGGCGCTGCATGGCGTGCTGGCGCAGGTTCGCGATTTGGGGTTGGAGCTGCTGGCTCTACGTCGCATTGACGCCATCGATGACGAATAAATGCGGAGGGGAAACCATGAATCGGCAATTCGCATTGGGCATCGTCGGGTTGTTTATCATTGGCTTTAGCGGCATGGCGCTGGTGCTGTTAGGGCGAGTAGTGGGTAGCGGGTGATAGAGTTGCCGAGCACTGAAATCTTTGGTATAACTTTTGATCTCAGACTATTGCAATTTCCCCGCAACCACGAAAGGTCAAACCATGCCCACAGGAACTAAAAATGCCGTGATCGCCGGCGGCGGCTGTCATCATATTGCCGTGCAGACGCGCGATTGGGATGCTTCCATGAAGTTGTATAGAGATGTGCTCGGCATGCCGGTCGTTGCCGAATTTGGCCCGCCAGATCGCAAGATCGTGCTGCTCGACATGGGTGACGGCAGCCATATGGAGCTATTCCAGCCCAAAGGCGACACGCCGGCGCCGGGCGCGGCGGCGCCCAATGACCCCGTTACCCATTTCGCCCTGGCCACCACCGATACCAAAGCGGCCACCGAACACGTGCGTCAGGCCGGCTACCAGATCACCGTTGAGCCCAAGACGCTCGAGTTGGGGCCGCTGACGGTCACCATTGCCTTTTTCCTCGGCCCCAACGGCGAGTCGATTGAGTTTTTCCAGACGCATTAGGCTTCCAACGCTTGCCATACAAAATAAGCCCGGAATCTTCGGAGATTCCGGGCTTATTTTGTATGGCAAGGCAAATGGGATTAGATGCTGCCAAAACGGCGCATATGCGCCCGCTCTTGTTCCAGCGCCCCGGCCGGGAAGGGCTGCGCGCCGCCTAGCGACCGCGCCGCCAGGGTCATCTCGGCGGCCTCTTCCATGATAATGATGACTTGGGCGGCGGCGGCTGGCGTCTTGCCAAAAGAGAGCACGCCATGATTGCCCAGCAGCACGGCCGGAATGCCAGGGTGCGCCTTAAGCTGGTCCACAATGTGGCTGACCGACTCGGCAGAGCCGCGCGGCGCCCACAGCGTCACTGGAATATCCTCGGTGATGCCAAAGCGCAAGAACGCTTCATAGACCACCGGCAGCGGTACATGCGCCAGGGCAAAGGTGGTGGCCTGGGGTGAATGGGTGTGGATCACGGCGCTGATGTCGGGCCGCTCGCGATAGACGCCGGCGTGCATGGCGATAATCTCGCGCGTCCCTGGCGTAATTTCGCCCGCCAGCGCCTCGCCGTCAAACGACGCAATGGCGATCTCTGCCTGGGCCAGATGCATGAGGTGACTCACCGAGGTAATCAGCATCTGCTCCGCATTGGGCAGGCGCACGCTCATATTGCCGTGGCCGCTGTGCGAAAGTACGCCGCTTTCCGCCAGCCGTTGCGCGGCGGCGACCATTTGGGTGCGCTGTTCCGCATAATTTTCCGCCATGATCTTCCCTCCTTATGAAAAGACAGTCTGATCCAAAGTGATGATAAGCGTCATTGTACGCCTCATTTTGCCAATCGGCAAAGACATTTTGCAACGTGTCAGTCGAAATTACAGGGTCGTAGCGCGCGTCATCACCATAGATCGCCTTGCGCCGCGTGTTCCAGGAAGCTGTCCATGCCCAATGGCGCGCCAGGGGTCGTGAAAAACCGTTCCCCCTTTGTGGCTTTGTGTTTTTGCGGCTATTTTCAGGGCAGGAGCACATCTCGTCCTTAAACCGAAACGCTCCCCTGAAATGTAGCGCGCTTGATTAATCTCGCACTTGCGGTACAATCAATGCGACACAAAATCCGTATTGTGCTGCATTTTCCGGCGTTACGTTTCACGGACCCATGCACCCATGAGCACTTACAAGCTCTATCTCCTCGGCTCGCCCCGTCTGGAACGCGATGGCGTGGCCGTCAAAATCCCCCGACGCAAGACCCTGGCTCTCCTGAGCTATCTGGCCGCCACGGGCCAACCCCACGCGCGCGACAGCCTGGCCACTCTCCTCTGGCCGGAGGCCGGTCAGAGTGAGGCGCGGG
>JAWKON010000123.1:0-8335 GCA_041391125.1 Caldilineaceae bacterium
AAGTGATAGACATTCCGTGGCAACTGGCCGTGGGCGAGGATTTCCGCTATGCCGAAACCAGCGGTCCCAAACCGGCGGGCGTCAATTTGATTAACAAATATGTAGCCCGCGTCCACCGCGCCACTCTGCACGATGAGGTGGTCTGCAATGCCTTTCTCAAAGTGATGAACCTGATGGAGCCGCCCACCAGCCTTTTCCATCCGGCCATTGTGGGGCGCGTCCTGCGCGCAGGGCGCGGAGTTCAACAGCCGCAATTTGCGGCACAGCCGGAATTTACGCCTCGGTAACGATCAGGTTATACCACTGCCCAATCTATGCCCCCGGAATCGCTGACAAGGTGACAGGGTGACAGGGTGACGGGTCACCCTGTCACCTTGTCATTCATAGCGGTTAGTCTGGCAACTGGTATTACATGCCACTCTCGTCATTTTTGCGCTGGGCGGCTTCCGCCCGTTCGTGCCATTTGGTCTTCTGCATACGCAACCAATAAAAGTCGCGGGCAATCGCACGTTGTTTTGAGGGCGCGCCAAAGGCCATGATATAGGCGCGGCGCGGCCGGCTGGAATAATTGGCGCCGGTAAAATGGAGGGTGCGGCTGTGGTGAATGGTGGCGCCGCCCGGCGGCAGCGGACAGGCCACGGCTTGCTGCGACCATTGGGCAGGGTTGTCCACCTCCAAGCCAATGACGCGCGGATCGTGGCCGATGGGGTGATGGGGCAGCACCTCCTGTTGCGGAACGCCCGGCACAAACTGCATACAGCCATTTTCCAGCGTCGCCTCTTGCAGGGGAACCCAAATGCTGATGGCGTTGTACTCCTTGTCGGCATCCCAATAGGCCTCGTCCTGATGCCAGGGCGTTTCGACGCCGCTGGCCGCCGGTTTGCGGATAGCGTGATCGCCATGAAAAGCGGCGGCGTCACCGAGCAACTGTTGGGCAATGGCCGCAGCGTTCACGCGCAACTGCGTGTCGATCAGCTCCGGCGCGTATTTAGAAGGATTGAGAATCTGCGGCAGCACCGATTCCTGATCGTCTTCATCCGTGGTGACCAGGTCCAGGTGATCCCCTTCGGCGCGCCCAGCCCTGGCCGCGAAAATGCGGTCATAGGTTTCTTGCAGGCGAATCACCTCATCGGCGCTGGTAATTGCGTCAAGCGTCAGGTAGCCATTGCGATGGAAAAATTCGATCTGTTCTGGGGTGAGTATTAGGGTTGGTTGCAACATGGTTTTCTTGAAAATAGAAATCGTAAGGACACGGCTCTTCTTCGTGGACCTTTGTGTCTCTGGTTTGAATGGGTTGGCGGATAGCACTGATATTTATCAGCGCTATCCGCGATTTAAGGCCATGTTAACAAAATAATTACGCTTTAACAAACAACTTATCGACCAGTACACGCAACCTGCTTTCTGCCTAATCGCCATCATCCGATTGGCCGCCCATAATGACCACGCGCGGCGTCATGCGCGCGATGGGTTCGACGAGCAGACCAGCCTGCAAGCTCATGACCATTTCGATGTCTTTGTAGGCCAGAAATGTTTCATCGGGCTCCAGGCCAAAGTGCAGAATATCCTGTGCGACCATGTGCTGCTGAAAGCGTGCTTCGCTATGCTGGCGCTTGGCCTCGCTGCGTGAATGCCAGCGTCCGGCGCCGTGCGATGACGAGTGCAGGCTGGCCGCATTGCCCAGCCCGCGTACCAAGTATGACGCCGTGCCGCTGCTGCCGGGGATCAGCCCCAATTGACCCACTGCGGCGGGCGTGGCGCCTTTGCGGTGAATGACTTCGTCGCCCTGCACCCATGCGTAATTGTGCCGATTCCAGATGCGCTGCACGGCGTGCGTATCGGCGGCGCGGCAGAAGTGATCGTGGATCAGGTCGTGGTTGGCCTTGGCGTATTGGCCCATAAGCTGCATGGAGGCCAGATACTGCTGCCCCAATTCGTGACCCAGCGGCAGCCATTCATAGCCCTTGGGTACGCCTTTGGCCACCAGATTCGTGTGTTGGGCCGCCACCTGCACATAGTGGGTGGCGATTTTGTGACCAGCGCCGCGGCTGCCGCTGTGGGTGAGCAGCCCCACCATCTTGGCGCCAGCGGCCAAGCCATCCAGCTCGCGCAACATCTCAATGACAACCAGATCGGCAAAGTGGTTGCCACCCCCCGAAGAGCCGAGCTGCTGCTGGGCCAGACTTTTCAACTTGGCCGGAATTTTGAGTTCGTTCCAGGCGGCGGCGTCCATCACTTTGTGTGCGCGCTCGCCTCTGGCAAAATCGGCCCCCATGCCAAATGAGGTGACGCGGCGCAGGCTGCTGGCAAAGTGTTGGCGCTCTTTCTCAAAGGCGTCCACATCCACATCCAGAATGGTGAGCTGCACCATGCACGAAATATCGTAGCCCACAAACGAGGGCGAAATGGCCCCTTCCAGCGCGGCCACGCCGCCAATGGGCATGGCGTAGCCCAAGTGGGCATCGGGCATGAGCGCGCCGCGGGTGGCCATGGGCAGCCGCATGACGGTGTACATCTGGTCCACGGCATTGGCGGGAATGTGATCGCCGATGGCGCCAAAGATTTCCAGCGGGGCCGCGCTCTTCTGCATTTTGAGAAATTCTTGGGCCCCATAGGTGGTGCGCACCCACTGCATCACTTCGTGGGCCGCGGCATCTGGGTGCGCTTTGACCCAGGCCGCTGTAGTTTGCGCAATTTCGGGAAAGTTGCTCAGATGGCGATAATCTTGCAAAAGTGTGTGAGTCTTAAACTTCTTGGCCATAATGCCTCGCTTTTTTGGATGTGTGAAAAAATGTGTATCAGGCTCGGGGGATCGCGCCTGATACACAAATTTTGGCCCAAACCAACCCGTCCTATCGTTGAGGATAGGGCCCGATTGAGGCAAAAACCGGTGAAGGGAATCGAACCCTTCCTAACCTGGGCAGGTAGCGGAACAGGTCATTCTTTTCCGCCGCCTGCCCACCGGTAAGTTGAGCAATAAAAAAGGCGAGCCGTGCGGCTCGCCTTGTGCTAATTACCAGCGTTGGTTAGCATAAAATCGCTGCCCATGGCCAGCGACAGGTGAGCCTGTATAGATTGTGGGGATAATCACGGTTGACGGTTTGCGCAAACGGCAGACACATCGATTCAACGGTTGAACGACCGATGGTAAGCATATTTCGCCATATAGATAAAGCACGCGTGCTGGACGCCGCGTGCAAATTAGGTTGCTGCATTGGACAAAGTTGAACACTTAACATATGATAAACCATTCGTTGAATGAAGTCGTAGAGTTGTTGCAGGCCAATATATCACAAATACACACCCATGTCAAGCCCCAATTTCACAAATACACAAAACTCATTGTTGCACAAACACACATTTGTGGAGACATTATGACCGCGTTCAAAGTAAAATCTCAACTTTATCATTACGCCGCCCTGGTCACCGACGTGTATGATGGAGACACCATCACTGTTGATATGGATCTGGGACTTGGCGTTTGGCGCAAGGGGCAGAAGATTCGTTTCTGGAAGGTAAACACGCCGGAACTGAAAGGGCCGGACAGAGAACTGGGCTTACAGGTGCGCGATCTTGTTCGCGATATGTTGCTCAACAAAGAGGTGCTCATCCGCACGATTCTAGATAAGCGCGGCGTCGATTCAACGGGCAAATTCGGGCGGCTGTTGGGCGAAATATTGGTGGAGGATGAACAAGGCCAGCTCATCAACGTCAACGAACTGCTGTTGGCGCGCGGGTTGGCCGAGCCTATGGGCGAAGATGGTTCGCATACGCGTGAAGTAGTGGCGCCGTCGCCAGATCAGCCGCGCTCCCGTGGGTTGCCCGCCGTGGTGGAATGTCGTTATTGCGGCCAAAGCCGCGCGGTCGATGTAGAGATGCAAATTGTGGAAGCCTGTTCCAATTGTCTGGATCCGGCGTATCCGGTCTGATATACCGGCTGAATTAAGCCATTTTATATAGGGTGCGTCTAACGATTGCTGCATGACTATCGGCGCCGCATTGCGTATACTCAGTTTCTGCGATAATGCTTTTTGCACCGAGTTTTGCACCCTACATATATGCTTGATTGTCATAAAGTATCAACACGCTAAGACAATGTTCGCCACTTTTTGACAACAAAAGTATATCGCAAATGTGACCACCCATGAATACCAAAAGGCCCGGACGTTTACCAACGTCCGGGTCTTTTGGTATTCATGGGACAAATGAAGGCTGAGCTTGTCGAAGCCGCAGTGGCTCCGGCTTCGACAAGCTCAGCCTCCGCGCGTTGCCCCGTTGATTGCATAACGCGCTGCTAAAAGTAACGCTGAGCCTTACGCGCCGAAATCAGCTCCGTATTCATGCCCACCCAGTGCAAGCTGCCGTTGTAGCGTCCATGCTCCATTTTGACGCAGCGGTCCATGATCACTTGTAAACCGGCGTTTTGGGCCAGTTGCGCAGCCTCTAAATTGATTACCAAAAGCTGAAACCAGAGCGATTTGGCGCCGATCTCAATGGCCTGTTTGGCAATTCCCACGCACTCTTCGGGTCGCCGAAACACATCCACCATGTCAATAGCAAACGGAATACTGCGCAGATCGGGATAGGACTTTTCGCCCAGGATTTCGTCGGCGCGCGGGTTGACAGGGATGACGCGATAGCCCTCATATTGGAGATAGGTGGCCACAAAATGGCTGGGTCGCTGCGGGTCTGGCGAAAGGCCGACCATGGCAATCGTTTTGGTTTCGCTCAGAATTTTGCGCACCAGGCCGGGGTCCTGATATTGGCGCTGCTGCGCGGGGGTCAGCAGCGAATTCATGGTGATCTCGCTGGCTAGGCGGTCGCGTTCAGGGCTTGATCCAAGTCCCATATCAGATCCTCCGTGGTTTCCAATCCAATCGATAAGCGAATCATTTCGGGGCCAACACCGCCGGCGCGCAGCTCTTCATCGGAAAGCTGCTGGTGCGTGGTGGAGGCCGGGTGAATGACCAGGCTGCGGGCGTCGCCCACGTTGGCCAGGTGTGAAAAGAGATGCAGCGACTCAATAAACGTTTTGCCGGCCTGCCGCGGGTTGGCCGCTTTGATGCCAAAGGTAAAGATGGCGCCCGGTCCTTTGGGCAGATATTTCTGCGCCAGCCCGTGCTGCGGATGGTCTGGCAGACCGGCGTAAGCCACCCAATCTACCAGCGGGTGTGCCTGGAGGAACTCTGCAATGGCCGCCGCATTGGACACGTGCCGCTCCATGCGCATGGAGAGCGTCTCCAGCCCTTGGATCAGCATAAAGGCGTTGAATGGCGACAGGCAGCCGCCTGTGTCGCGCAGCGTTTCGGCGCGCGCTTTCATCAAGAAGCCGTAGTGTCCAAAGGTCTCGTAAAAGCGCAAATCGTGATACGAAGGCGACGGGTCGGCTATGGTCGGGTAGCCGCTGTAATCAAACTTGCCCGATTCCACAATAACGCCGCCAATGGAGTTGCCGTGGCCACCGATAAACTTGGTGGCCGAATGGACCACAATGTCGGCGCCAAAATCGATGGGTCGGCACAAATACGGTGTGGCAAAGGTATTGTCGATGATCAGCGGGATGTTGTGGGCGTGGGCCAATTGGGCCAACGCCTCGATGTCCAGAATGCTGCCTTTGGGGTTGCCCACGGTTTCACCATAAAGCGCCCGCGTTTGCGGCGTGATGGCGGCTTCCCAATTCTCAATGTCGGTGGGGTCCACAAAGTGTGTTTTCACGCCCAGCTTGCGAAAGGTGTGGGTGAACTGGGTCACCGTGCCGCCGTAAAGATGGGCCGACGCCACCACCTCATCGCCCGGCTGCAGCAGCGTCATCATGGTGATGAATTGGGCCGCCATGCCGCTGGCGACACCCACGGCGCCCGTGCCGTTTTCCAGCGAGGCCATGCGCTCTTCAAAGACCGCCGTGGTCGGGTTGTTGATGCGCGTGTAGATGTTGCCATACTGTTTGAGGTCAAAAAGTTGGGCGGCGTAATCCGCATCCTCAAAAACGTAGGACGTGGTCTGATAGATCGGCACGGCCCGCGCACCGGTCACCGCATCCGGGATGTGGCCGGCGTGCAGCATGCGCGTCTCAAAGCCAAATTTGCGTTTGCTCATTTTCTGTTTGTTTCTCCCTTTCATATTCCCAAGAGTGCATTGCACCGGTCCAGCCGCGTGCGACCACACACCGCCATATTACCGGTGCGCTGCACTCGGCTCTCCGTGCGACCCGCTACGACTGCAACGCACGGCCCACACGCGGCTGGTTAGGTCGAAGATTTCGGCGGCCGTGCATAGCAGTCTGCGCTGCCTACTCCGCGCCAATCAGCTTTTTGGTCAGCCGCACGCAGGAGCTGGCCTCCGGCGCATAGCCATCAGCGCCCACGGCATCTGCATATTCCTGCGTGACGGGCGCACCGCCCACCAGGATTTTCACCTGGTCGCGCAGACCAGCGTCGGCGATGGCTTCAATGTTGCGCTTAAACATGGGCATGGTGGTGGTCAAAAAGGCGCTCATGCCCACGGCCTCGGGTTTGTGTTCCTGAATGGCCTCGATGAAGGTCTCCGGCGCCACGTTTACGCCCAGATCGATGACTACAAAGCCAGCGCCCTCCAGCATGGTGGTGCACAGGTTTTTGCCGATGTCGTGAATATCGCCCTTGACGGTCCCCATGACAAAGGTGCCAATGGGTTTGGCGCCCGTCTCGGCAATTAGCGGGCGCAGGATGGCCATGGCGCCCTGCATGGCGCGGGCGGAAATCAGCATCTCCGGTACAAAATATTCGCCAATCTCAAAGAGCCGCCCCACCTCTTCCAGCGCCGGAATCATGGCGTCAAAGAGCAGCGTCATGGGGCTCATGCCGAGAGCCAACCCTTCGTTGGTCAGATCAACCACCGGTTGGGCATTACCGTCCAGCGTGTTTTCATACAGCCCGTCCAAAATTTCGCTTTCGCGGGTCATACATTCTCCTCATTTTTCATGGCTTCCAGTGGCTTGGCCCAATAGTTGCTCGCGGTCAGCCGTTTGGCCAATTCTTCGCGATCTTCGCCTGGTGTGTGGATGGGATAGTTGCCGAATTCCACAATGGCGTCCACGGCGGCCAAAATGTTCTGCGGCGGCACGTCGCCCAGCATGTTGTGGATCGAGGCGAAAACGTAGCCGCCGCCCGGCCCGAAAATCTGGATACGCCGGCGCACATCCTCGCGCACCTGTTCGGGCGTGCCAAAGGGCAATACGCGGTGCGTATCCACGCCGCCGCCCCAGAAGGTGATCTGGTTGCCAAAGCGCTTTTTCAATTCCATGGCGTCCATGTCGGCGGCATCGGTCTGCACCGTGTTGAAGCAATCCATGCCGGCGTCGATCAGTTCGGGCAGCACGGTCTGTACGGCGCCGTCGGTGTGGAAAAAGACGGCCGCATTGGAGTGATTGTGAATGGCTTCAAAGATCGCCTTGTGGCCGGGAAAGACAAACTCTTTGTACACATCCATCTTCATCATGGGCCCGCGCTGATGGCCCACATCGTCGGCCACCATAAAGACATCGATATATTCGCCCACGGCGTCCAAATAGCGCGTGATGCCGGTGACCAGCTCATGGGTCAGCCGCTCGAAGAAGTGCTTGGCCAGGTGCGGCTCGGCCAGCATGTGCATATAAATCGTGTCCCAGCCCACAATGCCCTGCGCGTGTTCCAGCACGGTGGCAAAATAGTCGGCCACAATGGCTTTGTCGGTGGTCTGGCGCAGATGCTGGGCAAAATTGCGCGCCCAGGCCAGCTCCTCATCACTCACTTTGATGCGCGCCATAAAGTTGCCGTCATAATTGTCAAACCAGTCGTCAATCTCTTTGGCCGTTTTGGCCTCGCGCAGCGGATGGTAGCGCAGCGAAAAGCCGTGGGTGCCTTCGCCGGGCGCCTCGGCCAGCTTGACGCCATGTTCGAACCACTCATAATCGCCAAACTGGTTGCGCGTCGGGCTAAAATCGACCGGCACCAGAAACTCGGTGCCATCTGTAAAGCTCCACGGCTTAAATTCCACATTGGGAATGCCCAGACACATGCGATAGCGGGGCAGCGTCACCGTGTCTGTGTGTAGCCGCTGGGCAATGGCGGCTTCGATCTCCGGCGCCTGAATCCAGGTGTGAAAGACGCGGGCGCGCCCCTCGGTCAGCCCCAGATGGCGTTTCAGGTTGCCGTAGGCGATCAGGTTGATGTTGGTGACGCCGGTGCCGCCAATGTCAATCGGCACCCGGTCCGCTTCTTCGTGCCGGATGGCGGCGAGGACGCGTTCACGCGAGTTCATTTGGTTCCTCCTGTGGTTTTAAAGTTCCATTCCCACCTCTGCCCGCGCCGCGCTACTC
>JAWKON010000124.1:0-8085 GCA_041391125.1 Caldilineaceae bacterium
GCGGAGCGGATACAGCCCGCCGCCGGATCGATGTCCAGCTCTTTGTACATGCTGCTCTGCGAGAAGGCCTGCGTGGTGCGCACGCCGCCCGGCGCGGCTTTGAAAAACGCTTCGGCCTCGGGATTGGGGTCGGTGCGAATGCTGTAGGCCTGGATCTGCGCGCCCATGCTGGCGCCGGAGATGGTTTTGCAATCGAGATTGAGCACATCCCGCTCGGACAGCATCTCCATAATGGCCATAATGCCGCCGGCGCGATGCACATCTTCCACGTGGAAGTGGGAAGAGGGCGCCACCTTGCACAGCGTGGGCACGTAGCGCGAAATGTCGTCGATGTCCTGCATGGTAAAGTCGACGCCGGCTTCGTGGGCAATGGCCAGAATGTGCAGCACGGTGTTGGTCGAGCCGCCCATGGCAATATCCAGCGCCATGGCGTTTTTGAAGGCATCATAGGTGGCCACCGAGCGGGGCAAGAGCGAGTCATCGCCGTCAAAATAGTACTCTTTGGCCATCTCCACAATGCGCACGGCGGACCGTTCAAAGACGCTCCAGCGGTTGGCGTGGGTGGCCACAATGGTGCCGTTGCCGGGCAGCGCCAGCCCTAGCGCCTCGTTGAGACAGTTCATGCTGTTGGCCGTAAACATGCCCGAGCAGGAGCCGCAGGTGGGGCAGGCCAGCCGCTCCATCTCCAGCAGCCGCTCGTCGGAGACGCTGCTGTCGCCCGCCGCAATCATGGGGTCGATCAGGTCTAGTTTTTGATCGCCGCTGACGCCCGCTTCCATGGGGCCGCCCGACACAAAGATGGTGGGGATGTTGAGCCGCATGGCCGCCATGAGCATGCCCGGCGTGATCTTGTCACAGTTGCTGATGCAGATCATGGCATCGGCGCAGTGGGCGTTGACCATATATTCCACCGAATCGGCGATCAGGTCGCGGCTGGGCAGCGAGTAGAGCATGCCGTCGTGGCCCATGGCAATGCCGTCATCCACGGCAATGGTGTTGAATTCGACGCCGTAGCCGCCATTGGCGTCGATGACTTTTTTGACCCGTTGGCCAATATCGTGCAGATGGACATGACCGGGCACAAATTGGGTAAACGAGTTGGCGATGGCAATAATCGGCTTGCGAAAATCGCCATCGCTCATGCCGGTGGCTCGCCACAGCGCGCGCGCCCCCGCCATATTCCGGCCTTGCGTGGTTGTACTGCTTCTTAGTTTTGCCACAATATTCCTCCTTAGTTCATAGATAAAGATCGGCTCGTTGGACTCTCATATGGCTGACAAAGAGTAGCGGCGGTTGAGTAGGCTGCGGCAGTTGGCAGCCGTATCGAAACCAAAGCGGGTCAACCAAGGAGAGCCCATAGAACTCCAAAAATCAACATTCCAATGCCAGCGCAGATAATAACGTCGTGACAAACGCCTCGTCGCTTTTGGCAGAGGTCTCTTCACCAACAAATTGACGCCAATAAGCGCGCATAAAACAGCTTCCCATAATAATGTCCGCCACCATGCCGGTATCGACATCCGCGCCGATGCGCCCATTTGCCTGCTCGGCTTGCAGATAGCCTGCAATAGCTTCATTAAATTTATGTGGACCGGCATTGCGCTCTTTGAGCAGCACTCGATGGCGCGCCAGCAGCGTACGGTCGGAAAAGAAGGCGGCCCCCATGGGGATCGACTGATCAAAAAAGCGCAAGGCGGCCTGGGCAATATCGTACAGCGTGGCGCTGACCGTGTTGCGCCCCACCTGTGCGGGCAGATCCGCCAACAGCGGCACAAAGGCTGGCAATTGCTCATTGAGAATGGCCAGAAAAATCTCTTCTTTGGACCCAAAGTGATTATAGAGATTGCCCTCGGAACAGCCCGCACGCCGCGCGATCTCGCGGGTGGTGGCGCGCGCAATCCCTTTTTGATGCATAATGTCGGCGGCGGCCTGGACAATGCGGGCGCGGGTATCCATTTGCGGGGTGTTGTCTGGCGGGCTCAATCGATCTGCTTCCTTTGTATCATTGTAAGTGAACGCTCACTCATAATAGGCAAAAAAGAGGCCATTGTCAAACTTGACAGGCCAATTTTCAATTTTTCGTTTTCAATTGAAGATTGAAAACGAAAAATTGAAAATTACAGGCGCCCTTGGTCTCGCACAAAAAGACACAGGTTCAGGGCCTAATAAACCCTGGCAAACGTTCCCTCCGCCAGCTCCACACCCGGCATGACCAACCCCGGCGCCGCCAAATTCGACAACTCGTTGCGGAAGATGGCGCCTTCCTTCATCACCAATTGGATGCGCCGCAGATCGCCAATCACGATATCGGGCCGGCCGTCGATGACCAGCAGGTCCGCCGCCTTGCCCGCGCGGATCGTGCCGGTTTGCCCCAGCAAGCCACACAGCTTGGCCGAATTGTGCGTGGCCGCCTTGATGGCGTCGAGCGCGCTCAGCCCCATCTCCGTCAGCAGCTCCACTTCGCGGATGGTCGCCACCGTGCCGTCCACTGGGTCGCTGGGCAGCAGGTCGGTGCCGTTGCAGAGGGTCACGCCAGCGGCCACCGCGCGCTGGATCGATTCACGATGCGCTACGGCCGCCGCCTTGGCCTTGCTCAGCATCCACTCCTGCACGCCGTGGCGGCGCATGTAGTCCAACTCCTGGGTGACGCAGAGCGTGGGCGTCAAAAAGGTGCCGGCGTCAGCCATCATCTGCGCAGCCTCGTCGTCAAACTCATAGCCATGTTCGATGGCGCCAATGCCCAGGCGCACGCAATCCTTCATGGGGCCGATGCCGCCGGTGTGCGAGGCCACCAGCTTGTTGGCGCTTTGGGCCACCTCGACCACGGCGCGCACCTCATCATCGGCCATCTGTTTGTCCGCCGGTTTTCGCCCGGTGTGCCAATCCCGCCGGTCAGGCAGATCTTGACCAGATCGGCGCCGGCGCGCAACTGTTCGCGACAGCGCAGTTGAAAGCCTCCACGCCGTCGGCCTCCATACATCCCATTGAATTGTGGCCATGTCCGCCCGTGGCAATCAGCGTGACCCGCCGATTGCAGCTGCGGGCCGGCCAGCACGCCTTTGTTGATGGCGTTGCGCACATCCATGTCGGCATAGTGCGCCTCGCCCACGCAGCGGATGGTGGTCGTGCCGCTGTAGATCGCCTCCAGCGCCCGCCGGTAGACCAGCATGACGCGATAGCCGCGGTCAAACTGGTCAATGCGCCGCTCGGGAAAGGGCAGCCGCAGCGCCAGATGAACGTGCGTGTTAAAAAGCCCCGGCACAATCGTCTTGCCCCCCAGATCGACAACCCGGTCATCGGGCTGGGGCGTCGGCGCATCGGCGGCCTGCGCCGCCCCACACCATCCAATGGTCGCACCAGAAACCACCACCGTGGCCGCTTCCAGCGCCGCTTGCCCGGTCCCATCCACCAGGCGACAATTGGTAAAAAAGGTTTGCATGTGTTGGTTCCTTATGAATGTCAAATGTGGTTACGCGGGGGAGGAGCTGCCCCTACCCCCGCCGCCGCAAGCCGTCCCCCATCAGATTGGCTCCGGTAACAAAGAGCGCGATGGCCACGCCCGGAAAGACCGCGTTCCACCAGGCAATGCTTTGCACGGCGCGCGCCTCGCTCACCATGCTGCCCCAGGCCGGCGTGGGCGGCTGCACGCCCAGTCCCAAAAAGCTCAGCGCGGCCTCGGCCAGGATCATGCTGGACATGTTGACGGCGGCGATGACGGCCAGCGGCGGCAGCACCGAGGGCAGCAGATGGCGCCACAGAATGCGCGTTTGGCCGGCGCCAATGGCGCGCGCCGCCACCACAAATTCCTCATTGCGCAGCGAGAGCGTAGCGCCGCGGCTGACCCGCGCATATTGCACCCAGGTCACCAGCCCCAGCACCAGAATCATGTTAAAGAGATTCTGCCCCAGCGCGGCCAGAATGGCAATGGCCAGAAAGACCGGCGGAAACGAGAGCTGAATGTCGATGAGCCGGCTGATAAAGCGGTCCACCCAGCCGCCATAATACCCAGCAGCCAGCCCGGCCACAACGCCCATGGCGCCGCCCAGCAGCACGGAAAAGAGCCCCACCGCTGTCGATACGCGCGCCCCAAACATCAGCCGCGAGAGCAGGTCGCGCCCCAGGCGGTCCGTGCCCAGCAGATAGTCCGCTTCGCCCCGCTCCATCCACGCCGGCGGCAGCAGCGCCTTGGTCAGCGTCTGGTCGGCGTAATCGTGGGGGCTTAGTTGGGCCGCAAAGATCGCCACGCCGACAATGGCCAGCACAATGATCAGCCCCACCCAAAATTGCGCCCGCGCGCCCGATTGCATACTGATTCCTTGTTGTTGCTGTGAAGCTTCCGTAAAAATTGTTTATAGCCACAAAAAACACATAAAACACAAAAATTTGCGACTCTTTGGAACCTCATGTGGTTGACAAAGGTTAGCGGCGGTTGAGTAGGCTGCAGCAGTTGGCAGCCGTATCGAAACCAAAGCGGGTCAACCACATGAGATCCTGTTAAAATAACCCTCTTGTGTTCTTTGTGCTTTTTGTGGCGCTTTTATTCATAGCGAATCCGCGGGTCGAGCCAACTGTAAAGCAGATCGACCACCAGGTTGATCAGCACAAAGCCGATGCCCACCACCAGCACCACGGCGCGCACCAGCGGCAGATCGCGCGTTTGGATGCCCTGCAGCATGAGCCAGCCCACCCCTGGCCAGGCAAAGACCGATTCGACCACCACCGAGCCGCCCAGCAAGCCGCCCAGTTGCAGACCGAGCACGGTGACCGTAGGGATCATGGTGTTGCGTAGGGCATGACGCATGAGCACCAGCCGCTCGGTCAGCCCTTTGGCGCGCGCCGTGCGGATGTAGTCTTGGCCCAGCACGTCGATGAGCGTGGCCCGAATAAGCCGCGAGACCAGGCCAATGCTGTAGAGGGCCAGCGTAAAGCCGGGCATGAGCAGGTGCCGCCACGTGCCGCTGCCCGAGGACGGCAGCCAGCGCAATTTATCGGCAAAGGCCAGAATTAACAGAATGCCCAGCCAGAAGGCGGGAATGCTGATGCCCACAAAGGTGACCACCGAAAGCACCCAATCGATGGGGCCGCGAGCGTGGGTCCCTGCCCAAATGCCCAGCGGAATGCCGATAAGCATGGTCAGCGCTAGCGCAAAAAGGGCCAGTTGCAGCGTGGCGGGCAGCTTCTCCAGCACCAGACCCAGCGCCGGCTGCTTATAGCGAAACGACTCGCCCAGATCGCCCTGCACAGCGTTGCCCACAAAGCGCACATATTGCACGGCCAGCGGCTGATCCAGCCCATAGAGCTGCTTGATGCGCGCCACATCCTCCGGGCTGGCATCCAGCGGCGCCAACAGCGTGGCCGGATCACCCGACAGATAGATCAATAAGAAAACAAGCAGGCTGACGGCCAGCAGCACCCAAAAGAGATGTTGCAGCCGCTGAAGCAGGTAGTGGGACACGGTTTATGCCAGATGCATCCCACCCAGGCGGATGATGCCGTCCTGATGGGGGTCCCAGCCTTGGACTTCGTTGCGCACGCCGTAGAGCCCCTGCTGATTCCAGAGGAAAACCCACGGGCATTCGTCGTAGATGAGCTGGCCCAGCCGTTTGTAGAGTTCGTTGCGGGCGTCGGCGTCCAGCGTTTTGGGCGCATCGTCGATGAGCTGGTTGGCTTCGGCATTGTCATAACCCTGCCAGGCCGCGCCCTCTTTGCCCGAGTGGAAATTGATGCTCACGGTGGCGTCCAGCAGCACACCTACCTGTTGGAAGAAGAAGGCGTCGTGTGTCTTGCCCAGCACGCCTTCCACAAAGGGGCTCCAGTCCATCACCTGCACCGTGGTCTGCACGCCCACCTCGGACCACATTTCGGCAATGGCCTGGCTGGCCAGCGCATCGTTGAGATAGCGGCCATTGGGCGAAATCAACGTCATCTCGAAACCGTCGGCGTAACCGGCTTCGGCCAGCAGGGCGCGGGCCTTGTCCGGGTCGTAGGGATAGGGTTCCAGGGCCGGGTCGTGGCCGGGGATGCCGGGGCCAAAGGGGCCGGCCAGGCGATAGGCCGCGTTCTGCATAATGGTGCTGATGATGGTGTCCACATCGGTGGCGTAGTTGAGCGCCTGCCGCACCCGCACATCCTGCAGCGCCTCCACCTGCAACAGGTTCAGCACAATGATCTGCGAGCTGAGCTGGCGGAAGGCCACAATGCCCGCCTCGGGGTCAGCCTCCAGCTCGGCCACCTGCAGTGGATCGACGGGCGTGACCACGTGGGCGGCGCCGGTCTTTAACTCGACCACCCGCGTCGTGCCTTCGGAAATGGGCCGCCAAATGAGCCGCTCCAGCAGCGGTTGGCCGCTAAAGTGAGGCTGCTCCGCGGCCTCCATAACCATGCGGTCGCCGGGGGTCCACTCCACAAAGCGATAGGGGCCGGTGCCAATGGCCGCCTGGCCCGGATCGACGTCGCCGCCGGTAATGGCCTGGGGCAGAATTTCGCAATATTGGGAGAGCACTTCGGCCAGCAGGGCAAAGGGGCCGTCGGTCTTCATGCGCACCGTCAGGTCATCGACGATCTCGACTTCGGTGACCGGCGCCAGTTGGGCCGCATAGACGTTGCCCAGATCCGGGTCCTTAAAGCGATTGATGGTGTCCACCACATGTTGGGCGCCAAACTTTTCGCCGTTGTGGAAGTAGACCTCATCGCGCAGGTTGAATTCCCACGTGGCGTCATCGATGACGGTCCAGCCGGTGGCCAGCGCCGGGATCACCTCCATAGCGGGCGAGCGCTCCAGCAACTTGTCATACATGGCCCACACCATGCCCTTGGAGGCGCCGGAAGTGGTGACGTGCGGGTCCAGCGATTCGGCGTCGACGCCCTGGACGATGACCAGTTCACCGGCGGGTCCAGCGGGCGTATCCACCTGGCTCACTTCAACGGCGGGCTGGTCGCCGGTCGGCGCTATGGGTGCAGCGCAGCCGTAGATCAGTCCGCTGGCCGCGCCGGCGCCAATCAGCGCCGAAAGCTGGAGAAAACGGCGGCGGTTTATGGCCCCGGCGGCGGGTCCCGCCAACGGAGTCAGAGAAATTGTCTGTTTCTTGGCCTGCATGGGGTTTGGGCTCCTTGTACAGTGATGGTGTGCCGATGGGGTCGGTACACCTGGGTTGGGTTGGATTGTTGTGAATGTGGGGATTTGTTGTGTGCTGGAGACTATGATACCAATAGGCGGAACAGAGAACAAAAATAGGGGGTGTTGATGGCTGGACAGATTGGCGTGAGAGCCACTAACATGAGCCTGGGAGTTGCTAGCGGGATATATTTTGTACTGGGATTTGTCGAATTTACGCCATAACATGATTAGATGAGGGTTGCGGCATCCCATATTTCTGCTATAATCTCGATACAATAGCTGTGGCGTTGGCAGGCCAGTTGATGTTGAACCCAAGTGATATGGTATGATCAGAAAATGTTCTGAACTTTCATCAATGGGCATATATTAAGCAAGTTGCGGATATGGCCGATAACTTCCCTACCGACGAAGATCGAATGATATATCGACTATACGTTCATCGCAATATGATTACGTGGATGATTAAACGACTGGCTGAAGCAGGCATACAAGCCGAAAGAACAACTGGGAATGATCCACACGGCGATATTTTTCTGCTCGATCCGTCCGATATTCAGCGTGTACAACAAATCATTCGTCAGATACAAGCAGAAAATGGGTAGGGTCATGGCCTACATTGAGATCAAGACGCGTAAATATATTGATACCGCCCTGGCGCAACAGATCATTGACAAACGGACGGTGATTGGAGTTTTGACCACAGGCAAAATCTCCGGACCCGCAAAAAAGCTGTTGGATGAAGCGAATATTGCTTGGGCAGAGAACATTCCGGAGAGACACTTTATAAGTGCTGAAGGGTGGGAGGTCATATAATGCTAGATATTAGTTTCTATTCTACCAGCGGGAAGTCTCCGCTTACCATTGATGTGACTGAAAATTTTTACCATTGGTTAATTCAGAGTGATTTTGCGGAAATCGGCGTGGCGCGTCCGCATCAGTTCCAAATTGACGGTGAAACTGTTGAGTTG
>JAWKON010000125.1:0-7648 GCA_041391125.1 Caldilineaceae bacterium
GATCCCGAGTCGTATGCCGGCGCCATTGGCGTCTACGCCGGTTGCTACATGGATTCGTATATTCTCTCCAGTCTGGCGTCGCATCCTGAATTTTTGGCCAGCCTGGCCAACACTTTTCACGGCGGCTCGCTGCAAACCGAATTGGGCAACGACAAGGACTATCTGGCCACGCGCGTCTCGTTTAAACTCAACCTGCGCGGCCCCAGCATGACCATCCAGACCGCCTGCTCCACTTCGCTGGTGGCGATTGCCCAGGCTTGCCAGAATTTGCAGGGCTTTCAGTGTGATATGGCCCTGGCCGGTGGCGCCACCATCAAATTCCCGCAGAATCGTGGCTATCTTTACGAAGAAGACGGCATGGTCGCCCCCGATGGGCGCTGCCGCACCTTTGATGCACAGGCGCGCGGCACGGTCTTTGGTGACGGCGTTGGCGTGGTGCTGCTCAAACGGCTGGAAGACGCGCTGGCCGACGGCGACGCCATTTATGCGGTCATCAAGGGCTGGGGGCTGAACAATGACGGCGGCGCCAAGGTGGGCTACACGGCGCCCAGTGTCGATGGTCAGGCCGAAGCTATTGCCCTGGCCCAAGCCGTGGCCGCTGTGGAAGCCGACTCCATCACCTACATTGAGGCCCACGGCACCGGCACCCCCCTAGGCGATCCCATCGAGATCGACGCGCTCACCAAAGCCTTTCGCCAGACCACCGACAAAAAGCAATTTTGCGCCATTGGCTCGGTCAAGACCAACATTGGCCACCTGGATATTGCTGCCGGGGTGGCCGGGCTGATCAAGACCACGCTGGCGCTACAGCACAAGCAGATTCCGCCCAGCCTGCATTTTGAAACGCCGAACCCCAATATTGACTTTGCCAACAGCCCTTTTTACGTTAACACCAAGCTGACAGCGTGGCCCGCCGGCGCCACGCCGCGCCGCGCCGGCATCAGCTCGTTTGGCGTGGGCGGCACAAACGCCCACGTGGTGGTCGAAGAAGCCCCGCCGCTGACTGGCGCTGCGTCAGAGCGCGCTCATCATCTGCTGCTGCTATCCGCCAAAAGCGCCGCCGCACTGGATGCCATGACGGCCAACCTGCACCGCTATTTGCAGACGCAGCCCAATGTGGATCTGGCCGATCTGGCCTATACGCTCCAGATTGGCCGCCGCACTTTTCCGCATCGCCGCCTGATCGTGGCCGGCCGCGCCGCCGATGCCGCGCAAACGTTGGACACGTTCGATTCCAAATGCGTATTTACCCGCCACACAACGCAGACGGAACCGCCGGTGGTTTTTATGTTTCCGGGGCAGGGCGCGCAACATGTAAACATGGGGCGCGATCTGTATGAGCAAGAAGCCATCTTCCGCACCACAATGGACCAGTGCTGTGAGCTGCTCCAGCCGCACCTGGGGTTTGATCTGCGCGAAGTGCTCTATCCTGCCCCCGAAAATTTGACCCGTGCGCAAACAGAAATCAACCAGACCCTGATTGCGCAGCCCGCTATTTTTGCCGTCAGCTATGCGCTGGCCCAGCTTTGGATAGCGCGTGGCGTTCAGCCCCAGGCCATGATCGGCCACAGCGTGGGGGAATTTGTGGCGGCCTGCTTGGCCAATGTTTTTTCATTGGCAGACGCGCTCATGCTGGTGGCGGAGCGTGGCCGCTTGATGCAGGCGCTGCCGGGCGGCTCTATGTTGGCCGTGCGCCTGGCCGAGGCCGAACTGCGCCCCTTGTTGAGCGCCGAACTGGAAATCGCCACCATCAACGGGCCGACGCTGTGCGCGGTGGCGGGGCCAACCCCGGCGATTGCGCAACTGCAAACGCAACTGGAGGCGCGCGATATTGTGTGCCGACCGCTGTACACGTCGCACGCTTTCCACTCCGCCATGATGGAGCCGGCCGTGGCGCCCTTTGCCCAGATCGCGCAGATGGTTGCCATGCAAGCGCCGCAGATCCCCATTGTGTCCACCGTCAGCGGCGCCTGGCTCGAGGATGACGAAGCGACCAATCCGCTTTACTGGGCCGAGCATCTGCGCAAGACCGTGCGCTTTGCCGATGGGGTGGGTGTTTTGGCCGATGACGCCAGCACTGTCCTGCTGGAGGTTGGCCCCGGTCAAACATTGGGTACGCTGGCGCGCCAGCACCCCAATATGCGTGCCGAGCAGGTCATACTTTCCACCTCACCTCACGCCCAACAGAGTGGGGCCAGTGTCGAACAATACTGGCAGACGCTGGGCCGCTTGTGGCTGGCCGGTGTGCAGATCGATTGGCGCGCGCTTTATGCGGACGAGCGGCGGCGGCGGCTCCATTTGCCGACTTACCCATTTGAACGCAAGCGGTATTGGTTCGACCAGGTGCAGTTCAAGCCGCCGCATCAACCAGAGCCAAAGGCTGTCACCGCTGAAAAGGGCGGCACAACGTCGGCTGCCAACGGCGCAGCACCGGCGCAAGATGCGCAACCATCCTATCGCAATGGCGCAAATGGCCACCATCTTTCTGCATCCTATCAAGTGATAACCAATGATTGGCCGCGCCGCCCGCTGTCAATGGCTATGGACATGCCAACGGCGCTGCCTCAACAGGAAGCGGCCCAGACGATGAATCACCCGGTGGGGCCATCAGATTCAATCGAGACTAATACTCTGCATCGCATTGTCCAACAGCAGCTCATTTTGATGCAACAGCAGCTACAGGTTTGGCGTTCAAAACATTTAGATTCATAAATTAAATGTACTTATAGGGCCTCTCCTCCCCTGACCCCTTCCTCTCTGCCTAAGCTCTACTTAGGATCAGTGGAGAGGAAGGGGAACGTCGCACAAAGTGCGGCAAGGGGGGAGAGGCTTATACGGTCAAATCAGATTTTTATTATTAGGTCCCACAGAAGAAAAGAGCATCGACAGTCTATCCATTTTCTCGACCGGTACACGCACCACGCACCACGCAATAATTTTCATTCTTCAGCCGGCCGCACACCACATTAACCAGCAGGAATCTCTCATGTCTCAGGTCACAACATCAGAACGTTCACCACGCGCCGAAGCTGCCGTAAAGTCGATTTTGCTCGAACTTTCGGGCTTCAACCTGGATGAACTCGACAAATCGGTCACTTTCCTGGAGCTTGGCTTTGACTCACTTTTTCTGATTCAATTTAGCCAGGTGCTCAAGAAAAAGTTGAATCTCAAAGTCTCATTTCGCCAGTTGATCGAAGAGATCGGCAACTCAGCGGGCTCATCAACTATGTGGCCCAAAGGCGGATGAGAGCGTTCTGGCCTCCGGCGGTGGCTTCACCCGCGGCTGCGCAATCAGCGGTGACCAGCGGCTGCGCCACCCGTCGCCGCACCGGCCGCCGCTGCCCCCATTACGCCGCCGCCGCCCATCATGCCCGTCATGACGCCCACGCCGCCGTCCGCGCCCGTTAATCCGGCCAACCTCAGCGGGCTGGAAGCCATTATGGCGCATCAGCTTCAAGTCATGGCCCAGCAGTTGGACATGCTGCGCGGCTATCAGGTCGCCGCGCCCACAATGGCGTCTACAGTGACGGCCATACCGCAGCACGCGCCACTGGGTGAAACTCCGGCGGCGCCGACGGCAAACCCAGTCGTTAACCAGATCTCAATCACTCCCATTCCGGCCCAAGCCAAACCCGATCCGGCCCAAATGGAGCGCAAGCGTTTTGGCCCCTACAAGCCAATTAAACGCGGCAAGGATGGCGGCCTTACCGAGCGCCAGCAGAAACATCTGGATGAACTGGTGCAGCGTTTTTGCGACCGCACGGCCAAATCCAAAGAGCTGGCCCAGCAGCATCGCCCCTACTTTGCCGACCCGCGCGGCATCGCCGGTTTTCGCCAGATCTGGAAGGAGATGGTCTATCAGATCACCACGGTGCGTTCGGCCGGTTCGAAACTGTGGGATATTGATGGCAACGAATATATTGATGTGGCCATGGGTTTTGGCCTGAACCTGTTTGGCCAATCGCCCGACTTTATTACCCAGGCTGTGGCCGACCAACTGGCGCTGGGCGTTGAAATCGGTCCCCAGTCGCCGCTGGCCGGTGAAGTGGCGAAACTCATGTGTGAACTGACCGGTATGGAGCGCGTCACCTTTTGCAACACCGGCTCGGAGGCCGTCATGGCGGCCATTCGCCTGGCGCGTACCGTTTCGGGCCGCACCAAATTCGCCTTCTTCTCCAGCGCCTATCACGGCAATTTTGACCAGGTGATTGTGCGGGCCAGCGTTGTGGGCGGTCAACGCCGCATGACGCCCGCCGCGCCCGGCGTGCCGGACAACATGGCCGACAATGTGCTGGTGCTAGACTATGGCGACCCGGCTTCGCTGGACATTCTGCGCGCCCATGCCCATGAGCTGGCCGCCGTGCTGGTGGAACCGGTGCAGAGCGCGCAGCCCGATTTGCAGCCGCGCGCGTTCCTGCACGAATTGCGCGCCTTGACGGCCGAGGCCGACATTGCGCTGATCGTTGATGAAGTGATCACGGGTTTCCGGGCGGCCCCCGGCGGCGCTCAGGAATGGTTTGGCATCCAGGCCGATATGGCCACCTATGGCAAAATCATCGGCGGCGGCATGCCCATGGGGGCGCTGGCGGGCAAGGCCAAATATATGGATGCGCTGGATAGCGGCATGTGGCAATATGGCGATGACTCGGTGCCGGAGGAGGATATGACCTTTTTCGCCGGCACCTTTGTGCGCCATCCGCTGGCGCTGGCCGCCGCCAAGGTGGTGTTGGAGCGCGTCAAAGCCGAAGGCCCGGCGCTGCAGGAAGGGCTGAGCGCCAAGACGGCCTATGTGGTGGACACGCTGAACGCCTATTTTGTGGAGCGCCAGGTACCCATCCGGCTGCAACGCTTCCGCTCGCTCTTCCGCTTCTCCTATGCGGCGGACATGGAATATATCGACATGCTCTATTACCACCTGCTGGACAAGGGCATCTTTACACGCGGCTTTCTGGACAACTGTTTCCTATCCACGGCGCACAGCGATGCAGACATTGAAAAGATCATCAGCGCCGTCAAAGAGGGCGTGGCCGAGCTGCAGGCGGGCGGCTTTTTGCCCGAACCGGGTGCGGTCAATCCCATTGCCCAGGAGCAACCGGATTTTTTTCGCCAAGCGCCGCGCTGGCATGAAGAGACTGTCGGGCGGCGCTATGAATTAACCGAAGCCCAGCGCGAAATCTGGCTGGGTTCACAGGTCAGCGCAGAGGCGTCCAGTGCCTTTAACGAACCTTTTACACTGCACTTGCGCGGTGCGCTGGACGAAGCCGTTATGCGGCAGGCCATCCAGGCGGTCATGGCCCGGCACGAAGCGCTGCACATGCGCTTTAGCCCCGATGGCGACTATCAAACGCCGACCGCGCCGGCCCCCATGGATGTCCCCTTGCTGGATTTGGTTCCGGCGGGCGGTGTGCTGAGCGAGCAGGAAAAAGTGGACGCCGTGACTAAAATCATGGCGGCAGAGGCCGCCGCGCCCTTTGATCTGCTCAACGGGCCGCTGATGCGCGTGAAGATTTTGCGGCTGGGCGCCGATGAGCACGTGTTGGCTTTCTCGGCGCACCACATTGTGTGCGACGGCTGGTCGTGGGGCGTGCTGCTGGATGAAATTGGCGCGGTCTATTCGGCGGCATGCCAGGGAACGACGCCGGAGCTAGACGAGCCAACCCCCTTTAGCGCATACGCCACGGAACTGGCCCAGGAGCAGAACAGCGCAGAGGGCGCCGAGGCATACAAGTATTGGGTTGAACAGTTTGCCGATCTGCCCGCACCGCTCAACTTGCCCACCGATCGCCCGCGGCCCAAGGTCAAATCGCACAGCGGCGGCTCGCTACGCATGAAGTTTGACCCCGCCGCCTACCAGGCCATTAAGCAGGCGGCAGCGGCGCAGGGCGCCAGCCTGTACGTGGCGCTGCTGGCCACATTTAAGGTGCTCATGGCGCGGCTGGCTGGGCAAGAGGATGTGGTGGTCACCATTCCCACGGCGGGGCAGGCCACCGCCGGTATGGATGCGCTGGTGGGCCATTGCGTCAACTTTTTGCCGCTGCGAGCCCAGGTTAACAATGAGAAGTCGTTTGCCGAGTTTCTGGCCGAAGTGCAGGCGACGCTACTCGAGGCATATGACTTCCAGGGCTGCACCTTTGGCGGCATTGTGGAGCGTCTGCACCTGCCGCGCCGCCCCGACCGGCTGCCGCTTTCGGAAGTCACATTTAATTTGGACCGCGACGACGCCCGCTTGAATCTTTACGGGCTTGAAGCCAAGGTGGCTCAGGCGCGCAAGAATGCCGTTATTTTTGATATTTTTTTCAATGTCAATGAGTTGAGCGACGGGCTGATTGTCGATTGCGATTACAACACCGATCTTTATGATGAGGCGACAATGGCGCGCTGGATCGGCTCTTATGAGACGCTGATGGCCGCCATTGCGGCCAACCCGCACGCCCGCATTGGTGAATTGGCGTTGATCAACACCGCCGAGCGGCAACAGATACTGACAGAGTGGAACGCTACGGCGGCGGAGTATCCGCGCAACGCCACGGTGGATCAGCTTTTTGCCGCCCAGGTTGCGCGCACGCCGGAGCGCGTGGCGGTGATTTATGGCGATGACCGCCTGACCTATGGCGAACTCAACCGGCGCGCCAATCAATTGGCGCACTATTTGCGCCAACAGGGGGTCGCCAAAGGGAACTTGGTGGGAATTGCCCTGGCGCGCTCGTTGGAAACAGCGGTCAGCATTTTGGCTGTGCTCAAAGCGGGCGGTGCGTATGTGCCGCTGGATCCCGCCTATCCCGCCGAGCGCATTGCGTTTATGCTGGCCGATGCGCAGACGCCGATGGTGATTACGATGCGCCAATTTGCCGACAAATTTGCGGCGGCTGGCGTGCAGTTTGTCTGCCTGGATGAAGCTGCCGCGCCAATCGCCCAGTGCGCAGAGAACAACCCGCCCGCCCAAAATCAGGCGACCGACACGGCGTATGTGATCTACACCTCTGGCTCGACCGGCACGCCCAAAGGAGTTTGCGGGCTGCACAGGGGCATTGTGAACCGCTGCGCGTGGATGTGGTCAACCTACCCGTTTGCCGCCGCTGAAGTGTGCTGTCACAAAACCAGCCTCAACTTTGTGGATGCGGTTTGGGAGATTTTTGGGCCGCTGCTGCAGGGCGTGCCGACAGTGTATGTGGCTGATCAGGATGCCAAAAGCGTGCTGGATCTCGTGCGCACTTTGGCGGAACAGCAGGTGACCCGATTGGTGCTTGTGCCGTCTCTGTTGCGCGCGATGCTGGCAGAAGCACCCAATTTGGCGCAGGAATTGCCTTCCCTCCAGCACTGGGTGAGCAGCGGCGAGGCGCTATCGCTGGAATTATGTCGCCAGTTTCATGCACAGATGCCGGGGCGGACGCTGCTCAATCTCTATGGCTCATCCGAAGTCGCCGCCGATGTGACCTGTTTTGATACACGCGAATTGGGTGAGCGCACTTTTGTCCCCATTGGAAGGCCGATTCAGAACACGCAGATCTATATTGTAGATCGGCAGCTGCAGCCGGTTCCGCTTGGCGTGCCGGGTGAAATTTATGTGGGCGGGGACGGCGTGGCCGGCGGCTATCTGCACCGGCCCGAGCTGACGGCGGAACGCTTTGTGCGCAACCCGTTTAGCAAA
>JAWKON010000126.1:0-7182 GCA_041391125.1 Caldilineaceae bacterium
AATCCCTACTCCCCCACGACAAGGAGCACAACCATGTCCGACCAACCATATCGAATTGAGCACGACAGCCTGGGTGAAATCAAAGTGCCGGCTAATGCGCTGTACGCGGCGCAGACCCAGCGCGCGGTGGAAAACTTCCCCATTAGCGATTTGCGCTTTCCGCGCATGTTTATCCGCGCCCTGGGCATGATCAAAGGCGCGGCCGCCGCCGTCAACCTGGATCTGGGCCTCATGGACGCCAAAATGGCGGCGGCCATTCAGAAAGCGGCTCAAGAAGTGGCCGACGGCCAAGTTGACGCCGACTTCCCGCTGGACATCTTCCAGACCGGCTCCGGCACCAGCACCAACATGAATGCCAACGAAGTGTTGGCCACGCTGGCCAGCCGCTATTTGGGCGACAAAGTACACCCCAACGACCACATCAACATGAGCCAGAGCAGCAACGACGTGATCCCCACCGCCATCCATGTCAGCGGCTACCTGGCCGTGACCGACGAATTGCTGCCGGCGCTGGCCCATCTGCAGCAGACGCTGCTCGACAAAGCCGCCGCCGTGGATGATGTGGTCACCACCGGGCGCACGCACTTGATGGACGCCATGCCCGTCCGCTTGAGCCAAGAGCTGGGCGGCTGGGCCAGCCAGATTGCCCACGGCATGGAGCGCATCCGCGCCAGCCTGCCGCGCCTGGCCGAGCTGGCGCAGGGCGGCACCGCCGTCGGCACCGGCATCAACGCGCACCCCGAATTTGGCGCCCGCATTGCCCAAAAACTGGCCGAGATGAGCGGCCAGCCCTTTGTGACCAGCAGCAACTACTTTGAAAGCCTGAGCACGCAAGATGCCGCCGTAGAGCTGAGCGGCCAGTTCAAAACCGTGGCCGTCAGCCTGATCAAGATCGCCAACGATCTGCGCTGGATGAACAGCGGTCCCATTGCCGGTCTGGGCGAAATTGCGCTGCCCGCGCTGCAACCCGGCAGCAGCATAATGCCCGGCAAGATCAACCCGGTCATTCCCGAGGCGGTGACCATGGTCTGCGCCCAGGTTATGGGCAACGACGTGACCATTGCCATCGGCGGCCAATCGGGCAACTTCCAGCTCAACGTTATGTTGCCGGTCATTGCGTACAACCTACTGCAAAGCGCCACTCTGCTGGCCAACGCCAGCCGCGTCCTGGCGGACATGGCCATTGCCGGCTTTACGGTCAACAACGCGCGCATCTCCGGGCTGGTGGGGCGCAACCCCATTCTGGTCACCGCGCTGAACCCGGTCATAGGTTATGAACTAGGCGCCAAAATCGCCAAGCAGGCCTACGCCGAAGGCCGCTCGCTCAAAGAAGTGGCGCTGGAACAGACCGAGCTTTCGGGCGAAGAATTGGATCGTTTGCTGGACCCGACGCAGTTGACCGAAGGCGGGATTCAGCACTAGCTTGGATAAGGCACAATTGTAAATGGTAAATGGTGAACGGTGAATTGTAAACGAGGTAGGCTACTCGCTCCGCCTCATTCACAATTCACCGTTTACCGTTTACAATTCACCATTTTCTCCAAAGGAAACACCCATGTCGCGTCAGCGCACCATCCTCACCACCATTGGCATTATGCTCGGTCTTTTCATGGCCTCCATGGAGACAACCGTGATTGCCACGGCCATGCCCACCATTGTGAGCCAACTGGGTGGGCTTACCATTTATAGCTGGGCCTTTTCGGTTTACATGCTGGCTCTACTCACACCACCGCACCCATTTACGGCAAGCTGTCCGACATTTTACGGGCGGCGACCGGTCTTCGCAGTCGCCATGCGATTATTTTCCCGATTGGCTCGGTGCTGCGGCTTTGCTCAGAGCATGGGCAGCTCATTGCTTTCCGGCGCTGCAAGGGTTGGGCGCGGGGGGCGTCATGCCGCTGGTCTTTGTGATTGTGGGCGACATTTTCAGCTTTCGAACAGCGGGCGCTTATGCAGTAGGGGTTATTCTCCGGCGTGTGGGGCGTTTCATCGATTGTGGTCGTGCTGCTGGGCGGCTTTCTGGTCGATCAGATTTCGTGGCACTGGGTCTTCTGGGTTAATGTTTTTCCAGGTATTATCGCCATGATCATGGTCTGGTTGGCCATGCAGGAGCCGGATCTGACCAACAATCGCCCCGCCGTCGATTACTTGGGCGCGGTGCTATTGAGCGCCACGGTCATCGCCGCTGCTGGGGGCTTGACATTGGCACGCCCACAGGCTGGGCGCTGTTGGGGACGGCCTGGTACTGCTGATCGCGTTGATCTGGGCGGAGCGGCGGGCGGTCAACCTGATTCTGCCGCTGGGGCTCTTTCGCCAGCGCCTCTTTGCCACGGCCACCGGTCACGGTTTTCGACCGGTTGGGGCCATGTTTGGCAGCCTTTCGTTTGTGCCTCTTTGTGCAGGCCGTGATTACGCCAACGCCACAGAGGCCGGCTCGACGCCTCATGCCTTCCAGCGCTGGGCTGGGTCATTGCCAGCATCATCGCCAGCCGGTTGCTGCTCTATGAACTATCGGGTGATCATCCTCTTTGGCGCGTCTCGCTGCTCACCATTGGCCTGTTCCTTGTGACCCAAGGCACTGGCGAATTGAGCCGTTTCCGCAGGCCATGATTTACTTGGGCTTTATGGGCGTGGGCATGGGCTGTTCCGTGTCGCCATTCCTTGATCGCCGTGCAGAGCGCGGTGCGCAAGCGCGACATGGGCGCTTCGCTACGTCAACGCTCCAGTTCAGCCGCAACATTGGCGGCACGCTGGGCGTCAGCGTCATGGGCGCCATCCTCTCCATTGCGGCTGGCCGCCTCGCTCACCGCCGCCGGTTGGACCCCAGCAGCGTCTCGCTGGACAGCCTGATCGATTCGCTGGCGCGCAGCGATGCCGCCGCGGCGTTGGATAGCACGCTGCGCGGCATTGGGTGGGGCCATTCAGAGCGTTTTCATTGCGGCTTTTTGTAGCGGCGGCGCTGAGTTTGCTGGTCAGCGTTACGCCGGCAAGACTGGCGGCCATGCCGAGCGGGCAAGGCGATGCTGGCCTGGAGTTGGCGAGAGTGCGCCGACGGGGCATGATTAGGTCCGTCTGCGCCATGCTTGAAATTGCTCATCCATTTTTAGGCGCGGAGGCGCGCACTGCGCAGCGCCTCCGCCATGCTGAGTGCGGGCTGGCGCTGGCGTAGCCGATAGGCGGCGGCGTGCTCACCCGCCTCGATCATGGCTTTCACGGCTTGCCGCACGCTGGTTTGGTCAGCGTGTGCGCGGAATGGCAATCTGCGCCGGGTCCACCTCGGCAATGGCTGCATATAATGCGCCGAATGCGCTCTTTTTGCGCCTGTTCTTTCTCCGTTGGCTGTTGTTCCGTCATAGCTGCCAATTATATCACCGAAGATGAGCAGCCCTTTAAAAGCAAAACCGATCTGGATAGCGTCCCCGCTGCCTCGCAAAACGTTGCCCAATCATCTTGAATTGGTAATCCACCCGCACAACCAAGAGTTAGCTTTCGCATGAAACCAGCATACGATACGTAGCCTCAGCAGACCGCCCCCAAACAAGCTGTGCTACATTGGCAATCGCCCATCTAAAGTATGGTGGCCGTAAGGGCAATGTTTTTGCCGGCATAGAAAGCAATGGTTGCAAACATCATTTGCTTTAGAATCCATTTTTCACTCCAGTATCAACAAAATCTATAGTTGTGGAACAACCGTTATCTCAACTCTGTTTGGGTACTAAAATTTGCTCTCTTTTGATCAAAGTTAAGGAAAATACAAGGCGTTGACGCAAGGCTTCAGCGTGTGTTGGGTCGTCATATAAGGGCGGTATTGCCGCGCCCTGTGGTTTATACGCGGCCGCGATTGACAACATTTTGATCTCAGCAGCCTTATGGAAAACTGCGGCCACAACCGTATCATCTGCAAAGGAATGGAAGAACATGCGAAAATTTTGGATTGCTGCCAGCTTGCCAGCGTTTATTAGCCTGGCTGTGTTGTTATATCCGGCTTCGGTGGGATGGTCTCAATCTCAGGTCGAGGTCCAGCAGTTTCCGCTACAAAATGGTCAACAAGTGCTTGTTGATCCGGCCTTTCCCGTCATCAATCATCCTGCCAGCCAATTCGCGCCGGCCATCGATGAAGGCCGCGTGGTATGGCACGACGAACGCAAGGGACCGGCGGATATTTTCCTCAAAGATTTAAACACCGGGGAAATCAAAAACCTCACCCATTCAGAGGATTGGGAGTCCAACCCCGCCATTGATGGCGATTTCGTTGTCTGGCGCGATGGCTATAATAAGCTTGGCATTCACGGCATGAATCTGTCCACGGGGGAACCATTTACCGTGACCGAAGGGAACTCGGACGTATCGCCGCCCCAAATCGCTGGCCAATATGTGGTCTGGACGGACAACGCCATCGGCAATACTGATGGCAACGTTTACGGCTATGATCTGGCAAAGCATACATCGTTTACCATCTCCGATGCGCCGGGAAATCAGATGGATCCCAAAATCGACGGTCATTGGGTGGTCTGGTGGGATGAGCAGGAGCGCATCTACCTGTATGATTTAAACACGGGGCAAACACGCGTGGTGTTTGCCGGCGGCGGCGCCCGTCTTCCCGATGTAGCGGCGGCCCGCGGGCTGGTGATCTGGCAAGATCATCGCAGTGGCGATTGGGATATTTATGGGTATGACTTGAATACCGAACAGGAAATGGCGCTGCTGGTGGAGCCGCTCGATCAAGAACGGGCCGCGATTGACGGGAATCTAATAGCCTACCAAAGTCAAGTCTACGAAATTTCCTGGGATATTCACGTGCTAGTGCTGGATCGCCAGATTCATTTTCCGGTAACCGACAACTCCAATATGCAAATATTCCCCGCCGTCAGCAACAACACGGTGGTGTGGGAAGATTTGCGCAATCATCAGGCGGACGTATACGGCTTTACTTGGCAAAACACCATTCCGTCCGTCATTACGTACACGCTCAATGCGCCATCCAGGCTACAAGTTGGCGCCTTCCCGGAAGGGCAGATCTTTCTGCAATGGAAAAATCATGCCGGCGCCAAGGTGGATTATCGCATTGAACGCGCTGCTGGCATTACGGGTACAGAGTGGGCCGAAATCGCGCAGGTTCCCGCCGGGACAACCACTTATACCGATGCGCCCCCCACGCTGGGCGAAAGCTATTGGTACCGCGTGCGCGCCCAGCGCGATGGCGCATTTTCGGCCTATAGCAATGAGGCGTTCAATTCCACCTTTGACAGCACGCCCAGTCTGGATGAAATGTATTTGATGACGCTGATCAACGAAGCCCGCACCGACCCAGCGGCTTTTGGCTATCCCAACTATGCGCCGGTCCCTCCGCTCGCCTACAACCCACATGTGGCCTACTCGGCGCGTTCCCACAGTCAGTCTATTCTAAATTCACACTTTCAGTTTGGACATTGCGACCCGGCGGGGCGCTGTCCCGGCTTGCGTGCGCAGGCCGTGGGCTATGACCGCGACTGCGGCGAAAACTTGAGCACAGGCCAGACTGGATATATTGAAATGGAGAAGCAAAACCAGGGTTTTCTGGACAGCGAAGGCCACCGCATCAATATGTTGAGTCCAGCCAACAACGAGTTTGGCGTGGGGCACGTCTATGATGTCAACAAAGGGGATCCGACGCGGCATGGCCAATTTACCGAGGTCTTCTGTGGCCGCCCTGGCCCAAAGCTACCGGCGTTGCCCGTGGGCGCGGTTATACCCTATACCGGCACTGCCGACACAGAATTCACCTACGTCGTCACCTTTTATGCGGCCCGCGGAGAGGCGCCCACCGCCGCCCAAGTCTTTATCGATGGGGAGGCGCACGACATGCAGCTCACCACGGGGTCTGCCAGCAACGGCGCCTATCGCTACACCACCCAGCTCTCCCCCGGCGACCATCATCGGTATTACTTTGCGTTTCGCTACGGACAGAACCAAAGCGCCCGTTGGCCTGAAACCGGCGCCCAGAACTATCCCGATGTAGCGGGCGCCGCCCCTACGGTGACTCCTGTGGCCGCGCCGGCTATTCCAGCGCCTATTGAGCCTGCCGCGGGTCAAGCGTTTACGCCCGGTTCCGTCACATTTCGCTGGCAGGAATCGGTAGACGCCGACACATATGGCGTGGAAATTTGGCGGGAGGGCGTCAAATTGCTCACCACCGGTTCCAATTTGGCCGCCCTGTCCTATACGCAGCCGCTGGAAGCCGGCAATTACACCTGGCGCTTGCAGGCATACTGTTACCCGCCGACGTGTACGGGGGATGCCAGTGGTTGGAGCGTGCCGATACCTTTTACGGTGGGTGGAACCGCATTGCTCCCAACCCCCACGCCACAACCAACCGATCACAAGCTCTACTTGCCCATGGTAAAACGATAATATCCTCATAATTATCTAGCGAAGCTTCGCCTCAAACCGACAAATATTGCGGGTGGCGAGTCGCTGGTCGGCAAAACTTGCTCTGTTTGTAAAGAATTTTCGTTACCCAATGATGCAGGTGTCCTCTTCGACACGCACGGGGGACGCCTGCATAGTTAGTAATCGAGACAATCCCACCACCGGTTGAAACCGGTGGCCGATACGGCAAACCGGCTTAAGCCGGTTTGCTTTAGCAGACGCCGAATTTATTCGGTGGTGTCAACCTCATGAGATCCGCTTGAACCGGTTCACGGACGTTGAATACACGGACGCAATTGTGACGATTTACGAAACGTTTGCGCCCCTTGCGTCGTTCGCGTCTTTTGCGTTCAAAATTGTCGCATCTGGTAGCTAGGCGGAGCAGACGACAAAACAAATTTTGTACGCGGATGAACGCTGATTTTCGCGGATTTAAGTTGACAGAGCTCGGCGGGTAGGGATACCCGCCCTACATTTTAGGCAACTTCAAATAATTGTCGCAGATAATCGTTCAGAAAGCGCCCCTGCGGATCGAGCTGGCGGCGCACTTGCTGGAACGCGTCCCATTGGGGATAAAGTGCGGCCAGTTCGGCGGCGCCGTGGGTGTGAATTTTACCCCAATGGGGCCGTCCGCCGTAATTTCGGAAGATGGTCTCCACATCATCAAAGAAGGGGCGATAGGGCAATTCGGCGGCCTGATGGACGGAGATGGTCACCGTGTCGCGACCATAAGCCGGGCCGAGCCAGATGTCGTCGGCGGCCAGCGTGCGATAT
>JAWKON010000127.1:0-7115 GCA_041391125.1 Caldilineaceae bacterium
CTCACCGGTGATCATGCTCTCATCAACCGCCGAATGCCCTTCGGTGATCACGCCATCCACCGGCACTTTTTCACCGGGACGCACGATGACGATGTCATTTTTGACCACTTCGGCAATCGGAATATCGCGTTCCTCGCCATTGCGCACTACGCGGGCGGTCTTGGCTTGCAGGCCAATCAGCTTTTTGATGGCCGCGCTGGTCTGACCTTTGGCGCGCACTTCGAGCAGCTTGCCGAGGACGATCAGCGTGATGATGACCGCCGAAGTCTCAAAGTAGACATGGTGGCCCAACGTGTGAATGCCCAGCGTCAGCGCAATCAGCACGGCGACGCTATAAATATAGGCCACCGATGAGCCCATGGCCACCAGCACATCCATATTGGCGGAACCGTTGCGCAAGCTTTTGTACGCACCCACATAATAATCCCAGCCGACGTAGAATTGGACCGGCGTGGCCAAGGCCAGAAAGAGCCAGTTGACCCACGCTGCGTGCGCCCATTCGCCAACCAGGCCAAAGTCGCGACTCATGCTGAGCAGGAAGAGCGGCAGCGCAAAAACCACGCCCACAATCAGCCGCCGCCACTGATGGCGCACTTCGGCCTCACGGGCCGCGGCTTCGGCGTCTTCCGGCTCGGCGCCGGCTTCCGCTTCGACCACATCGTAGCCCGCTTTGCGCACCGCGGCCACCAATTCAGCATAATCAGTGACCCCCGGCACATAGCTGATCGCAGCTTTCTCACTAGCGTAATTGACCTCAGCGCTGATCACGCCCTCGACTTTGTTCAGCCGCCGCTGGATCGTGTTGGCGCAATTGGCGCAGGTCATGCCGAGCAGCGCGAGTTCGATCTGTTCGGTTGGCACCTGATAGCCCGCTTTTTCGACGCGGGTAATCACCTCGGCCAGCACATCTTGCGATTTTACAACGGCGGGGTCGTAGTCAACCGTCAGTTTTTCCGTGGCAAAGTTCACCATTGCATCGTCGACCTGCTGAACCTTTTTGGCATTGCGTTCCACCGTCTTGACGCAATTGGCACAGGTCATGCCGATGACGGGAACGGTAAGTTGTTTTGTTGCCATTTCAAATTCCCCTGAACTTCAACCGAAGAGTTCGATCTTGCCACTGATTGATTCGAACCAGAATATAGCCGGCGACTAGCATATCAAACGACAGACAGGCAAAGACATACCATTCGGGGGCCACCATATGGCCCGCGCCGAGCCAATGGAGCACAACATCCCACAACGGATGGGCAGCCCAACCCACAGCCAGCCAAACCATGCCGCGCCGCCGCGCCAGCCACACAAAGAGGCTGTAGACCAGGAGGCCGCCAATTTCGACGGCAACCCACCCACTATTCCCCCAGGCTATGGCAAAGCCAATATAGATGATGGCCGCCCCGATCAACCCCAATGCCCAAAACGCTGGTTCGCGTTGGGGGCCGCGGCTACGCGCCCAGAGCAAAAATGGCATGGCAAGCACAAGGCCCAACAACAGCCAAAAAAGATATATCATGGACAATACTCCGATGCTTGATGCTACTCAGCCGCCGCATCAAACCGAATAAATTCTGTCTCTTCTTCCGGAACCGCATGGCCACATTGCGCCAAATATTGATACAATTCGCTGCGGTGATGGCTGCTGTGGTTGACAATATGCAAGAAGACCTGCCAACGCGGCGCGCTGAAGGAGGGGCTCAGTTCCAGCTTTTCCGCCAAAGCCTCTTCGGACATTGCGTCAAGATAGGCAAGCATACGCGCGCGCTCTGCCGACCAAAAATCCGCCAGCTTCGTCAGATCTGAAATATCCTCCACGTCCCACAGAAATTTGCCGTCCGCGCCGCCATCGGTATAGAGCCGCCAACTCCATTCTGTATCCGCCATGTGGCGAATCAACTCCAGCGCGCTGCCGTGGCTGATGCCGGTTGGCAGCGCGAGCTGTTCCGGCGTGAGCGCGGCCATTGCCTGCAAAATCCGCTCATTGACCCGATAGTTATAATCCAAAAATGTCTGCAAAAGCATTTTGCTCAACATCGTCTATTTTACGCCTCCGCTGGCGGATATTCGATCTCCGCCAACAGTTCCTTAATGGCGTCCCAACTGGCCGGCGCCTCAAAAGCGACGGTCACCTGCTTGGTCGCCTCTTCTGCCTGCACGCTCTGCACCCCCTCCAACTCACTCACTTCCATTTCAATCGTATGGACACAATGGCTGCAACTAATGTTGGGTACTGTAAATGTTTTGGTAGTCATATTTTCCCCTTCCTAGAAAGCTTTCGTTTTTGGTATTGAGTATCGAGTATTGAGTATTGAGTAATTCTCGTTGACGAGAATTACTCGATACTCGATACTCAATAGACGACATATCACATTTTATTCGACATCTCAAACACACTGGTCACTTCCTTGAGCATCTTTTCGCGCTCATCTGGGTCATCGCCCTGGATGGCGGTGGTGACGCAGGTGTGCAGGTGATTGTCGAGGATCAGTCCATTCACTTTGTTGAGCGCGGCCTGCACGGCCTGGATCTGGCGGATGATGTCGATGCAGTAGACATCTTCTTCCACCATACGCTCGATTCCCTTGAGATGACCGGCGGCGCTGGCTATCCGCCGCGTAATTGTCTTGCGAGTTGCATCATCCATGTAGTTACGCCTCCGCACAAAGAATCATAGCCCATCACCAAACCATCCAAATTACAGTTCAGACAGCAACTTTGCTCCACATTAGCATTGAACACTCTAAAACCTGAACGGTAACCGCAGAAAAATAATTACCCTATGGATAACCCCACCCCCCCGGGGGGGGTATCTATAGTATACATCCATCAAAGCCTGTTGTCAAGGGGTCTACAATTTGATCTGCTTTGCCAACCGAAGCATAATAGATAATAATGAACCAATGACCCAATACCCCCGCGCCGAATCACCCGCCACCATTCACCAGGAGCAGATAGATGGGCAAAGATACTTTTACTATAACCGACAATCGCACCGGCCAATCGTACGAAGTGCCGATTGAAAATGAAACCATCAAGGCATTGGACCTGCGCCAGATCAAAACCGATCCTGCCGAATTTGGGACCATGACCTATGATCCAGGTTATGGCAATACGGCGTCGTGCAAAAGCACCATTACCTATATAGACGGCGACCGCGGCATTTTGCGCTATCGCGGCTATCCCATCGAGCAGTTGGCAGAGCAGAGCAGCTTCCTAGAAGTGGCCTATCTGCTGATCTATGGCGAACTACCCAACAAGGAGACCGGCGCCCAGTGGGAATACAAAGTCAATCGCCACACCTACATCCACGAAGACCTGCGCCGCATGATGCACATGTTCCGCTACGATGCTCACCCCATGGGCATGTTGATCAGCGCGCTGGCCGTTATGTCTACACTGCACAAAGAGGCCAAATATGTGGATGATCCCGATGTGCGCAACAAGCAGATTCTGCGCATTTTGGGCAAGCTGCCCACGGTGGCCGCAATGGCCTATCGCCACCGCATTGGTCGCCCGGTCAACTATCCCAACAGCGACCTGAGCTACACCGAGAACTTCCTCTACATGCTCGACTACATGGGCCAGCATAATTACACGGTGAATCCCGTGCTGGCCAAGGCGCTGGATGTGCTCTTCATCCTGCACGCCGACCACGAGCAGAACTGCTCCACCTCGGTCATGCGCAGCATCGGCTCGTCCAATGCCGATCCCTATAGCGCCATGGCCGGCGCCGCCGCTGCGCTCTTTGGCCCCCGCCACGGCGGCGCCAATGAGTCCGTCGTGCGCATGTTGGAAGAGATCGGCTCGGCCGATCGCGTGCCGGAGTATGTCGAGCGGGTTAAGCGGCGCGAGTTCCGCCTCATGGGCTTTGGCCACCGCGTCTACAAAAGCTATGACCCGCGCGCCAAGCTGATCAAGAAAATCGCCTACGACGTTTTCAGCGTCACCGGCAGCAACCCGCTGATTGATATTGCGCTCAAGCTGGAAGAAGCCGCGCTCAGCGACGATTTCTTTGTCGAGCGCAATTTATATCCCAATGTGGATTTTTACAGCGGCATTATTTACCAGGCTATGGGCTTCCCCACCGACATGTTTACTGTGCTCTTTGCCCTGGGCCGTGCGCCCGGCTGGCTGGCCCAATGGAACGAACAGGTGCAGGATCCCGACCAGCGCATTGCCCGCCCGCGCCAGGTCTACCTCGGCCCCGGCGAACGCAACTACGTGCCGGTGGATCAGCGGTAGCTTTTCTAACTACAGATTACACAGATTTTACAGATTTGGTCATGGTTTACACCTACAAATCTGTGTAATCTGTAAAATCTGTAGTTCATTCTCCCTATGAACCGCATTGACCGCCTGCTCGGCTATTTGCTTGTTTTTCAGAATCGGGAGTTGGTGCGCGCCCAGGATTTGGCAGTGCGTTTTGAGGTGAGTGAGCGCACGGTCTACCGCGATGTGGACGCGCTGTGCGAGGTAGGTGTGCCGCTCTACGGCACGCCGGGCGAGGGCTACCGGCTGCTGGATGGCTACTATCTGCCGCCCATCACCTTTTCGGAGACCGAGCGCGGCCATTTTCCTGGCCATCTCCATGCTGACCAGCCTGACCGGAGAGCGGCCCCACCCAGCAAGCCGCCGCCGACGCCCTGGACAAAATTCGCGCCGTGCTGCCCAAAGCCACCCGCGCCCAGGCCGAAGCGCTGCAAGCCATGATCGGCTTCTACGCCATCACGCGCCCGCCCCTCAATCTGGATGACCCCAAGTTTGCCCAACTGCTCAGCGCCATCGAGAAGCGGCGCCTGGTGCGGCTGCACTATCACGCCCAGCACAGCAACGAAGTAACCCGGCGCGACGTGGAGCCGTTGCATCTGGGTTTTGTGGACAATGCCTGGATTTTGGGCGCCTATTGCCGCATGAGGCAAGATCAGCGCAACTTCCGGCTGGACCGCATCGACGCGCTCACCATGCTGCGCGAAACGTTTGCCCCGCGTCAAAAGGACCCCGAACCGCGCGATCGTGGCGATTTGCAAGTGGTGGTGCGCTTTGATGACGCCATTGTGCGTTGGGTGCGCGAAGACCAGCATTTCACCTTCCGCACCGAAGAGCCGCATGAACGCGGCGTGCACATGCACTATCACGTGCGCGAATTCCAGCAGATCCGGCGCTGGCTGCTCGGCTGGGGCGCCCAGGCCGAGGTGATTTCTCCGTCCGAGCTGCGCGCCGAACTTTTGCAAATTGCCCAAAAACAGGTCGCGTTGCTCACGGATTAATCACGAACCGAAGAGTTGTAAACACGGATAGGGGGAACACGGATAAAATCTTTGAGCTTATCCGTGTTCCCCCTATCCGTGTTTATAAATAATGATATTCACTAACCACACTTTCCATATCACATTTCCAGCCGCCCATTCGCCCGCAGCGTTATGAGCGCGCCCAATGTGACCCAGCCGCGCCATTCCAATTCGCAGGCCGGGCTGAGCGGCGGCCACGGGATGGTCCAACCACCGTCAGCCTGTTGACCCGCCGCCAGCACATCCAGATTGGCTTCAATTTCCGCCGCTTTAAAATATTTGCGCAGCGGATGGTCCGGCGTGGGCGCCCAATCCAGCGGCTTGCGTACATAGCCCTCAGCTGCAGCATCGGCCATAAGCCCCGCCGCAAACATCCCATCCACCAGGCGCGCCAATTCACGCTCGGCCCGCGCCCGATCCGGCGCATAAAAGAGAAACGTCAAAACACACCCCACCTCATGCATTTCGGTCGGCGCCAAATCGGCGATTTTCGTCCAGCAAAAGGCAGTGGCGTTAGGCAGCCACGGGTGCTCAATATTGTGCTTGTGCATTATGCCGGCAATGGCCGCCGTTGGATTGAGCGACGCCGGCGGATCTGCCTCTGTTTGCCACCACGGCGCCCGCGGATAATTGAGCGCCGCAGGCAGCAGCCACGGCACGCCGCCTGCGGCTGTGGTGATGGTCACCAAATAGTCGCAGGCGCGCTGCACCATTTCACCGCAACCTTTAGCATTCATGCCGACCTCGCCCATAAATTCCAGCGCATGTTGCACTGGCACCGGCTGACTCTGCGGACAGCGGATGTCTGGCTCCAGCGCATGGCCAAAGCCGCCATCCGCATTTTGATACGCCCGTAGTGCGGTCACCACCGCGTCTGGCGCACCACCTTTGAAATGATACGCAAAGCGCTGCCGCTCCAACAGCCGCGCATTTTTCCAGATGAATTCTTCGGCGCGTTCAAAAAGAGTGTTATTCATCACATGTACCTCCCATGCATCAAAACATCGCCAATCCGAAAGTAGACACAAATCGTAGGGCGGGTATCCCGACCCGCCGATTCTGGTCAACGCGCAGAATCTCATCGTTTCCGGCAAACGGGCGATTTAGGAAAATCGCCCTACGATTTACTATCCCCTAATTCTGGCTGGGCATCTGATAGGCCCGCAGCACGTGACCCTCCGGCGTGCGGAAGAGGAAGGTGCGGCCAAAGGGCATATCGTGGGGCTCGTCCAGCAGCTCAACATCTTTTTGCCGCCATTCATTATAGGTCGCATCGACGTTATCCACCAGCAGCGCCGGTTCGAAAGGCTGGCCACCCGGAATTTCGGTGTTGGCCTGCAACCCCAGAATCGTGCCGCCGCTCAGGTCGAATTGCGTAAACAGACCGGGGATGCTCTCTTTTTCATTCATCGTCAGCCCCAGCGTGTCTCGATAAAAGGCCGTGGCGGCAGACAGATCGTTGACGACGACGCCCAAGTAATTTGCTTGCTGAATCATGGTATTTTCCTCCATAACGTTTATTGGTTTATATTTACTCAAACAACAACTCAATCATATACGGGGACTCCTGACACCATTATGTCAGGAGTGATTTTGAGGAGAGAAAAAATGGCATTCAAAGCACTGGTCGTGCGCGAAACGGGCGAAAATCAGTTTACGCGCGCCATCGAAGAACGCACCATCGACGAACTGCCCGCCGGCGATCTGCTGGTGCGCGTCCACTATTCGTCGCTCAACTATAAAGACGCCCTATCGGCCACCGGCAACCGCGGGGTGACGCGCACCTTTCCGCACACGCCGGGCATCGACGCCGCCGGCATTGTTGAGGCA
>JAWKON010000128.1:0-7018 GCA_041391125.1 Caldilineaceae bacterium
GTTTCTTTATTAGAATAGTAGAAAACTACCAGTTTCAATACAACCGCACTATAGAAATTGATGCCCAACCCAAAGATTGACAAAGGGTTTTTAGATGACGTTGGTGCTGTCGAAAGAAGAAGACAATCAAGCAGAGTATTCACACCGGGATATGGATGAGCCAGACTCACGGCAACCCGAATTCAAACATCGCACATTGGCCGATCGCGCCGAGACAGTTGGCCGCAGCACCCCGCGCGTGCCGCTCGAATATGATGATTTTGAGCTGGAAATTGGCTCGGGCAGCGGCTTTACCTACCCCGTTAATGTCATAGATTCGCCGGCCGGTGAAGGCCGCGCGACCATGATTTTCCCCTTTACAAACACGCAGCTCGAAGAAAAGCTGCGCGGTCTGGAAAAAGCGCTGCTGCGCGCCGGTGGCCGCCGCCGCGCCGCGCTGACCCCCGACGAGCAGGCCGTGCAGGAATTTGGCCAAGCGCTCTTCAACGCGCTGATTCAGGGCGAAATTCGCAACCTGTATGAAGTGAGCCGCGAACGGGCGCAACAGCAGGGCAAAGGGCTGCGCCTCAAGCTGCGCATTCTGGCCCCCGAACTGGCCGTGCTGCCCTGGGAATTCCTCTTTGACCCGCGGCGCGAGCGCTATGCAGCTCTCTCCAACCGCACGCCCAGTGTGCGCTATATCGAGCTGCCGCAGCCGGTGCGTCCGCTGGCCGCGCCCACCCCGCTGCGCATTTTGGGCATGGTGGCCAATCCCCATGATGTTGAGCAGCTTGATGTGGCCCATGAAAAAGAGCGCGTGGAAATGGCCGTGGCCGAATTGCAGGCGCAGGGGCTGGTCGAGCTAGTCTGGCTGGAGGGCGACACTTGGCGCGACTTGCAGCGCGCGCTTTACGAAGGGCCCTGGCACATTTTCCACTTTATTGGCCACGGCTATTTTGACGTGCCGCGCGACGAAGGGTTTCTGGTGCTGAGCAATGATGAGGGCAAGGCGCAGCCGCTGGGCGCCACGCGGCTGGCCCATCTGCTCACCGATCACGCGCCGCTGCGGCTGGTGCTGCTCAACGCCTGCGAAAGCGGCAAGGGCGGCGTGCGCGACACCGTTTCCAGCACGGCCTCGGTGCTGGTGCAGCAGGGTATTCCGGCGGTGCTGGCCATGCAATATGAGATCACCGACCAGGCCGCCGTTGAATGTGCGCGCTCGTTCTATCAGGCACTGGCTTATGGCCTGCCGGTGGATGCCGCCATGACCGAGGCGCGCAAAGGCATGAGCCTGGAATCGCCATCGTCCCTGGAATGGGGTGTGCCGGTGCTCTATATGCGCACCACCAACGGGGTGCTCTTTGATACGCGTGCGGACGCCCAGAGCCCTGCGGCGGATGACGAAGCGACCATTGTCAATTTGCATGTGCCGCGCTCCGCCGAATCCACATTTTCACGCGAGCAAACTGAACGCGACGACGAATATATATATCGCGAAGCCGAGCCGAAAGTATCGCGCGATGGCGCAGTCGGCTCTCCCCCTAAGACGGGACCGCTGCCGCCATTCCGCCAAAACACAGCAACGGAAGCGCGCGCCGCGGCCGCCAAAGGTCACGAAATCACCAGCAACAGCACCTGGTATCAACTCCAGGCCGTCAAGCAGATGCGCGCCCACGGACGGCGCTGGCACTCGGCGCTGCTGCGGCTGAACTGGCTAGAGGCGCTGGGCCAATTTCTGGGCGCGTTTTGGCGCTTTGACTTTGCCCCCTCGGCGGTGACCACCGGCATTGCCGCCAGTTGGCTGACCGGTCTGGCCGTTTTCCTGGTGATCCGGCAGATCATGGGCGTGAGCGATCTGCTGCCGGGGCCGCCCCTGCTGATCGGTTCACTACAAGGTTCACCGTGGCAAGAGGCCGTGGCCTGGAGCGCCATGGGATTCACCCAATTTGTCTTTTTGCGGCGGCACATGTCGTGGGCGGGACAATGGGTAGTTTCGGCCGCCCTGGGCTGGAGTTTGGGCTGGCTGGTGGGCTGGTCGCTCAACTGGGACAACTGGAACGGGCCGGAGATGCTCAACGATGGCGTGTGGGTGGTGCTGGGCGCCATGATCAGCGGCGCCGGCGCCACCTTTATGAACGCCTTTCGCGCCGAAACGGTGGAGACCAAAGCGGTCAGCGCCGTCATCAGCACGGTCTTTGGCGCCATTGTGGGCTTTGCCGTGCGCTGGTACGCCATCAACTTCGCCATGATCAGCGCCGATGACCCCACTTGGTCCAGCCTGGTGCAGCCCGCCGCCATTTACGGGCTGGCCGGGCTGGCCGCCACCATCGTCTATCTTTCGCTCTTTGACCGCAACGCCCCTTGGTATAAACGCCTGGGGCTGATTGTGCTTTTTAGCGGTCTCATCGGCGGCATCAGCCTGAGCATTGTGCTGCTGATCATCCGCTACGCGCCGCCGGCCATCGAGTGGCGGGCGCTCATGAGCATGGTGCAATCCGGCAATCTGGCGGCGGTGCTGGCTGGCGTCCAGGTGATCATCGCGCTGGAGAGCGTGCAAAACCGGCTGTGGACCGGACGGCGCTACATTATGGTGCTGGTGGCAATTGCTACCTTGGCCGGATTGGCGCCGGGGCTGGCCGTGGGCATCTTTCAGCTATCCTCTTTGAGCATCATCGGTTCGCTGGTGGTAATTTGTCCGCTGTTGGTCTGGCTGTGGCGCTATGAAAACCAGGCGCTCTTCAGCCAGCTCAACGCCGAAGACCGGGGGCTGGCGGGCGATGCGCTGGACATTTTGCGTTTGCAGCGTCGCTCATCGCATGTCCTGCTCAAGCGCATGCGTGGGGAAGATGCCAACTTTGCCGGTCTCGACCTATCGGGGATGGATCTGAATGGGACCGATTTGCACGACTGCAATTTCACGGGGGCCAACCTGAAACGCGCCGACCTGAGCCGCGCCAATCTCACCGAGTCGCGGCTTACCCGTTGCGACCTGGCGCGCGCCGACCTGCGTTACGCCAATCTCTCCGGCGCCGAATTGCGCGATGCGATTTTGTATGGGGCTAATCTGGACGGCGCCAATCTGGAGCAGTGCGACCTGCGCAATGCGCTCTACGATAGCGCCACCATCTGGCCGCAGGGAATCGATGGCGCAACCACCGGCGCTATTGGGCCGGCCGCGCAACTGCGCAACGCCATTCTCAGCGGCATGGACCTGGGCAGCGCCGACCTGACCGAAACCAACCTAAGCCGCGCCGATTTGAGCCACGCCCAACTTAGCGGCGCCAACCTGACGCAGGCCAACCTGGGCGGCGCCGATCTGAAAGGCGCCAACCTGGCCCAAGCCGAGCTAAAGGGCGCCAATCTGCGCGAAGCCCGCTACGACGAGCATACGCTGTGGCCCGTCGGCTTTGAGCCGGAAGCGCGGGGGGCGGTTTTTGTGAAGAAACATCAGGGGTGATGAAAGTATTGAGTATTGAGTATCGAGTATTGGGGTGGACGATCTAGCCTGGAAACAAGATACTCAACCCCAACACTCAATACTCGATACTTTTTAAAAATAGACCCGTGATACCGTTTCCGCTACGCAAGCGGGTTTGTCCACGCCGTCAATTTCAACGGTGACGCGGTTGATGAGCTGCAGGCCGTTGCCTTTGACTTCTTCTACACTGAGCAGGGTGACGCGCGCCCGTACTTGCGAGCCGGCCCGCACGGGATGGGGAAAACGCACTTTGTTCAGCCCGTAATTGACGCCCATTTTCACACCTGGAAAGCGCGGCCGGTCGGGGTCCACACTGCCGATGAGCTGCGGGATCAGCGACAGCGTCAAGTAACCGTGGGCCACCGTGGCCCCAAAGGGCGACTCGGTAGCGGCGCGCGCCGGGTCCACGTGAATCCACTGCATGTCGCCAGTGACGCGGCCAAACTCATCGATCATGGCCTGGGTCACAGTCAGCCACGAACCCACCTGAACTTCCTGATCCACTTTGGTTTGCAAATCGGCAAACACTGTTTCGAGAGACATTGCACACTCACTTCATTTTTTAAACTACAGATTTTACAGATTAGATATGGGACCACACTCCTCCCTGGAGTTTGGCTTTTTGAGGAAGGGGGTAGAAAAAAGGATGAACTTGTTGTAAAGTGTTTGTAACGAGCAAACGAACAACAAAGGACATCCTCAAATGAACAATACCAGAAAAGGTGGAGAAAAGCCAGTCTTGCTGAGCGAGGTCGTGGGCTTGGTGGCGAAGTGCCAGGAGGGGTATGGGCAAGAGCGGGTATTCAACCGGGTGCTGGGGTTGGTGATGGGGGAGCTGTTTGCGCTGGGGCGTCATACGATCACGCAGATGCTGTTGATGCTGGGGCTAACGGAGGAAGACTGGAGTGCATGGTACCGGGTCTTCAGCGAAGGGCGGTTTGCGGAAGAGGCGAGCAGTCGGGTGTTGCTGCGAGAGCAGTTGAGCGAGGTGTCGGCGAGCGAGCCGTTCGTGGTGGGGCTAGATGGCTTTCCGGTACCGCGGGAGAGTCAGACGATGCCGGGGACGGGGTGGATGCGCGGGTTGCGGACGGCCAAGTTCCGGCCGGGGATTCAGCGGGGGCAACGCTTTGTGGAAGGGTCGTGGCTGCCACCGATTGTCAAGGGCTACAGTCGGGCATTGCCGATCCGCAGCCTGCCGGCCTTTACGGCCAAGTCGGTGCCGTGTGCAGGGGTGGCGCCGTGTACAGAAGTGGCCGCGGGTCTGGCGTTGTTGGGCTGGATACGTGCCGAGATGGACAAAGCCGGCCGGTGTGAGCAAGCGTTGCTGAGTTTGCAGGATGGCAGCTACGATACGCTTGACTTTTGGGCCGGACTGCCTGCCCGCACCATCGCCGTGGCGCGCACGGCGCGCAACCGCGCCCTCTTCTACTTGCCGGCCGCCGATGCGCATGGCAATTGCAAATATGGCGAGAAAGCGCCCGCCCCCGCTGAATGGCTCCAGCAGCGCAAAGGCTTTCAGAAGCAAGACATCATGGTGCGCGGTCAGCGGCGCAGCGTGCGCTATCGCGTGGTCGGTCCCGTGGTGCGCGATGGTCAGCCCGACATCCCTTTGTTCTTGATTGTGGTCGGCGGCGGCAAGCGGCCCAAAGGTTCTCGGCGTAAGAACTACAAGCCCTGCTTCTTCTTGGTCTCCGCCGTCCTTATTAATGGCGTCTGGTCCTTGCCCCTCCCCATCGCCCACTTGCTGGCCTGGCTCTGGCAGCGCTGGGAGTTGGAAGTCGCTCACCGCCAGTTGAAGAGTGGCTTGGGGCTGGGCGAAAAGCAGTGCTGGAACGACAAGGCCACCGTCGCCACCGTTCAATGGTCCGTTTGGCTCTATGGCCTCGTTATGCTCGCCGCCTATCGCACCTGGGGCAACGATCCTGGCCCCAAGCCACCTGGCCTTTGGCGTTCCGCACCTAAACGCTGGTCTTTCAACACCGCCTGGCGGGCCTTGCGCTGCGAACTCTGGCAATTGCCCGATTTCCGGCCCACTTGGTCCTGGTCCCGTAACAACTGGCTTGGAAATCTGCCCTTTGCCGACAATTTGGCCAATGCCCTCCTGGGTTCTACACGCTTTTGACCCCCTAAATCTTTTTTGGGGGCCTCAAAAAGCCAAACTCCAGGGCCGGGGGGAGGGGCGGCCATTCCCGGAGACAATCATGAAACACATCACCCACCCCCTGTACCTTTTACTCACCCTATTCCTCCTGACCACCCCTCTCACTGCCGCCCCTGGCCAGCAGCCCACGCCCCTCGACATCCCTGCCAATCTGGACAAACTCTACGCAACCAACGCACTCATCATACAGTTTGCACCGCACACGCAGATGCGCCTGCGCGGGGGCGCACCCGCCGACCAAAACAGCCAAGTGAGCGCCGCTGAGGTCGATGCCCTGCACGCGCTGGCCGCGGGCGCAAGCTGGCAGCGCGACCACACATTGGACGAAGCCGCGCTGGACGCATTGTGGCAGCGGGCGCGCGCCAATGCGGGTCAAGCGCTGCCCGACCCCAATAACCGCTACCGGCTGGAATTGCCTGCCGGCGCGGACCTGGTGACGACGGCGCGCCAATTCAGCCAGCTTGCCGCGGTGGAGGCGGTCTACTTTATTCCCAAGCCACCTGCCGCCGCCAGCACGCTCGACTATTCCGCACCGGGCAACGCCAGCGGCAACGCCGTGACCGATCCGTACCAGGGCTATCTCGACCCCGCGCCCAATGGTGTGGACGCCCGCTGGGCCTGGCTGGGCATGGGCGGCCGCGGCGACGGTATGCGCATTTGCGATGTCGAATATGATTACAATCCCAATCACGCTGATCTGCCCAACGTCACTTTCCTGGGCGATCCGGCCGACCCGCCCTTTGGGCAAGGGGATCGCGACCACGGCACGGCTGTATTGGGCGAAATGGGCGGGCGCAATAACGGCGTCGGCGTCAAGGGCATTGCGTATCAGGCGCAGTTCTATTTTGCCGCCGCCAAAACCACCACCGGCGGTTATGATGTGGGCGCGGCCGTGCTCGAATGCGCCAACGCGCTCAACGCCGGCGATGTGATTCTGATCGAGCAGCAGTTTTCTGGTCCCAATACAACGGGTGTGGGGCAGGCCGGGCTCATTCCGGTAGAGTGGTACAAGCCCTGGTACGATGACATCAAAACGGCCATTGCCGCCGGCATCATTGTGGTGGAAGCGGCGGGCAACGGCGGCGAAAATTTGGACGATCCCGACTACAGCACGGGCAACAATGGCCACTATCCCTTCCTGGCGCAGAACGACTCGGGCGCCATCATTGTAGGTTCGGCCAATCCGCCCAGCTTTGGCGCGTTGGCCCGCGCCCGGCGCTCAACATCCACTTATGGCTCCACCGTGGATCTGCAAGGCTGGGGGACCGGTATTGTGACCACCGGTTACGGCAATCTCTTTCCCGGCGGCGGTACGCCCAGCCTGAGCGAGGAGAATCAGTGGTACACGTCCGGCTTTGGCGGCACGTCCGGCGCATCGCCCATGGTGGCGGCGGCGGCGG
>JAWKON010000129.1:0-6880 GCA_041391125.1 Caldilineaceae bacterium
ACTGCCGATTACTTGTCCGGTTTGTTGATTGCTCATCATTGCTCCTTTGCAAATCGAAAATGAATGTAAAAAACTGAGGATACTATTCAGCCGCTCGAGGGCTGAGCCTGTCGAAGCCCGGTGTCCCCTTCGACAAGCTCAGGGGACGCCTGAATAGTAACAAACTGAGTATGCTTTTAGCGTAGTTCCGATAGATTAGAAACGCGTGATCCGACGTGGTGAGCATTCCGGGAAAGGGCCAGAAATGTTCTGCAAAAACAGCGGCCCTTGGGCCCTTTCCCGGAATACGGGCCACTCGATGGATCAGAACGCCAGCGCCGGCAGCAGCAGCGGCGCCGTTTCACCAGCACCGGTGGTCGCCGCCGCGCCGGCGCCAGCCACCCCCCCACCGAGCAGCATGGCCGCAACGCCCGCGCCCAGCAGCGCTTGCAGCAGCGTCTCCAGCGGCGTCATTTCGGGCAGATAGTCGGGCTCGCTGTCCAATGCATCCGCCGTTTCGCTGGTATTGGTCGGTTCACATACGTCGATCAGCGGAATTTCAAATTCGGGCACCGTCTCTTCATCCCAATCGGGCAGGGCCGGCAGATCGGGGAAGGGGTGGAAGCGCTCGTCCACTTCGGTGTCAATATCCTCCTCAAAGTCGCCCGACACCGGCGCCTCACCAATGCCGCCCGGCCCGCCAGACCCGCCCGCACTCATGGCTGTGCCGGAGGTGTTGGTCAGGGGGATGGGCAGCGGCGTGCGCCCCCGCAGATCCACAAAGTTATTGGGGTCGCCCAGGGCGTATTGGTAGAGGTTGACGCCGCCGCGCGGACCCTGCGGATCTTTGGTGGTCCAGCGGCCGCTGGCGGCATCGTAATCGCGGGCGCCAAAGCGCACCAGCCCCGTATCCGCGTCGTAGAGGCCGCCGGCAAAGCCAAATGGCTGAAAGCCGGGGTTGGTGTCCTGCGTCACGTTGCCAAAGGCGTCATAGTCGAGCCGCTGGGCAATTTCGCCGCTGCTGGCGTTGATCACAAGCCGCGGGCTGCCCCGCTCATCGCTGATAATGCGATAGGTGATGCCGCCGCGCACCATGTAATCGGGGACGTTGCGCCGGGTGGCATAGACAAAGCGGCTCACCACCGCGCCGGTCCCGTCCACCTCGGCAATGGGGTTGCGTGCGTCCTGGTAGAGCCAGCCCCGCACCAACGCCCCATCCACTATTTTGCCCACGCGCCGGTTGCGGCCGTCAATGAGATAGCCAATGGTGCGCCCGTCGGGCAGAGCCACCGAGAGCAGATTGCTCAGCTCGTCATAGGCATAGGTTGTGGTTTGCCCGGCTTCGGTATTGGCGGCCAGGTCGCCAGCAGCGTTGTAGGTGTAGCTGGCGGCGCCGTAGCTTGTCATGCGGTCCTGGGCGTCGTAAGCGCCCGCTTCGCCATTGGGGCCGCTCAGGCGATTGCCGTTGGCGTCGTATGCATAGGCCGCCACCGCCACCCCATCGCGCTGCGCCGCGGACAGCCGCCCAGCGGCGTCATAGGTGTAGTCGTATGTCACCGCGACGCCATCGATGACTTCGACCTTGCGCACAATGCGCCCCAGCGCGTCGCGCGTATAGGTCACATCATAAAGTGGGGCGCCATTAACGGAGGCGCTGTCGTTGGTTGATTCGCCAAAGGCGTTGCGCGTGCTGGCCGTGGCGACGTTATTCAGCGTGCTGGCCGTGGGCAGGCCGTTCTCATCATAGCTCAGGCGCAGCGCACCGGCCTGGGTGACCAGACCGTCGCCATCATACGTGTAGCTTACGGCCTGGTTGCCGACGCTCATGCGCGTGACGCGATGCCAACGGTCGTAGACGCGCTGCACGCTGCCGGCCACCGGTCCCCCCCAGCGGCTTTCGAGAAGCAGCGGTCCGTCATAAGCATAGGTGAGTGAAATGCTCCCCGGCGCCACAATGTTTGTGAGCCGTCCGCTGCGGTTGTCATAGCTGTATTGAATGGCGCCGCGCCCCAACTCAAGCCGGGCCAGACGCCCACCGCCATCATATTGGCTGGTGGTCAGCGCGCCGTCGGGCCGCGTCACGCCGGTAAGGTGGCCGTCGGCGTCGTAGGCATAGGTGGTGGTGGTGTCACCGTTACCCACCGCCGGCGGCGTGTATGACGTGACCTGGCCGCGGGCGTTGTAGGTAAAGCGGTGGGCGCTCCGGCCAGGCGGCGTGATCGTCGTCAAATTGCCGTTGGCGTCATAGCCATAGGTGGTGACGGCGCCGTCGGGCCGCGTCTGCGTGGCTGGTCGCCCGGCGTCATTGACGGCGAGCGTCGTTTGCCGCCCCAGCGGGTCTGTAAAGCGCTGCGGCTGCCCATTGGCGTCATAGGCAATGGCAAAGGTGCGGGCGGCGCCGCCTTCGCCCAAAGTTAGCGTCGCCAGGAGACCGCGCGCGTCATAGCTGAATGACGCCGACGCCAGGTTTCCCTGCTGTCGGCGCACAATGCGACCGGCCTCGTCGAAAAGCAGCGTGGATTGCCGCCCCGATGGGCTGCGGCTGGTGACCGCGCGTTGGCCCACGTCGTAGACCGTGGTGTAGCTCTGCCCGTTGATGGTGCGGGTATCGGTTATATACTTAAGGTCGGTGAGGGTGTCATTTTGATATTCCACGGCTCGCGCAAGGGTCTGCTCAAACCGAATGCCGCCGGGCGTCTGCGAACTGAATTCGCCCGGCAGCCAGACCTGTCCATTCCAGCGCGGGTCATAGGCTTCGCGCATCTGCACGCGCGTCTGGTCCGGCATGGTGACGCTGATGAGGCCGCTGGCGTAAACATCGCGCACGATCTCAACGCCGCTGGGCAGAATGCTGCTTTGCGTCGCATAGCTTGGACCGCGCGCTTGGCTGGTGAAGCGCGTGGTGCGGTCGCCGCCGCTGGTCATGGCGACCTTGTTGCCGTCCTGGCTCAACAGCCACCGGCGTCCGTCCGGCCCCACATCCTCCAGCAGTCGCCCTTTGGCATCGTATGCAAAAGTCGACATTTCCTGATTGGGCGTGGTGAAGGTGGCCAGCAGTCCGCCGCCATTCTCGTTGGCCGGGTGATAGGTCATGGCGTAGCGGCGGTCAGCGGGCGCCACGACGCCGGTCAGATAGCCATCGCCATTGACGGTGAGCGTGGTGCGTTGGCCAAAGGGGGCAGCCAGCGCCGTAGGTTGACCGGCGCCGTCGCGCTCGATGGTGGTGACGTTGCCGCTGGCGTCGGTAATGCTGGTGAGCCGCCCGCCAGCATCATAGTTAAAGCGATAGAGCGTGGCCCCGGTCAGCGCAAATTGGGTGCGCAGGTGGCGCCCTTCCTGATTAAAGACGTAAATTTCAGCGCCGTGGCGGGAGGGAACCACAATCTCCTGTTCATTTTCGTCAACCTGGAGCAGATTGGCGGCGCGGATCACGCCGTTGTTCTGTTCGGCCAAATAAAGCGTGCCGTTGGGGGCAAAGGCAATGGATGGATAGGCCAGCCGGGCGTCGGTAATGGGCGTGCCGTCCGGCGAGTAGCCAAATTGGGTGGTGCCGGCCACGGTGGTCATGCGCCCGTCCGCGCCCAACATGCGGATGCGGTTGCCGTCGTTCACATACAGATGATTATCGGGGCCAACGGCCAACGCATAGAGCGCGCTGGGCAACGCCGTCTCGGCGCCCAATTCGTCTTCCTGATTCAGCACAGCGCCGCCGCCCACCACCGTGCTGATCGCGCCATCCAGCCCCACGCGGCGCACGCGCACGCCCGCCTGCGCCAGATGGTCGTGGCCAATATAGAGCACGCCATTCTGGTCCACGGCAATGGAACGGATGCTGCCCAGTTTAGCGGCGGTGGCCGGACCGCCATCCCCCACGCCGTCGGCTGGTTCGCCGCCCCCGGCCACGGTGGTGATAATGCCATCCAGACCCACGTGGCGCACGCGCTGGTTATAGAAATCGGCCACGTAAACCGAGCCGTCAGGCGCCGCCGCCACGTCCAGCGGGCCAAAGAAGGCGGCTTCGGTGGCCGGGCCGCCATCCCCGCCAAACCCCTGCTCCCCATTGCCAGCGACAACGCTGAGCGAGCCGTCGGGGCGGATGCGCAAAATATTGCCGCCGCGACCATTGTTGCCATGATTGGCCACATAGAGATCGCCATTGGGCGCCAGCGATATGCCCGCTGGATTGATGGATTGCGCTTGATTGGGCTGGTCGCCGGCATAGATGCAAGCGTTGGTGCGATTGACGATAACGTGGTGAATCAAGCCCCGCCGGTCCACCTTGAAGATGCACGCTGAGGATGAAAAGTAGAAGGAACCATCGGGGCTGACCGCCACATCAATGGGGACGCCAATGTGAACCGTCGTCGCCAGGGCGCCCTCTGTCAGCGGTTCATTGCCGCCTTCACCATAGGGAATGCCGGCCACGGTGCGCAACACCCGCCCGTTCAGGCTGGTTGGCACCTGCCGCCCATCGCCGCGATAGAGAATGCCGCTGCCGATGTGATAAAAGTGGTGGTTGCTCAATGTCCAGCCGCCCAGCGCCTGCACGCGTGCATCCCACGATTGGGGCTGCAACCGGGTGCGCCAGGTGCGCCAAATGGTGATTTCACTGCGGCCAAAATCGCGGCTAAAGGGCTCATTGCCAAAGCGGGCAAAGCTGCGCTGGAACTCCTCACCCGGCCGGCGATAGATGGCCGGATGGGCAACCCAGACGCACGGTGAGCTGGCGGGCGTTGAGGACCGGGCGGCCAAGCCATCGAGACCCATCCCAGCGGAACTCAATGCTCTGGTTGGGCTTGGGGCCAAAAGGTTTGCACCTGCTTTTGGCGAAGCGATCGCGGTCTCCACCACCACGCTACTCAGGCTGGCCGGTACCGTGTCGCCCGTGAGCGGAATGCTGGCGCGGCTGCGGTCTCGCGGGCTGGCGCGTGCGATAGTTGAAGCGGGCGCATAAACGATGGCAATCGATTCACCCAGCGTCTGATTCTGACACTCAATGATGGAGCCATCGCGTTCGCACGGATTGTCGTCAGGTTGTCCGGCTGCGGAAAGGGTGGATTAGGCGTGGCGTCGTCGGGCGGACCGTAGGGCCAGTTGGCGATTTCCCACGGTATGAAGTGGGGAATGGGGACGCGCCGAGGCTTTGCCCGGCGCTGTACAGCTTCGCCAATGGCGCAGCTCGGCTTCGTCAATGCCCAGTTCGGCCAGTTGCGCCGGGCCGGCGGCCTGCCCGCTGCCGTCCACATCCAAAGCGGCCACGCCGCCATTGATCGACAGGATATGGATGACGCGCCCGTTGTCCGCCGGCGTCCAGGCGCTGCGCCCGCGGTCATAGTAGCCGGTGGGGACCGCGGCGCCGGCGGGGAAGCCGAGGAAATTCTCCACATAGTTGATCACCGGCTTGTCGAACTGTACATCAATCGCACCGGCCATCAGCGCCTCGTCCACCGTAAACTCAACGGCGTAGGTATAGCCGCTGGCCAGCGGCAGGTCACCCGGCATGGCTTGCGGCCCGTTGGCGCCCACGGTGTATTCGGTGGCGCGCACGTTGAGCGCGGAGAGCGGTTTGGTCGCGCCGTCGGCCATGACCATCTGCGCGCCGGTGTTAGGCTCAAAGAGCAGCGTGGATTGGCGATTGCCGTCGCCATCGCTGGTGGGTCTATTCTGCGCTACTTGAATTTCATTACTGTTGGCCAGGTCAATGGTCGAAACCACGTCATCCATAGGCAGCAGAACCACATCTGCCAGCGTGGTGAAATCGTGCCAGGCGGCGTTGACCATGCGCTGCGTGGGCAGATGCCCCGGCAATTCAAAGCAGACCGTCACCTGGGCCGCGTTGACCACCATGTCATAGGCGCCGTCGGCGCGGCTGAGGGTCTGGCCATATTCAGCATGGCCGAAGATCTGAATCTTGACGCCGGGCAGCGGCTGCCCATCCTGCGCCCGCACCGCACCGCGCAGCACCGCCGCCTGCTCCGGAACGATGGCCTCGGCGGCAACGCCGGTCTGCACGGCATTAGGGCCGCTGTAGAGGAAGGCGATTGATTCGGCAAAGCTAGTCTGCTCATCCAGCGGGGTGGCAATGAGGCTGGGGTCCAGCGGAATGGTCGGCTGCTGGAGCAGCGCGGGCTGTGCCGTTTTGACCGTGCTGGCGGCGGTTGCCGCTGCCGAGCCGCCATTAAGCACCAGCGGCAGCCACACTTGATTGGCTGTGTCCGGCGTGGCGCCGCTGATCTCGCGCGGCGTGCAGGCGCCGGGGAACTCGGCGAGCTGTGGCGCTGCGGCAATGCGCATGTTGCTGCGCAGCGTGAATTGGGGCTTCGCAGCCGCGGGGGAAGAGGGTGAAGCGGGAGCCACATGGGCCGCATATGCCGTCGGCGCGGCCGGTGGCAGGCTGGCGCAGATGATGGCAATGGCCAGAAAGTGGGTAAGCATTTGGCGCAAAAACATGGGAAACTCCTCGTAATTTTTCTGATTTTGGAGCCAGGGAATACATTCTCGGCTAACAATAAAAGCCCACTCAGGTGGACTAATGGGCGAACTCACAGGGTTGGTGGAGAGCAGTCGTCTTCAGAGGACCGCTGGCTCAACTGGAACACGGGGGTAACGTCCCCGGCGCTTTGTCTCGTCTACCGAGTCATCTCGTCGAAAGTGCGGGGGACATGCGCCGTCAACCACATGAGTTCCCGAAAAGCTCAGACGACTGGCGCTATGAGCGGGGAATGAATTCCCCGGCTTCGGCTTCGACAAGCTCAGCCGCCGTCAAACTAGCCGGTTCAATATGTCTGCCAGTGATGACGCTTCAATGGTGAAGCCGCCCTGCGCCGCCAGCTTGTTTTCGATCCACGCCTCGATGCGATAGGCGCCCACCGGCCAGCGCCCGGCGATCTGCCAGCCCCAG
>JAWKON010000130.1:0-6549 GCA_041391125.1 Caldilineaceae bacterium
ACAAAATTCACAAAAGGGCTCAGTACGAAATTTTGTGAATTTTGTGTTTTTTGTGGCTATATTCTAAAGCGACGTTCCCCATGGGAAATCGGGGAATATATCAGGGTCGCCGCTGGGCTGAATCACCATCATCTTTTCGCATTTGCCGGTGGCCTCCTCGCTGTAGCAGCCGGTCTCAATGCAGATGACCATGCCCGCTGCCAGCACCGTTTCATCGGTCGGTACAAACCAAGGCGCTTCATTGACCGTTGTGCCGATGCCGTGGCCGGCATAGTGGCCCAGCTTCAGGCCATATTTGGTGTAAGCCTCACTGGCGGCGGCAAAAATATCGCTGGCCCGCTTGCCCGGCCGCGCTTTGGCCACGCCGGCGTAAAAGGATTCGCGGGCGGCGCGGGCATATGTCTTTTGCAGCGCAGTCGGTTCGGCGCCAATGACCATGGTGTTCGCCATGTCGGCCCAGTAGCCGTTGATGCGCGGGCTGATGTCCAGTTCGGCAATGTCGCCGGGCTGCGTCACGTAATCAATGGGGCCGCCGGGCGAAACGCTCTTGTTGCGCGGGCCGCAGACCACTTCGCCCGCAATGTGGAACTTGCCGCCCACGTGTTCGTGCATACGCTCAGTCAGGCCGGACCAGATGGCAAACTCGCTCAGGCCCGCCTGCTGCGTCACCCGCATCAGCTCTTTGTGCGCCACGTTGACCACCTCCGCCGCCGCTTTGAGTAGGCCGATTTCGCGCTCCGTCTTGACCATGCGCGCCCGCGCCAGCGCATCATCCGCCGCCACCAGTTCCACATTAGCGGATTCTCCTTGGATAATCTGGTGGGCGATCAGAGGCAGCGTGCGCTCCTCCACGGCCAGCCGGATTTTGGCTCCCCCCATGCCGGTTTGGCGCAACGCTTGACGCAGCGCCGCCACAAAATTGGCGCGTCGCTCCTGTTTGTTAAAGGGCGCAAAGACCTCCAAAATGCCAAAGTCAATCACCTCATCAAAGGTGGTCTGCTGGCGGGCGGCGGCAGCGTAATAGCGGTTGGCCACCAGCAGGCTCGTATCTTCCTGCACGCCAATAAGCGCCAGCACCGGCCCATAGTTCAGATGCGCCAGCGGGCCGAACTCAATCGGCACTTCGTAATGGCTGACGTAGGTGACATTCTCGACCGAACTCAGGAGCGCCCAATCGGCGTTTAGATCTTGTAATGCGGCGCGGGTGCGCGTCAGTTCTTGATTATTCATATGTCACCATAATCGCCGGTCCCTGCCGCAATGTCTGATAAACCACGCAATAGCGCTCCGTCAGCTTGATCAGCGACGCGATCTGCTCAGCGTCGGCATCGGTATCCAGATCGAAATGGAGGCGGATGGCTTTGAAGCCCACCGGCGCCTCTCTGGCCACAGCTAGCGTACCGCGGAAATCGAGATCACCCTCCGCCCGCACAGTGGCATCGCGCAGCGGAACGCCAATGGCCGTGGCCACCGCATTGAGCGTCACCCCGGCGCAGGCTGCCAGCGCCTCCAGCAGCATATCGCCCGAACAGAGCGAGAGTCCGTCGCCGCCGGTGGCCGGATGGAGCCCCGCTTCAGCTACAGCGCGGCCTGTCTCCACTTTACAGGTGATGCCTGCGCCAATCCGCCCCTGCGCCCGCAGCGTAATGAGGGCGGCGTCGGGCGTTTCGCGATACTGCTCTTTTAGTGGTGCTTGCAATGCACGCAATTCATCAGCATTCATTACCTATTTTCCCTCAAAATACTCAAGCAGAACCTTGGACGACTGCCCCGATGAAAATCGCGCAAATGCACCCGCCGCCTCTGCAAACGGATAGCGGTGCGAGATCAGATCGGTCACGCGCAACCCGTCGCGATAGAGCGCCAATATCTGGTCGATCTCGGAAAAGTGATAGTACCAGGAACCGACAGCAGTGATGTCCCGTCGAATAAACTGATCGCTGGGAGAAAGGGGCAGCGCACGCTGTTCGCCGTTGAAGACCACCGTGCCTGCCGTGCGCACGGCGTCGAAACAGGCCAACGCGGTTTCGGGGCGACCGGCGGCTTCGATGCACACATCGGCCCCGGCGCCGTTGGTCAACTCGCGCACGCGGGTCACCGGGTCAAACGCTTGCGCATTTACAACCGCGGAGGCCCCCAGCGCAGTCGCCGCCGCCAGCCGCTCCGGCACAATATCAACCGCAATCACGCGGCGGCCCAAGTGCGACTGCATCAACACATTGCCCAGCCCGATGGGACCGACTCCAAACACAGCCACAGTTTGAACATCCGGCGCGGCGATTTTGGCCGCGGTGTGGAATGGAACGCCCAATCCGTCGCCGGTGATCAGCACGGCGGCTTCCCAGGCAAGGTCGTCGGGCAGCGGATAGCAGGCGTTGGCCGCGGCCAGGAAGCGCTCGGCGTGCATGCTGCCGTAGAACTTGCGGTCGCGACACCAGGTGTATTGCCCCTTGGCGCAGTAGCTACACGCCCCGCAGCCCGTAATGGCGGATGCACCCACGCGCTGGCCAATCTGCAAGTTGGCGACGCCTGCGCCCACGCCAACCACCATGCCAACCGCTTCATGGCCGCTATTGCCCTGCGGCATGCCGTCGCCGCGGTAAGTCTTCAATTCGCTGCCACAGAGCGCCGAGATGGCCGTCTCGATTACAACCTCGCCGGGGCCGGGAACTGGATCGGGGCCATCCATCACGCGAACAATGCTCTGGCCCTCCATTTTAACGATGCGCATATGTTTGCATTCTCATTTTGCAGGCGGAAATCCGTCCACGGTGATGACGACTTTCCCCTTGGCGCGCCCTTCGTTAATATAGCGAAAGGCCTGCGGAACTTCGGGCAATGAAAATTGTTTGTCAATGGCCGGCGTAATTTGGCCGCTTTCGCAAAGCTTGCTGATGGCCATCGAATCCGTGCGATTCTGCGGCGCCACCAACATGCGCACATTTTTGCCGGTGCGCCATTTGATCAGCGGCCCCAGCAGCAATATCTGCAAAAGGACGGGGATAGAGCCGCCGGTAAAGAAATAGGCGCCATTGGGGCGCAGCACCCGCGGATAGGCGAAGGCTGAACGATGGGCAATTACATCCAGGATCAGATCGTACTGTTTGCCGCTTTGGGTAAAATCTGCTTGGGCATAATCAATGACGTGGTCTGCCCCCAAAGTGCGCATAAAATCTAGCTTGTGGGCATTGTCCACGCCCGTCACCTCCGCCTCGGACAGTTTGGCAAGCTGGATGGCAAACGAACCGGCGCTGCCGCCGCCACCATTGATCAAAACTTGCTGCCCCGGCTGCACGTTACCTTTTTCGCAAATGCCGCGCAGGGCAATTGCGCCCGCCTGCGGGATGGCGGCGGCTTGCTCAAATGTTAAACCGGCCGGTTTGAGCGCCAGCGTGTGGCCATCGGTGCAGGCATATTCGGCAAAACCGCCGTGATAGCCCGGCAATTCACCAAAAACTTCATCGCCCACTTTGAACTCCGTATGATTTTTGCCCACTGATTCCACATAGCCGGCAATGTCGGAGCCCAGGATGGGGTGGCCGGGTTTGCGCAGCCCACTCATGCGGGCGTAGAGCGGTTTGCCAATCAAGTTTTCCCGATCGGATCCATTGATGGACACCGCGCGCACCTTGATGCGAATTTGATCGTCTGTGGGCGCGGGCGTTTCCACGTCGGCCAGTCGCAACACATCCGGTGGACCATACTCATCGTAGACAATGGCTTTCACGGGTTTCTCCCCATTCGCGAACGCAGAAGAGTGATGCCGGCTACCAGCAACGCCACGCTCATCACGCCGCTGGCGTAGCCCAATATTGGAATGGGAATATTGAACAGCGATGCCAGCACGCCGACGGGGTCTAGATCATAGTGGGTCACCGCCAAGGCGTTGTAACAGATAACGCCAAAAAGTAAACCGCCAATAATCAACAGAATGCCCAAGATTCTTCGCATGGCGCCTTATCCGCGCGACGGTTCGGGCATGGTCTCCCGCGCCTTACGCGACAGCTCGGCCAGATGCCCATCGTTGGCCATGACCTGCTCTAAATGGCGCATCCGTTCGGGACCGGCGGTCCCCAGCATGGCGGGGCCATAGACGCGGTCGATCCAGAAGCGGGCCGCGCCGCTGATATAGCTGCGCAGATCATCAAGCTTTTCGTCGGGATAGCGCTGGCACAGGTTGATGGTGAACATGCGCCGGGCCGCGCCACCGCCAAAAGCCGCGTGCTTGGTGTTGTGGTTAAAGCAGAGCACGTCGCCGGGCTGGGTCTCCAGCGCAATGGCCGGCACCTGGTTGCCCGCCATGCCCCACAGCTCATCGCTTTGGCGGATGGTGGATTGCAGATGGTCGGCAAAGCCTTCGCCCAGGCGGTGGCTGCCGGGGATGACGCGCAGCGCGCCGGTGCTGGCGGTGAGCGGGTCCAGATAGAAGGCAATTTTGACATGGCGGATTTCGGGGTGCCAGCCGTCTGAATGCCAGCGCGTATCGCCCACATAGTAATTGCCGTCGCTGCCCATGTAGTTGAAATCTTCGCCCAATAAACTTGTCGCAATGCCATGAATGCGCGGGTCATCGATGAGCGAGGAGAGCGCTGCGCTCTGGTCGATAAACGGCACAATGCACGAACGGGCCGTCCCCGCGTGCGGCTTGCCGTTGTGACCGCCGCCGCGGTCTGCCCACACCGCTTCAAAGGCTGCGTCAATCTCCGCCGCCCGGTCGGCCATCAACCCGGGAAAACCTAAATAGCCAAAGGTCTCGAAAAAGTTGCGCTGCTGTTCCGTCAACGCCCAATCGGATGATGACATAATTTCCTCCTGGAGAAGAAAAGAAGACTTGATCAACAGATTTCACAGATTACGCAGATTTTTTAATCTTTTAAATCGTCCGACCGAGCTCACGTCGAAGTCTGCGTAATCTGTTGATCATATTTACTCCCCCGCCTTGTCGGGCAGGTTGCAATAGGCCAAAATGCGCACCTTGGCGCCAATTACGTGCTGGGTGAACATGCGGCGGGCGCGTTCGACATCGCCGCTTTTGAGCACGTCGATCAGATCGTCGTGGGAATCCACGTGCATTTCAATTTGCTCGGTGGGCAGCGCATCGTTGGCTTCGTAAAGAAAGCGGTTGATGCGGGCGCGCAGACCGGTCAGCACTTCCAGCATGATCGCATGATCGGCGATCTGCCACAGGATAAGATGAAACTGATAATCGTGGGCATAAACTTGCTGGATGTCACGTTGAGCGGCCGCGAGGCGCATCTCTTGAATAATAGCGCGCAGCATCTCTTCATGCGGCGGCTGCCAACGCTGGATCACCCGCTCGGCCACAAAGCGCTCCAACACCACGCGCAACGAGGAAATTTCTTCAATTTCGGCGCGCGTGGGTACATAGACAAAAGCGCCGCGATGGGGAATTTTGAGCAGCAGCCCCTCTTCAACCAGCCGCTGGATGGCCTCGCGCACCGGCACGCGGCTCACCTTCAAACGCTCCGCCACATCCCGCTCTACCAGCCGGGCGCCAGGTTGCAGCGAACCATTGCGAATGTCGGCGCGTAAATTCTCCGTCACCTCGTCGCTCAGGGTGTTCGCTTGAAAGGCGGATGTTTTGGTCATTGGATGTTATGTGATCAAATTTATGTCAAAAAGAAGCGGCCACGTTTAGTATACCAAGAAAGGACTTTCTGTCAATTTTGGTATACCAGAATTTGACAGTCCAGCCATCCATTATTACACTGTTTAATAGAGTTCATACCACCAACCAGCATAGTTCCCCGCTATTTTCGTAAGTACAATGCAGATGGACAACTCAGGTTTACCGTGCAATCTTTGTACATACTGTATACACAGTAAATTGATATTTCCATACCAAAGGAGAGAACCTTCATGCAATCCACAACTTCACAACCGATGACGCGCCGCACATTTTTAAAGAGCGCCGGCTTTGCCGTTGGCGCATTGACGTTGGCTGCCTGTGCCGCGCCACCGGCGGCGCCCGCCGCGCCCGCATCCTCCGACGGCGCCGATACATCACCCGCCGCCGAAACGGTGACAATCAAATTCCTGGGCGGTCCATGGTCGTTCCTGCCCGCGCTGGACGAGGTGATCGATACATTTGCCGCCCAGTGGGGCAGCGAGAACAACGTTAATATTGAGTTCGAGCGCGATGCCCAAGTGCTGCCCAAAATCCAGACGGCCATTGAGACCGGAACCGGCGCCAACATCATCCAATACAGCTCGCCGCCGCAAATTTTCGCCAATGCGCTGGTCGATGTGACCGACATTATCCAAGAGCTGGAAGATGAGGGCGGCGACTATGTGCCGGCCGGCCCCTATCAGATGACCAGCGACGGCAAATGGCTGGGGGTGCCCATCGGCCAGCACAACTGGTTTATCAACTATCGCCAGGACTGGTTCCAGGAAGAGGGCTATGATGTCTTCCCCGACACTTGGGAAGAGGCGCTGGTCGTGGGCAAGCTGCTCAAAGACAAAGGTCGCCCCTACGGCATGACCTTCTCGGACCAGGCGGGTGGCGACGGCAATGGCGTGCCGCGG
>JAWKON010000131.1:0-5689 GCA_041391125.1 Caldilineaceae bacterium
CATCAGCTTAATTTTGACGCTGCTGGTGATCTGGGCATTGGTTTCGTATGTGGCGGGCATTATTCTGGCTCCCGTGCTCAACAACATTAGCCTGGGCAGTCTGCCGCTGGGTTTCTGGTTTGCCCAGCAGGGTTCGATGATCGTGTTCGTGATCCTGATCTTTGTCTATTGCTGGCGCATGGACAAGCTCGACAAAGAATTCGATGTGGATGAATAAATAATATTTTTATACGATTGGCCTTGTTGCGAGCCATAAATGAAAAGATGAAAAGATGACAAGATGATGCTTCATCTCTCATCATTATCATCCGGTCATCTTGTCATCCATTCACGCTTCATAACTTGGCAATGAGTATTACTTAAAGGAGTCATTTTCATGTCATCTGTTGAACTTTGGACCTACATTGTGGTAGGCATCACCTTTGCGCTCTACATCTACATCGGCTATGCCAACCGCGTGCGCGACACCAAGGGCTTTTATGTGGCGGGCCAGGGCGTACCGGCCATTGCCAACGGCGCAGCCACGGCGGCAGACTGGATGAGCGCGGCCTCGTTTATTTCGATGGCCGGTCTGATTTCGTTTATGGGCTTTAACGGCACGATTTATTTGATGGGCTGGACCGGCGGTTACGTGCTGTTGGCGCTGCTGCTGGCGCCTTATCTGCGCAAGTTTGGCAAATACACCGTGCCGGACTTTGTGGGCGACCGCTACTATTCGCAACTTGTGCGCGTGCTGGCGGCCATTGCCACGGTGGTGATTTCGCTGACCTACGTGGCGGGCCAAATGCGCGGCGTGGGTATTGTGTTTAGCCGCTTCATTGGCGTCAGCATTACGTGGGGCGTTGTCATCGGCATGTTGATCGTGGGCTTTTTCGCCATTTTGGGCGGCATGAAGGGCATCACCTGGACGCAGGTGGCGCAATATGCCGTGCTGATTGTGGCCTATCTGATTCCGGCTTTTGCCATCGGCACCGTCTTAACCGGCAACCCCATTCCGCAGATCGCCTTTACCTTTAGCGACATTATTCCGCGGCTCAACGACTTGCAGGTGACGTTGGGCTTTCAGGAATACACGCAGCCTTTTGTGGGCAAGGGGATGTTGGATGTCTTCTGCGTAACGCTGGCGCTTATGGCCGGTACGGCGGGTCTGCCCCACGTCATCACCCGCTTTTACACGGTGCCCAACGTGCGCGCCGCCCGCTATTCGGCCGGCTGGGCGCTGCTCTTTATTGCGCTGCTCTACACCACGGCCCCGGCCATTGCGGCTTTTGCCCGCTATAACCTGATCAACACGCTGGATACGGCCACGGTGGCCAATGTAGAGCCCGGCGAAAAGCAGGACATTTACATTCTCAACGACGCCAACGGCCAGGAAGTGAGCTGGGCCACCAGTTGGCAGAAGACCGGTTTGCTGGCCTTCGTGGATAAAAATAGTGACGGCAAAATAGAGTTTCTGCCCGGCAATGCGTTCAATGGCACCAATTTTAAAGACCCCAATGCCGACAGCCAAAATGAAGCTTATTTTGACCGGGACATTATTGTGCTGGCCAATCCAGAAATTGCCAATCTGGCGCCCATTATTATCGCCCTGGTGGCGGCGGGCGGTCTGGCAGCGGCCCTTTCCACGGCATCCGGTCTGCTGCTGGCCATGTCCAGCGCGGTGTCGCACGACATCTATTATCGCGTGATCAATCCCGGCGCTTCGGAAGACAATCGCCTGATGGCGGGTCGCATTGCCATTGGCGTTGCGCTGATCTTTGCGGGCTACTTTGGCATCAATCCACCTGGCTTTGTGGGGCAGGTGGTGGCGCTGGCCTTTGGTCTGGCCGCCTCCAGCACCTTCCCGCTGATCTTGCTGGGCATCTTCGACAAGCGCACCAATTCGGCGGGCGCCACCGCGGGTATTATTGTGGGCCTGCTCTTTACGCTCTTCTACATCATTAACACCAATTTCTTGGGCAACCCGCCCTGGATTTCCGGCATTAGCGGTGAGGGCATTGGCGCCGTGGGCATGGTGCTCAATCTGGTCGTGACCTACGTGGTTTCACGCGTCACCGCCGCGCCGCCACAAGATATTCAGGATATGGTGGAGTCGGTACGTGTGCCACGCGGCGCCGCAGAGGCCGCGGCTGCCCACTAATTTGGAAACTTGTATTCGTTGACAGCATGTGATAAACAAAGGGACGCCTAATTGCGTCCCTTTGTTTATCAAGAAGGTAAGGGCCTCTCCTCCCCCTGGCCCCCTCCTCTCCACGTGTGGAGAGGAGGGGGAACGGCGTACAAAGTACACCAAGGGGGAGGAGAAGCAAGGAGTGGCTTGCAATTGCATAACCGCAAAAATCTTTAAAATCTGTGTAATCTGTTGATCATTTCTTTTACTGCACGTCCAATAATTCAACCTCAAAAATGAGCGTGGCGTTTGGCGGGATCGCCCCGCCCGCGCCTTGGGCGCCGTAGCCCAGTTCAGCCGGAATGCGCAGTTGGCGTTTGCCGCCCACCTGCATGGTCATGACGCCTTCGTCCCAACCCTGGATGACCTGGCCTTGACCGATGATAAAGCTGAAGGGCTGGCCTCGATCCAGCGAGCTGTCGAACTTGGTGCCATCTTCCAGCCAGCCGGTATAGTTGACGGTTACATTTTGGCCGGGGCTGGGCGTGGCGCCATCCCCCACTTCAAAATCATAGTACTGCAAGCCGCTGTCGGTTGTCGTGTAATCTTCTGCCGCCACCTCTGTGGGAGCGGCCGGTGCGCCAGGCATCACTTCCACCAATTCCACATCAAAAATGAGCGTGGCGCCCGGCGGAATCACGCCACCCGCCCCGCGGTCGCCATAGGCCAACTCAGCCGGAATGACCAATTGGCGCTTGCCGCCCGGCTGCATGGATGCTACGCCCTCATCCCAGCCCGGAATCACGCGGCCCTGGCCCAGCGGAAAGCTGAAAGTCTGGCCGCGATCCAGCGAGCTGTCAAACTTGACCCCATCGGTGAGCCAGCCGGTGTAGTTGACGACCACCACTTGGCCCGCCTGGGGCGTATCACCGGTCCCCACTTCCAGGTCATAATATTTGAGCCCGCTGTCGGTGGTGGTGTAGTCCGCTTCCGCCACCTCAGCGGGATTGGCCGGCGCGCCCGCCCGAATATCGACCAGCTCTACATCAAAAATGAGCGTGGCGTTGGGCGGGATGACGCCGCCGGCGCCCTGCGCGCCATAGCCCAGTTCGGACGGGATAATGAGCTGGGCTTTGCTGCCCTGGTTGAGCAACGCTATGCCTTCATCCCAACCCGGAATCACGCGCCCTTGGCCCAGGGGAAAAGAGATGGGTTCCCCACGCGTGACGGAGCTATCAAAAACGGTGCCATCTTCCAGCATACCTGTGTAATGGACAACCACTACGCTGCCGGGTTCGGGCTTGGGGCCGCTGCCGGCTTCGGTCACAATGACTTCCAATCCGCTATCGGTCACAGTCGATTCACCTTTCGCTTTTTCAAATGAAGTGCTGGCTTCTGCCGGCTGGTTTGCGTCGGCGTTGGCGGCGCCTTCTGTATTGGATTCTGCGGCTGTATTGGCAGCCTCGGCTGCCGGTTGATCGGCGGCAGCCTCTTCGCCAGCTTGACTCTCGGCGCCTTCCGTTGTTGTGGCGTCGGCTCCACAAGCTGCCATCAGCAGAACAACGAGCAGCGCAATCAGCAGCGAAAGTGTAGCTTTAAAATGTTGTTTCACAAATTCACCTCGGGATGTTTGAGTTGTAGTATCGACACTCCATCTTAACCGCATGTCACTGAAAAGGCCAGAAACTGAGCTGGCGTGTACTCTTATCGCTGCGCCTGACGCAGGGGTTCGCCCACCTGATTAAAAAGCCCCGGCGGCGCGGTGCTGGGCGCCAACAGCCTTAACGCGCCCTGGTGGATGGTGGCGGAAAATGGCGTGGCGCCGGCCCGCTCGCCATCGACATGATACGGGACAGACGGATTGGTCACCACCGAGACGCTGCGCCCCCGCAACATTTCAATGTTGGGGTCATTGGCATGATTGTCCAGCCCAATCTCCAACACATAGCGCATGACGGTGGGCCACTGTTGACCGCGAAAGAGCCACACCTCAAATACGCCGTCATCCAACACCGCCTGGGCATTGAGCCGCAATTCGCCGCCGCCAAAGAGCCGGCAGTTGCTAATGGTGATCATCAAAAATTCACCCGTGGCAACCTGATCATCCACCGTGATTTTGGCGTTGATGCTGGGGAAACCGGGCAAAAAGAAGAGCGCTTTGGCGGCATAGGCCGCCGGCCCCAGCCGCTTGATCAGCTTTGAGCGCGGCTCAATCTGATCCACCACAAAGCCATCGGCGCCCGCGCCGCTCCACAGCATCCAATAGCGGCCCGAATCGCATTGCCCCAAGTCCATCTGCACAATGTGGCCGTCCATGAGCGCACGTGAAGCGTCCAGCAATTTATCGGGTTCAATCAGCTTGGGGCGCGGCAGACGCAGCTCTTTGGCAAAAGAATTGGCCGTACCCACCGGCAAGGGCGCCAGCGCCGTTTGGGTATGCGCCAGACCGTTGGCCACTTCGTTGAGCGTGCCGTCACCGCCCGCCGCCAGCACAAGGCCATGCTCCTGCTCGGCAGCGTGTTTGGCCAGTTCGGCGGCATGTTCGGTGCGTGACGTGGGTCGCACAAATATTTCCCACCCGCACGCCTGCCAAAATTCGGCGGCGCGCAAGATAATACCTTTGCCCATGCCGTGGCCGGCGTTGGGGTTATAGATCAATGTAACTTTCGACGAGGGAAGGGGCATTGCATATTTCCTTTGTCAGCAGCTGCCGAATCTGTGCAATGTCGGAGGGCGTGGTCCGACAGCAGCCGCCAATTAAACGCGCGCCAGCGTGCCGCCAAGTGGCGGCCTGGGCGCAAAAATCTTGTGTAGTGTGGGGCAGCCAGACTCGCTTTTGGGCATTCCAAATTTCGCCACTGTTGGGATAGGCCGCCAGCGCTTTATCCGTGTGCGCGGCGCCGATGTGCAGCAGCGATTCCACATATTGGGGCGGCGTACAGTTGACGCCCACGGCCACCACTTGCGGCGCAGCATGGGCCAGCGCGACGCACTGGCTAAAATGCTCGCCGCGGCAATTTTGTTCCCCATTGGCGCAGCTAAAGGTGAGCCAGGCTGCAATGTCCGGAAATTCGGTCAGCAGGCGAACCAGCGCTTCCGCTTCCGCCAAACAGGGGATGGTCTCGCAGGCCAGCAGATCGGCCAACCCGGCGCGAATGGCTTCGGCATACACGGTCAGGCGTGGGCGGTGCCAGTCTATCAGTTCTGGAACGGAAAGAGCATAATCGCCGCGGTATTCGGAACCATCGTGCAAAAAGGCACCGTATGGTCCCACGGAAACGGCCACCAAAGGGAAGAGGCGCTGCGGATCGGCATTCTGGGCCCAAAATTGTTGGCGGGCCTCGTGGGCAAGTTGGATGCTCAAGCGCATCATCGCGGCGGCCCGCGCCGCATTCAATCCGCGGTCGGCAAACCCTTCGAACGAAGCCTGATAGCTGGCCGTGATGGCCACATCGGCGCCGGCGGCAAAATAGTCAAAATGCATCTGGCGGATGAGCGCGGGCGCTTCCAGCAACAACTTGGCCGACCAGAGCGGATCGGCAATGTTGGCGCCGCGCCGCTCCAATTCCGTGGCCAGCG
>JAWKON010000132.1:0-5195 GCA_041391125.1 Caldilineaceae bacterium
CCCAGCCGCAACGCGCTGATCGTGGCCGCGCTGGAAAGATACGTACTGGACTTGGAGCGGCAAGAAATAGGCCGCCAGTTCGAGGCAATGGCCGAGGATGACGCCTATCAAGCACTGAATCAACAAATCGCAGACGAATTTGCGCAGAGCGATTGGGTTGTATGGATTAAGGGTGAAGCAGAATGAAACGCGGTGATATTCCCGATGCACGGTTGACCCCTTGTCTCAAAAGATGCATTCGAAAAAATGCACCGAGTTCTTTGATTGCATCGGTTTTGAACACTTACCGATCAATCCCAGCAGCCACTTATAATAGTTCTGCAGTTCGACTACAAGATCACTCATGAAAGCTCCCCAAGATGGCTCCAGCTATTTCTTTGTCGACGAATCGGGTGATCCCACCTTCTACGACCGCAAAGGCAATCTAATCGTTGGTCGAGAAGGCTGTTCGCCGATTTTGCTTCTTGGCTACATCGAAACACGAGATCCCAAGACACTCCGTCAGCAATTGCTATCCCTACAGGAAGAGATCGTTAACGATCCCTATTTCCAAGGCGTCCCTTCAATGGAAAAGACGCGCCTTGCTTTCCATGCCAAAGATGATATACCGGAGATTCGTTTTCAGGTCTATAAACTACTGGCAACGCTTGATTTTAAAGCCCAGTTTGTCGTTGCCCGCAAAATTGAACGTGTCTTTCGCAATAGCTTCAATGCCCAAGAAACCCAATTCTATGATCACTTGGTCTATACGTTGTTCAAGAGCTCGTTACATCGCTACAAAGAAAATTTCGTCTACTTTGCCAAGCGCGGTTCACGGAATAGACAGGCGCCGTTAGAACATGCTATTCAGCGCAGCGTTGCTGATTTTGAGCAGACGTGGAATGTGAAGGTCAAATCGAGTGTGAATATGCAGTCACAAACGCCAGTGGGTGAACCTTGCTTAAGCATTGTCGACTACATGAATTGGGCAGTATATCGTGCATTTACGCGTGGCGAGATGCGCTATTTACGACCGGTGGAGGATAAAGTAAGCCTATTGGTTGATCTGTACGACCAACGTAATTACCCAAAGAATTGGTACAATCGGAAGAATCCGTTTGAGATCGAAAAAATCACCCCTCTGTAAGCTAGATCCGGTTACCGGATGCACGGCATGGAGCCGACTTTCGCTTACAGAAGAGTGATTTTTAGATACCGAAGTTATCTCTACTTTACAGCAATAAATCATAGATGTCAAGGACGAATATTATTGCTTGCGATTTGTAACCGTTCGCACACCCTACACCAATCCCAACTCACGCGCCCGCGCCACCGCCTCGGTACGCCGCTGCACCTGGAGTTTATCAAAGATGATCCGGTTGTGTCCTTTCACCGTGCTCAAGGCGAGGAACAGGCGTTCGCCGATCTCTCGATTGGAGAGTCCTTGCGCCACCAGTTGCAATACTTCTAATTCGCGTTGGGTCAGGGGCTCAATCAGCGGCTCAATCTGGGGCTCAATCTGGGGTTGGGCAGAGACAGTTGCGGACGGCGAAGGCTGCGCGTGCATCGATTCGCCTGCGCCCACCTGCTCCGCACCTTCAAACGCGGTGAGCAGTTTGCGCGCATAAGCCGGCATTCTCTCATGCCGGACCGCCGCATCAAGCAGTCTAGCCATTGCCGGACCTTCGTCGACAAAGGTGCGCATGTAGCCCTCCGGCTGGGCCAGCGTCAGCGCTCGTTCCAGCGGGACGAGGGCCGCAGCCATGTCGCCCCGCGCCTCATCAACCAATGCCTGCAACAGCAAAATGTCGATGACACTCCCCACTCTGCCCCCTGCTTCTGCCGCGGCCAAGAGACGCACCAGCAACCGCATGGCATCGTGGAGGGAATCTTCACGCTGTTCGTGCTTGTAACGGGCAATCAGCACCCGCGCCAGCGTCATATGCTCGAACTCGCGCAGGTAGCTGAGTTCGTCATCAACGGACAGGCCGCGCGCATTTAGCAAGCGCAGGGCTTCGGCAATCTGCCCTTGCGCAAGCCGCACCCGCGCCTTCAACGCCGCTACGGGACGAAACTCTTGAATGTGGACATAGACAAAGAGCGCTTCCGCCTCGTCGAGCAAACGGGCGCGCCCGCCCAATCACCTTGGTCCTGCTTGCGCCACGCCTGCCCAAGACAACGATGATATTCATAGACCGGTTGCCCCGCTTGCCGGCCCAGCTCTTCGCTCTGCCGCCAATGTTCATCGGCGGCGGCTAGATGCCCCTGCTCGCGGTATAACTCACTCAATCCCAGATGCAGATCGGCGGTCCCCAGGAGTCTCGGAGCGCCCTGTTGCTTGGCAAGCGCTAACGACTGTTCATAGGTACTGATGGCGGCGTGAAGGCGCCCTTGGGCAATCTGCATATCGGCTAGGCCAAATGTGCCGCTGATGGCAAAAAGAATATTGCCCGCCCGCCGAAAACCATCCATGCCCTCGGCAAGAGTACGGTAGGCCGCCTCCAGATTTCCATTGGTCCAGTATGCCAGGCCCAAGAGCGAAGCAGCTGGACCGCGCCGGATATAGTCATCTTTGGGGATGAGGTCGAGCGCCTGCTGTGCGTAGGTCACCGTTCCCGCCATATCGCCGCGCGCCTGGGCCAGGTAGGCGCGCGCCGAGGCAACCTCCGCCGGGAGAAAGCGAAATTCCTCTTGATCCATGACGACCATCTCGTGCGCAAGGGCTGTGGGCAGAGCTGCCGATTGCGCATCCATGCTTACACTCTCCAGCCACCGCTCGGCGTCCCGCAGCCAAGCCTCGGCGCCCTCGAATTCACCACCATTCAATAACTCCCAGGCATAGCCAACGGTGAGCACGGGTCTGGCGCGGATTAATTCATCGGGGATCGCCTCTAACCACGCCACCAAATGGGGTGATCGGAACATACTCCGATGCATTCCGGGCCAGGCTAGCTCAACCAAATTCGCCGCCTGCGCAAAATCCTCAGCCGCCAGGGCATGACGAATCGCAACGTTGCGCATGTCGTGCTGCTCATACCAGTCGCTCGCCCGCCGATGCAAGATAGGGATTTGCGTGGGCTGCTCCTCCTGCAAACGTGCTTGCAGAACATCGGCGAAGAGGTGGTGATAGCGATACCACTGGCGCTGGTCATCCAGCGGAACCACAAAGAGGTTGTCACGCGCCAGCGCAGCCAGCATCGCTTTGCCGGCGCCTGCGCCCTCTTCCTGGCCGGTGACGGCATCGCACAGCGGACCACTCAATCGGTCGAGGATCGCGGTTTGCAGCAAGAAGCGACGCACATGGTCGGGCTGCTGCTGCAAAACCTCTTCGAGCAGATAGTCAAGGATGAAATGGTGGCTGCCGGTGAAAGATTTGATAAAGCCGGCGACATCCGTATCCCCCCGTGTAGAAAGGCCCTGTGCAGCTAGGCCCTGCAGGGCAAGGGCCGCCAATTGCAGACCCGTAATCCAGCCTTCCGTGCGCGTCTCCAAGGCGGCAATCTCTGCCGGCGCGAGGGTGAGCCCCATCGCCCGGTTGAGCAATTCAGCGGCCTCGTCGGGGGTGAAGCGCAGATCGATGGCGCGCAGTTCGCTCAATTGACCGCGGGCGCGATAACGAGCCAGGGGCAGATTCGGATCCTCGCGGGTGGTGATCACCACATGCATTTGGGGCGGCAGGTGATCGAGCAGAAAGGTGAGCGCGTGGTGAACGGGGCGGCGGCTGATCAGGTGATAGTCATCGAGAACCAGCGTTACGTCGTCCGTGATGTGCGTCAGATCATTGATGAGCGCCGTCATCACGGCTTCGGCGGCCAGCGGCTGGGGCGATTGCAGCAGAGCGTGCGCCGATTGGCCCACCGCGGCGTCCACCTGCTGCAAGGCGGCGATCAAATAGCTCAAAAAACGGGTGGGGTCATTGTCCGCTTCGTCGAGCGAGAGCCAGGCTGCGGGCGCCTTGCGTTGGCCAAGCCATTCGACGACCAGCGTCGTTTTGCCAAAGCCAGCCGGGGCGGCGACCAGGGTCAATTTGTGTTGCGCGCCCCGATTCAAGCGCGTAATCAGTTGGGGGCGGGGGACAAGCGCGTGGCGCAGCGGTGGAATATATAGTTTGGTCTGTAAAATGGGGATGGGCATGGCTGGCTCCTCTGGGATTGCCTGTTAATTATAAAACAGATGGGAGGCAATGAAAAGGAGTCGCCATATTCGCTATGGTCCTGATTGACTGACAAATCTTATTTTACCGCGAAGGGCGCGAAGATGCGCAATGGGTCCCCGAGTAGATTCTTCGCGTTTCTGCGCGCCCTTCGCGGTAGAAAGATTAAATGTGTCAATCAATCAGATCTGGCTCTACCGGATCTCATGTGGTTGACAAGAGAGGTGCGCCCTCGTAGGTCACTCTTGCAGAGTGACATCCGTCGGTAGACCGGGTCCGTCACTCTGCAAGAGTGACCTACGAATGTCAACCACCTGGAATCCTGAAGAGCCACAGATATATTGGTTTATTTCGTGCGCTCTAATTTTTCCGCAAAGCGCTGCTGCCACCACTGCATGAGCCCTGGCATGGCCGCAAATTCCTGCGCCAGCTCCGCATCAAACTCGTGATACCAACAGCGGTTGAGCATGGGAGGGGTCTTGCCCGGGTTGAGCCGTTCGACAAGGCGCCAGGCATCTCCGGCTTGGACCATCCCCGGCTCCAACACGCGCAAATAGATGCCGGTGCGCAGCTCCTGTAGCGTGAGCTTTACCCAATCGGGGCGGCCGATGCGGCGTGCTTGGGTTTCGCATGGCGAACGGGGAGCGCTCACCTGTACGAGCGCGGCGCCAACCCGGTAGATGTCGCCAATGCACACTTCATCCTCGCGGATATTTTCCAGCGCCCAATTCTCGCCCACGTTGCCCGCTTGTAGATTCATATCATAATGCGCATTCCAAAAGCGATAATGGTCGAGAAAGTGACAGCAGACGGCTAATTCCGGTGTGCCATGATACGGCTGGGTCGCCTTATCACCGACGAGGCCGCGCGTTTCCAACATAACCGGGCCATGAACCTGCTCACGGTAAATGGACGACTCCCAGGCACCGCGCGCATCGGTCATAGTTTTGGGTTGGCCAGTGTAGATTGAGTGAAGAAATGGAGAATCTGCCATCAGAGTTTACTCCTTTGTTGTATGACAATGCCATTAAGTTAGCGAAGACTGCGATGCACGGCGTCCCCA
>JAWKON010000133.1:0-5095 GCA_041391125.1 Caldilineaceae bacterium
AATTCATCAAGGCCGCGTCGCCGGCACGCATTGGGATCCCAACCAATATCTCAAGTTTGCCGACCATCGCCTGCGCCCGGCGCTGGAACTGCTGGAGCGCATTCCCATCGAGTCGCCGCGGGTGATCTATGACATTGGCTGCGGCACGGGGCAGATCACCCGGCTCATTGCCGAGCGCTGGCCGGACGCCACGATTTACGGTCTGGATAATTCGCCGGAGATGCTGGCCAAAGCCGGCGCCGAACCCAGCTCGATCCAGTGGATCGAGGCAGACATTCACGCTTGGGTTCCGGAGGAGGCGCCCGATCTGATCTACTCCAACGCCACGCTGCAATGGCTGGCGGAACACGATATCCTTTTCCCGCGGCTGGCCGGCTTTTTGCAGCCGGGCGGCTGCCTGGCCGTGCAGATGCCGCTCAGTTGGGGCATGCCGTCGCACGTGCTCATGCGCGAAACGTTGGCCGATGGCGGCGCCGATGGCGGTGTGCTGGGGGCGGCGGAACTGCGTCAAGCTGTGGCGCGCAAATGGGTGGAAGACGCCGCCGACTATTATGATTTATTGGAGGCGGATTGCCGCAGCGTCGACATCTGGGAGACCGAATATCTGCAAATCCTGGCCGGTGACGACCCCGTGCTCGAGTGGGTCAAAGGCACGGGGCTGCGGCCCATTCTCAACGCGCTGGGCGATGCGGAACGGGAGCAATTTCTGGCCGAATATGCCGCGCGGTTGCGTGTGGCCTATCCGCGCCGGGCCAATGGGCATACGCTCTATCCGTTTCGGCGGCTGTTTCTGGTGGCGGTGGTTTGAGGGCAAGGCGAGCGGAGCAAGGCCAGAGTTCTGCTGGTTCCTGTTTAGTGAGTCGCTGATGTTCCAGGAAAATCTTGTCTGTACTATGATTTATATGATTTTGTGAGTGCGATGATTGCGTTGGTCGATCTGCGTTGTCATTACTTTCAATCGATCCGTCATACGAAATCATAGCTCATCACTTAATCATTTACATCATAGTCCATCATACAATCAAATGAATCATAGTCCAGACAGACAATTTTGCCGCCTCTGCGTGGGGCTTTACCGCGCCGTCGCCCGGCGCAACATATCCACATATTGCTGCGTGCGTTCGGCCTCGGTCAAGGTGGGCGCTTCTTCATCTTCATCTCCGCCCATACCTTCCATTCCACGCGTACCCGCCATAGAGGGCAACTGGGTGGGACCCATGCCCGGCACATCCAGCATCATCTTGTTTTCAGATTCGGCCAGACGCAGCACGCCTTGGGCCAGGGCGGCGCCGGCGTTTTCGCGCTGGTTGATGGCGGCGTAGCTAAAGAAGTTTTTGACGTGGGTCAATATGCCCAAAATTTCGTGGGCCGGTTTGGCGCCGGAACCAATAATAATGCCGGTGATGATCACGTCCCACAGCGGCGGCACGGTCTCCAAAAAGCGCGGGGTCAGCGGCTTGAGATAATCAAAGAGGCGCATCCCGGTGTAGTTGGAGACCAGAATGCCCAGCACCACGCCCAGCACCAGGCTGGTGCCGCTTTTAAACTGGATGTATTGCGGCGATTTTAGCGCGGCCGGCTCGGTGCGGCGGAAGTTGAGCAGCGCCCACTCCACATAATTCCAGATAATTTCGGTGGCCCGCTCCACGCCAATGGCCGCCGTGGAAAGCGGCAGCAGCACCGGCCACACGCCCGTGCTGGCGTCAGTGGCCGCCTCTTGCAGCACGGGCGCCGCCAGCAGCTTGGCGGGCAACAGGGCCAGCGTACCTGCGCTTATGATGCCCAGCCATACGAACAGTTGGGGATGCAACTTCTGCGCGCTGTCCATTTTTTGAAATTTCATCCTTCGCAAGTCAATACGCATTCGCCGCGTCTTCTCCTCGTGAAATGTATTGGTCAATCATATCGTGGAATTGTAGGTGCGGCTTTTAGCCCATAGGCATCAAGTTAAGGATATAAGCTAGTGCCGGTCGACCCACTCACTCTGGTTTCGATACGGCCTCAAACTGCCGAGGCCTACTCAACCGCCGTTCGCTCCCGTTCACCCTGTCACCCGTTCACCACTGCTCCGCCAGCTCCACCAGCAGCCGCACGCCATAGCCTACCGCACCTTTGGGCGCCAGTGGATTTTTGCCGGTGCTGTCCCACACCATCGACGCAATGTCGAGATGCGCCCACGGGTAGCCCTCGGTAAAGTGCTCGATAAATTTGGCGCTGGCGCCCACGCCGCCACTGCGCCCGCCGCTGTTTTGCACCTCAGCCATATCGCTCTTGATCGTGTCCATATATTCATCGTATAGCGGCAGATGCCACAGTCGTTCGCCGCAGCGATCCGCCGCCGCCAGCAGCGCATCTTTGAGTGCATCATCATTGGCAAAGAGCCCGGCCGCGTGCGGACCCAACGCCACGCCCACGGCGCCGGTCAACGTGGCCAGATCCACCACGGCCGTCGGGTTGTAGCGCGCCACGTAGGCCAGCGCATCGGCCAACACCAGCCGCCCTTCGGCGTCGGTGCTGAGGATTTCGGCGGTTTTGCCCGTCATGCCGGTCACAATATCGCCGGGGCGGAAGGCGGCGCCGTCGGGCATATTTTCCACACAGGCCGCCACGCCAATCACGCGCTTGGGGACGCCCAGCCGCGCCAGCGCCTCCATAGCGCCAATCACCGCCGCCGCGCCACCCATGTCGTCTTTCATCAGCCACATATCGGCGCTGGGCTTGATGCTGATGCCGCCGGTGTCAAAGGTGATGCCTTTGCCCACCAGCACCAGCGGCGCCTCATTTTCCGTGCCGGCCGGGGCGTGCTCCAAAATAATGAGCTGCGCCTCGCGTGCGGAGCCTAAGCTGACCGCCAACAAAATGCCCATGTTCAGCTCGCGCATTTCGGCTTCGCCCAGCACCGTGCAGCGCAGACCGGTGGCGGCGGCCATGGCGCCGGCGCGGCTGGCAAATTCAGCCGGATAGAGCACATTGGGCGGCTCGCTCACATAGTTGCGGGCGCTGTAGACGCCGGCGGCGATGCCCACGCCGCGGTCAACGCCGGCTTGGATCGCATTCACTTTGGCGGCGTCAAATTCGACGATAGTGCAGCTTTCCAATGTGGCGCTCTTGGGTTCGCGTTTATATTGGGGCGAAACATAGGCCGCCAATAGCGTCCCTTCGGCCAGCGCTTGGGCGGAAGCAGCCGTGTCCAGCCCGGCAATGCCCGCGCCATGCACAATGGTGGCAAAGTTTTTGACGCCTTTCAGCCCGGCCAGCGCCTTGGCGGTTGTGGCGGCGGCTTTGCGCACACCGTGCCGATCAAATTTGGCGCTTTGGCCCAGCCCCACAATCAAAACACGCGGCGCGGCAATTTTGCCATCGGTGTAGAGCAGCGCGGTGGTATTGGCTTCGCCGGTAAAATCACCGGAAGCGATCAAGCGTGAGATGGCGCCGGCCAGGGCGTTGTCCACAGCGCCGGTCGCGCCGCCGGGGTGCTGGACGCCTTCGAACAGGTTGACCACAATACAGTCGGTCGCGTGTTGGGCAATGTTGCCTTGTGTGACGTGAATTTGCATAATTTATCCCTTATATATAACAACCCAGGCGTCCCCTGAGCCTGTCGAAGGGGACACCGGCCTTCGACAGGCTCAGGCCTCGAATAGCCTAATGGCTCATCCCTTTACTAGCCGTTGCAGCCGTTCGGCCGCCGCTTCCAGCATGTCATCGGTTTTGCAGAAGCAGAGGCGAATCAAGTTGTGGGTGAGGTGCTGATGGGGCGGGCTGTAAAAGTGGCTGGGCGGAATGGCGGCCACGCCCACTTCACGCGTTAGCCAGCGCGCCGCGCTGACGTCGCGCAGCACGCCGGGCTCGGCCGGCACGTCCAGCTTGCTCGAGTCGGCCAAGATAAAATAGGAGCCATCGGGAATGACCGGGGCCAACCCCACCTGGTTGAGCACGTCCAGCAGCATGTCGCGCTTTTTCTGGTACATTTGGCCCAGCCACGCAAAATAGCCTTCTTGCGGCGCCATTTCCAGGCCCACGGCCACAGCCTCTTGCAGCGGCGTGGCCACCGTAAACGGAATCCACTGATGGCCCATCAGAATGGCGTGCGCAATGGGCGCCGGCGCAATGGCCCAGCCTACCTTCCAGCCGGTGACCGAAAAAGTCTTGCCGGCGCTGCCCAGCGTAATGGTGCGTTCCCACATGCCGGGCAGCGTGGCCAGCCGCACATGCTCCACCGGTTCGGCGCGGCTGGCGTCGGGATAGACCATCCATTCATACACTTCGTCGGCCAGCACCAGCACATCATATTTTTGGGCCAGGTGGGCAATGCGCTCCAACTCGGTGCGGCTATAGACTTTGCCCAGCGCGTTTTGCGGCGTGTTCAAAATGAGCAGCCGCGTGCGTTCGCTAAACGCCGCCTCCAGCGCCGCAAAATCGATGGCCCAATCGGCGGCGCTGATCTGCTGGTCGGGTTGCGGCGCCACGGGCGGGATCGACACATAGACCGGCGTGCCGCCGGCCATGATTACCGAGGCGGGGTAGCTGTCATAGAATGGCTCCAGCATGATCGCCTCGTCGCCCGGCTCGATCAGCGCCTGAATGGTGGCGTAGATGGCCTCGGTGGCGCCATCGGTCACTACAATTTCAGTGAGCGGGTTGAGGTCGCGGTTGAAGAGCGGGCTGAACACATTGGCCAGCGCTTTGACCAGCCGCAGGTGACCGGCGCTGCGCGTGTATTGGTTCAGATCAGCGCCAATGGCGTCCTGGGCGGCCTTTTTGACAAAGTCGGGCGCCGGAAAGTTGGGAAACCCCTGGCCCAAATTGACCGCGTTGTGTTCGATGGCCAGGGCTGTATATTCGGCAAAGACGGTGGGGGTAAATGTGCTAACGCGGGTTGCAGCCCGAAAGGGGGCGGATACGCCCGCTTCTGTGATTGCTGGATTCGCTTGCATGGGTTTATGTTCTATTTATGCTGTGGATTCGAGAATCTATAAAATGGCATATGCACAGCATTATAGCCCATTGGCGTGCTGGAAGCCAGCAGGGAGGGGAGAAATTGGGGGATTGGGAGTAGGGAGTAGGGAGTAGGGAGTAGGGGGTAGGGAGTAGG
>JAWKON010000134.1:0-4637 GCA_041391125.1 Caldilineaceae bacterium
TGTCACCTTGTCATCCCCGCCCCCAATAGCCAGCCGCCTGGTGAACGCTTGCGCATCCACCAGGCGGCGTGACCATCATCAATTCATCTGTATACTTTGCTACATAGAGCATCAGTATAGAAGCATAACTGCTTTGGCAGGGCAGACCAACTGTGCCACCAGAAGCGCCTCGCCGCCACAGGTTGCTACCGAAGGTTGGGGGGGATTGGGGACTGGGGATTCCGCTCGATGCGCGTGTCCCAATCCCCAGTCCCTAATCCCCTGCCCCAGCTACGGAATCACCAGTTCCTGGCCCACGAAGATCAGGTTCGGGTTGACAATGCCGTTGGCGTCGATGAGCGCCTGGGCGGTTGAGCCATAGACGGCGCAGATTTGGCTGAGCGTTTCGCCCGGCTGCACGACGTGGATACGGCGCTGGCTGGGCGGCGCCGCGTAGACCGGCGGCGCCACGGCGGCTGGCGCCTGACCAGCATTACAGCCCGGTATGATCAGCCGCTGCCCCACATAAATCCAGTTGACATCCGCAATGCCGTTGGCGTAGGCCAGATCGTTGAGCCATACGCCGTAGCGGGCGGCTATAGCGCCCAGCGAGTCGCCGGGCTGCACAACATAGGTGCAGGCGCCCCATCCGCCATCGCCCGGATAACCACCGTCGTGGTGCGGCGGCTTGTGTCCGCTGCCGCCTCCACAGCCGCGCAGGCTAATGTTATCCAAATTCAGGTCCATTTCGGTGCCGGGTACGCCCCATTTCTTCCAGCCCCGGATAAAGAGCACCATGTGGTGTGACGGCGCCGTAAAGCGCACGCGATAGGCGCCCATCGCGCCCGGTTCGGTGCGGGGATAAATCTGGCCCACATCCATGCCGGCCCAGTTGGAGACATGCTGCCAGTCCCAGTCGCCGTCGGCAGTGTAGCCCCACTGCACTTCATAGCGATAGGGGTCGTCCAGCGGGTCGGTGCCGCGCAACATGCCGTTGACCGTCAGCTCGTATGTGGCGCCCGGTTGCAAACCTTTGATCTTCTGATAGATGCCGGCATAACGGTCGTTATCGGCCACGTCAAAGCCCTTGGCGTTGATCTCAATGAGCTGGCCGTGCTGTCCGTCGGAGACCACAGGCGGCCACTGCTCATCGTAGAACCCATAGCCGGCCGCGCCGCCGTTGGTAAACGAGCCCCAACCTTTGCCCACGTTTCCAATGGCCACCGGATTAAAGCCATGTTCAAACGAGCCATTGTAGACGTAATCACCGCCCTGGCAACTGCCGTCGATCACAGGGGGCGCTTCGTGTTTATAGTACTCATCCTTCTTGTAATATGGCTGGCTGGGCGCCGGTTGAGCAGGCGCAGGTGCGGGTGCATAGCCATATCCATAGACCGAGGGGCCGGTCAACCCGATGTAATCCAAATTCAGATCGATCTCTTCTTCAGGCACGCCCCACTTTTTCCAAATGCGGATGTAGATGGTGACGTAATCATCCATGGCCGTGAATTTGGTCGAATAGTCGCTAAAGCTGCCGGGCGACGTGCGCTCGTAAAAAGTGGTCCAGCCCACATCCTGCCAGTTGTTGACCTTGGTCCAATCGGCGTGCTTGCCATCGGTCCAGCCCACCTCGACGCGATAGCGCCACGGGTCGCCATCCATCACCGTCGTGCGGATCATGCCGCGCAGGCTCAACACGTAGTCGGCCCAATCCAGCACGCGCACGGTCTGATAGATGCCGGCAAAGCGGTCGTGATCGGGCGCTGGTATGCCTTTGGCGTTGACCTCAATGAGCTGGCTGTGCGCACCGCTGGCCACCGTCAAATTCCACTGGTCGTCATAATATCCATAACCGGCGGCGCCGCCATTGGTAAAACAGCTCCAGCCATTGCCCACCAACCCGCACGATTCGGCGTGGAATCCATCCTCAAAATCCCCATTCTGCAACACGTTGACATACGATGCGCGGGTAGTGAGAAAGGCCACGCCAATAATCAACACCAGGGCGATGGCGCCGCTCAAACCATAGCGCAGTATGCCATGTTTCTGCATATCTCTTTGCAGGGTGCGTCCCCCGCGCCGAACTTGGGCCCATAAAGTCCCAAAGTTCGCATGCAAAGTACTCATCACTAGCTCCCGCATATAATTGCCTCCCGAGTGGATCCTGCTGTAAATGAAATGGGGCATATGTTTGAACGATGGATATAATTGGTTGTCAGCTATAGGTGGCTCTAAACCAGGTGAGAATGCCACTCGACTGAAAACAGATCAACTTCAGCTTAGCTATGAGCAGCCACAGCATATACTCATGGGTGATGAAATGGAATTGCAGTCGTTGAAATCAAAAGTCGGGGCGATTATATCACGACAATTTACGCAGCGCAATACCCCCAATTCAACAACAAATGTTTCCAAATGATTTCTACACGAAAACTCTTGGTTTATTAATTTTGTGGAGGATGCTGCTCAGCGCGCGACGAGCAGCGCAAGGTACGCACAGGGTCCATTTTGGCCAGTTTTTATTATGTATACACGAAACAGGCAGTTGGTTTTGCCACAAAAAATACAGAAGTCTTGGAAAAAACACGTTTTTTGGATTTTGAAAATTGGGCCAAAATCACCCGTCATTCGCTAATTTCGGCCCTCGGCAAACAAAATTGCGGCTTTTGCAGCCCCCATGGATGTGGTAAGATAGCGCCATGAACCCCAACGACCAAAGCTGGACCGGCTCACTCACTGACGCTTACGCCCATATTGGCCTGCCCAAATATGGCTCACTGCAAGATGTGGGGCGTTTCTTTGCCCGCTTGCGCATTCAACAAGGCGTATTGGTGCTCGGCCCCGGCATTCCCGATCTGTATTCGCTCATGCTTGCCCACCAATATTTTGGCGAAAATGTCCGCTCGATGGGCATTCCCTTTGGCGTCACCAAGACGCAGCGGCTGGAGCTGGGCGAGTTGCAGATGCAGCTCGGCGTCAGCGGATTGCGGATCATGCCCGCCGAGCTGGCGGAAAATCCAGTATTGCTCGAGCGGCTGGGCCAAGCCGGGCTGTGGCTCTTTGCCATCAACCCGTTCGATTCAGCGCAGACGGTACGCCTGCTGCTCGACTGGTTGGAGCGCCATCCCAGCGGCAAAGTGGCGTCGCCGCACTTTTTGCGCCCGCGCCCGTTGGCGCAGATGCTGGCCGAGCGCAACATTGAGCAGACGTTGGGATACGCGCTGCTCCAGCATCCGCGCTATCACGCCATCTTTTCGCGGCAGGGGGGCGTCGGTTCAGGGGAAGTCTATCCGCATCCTAATTTGCGACCTTGGGTGGAGCAGATTGCCGAGCAGACCACCTGGCAGCGCATTCTGTGGGGCAGCGAATTTCCCATTATTTACCAGCGCAACGAACAGCCCGAAGCCGCCCGCGACTGGCTGCTCAAGCTGGGCGTGCCGATCAGCGCGCAGGATGCGGCGGACTTTTACACCAATAATGCCCAACGCCTCTTCTTTGCCGACCCGCCGCCACAGCCAGAAATAGCGTGGCACGAAATATCCATGCCGGCCTGGGTGCAGCCACAAATTGACCAGCAGGCCACCGTTTATCTCTTTCCCACCAACCAGATCTTCATCCCCATGCAGGATCACGCCACGCTGCTCTCCCGCTATTTGGAGCTGACGCAGGCAGAGCCAACGCTCGGGTACGCAGAGTTCATTGCGCGCGAGTTGTCGATGCGAGCGGAGCAGATTCGGGGGGGGTGAAGCGTATTGCGTGTTGCGTGTTGCGTCAAGTGGTTGAGGTAGTGAAGGGGTTGCTTGGAGCAAAAAGGGTCATCCTTGTCTTCTTATTAGCCACTCGCCACCCAACAAAATACACGACCAGTACACGCAATACGCAACACGCAACAACCACCGCCTAATAACCCACATCTTCCAGGAGCATCTCCACCATGCAAACCACCACCCTCGGCCGCACCGGCCTCACTGTGAGCCGACTTGGCTTTGGCGGCGCGCCGGCCGGTCTGACCAACTATCTTGCCACCTATGCCCCAGAGAATGTGGATCAGCGCCAGCAGGTGTTGGCCGCGCTGGAGACCGCGGTGGCGCTGGGCATCACCTACTTTGACACAGCGGCCAACTATGGCGACGGCGCCAGCGAGCGCATCTTTGGCGAGGGGCTGGCCAATGCGGGCGAAAATGTGGTGCTGGCCACCAAGGTGAGCACGCGCATGGAGACGCACGCCAGCGTCGAGCGCAGCCTGCGCAACTTGCGCCGCGACCGGCTGGACGTGGTGCAGATTCACGGCACGGTCTATCGCCCCGACCAGGCCGATGCGATTCTGGCGCCGGGCGGGCAGTTGGATCAGCTATTGGCGTTAAAAGAGGAGGGGTTGGTGCGCTATATCGGCTTTACCACCGAGGCATCCAACGCGGCGGTGGACCGCTTTGTGGCCGACGGGCGCTTTGACGTGATGCAGATCGCGTACAATCTGCTCTACCAGCATCCGTATGATCCGGTGCGCCCGTTTGGCAGCATTATCGACGCCGACCAGCGGCAGATGGGCGTGATCACCATGCGCACGCTCACCTCGGGCCTGCTGCAAAAGTGGATTCAGCAAGTCAACCCGGCCAACACCTTCGACTACACACCGGCGCTGCTCCAATTCGTACTCT
>JAWKON010000135.1:0-4575 GCA_041391125.1 Caldilineaceae bacterium
GGTCACGGGCTTGGGTCCCGTGGGCAATCTGGGCGCGCAAATCTTTCACACTTGCGGTTATGAGGTGCTGGCGGTTGACCCCGACCCCACGCGGCAGGAATTGGCGCAGCATGTGGGGTTGTCGCGCATCTTTGGCAGTGTACCCAAGGATGATCCGGCCATTGCCAAACAGGTGGCGCTCCAATTGGAATGTTCCGGCCACGAACAGGCCGCCGTGGATGGCTGCGCGGTGCTGCAACAGTATGGCGAATTGAGCCAGATCGGCGCGCCGTGGGCCCAGCGCAACGACGCCACCGCCCACGAACTGCTGCGGCTGATCTTCTTTAACTACCTCACCGTGCGCAGCGGCTGGGAGTGGCAACTGCCCAATCATCCCACGGCGTTCCGGCGCGGCAGCATCTTTGCCAACTTTGCCACCGGTTTGCAATGGCTGCACGATGAACGGGTAAAGGTCGATGGACTCTATGAGCTGATGAATCCGCAGCTGGCCCAAGCAGCGTATCAGGATATTCTGCATCGCCGCCTGACCAGCCTGGCCCCCATGTTTGACTGGCGCAACGTGTAGTTAGTTATTGTTGCAAAAGAGCTTTTCCACCGCGAAGATCGCGAAGAGCGCAAAGCGAAGAGCGCAAAGCGAAGAGCGCAAAGCCAGACACCGCCGAATGAATTCGGCGTCTGTTAAAGCAAACCGGCTTAAGCCGGTTTCCCATATCAGCCACCGGTTTTAACCGGCGGTGGGATTGCCAACCCCATGAGATACCAAAGAGCCACAAATAATTGAGGAAAGAAGAAAACATGGCTTTAACTTTTGATTTACCCACCTTCGGCATGGGCTGCGCCCCATTAGGCGGCGACGGCGGCGTCTTTGGCATGGCCTCCGATGCGTCCGCCGACGCCACCGTGCAACACGCGCTGGCTCACGGCGTCACCTTTTTCGACACGGCCCCGCTCTACGGCAGCGGCGTCAGCGAATTGCGCCTGGGCCGCGCTCTGGCCGGCGTACCCCGCGACCAATACCAAATCGCCACCAAAATCGGCGTCGTGATCAACGCCGACGGCAGCACGGAACGCAGCTATCGCCGCGACGCCGTCAAGCGCAGCATTGAGGAGAGCCTGCGCCGACTGCGCGTCGATTATGTGGAAGCAGCGCACATCCACGACGCCGATCCCGATATCAATCTGCGCATTGCGCTGGACGAAGCCTATCCGGTGCTGGCCGATTTCAAGGCCCAAGGGGTGATCCGCGCCATCGGTGCGGGCATGAACTTCTGGGAGCCCGAAGCAGAGATGGCGCGCAATGCCGACTTTGATTGTTTCCTGTTAGCCGGGCGTTACACCTTGTTAGAGCAGGGGCCGATCCACGAATATTTGCCGCTCTGTTTAGAAAAAGGCATCAGCGTCTTTCTGGGCGGCGTCTTCAATACCGGCATCCTCGCCACCGGCAGCATCCCCGAAGCGCGCTACCAATATCGCCCCGCGCCGCCGGAGATGATGGAGAAGACGCGGCGTATCGAAGCGATCTGCGCCCGGCACGGGGTGGCGCTCAAAGCCGCCGCGCTCCAATTTCCGCTGGCCCACCCCGCGGTGCGCAGCCTGGTCGTCGGCATGATTTCGCCGTCCGAGATCGACCAGAATTTGGCGGCCTTGCATGCGCCCATTCCGGCGGACTTTTGGGCTGAGTTGAGCGCCGCGGGGTTGATCGATCCAGCCGCGCCGAAGCGCCGGTGGGTGGCAGTAGACAGTAGGGCAGTTAGACGGTGGGACAGTTGGGCAGTTGGGCAGAATATCCACCGATTGAAATCGGTGTCTGGTACGGCAAGCTGAAGCCGGTTAGTCTTTAGTGCGCTTTAGCGTACTTCAGGTAACAGGCTGGCGTTTCAACGCTGAGCTGGCATATCGGAGGAGCCAATCAGCATGAACGAAATCGAACAATATGAATTTGACCGTTTGGGGTACATTGTCATCAAAGAATGTTGACCGCCGCCGAAGTGGCCACGCTGGCGGCGGCCATTAACGAGTTGGAGGAGCACCGCTGGCGCGTATTCAAGCGCGCCGCCGCGCAAAGGCGGCCTGGGGCCACGAGTACCACGCCGACGCCGAGCAGGGCTATCACGCCTGGGTGAGCACCGCCGAAGGCAAAACGCTGATGATCGAGGATTTCTGGAATGCGTCGCCTGACTTTGATATTTTGCTCGATCACTTGCACGCACAATATCAGCGCCATCATCCTGGGGGGCGCTACACCATCAACAATTCAGAGATCATCCTATTCCGGCAACGCGGGCACGCACATGGGCGGGCCGATTGACCACAAATATCACTTCGCCGCGCTACCGGCGGGCGCATCGGCATGATGGTGCGCATGGTCTACTTTGACCATGATGTCGGCCCAGATCAGGGGCCTTTCTGCGTTGTGCCGGCCACTCACAAGAGCAGCTACAAAACTCGCCCTATGGCAACAAACCCGGAAACGAGGAACCGGGCATGATTGGGCTGCCGGTGCAGGCGGGCGACGCCATCCTTTTCACCGAGAATCTGCGCCACGGCAGGCGATCTCAATCGCTCTATGCAGGCGCGCAAAACGCTGCATATCGGCTACGGCATTGGATGATGTCGCAAAAAACGTCTTCCATGGATGAGCCGCCTTTTCTGACCGATGCCACCGCGCCCTTGTCCCAGCGCAAAACCAGCCTCTTCCGGGCCTGGCCAGTGTAATGTTTGATACAGTCATCAAAAAATATGGTTCAATCGGGTCTCATGTGGTTGACACCGCCGAATAAATTCGGTGACCTTCACTATGGGATTGTCAACCACATGAGACCCCAAAAGGCCAAAGTATCCCGGAATCGCTAAAGGTTCCGGGATACTTTTGATTCCCATATTGACAATGATTTTCACCAATGATACAATTGTGAAAATTATTTTCATTTCTGAATTTTCTCCAGCTATGGACAACCAAAATAACCAGGAGCGCGGCACGCTGGCGACTATCTCCGACGCCTTGCCCAAGCTCAAAGGCTCGGCTCTAAAGGCGGCGCAATTTATTGTCAACGCTCCGCGCGAAACGATCAATTTGACGATTACCGAGTTGGGTGGGCGCGCCGGGGTCAGCGAGGCCAGCGTTGTGCGCTTTGCCCAGTCGCTGGGCTACTCTGGCTTTCATGCGCTCAAGCTGGGGCTGGCCGAAGATTTGGTTTCGCCCATGTGGCTGGTGCATGAAGATGTGAAGCCGGACGATGCGCCGGCCAGCGCCGTGCAGAAGGCCATGACCGCCGGCATGCGCTCGCTGGAAGACACGGCGCGCATCCTGCAAATGCCGGTGTTAGAGGCCGCCATCCAGGCTTTGAGCAGTGCGCAGCAAATCGAGATTTTTGCGTCCGGCAACTCGATTCCGCTGGCCATGGATCTCAATTTTCGGTTGACCAAGATTGGGCTGCGCAGCCGTTTTGCCATTGACCCGACGATTCAGGAGATGCACGCCAGCCTGACTTCGGCAGAAGATGTGGCGGTGGGCATCTCGCACACGGGCAGCTCCAAAGACACGGTTTATGCGCTGGAACTGGCCCGGCAACGCGGCGCCCGCACCATTTGCATTACCAATCACTCCGATTCCCCCCTTACGCGTCACGGCGATATTTGTCTCTTTACATCCACGCGGGTCAGCCATTTTCGTGAGGAAGAGATGGCTTCCAACCTGGCCACGCTGGCGTTGACGGAAGCGCTCTATGTGGGCATTTGCGTGCAGCGCTCCGATGCTTCAGCCCAGGCCGTCTCCAAAACCATGCGGGCGACCCGACATCGTAAGTATTAGAGGTTTTTCGGAAAGGGGCTTTAGTCTGACAAGGTGACAAGATGACCGGGTGACCGGACTGAACGAGGCAGCATGTGATTGACAAAGGCTAGCGGCGGTTGAGTAGGCCCGCCGTTGGGGCCGTATCGAAACCAAAGCGGGTCCATCATACGAGACACATAAGATGCGGTGATTTTTCATCTGCTCACCTTAATAATTAGCACAAGACCGCTGCGACTGCAACGCACGGCTGATTTCTTGACTGCAAGGTCCAAGTTTTCTGAAGCCGTGCATCGCAGTCTGCGCTATTTGAATGGTCTTGCGAATAACCTCTGCTGAATCGTGAAAGTGTACGGGAAGGAGGTGACGCCGCTAGACAAATATGATTCTCGTTACAATCGTAGTCTCATCGTCCCATTTAAAATCCACATAGGAGAGGAAAAATGAACACACGAGCAATCAGTCTGTTGATGGCCGTCGTTATGCTGGCCGCGATTGTCGCCGGTTGTGCGCCGGTGGCCGCGCCGGCCGCACCGGCGGGTGATGGTGGCGGCGAAGGCGTCACGCTTGAGTTTACGCAGTGGTGGGAACCGGAGCTGCCAGCGGGCTCTTTCCGCGCGCTGATGGATGAATTTGAAGCCGCCAACCCCGGCATCAAGGTGGAGCTGATCAGCGGTCCCTATGCCACAACCAAAGAGCAGGTGGTGGCGGGCGCCGCCGCCGGCACCATGTCCGATGTGGTGGGTCTGGATGGCGCCTGGGTCAGCGATTTTGTCAAGCAAGGC
>JAWKON010000136.1:0-4565 GCA_041391125.1 Caldilineaceae bacterium
CTCTATGTGTCTATATTGAATGCAGCCAGTAGTTTCTTCATGGTTGTCTTCTTGTAATGAAGTGCTATATAGTTGTTTCGTGTAGAAAGCTCGTGTACGACATTCATTCACAAATTTTAAATGTTGGTTGCTATTTCATTACGGTTCCTGCCTTTCCGGTTTGTTTGAATCCTCCTGATTCGTCATCGCCTGCGTTTCCAAAAAATCAAACAGCTCGCGCAAGCTGCCAAAGCCATGTATTTGCCCGCCCTGGGCATCTTCCAGCGAAGCGCGCCAGACGGTCTGCTCCTTGTGCTGCTCGCGCCAAATGCGCAGCAAATAGGCGTAATACGATCCGGTTTGAGAACTCATGATTACAAATGGGGCGTTAATAGTTGGCTTGGTTCCTGCTGGTCAGTATAGCGGGCCAACGTTTAGCGAGCGGAGGGGCGACTACCCAAAAACGTTGAGAAAACGTTGAGGCGAGTTTTTCTTTTGCTTGAAAAGTTCGCCAAAAAAAGTTATACTGTGTGAACTCTTGCCCTAAATCCTATCTTTCTATAAGCGAACGCCATGCCACATCTCACCCTTACCCTGCTGGGCGGTTTTCAGGCCTACCTGGATGATGCACCGCTGACCAACTTCGCTTCCAATAAGGTACGCGCCTTGCTGATCTATCTGGTGCTGGAGGCGGAGCGCGCCCACAATCGGTCGCAACTGGCGGGCTTGTTTTGGCCCGATCTGACCGAACAGCGGGCGCGCACCTATTTGCGCCACGCCTTGACTAACTTGCGCCAGCTTTTGCAGGATGCTGAGTCGACCAATCCATTTTTGCTGGTCACGCGGCAGACGCTGCAATTTAATCGGGCTTCGTCCCATACGTGCGATGCCTTGTCGATGGCGGCGCTGTTGCCGGAAAAATCAGAGTCATTAGGGGCGGACAATGCCTCTCAACTGGCCAGCGTCCTCATGGGATATGCGGCGCCGCTGCTGGCGGGCTTCTATTTGGATGGCTGTGCTGAATTCGAGGCGTGGCTGCTGTTGACGCGCGAACGGCTACAGCGCCAGGTCATTGATGCGCTGCAATGGGTGGCGGCTCATTACGAAGAGGGGCGAGATTGGCGGCAGGCCATCGCGCTGATACAGCGCGCCGTGGAATTGGAACCGTGGCGCGAAGAGAGCCATCGCCAGTTGATGAGACTGTTGGCGGCTAGCCGCCAACGCAGCGCCGCCCTAGCCCAATATGAGCGCTGCGCTGAACTGTTGCGCCGCGAATTGGGGGTGGAGCCCGGCGATGAAACGGTGGCGCTTTATCAGCGGATTGTGGAGGGAAAAGTCTCTGCGCCGCGCGGAGATGGCGCGGCGCCAACGCGCGAGGCGACAGCGCTAAATGCAGATGACAAGCCCGCGCCGACTATTGGCAACTTGCCCACGCCATTGACGCCACTGGTGGGGCGAGAAGAGGAAGTCGTCGCCGTTGTGCGCATAATGCAGCAGAATGGCGCCCGCCTGGTTACGCTGACCGGCCCCGGCGGCGTCGGCAAAACGCGCTTGGCCATTGCCGCGACCTGGGATCTGGCGCCCCATTTTCGCGACGGCGTGTATTGGGTGGAGCTGGCCGCCATCGAAGCGCCCGAACTGGTGGTGAGTGCAATTGCCCAAACCATTGGGGTGTCCTTGCGCGGCGAACGGGCGCCCGAAGAGCTACTAAAAGATGAACTGCGTCGGAAGCAAATGCTGCTGAGCCTGGATAACTATGAACATTTGCTAGAGGCTGCGCCGCTGGTTGCTGAATTGTTGTTGGCTTGTCCTGCCTTGTGCATCCTCACCACCAGCCGCGAGCGACTTAACTTGCATGGCGAGCAGGAGTATGTGGTGGGGCCGTTGCCGGTTCCCGCGCGTCAACAGCCAGGAGATGCGCCGGTTGACTTGACGCACAATCCGGCCATTGCGCTTTTTTACGACCGCGCTCGTGCCGTCAAATATGATTTCGCACTGTCTCCGGACAACGCCGCAGCTGTGGCCTCGATTTGTATCCATGTGGATGGCCTGCCGCTGGCCATTGAACTGGCGGCGGCGCGTATCAAATTTATGGCGCCGGATGCGCTCCTGGAACGGCTAACCACCAATGGTGGCGCCCCGCGCTTCCTCAACACAGACATGCGCAACATACCGAGGCGACACCGCTCTGTGTGGGATACGGTGGCGTGGAGCTATTCGCTGCTGGCGCCTTCCGAACAGGCGCTCTTTCGTCGGTTGGCTGTCTTTGTGGGCGGCTTTACGGTTGAGGCGGTGACAGAAGCATGTAACGTGTCCGACGATCCTATACAGATTGAAGGCATGTTGACGTCGCTGGTGGACAAAAGTTTGTTGCAGGTGATGGGACATACCGATGCGGAAGTACGTTTGGATATGTTGGAAATGGTGCGGCACTTTGGCCTTGAAGTTTTGGCGCAGCTAGAGGAATTGGATAGTGTGAAAAAGTGTCATGCGCATTATTACGCTGATTACGTCGCGCGGCTTGACCCAAATCAAATGGGTCCGAACGGGGCCTCGATCCTGGCTGAAACGCGTATAAATTATCCCAATTTGCGGGCAGCATTTCGTTGGTTCCATGCTCATGGCGATGTGAATAGATGCGTAGAGTTATGCGATCTTTATTCCAATTTTTGGAATGTTGCCCATGACCGTGATGCATTGGTCTGTCTCAAGGCAACATTGGAATTGCTATCTACCGAATTGCCTTCAGGGGGATACGTGGAAGTGTTAGCCAGTATGGGCCATTTCACCTCTGCCTTTCATAGCCGATTGGCGGGACGCCCTTATTTCGAACGCGCTCTTGCAATGTATGAACAGATTGGCAATGGGGCAAACCCACAATGGGTTGGCATGGCCCATGGACTTTTAGGGTGGATATTGTTTGATCATGAAGCCGATTATCAGGGTGCGTATGCTTATGTCGAAAAATCGCGGAAATTAGGCGCTGCATCCGGAGATAAGTGGGCGTTTGCCATGACGTTCGCCAATCAGGGACATATGGCCATAAAACTTATGGAGTTTACATTTGCACGCGAATTGCTGGAAGAAGGTTTGGCCTTACATAGACAGAATGGCGACCCATGGGCCATTGCATTGACGGCGCTGGTCCTCGGTAGTCTGTATGTGTTGCAAGAAGAATATGCCAATGCCGCTCCTGTATTAGCTGAAGGGAAACGTTTAGCCCGGACCATCAAATCGCACGGCCTACTATGCTATCATGACTATATTTTAGCGATTCAGGCCATTCAGCATGGTGCATTCGAGGAGGTGCAGTCCCTTTTGAGGAATGCCTTGCTTGAAGGACACCGAACAAATAACGAACAAACCATACTCGAACGACTGGACGCCTGCGTACTCCTGGCCATACGCACCAACCAGCCGCACAAAACCCTACACCTAGCCGCGGCCATCGATGCACTGCAACGAGAACGCCAGCTTATTTCCGCGCCGCTTAGTGCGCAACGCATTGCCGAATCGGTGGCGGCGGCGCGTTCACAACTGAGTGAGGCCGAGGCTGAAGCCGCCTGGGCCGAAGGTGCGGCCATGACCTTAGAGGAAACGGTGGCGTACGCTACAACCGATTATGTGATGTAGGGACGGTCATTTTTCTTTCATTCGAGAAAATGGCAAACATGCCATTGGACGGCTCTAAGGCCGTCCAATAGGTCTCTGTTTTTGAACGACCGCAGCCGCTAATCGGCCTGTTGTCCGGGCAAGTGGGCCGCAAACCTATCCCACGTTACGGCGTCGAGGGCCGGATTGACGAGGGCGTTCAGCGCAGTCAGGTTGCAGCGCTGCAACTGATCGTGAATGTGCTGGGGTAGTTCACCCAAACGATGCTGCAGAATCTGCTCGATCGTTGTGCGCATTACGGCTGCACCTTGTTCGATACCTTGTTCGATACCTTGTTCGATACCTTGTTCAATACCTTGTTCAATACCTTGTTCAATACCTTGTTCAATGCCTTGTTGACGGATCTGTTCTTTCTCCTTCTCCAACGCCTCAATCAACATTTCACGCACCTCCTGTGTCGAACGATATTCCTGCTCCAACGCCGCGTAATCGGCCTCTTGCACCCGGCCATGTATGACCAACTGATGAAACCAGTTGACCAGCAACGAGGCAGCCTGCTTGTCCGCTTCCTGTTCAAAGAGATTGACTACTTCGGCCACCAGCAGGTCAATGTTGTAGTGCGCCTCGGCCAAAAAGAGCGTCGAGACCACATTGCGGACGGTTAACAACCACTCACGGTCAATCTCATTCTCGGCAATCTTGAAATAGCGACATTGCACGCCATAGTCACCCAACTCCAGTTCGGACTCCACCAACTCAGCCAACCGCTCTGGGGCTGTCCACCGTTCACTGCCATTATACACCACAATGGGAAAAAGGGCCGGCAGCTTCTCCACTGGTTTGCGGTGGGCGATAAAGTCCATATAGAAAGCCAGGGTGTAGTAGGCCACCCGCACCGCCATGAAGCGGTCGACGCTCGACTGGAATTCGAGCAGCAAATAGATGTAGACATCGTGTCCCCGCAGCTTGACGCG
>JAWKON010000137.1:0-4513 GCA_041391125.1 Caldilineaceae bacterium
CAGCGCCCAGCCGCTCCACTGCAATAACTGTTGGGAACGTGAAGTTTGTGAAAACATGGATTGGCTCCTTTTACGAATTATCGGTTTCGGATTATGATCAAGCAATTCGTATTAAAGCAGCCGGGCGTGAAAACGGCGTGAGAAATAGCGTGAAAGAACGAGCTAGGGCCGAGCCATTGCGCATCAATCTGCTGGGGACACCGGAGATCAGACGCGGCGCCAGCCCCGTGACCTTTGCCACGCGCAAAGCGTTGGCGCTTTTGCTCTATCTGGCGTGCAATCCTGGCGCGCAGCAGCGGGAAACGCTGGCCGACCTCTTTTGGGGCAACGCGCCGCGTGAACAAGGCCGCGCCTCGTTGCGGCGGGCATTGGCTTATCTGCGTAAAGCGTTGGCCGAAGAAGCGCTCCTGCAGAGCGATGACCATATGCTTGCCTTCAATCCGGCCTACTCGCCCCAACTTGATCTCACCACGTTGCAGGAGACGCTGCTTGCCACCGCCACGTGGCCTGCCGCCCAGGCCGAAAGCAGCAATTATGGCGCGGCGTTGCAGGCCGCGGCAGCGCTGATACGCGGCGAATTTCTGGCCGATTTTAGCCTGCCGGACGCGCCCGACTTTGACGCCTGGTTGTACACCGAGCGTCACTTGTGGCAGCAGCGCGCGGCCACCCTTTTACAGCGGCTGGCCCAGTGGCATTATGCGCATGGCGATTGGCGGGCGACGTTGGCCACCACCCAACAGTGGCTGCGGCTCGAACCGCTGGCCGAAGAGGGTTGGCGCCGGCAAATCCAGGCGCACCTGGCGCGGGGCGATCTGCATGCCGCGCAAGCTAGTTTTGAGCAGTGCCGCGCGTTGCTGGCGCGCGAGTTGGATGCATCACCGGAGCCGGAAACATTGGCGCTGGCCGCCCAAATTGCCGCCCGTCGCAGCCAACGCTCGTCGCACCCCGCCACCACCGCACAGCTCGCCGATCTCCGCCATCGATTACAGGCGCCGCTGCTGGGGCGCGGCACAGAGTGGGCGACATTGATCACAGCGCTGGAAACATGCCGCGCCCATCACCCGGCCATTTGTCTCATCGAAGGAGAAGCCGGCATCGGTAAAAGTCGCCTGGCCGAGGCGATCCTGACTTGGGCCGGCGAACAGGGTTTTGATCTCATGCAGGGGCGCGCCTTTGAAATGGGCGGGCGCGTCGCCTATCAGCCCCTGGTGGAGGCGCTGCAAAACCGCTTATCCCATGAGAATGCCCCCGACGATCTGCTCAGCGATCTCTGGCTGAGCGAGTTGAGTCGGCTCATCCCCGATCTGCGCGACCGCTATCCCGATCTGCCGCCGCCGCTGCCGGGGAATGAAGCGGAGGCGCAGAGTCGCCTCTTTGAAGCAACAGCGCGTCTAGTCGAGGCGCTGGCAAAGCGGCGTCCCTTACTCTGGTGGATCGACGATCTGCAATGGGCGGACCAGGCCTCGCTCGACCTCTTGCGCTTTCTGGCCCATCGCTGGGGGCAGTCCCAGCCGCCGATCCTCCTGCTCTTGACCATGCGCAATGATGCGAGCCTACACAATGATTCTACCCTGCGCGACTGGTTAGCGGGCGCCGCGCGCGACCTGCCGCTCCACGCGGTGCAACTTGGTCCGCTGAACGCGAACGATATCTACGAATGGGTCTCGATTTTGGCCGGTGAAAGTTCTGCCAGTGAAAGTGCGGCTGAGGCCAATCAGCCGCTGCTGCTTTTGAGCCAGCGCCTGCACAGTGAAACCGGCGGCCAGCCCCTGTTTCTTTCCGAAATGTTGAAAGGCTTGGCCGAACAAGGGCTGATTCAAGTGGCCGCCACCGCCACCGGCAGCACGCTGGTCGACTTTGGCCCGCTGCTGGCCAGGCTGGATCAACTGGCCGGTTTTATGCCGACAGGCATCCGTGAGCTCATCGGCGCGCGCCTGGCGCGGCTTTCGCCCGCGGCGCGCACGCTCTTGCGGGCGGGGGCCATTTTGGGCCAACAACTCCATTTTGAAGCCGTGACCGCCATCGCCGAGCTGGCTGAGACGGAGGCAATCCAGGCATGGGAAGAACTGCTGGCAGCGAATCTGCTGATTGCCGTGACGGGCGACGCACAACCGCTTGACCCGCCCTATCTTTTTAGCCATGACCGCATCCGCGGTGTTGTATACGAGCAGATCGACAGCGCACGGCGGCGCATCTTCCATCGTAAAGCCTTTGCTGCCCTACAGACGCGTAACGCGCCGGCAGCCGAACTCGCTCATCATGCGCTGGCGGCGGGGGCGATGCAACCGGCGTTCCGCTACTGCCTGCAGGCTGGTCACGAGGCGCTGGCCGCCTTTGCCCTCAGCCAGGCGCTTGCCCACTATCGGCAGGCTCAAGCGTTGCAAAAAGAGCCGACGGTGGCCGCGTCGATCACCCAAGCGGAGTCGCTTTCCCTCGCTCTGCAACTAGGACGCGCGCTGGAGTTGCAAAATGATTGGGAAGCGGCGCGCACGGTTTATGGTGACTTGCGGGCGCACGCGCAGCAGGCGGGCTGGCCAACCGTTGAATGCACAGCGCTCAATCGCCTGGCCAATCTCTACAGTTGGCAGGCGCAAAGCTATCAGCAGGCCATGTCCTTGCTCATGGCCGCTCGTGAGCTGGCTGCGCAACATCACGATCAGGCTGGGATGGTGGAAACGCTCTGCAACCTGGCCCAGTTGCACATGTATCTCGATCAGCCCGAGGCGCTGGAATTTGGCGAAGAAGCCGTGCAATTGGCGCGCCAACTGGATGCGCCGCTGCTGTTGGCGCAAAGTTTGAATGCACTCGGCCACGCCTATCAAAACCGTGGGCGCTGGGAGGCCATCATTCCCCTGGCCCACGAGGCCCGTCAACTCTATGCGCAATTGGGCGACCGCGTGATGGAAGCGGAACAATATACGATGTTGGCCATGGAATATTGCAATATGGGCGAGGCAGCGCAAAGTTTGGCCGCCGGTTATCGAGCATTGGCGCTGACGGAAGCGCTCGAAAATCAGTGGGGGCAGGCCTTTGCCGCCTTTGCGCTGGCGATGATGCTTAGTGAAACGGAGCAGGTGCAGGAAGGTCTGCGGCTGGCGCAACGCAGCGTCGATCTGGTGGCGCCGCTGGGCATTCCGCCGGTCCATATTATCGCCGTGGCGGCCTTGGGCGTCAACCAGCTTGCCGACGGCCAATGGTCCCAGGCTGCCGCAACATTGGCGGCGGCGGCGGAGATGAATCGCACTAATGGCGACATGGCGGGCAACCGTGAAATGCTGGCCAGCTATCAATGTTTGGCAGCGCTGTGTTTGCAGCAGTGGACGCCGGCCGCCGACTTTGCACGGCAGGCCGGCCAGGCGCGGGGCGCGGAACGTTCGCTTAGCGCGGCGTTACCCCGCTGGGCCGAGGTGGCGGCGCTGCTGCATGTCGGTGAGCAAGCGGCGGCCGCCGCGGAGTTGCAGCGATTGGCGCACTGGGCCGCCAGCAGTCCCCGCTTGCAACTCTGCCATCTGCGGGCGCAGATTGAGTTTTTGCGGCATGAAGGCAACCATGTCGACGCCGAGGAGTTGCGCCGTCAAGCCGCAGCGTTGGCCGCAGAACTTGGCCTACCCCACGAGAGCGCGCAACTCGCCATAAAACCCTCGCCGATTGGCGTTTGGGGCATCAAGTCATAGCGCAACCCGTGCAGGGGCGCGGCCATGCCAGGCGCATTCTCCTCCCCCACCGCCAGGCGGTGTCAGCGGAGAATGCGCCCCTATATCGATTGGCGTTGTGCGTGGATCGATATGCAATCTTCAAAGTTTTCACCTTCATGGCAAACTACATGATGCCCAACTGCGCCAAGAGTTCCACCTGATTCCAGTAAGTTTCCTCGCGCACGATCTTGCCGTGCTTGACCGTTGTGATTAATACGCCAGGCACGGCGCCTTGCCTGCCGGTGGCCGGAATTGTGCCGGTGGGCAGTTGCAGCGGCCCGCTGTGGGTGCCGGTGGACATCCACTGATAGACGATGACTTCGCCGTTGGCAATGGTGCGCTCCACCTCAAAGTGCAGATCGGGAAAGGCGGGCAGAAAGACGGCGTTGTAGGCTTTGGCTATCTGCCGATCGGCCCCGCTGCGCAGACCGGGATAGCTGCCGGTGTAATCTTCGGCCAACATCGCTTCCCACTGGCTGAGGTCGTGGGCGTTGAGTCCGTCGAGCAAGGCGCGACCGATTTGGATGATCTGTGTGTCTGTTTGCATGGTGTGCTCCTGATGGAAAAGAGTGAATGGTAAATGGTAAATTGTGAATGGTGAATTGCGAACTACATGGTCGGCGGCGGCAAGACCTGGATGTCATATTTGTTGAAGATGCCCAGCACCTTTTCCATATCCGGTGGGGCGTCGACCGGCAGCGCGGCCAGATCGGTGAAGAAGCGTTCCACATTAGCGCCGGGCGTTGCGACCCAAATCATCTTAGCCGGCGTTGTACCGAGATTACGGAAACCGTGCGATGTGCCGCGGGGACAGTGTA
>JAWKON010000138.1:0-4143 GCA_041391125.1 Caldilineaceae bacterium
TCCACGATTGGCAACGGCGCCGACCAGGCAACGGGCGGCGTGCTCCCTGCCGGCAGCAACACATTGCTGCCGGCGCCCCCCGTATATTCCGGATTAAGCGCTTGAATAAACGGCTCGTCCACATTGGAAAAATAGGCAATATCGGAGAGCGTATCGCCGGGCCACATGCAGTAGGAATCCTGTATGGCGTGCTGTTCGACCGTCGGCTCGACCTGCTGTTCCACCACGGGCTCGCCATCGGTCAACGCCGCGACGACCGGTGCATTGACAACCGTATCCTGCGCCAAAGCAAGGGGAACCAGCGATTCGCCCTCGCTAGCCGGCGTCTCGGTTTCAGACAATATGGAGCGGCCAGAACCCCACAAAAAAAATAGCACACCGGCCAAAATCAGGGCAATGCCCAGAGCTAGTTGTGCAAGTGAATTTTGATTCGAAACCGTTGGCCGTGGTCGATTTGGGGGCTGATGATCGGACGGACTGTTCATGGTCAGGCAGCCGAAATCTCGTGGTTGTGTTGATAGGTGGTATAATTGATTGTACCATGTTATGCCATGACGGCCAAAGGTTCTGGCATGTTTAATAAAGCAGTAAGGTTTTGTATATGAGCAACAATCTTTTGGCGGGCGTGCGAGCCGTCATCTTCGATATGGACGGCTTGATGCTCGACACCGAGCGTATGGCCCAATCCGCCTGGCAAACAGCCGGCGCTGAACGCAATTATGACTTTCCTGCCCACGTCTATTTGCAGGCCGTGGGGCGCACAAAGAGCGACACCGAACGCCTGTTTAAGGACGCCTTTGGCCCTGAATTTCCCTTTGACGCGCTTTACGCACGCAAGCAGGAACTCTTTTACGCCATGCTCGAAGCAGAGCCAATCCCAACCAAACCGGGGCTGTTTGAGCTGCTCGATCGGATTGATGGGCGCGGGCTGGCCAAAGCGGTGGCCACCTCCACGGCCCGCCCATTGGCGCTCAAAAAGCTGACCACCACCGGCCTCATCGACCGCTTTGCCACCATTGTGGGTGGCGATGAAGTCCCTAACGGCAAACCCGCCCCGGACATTTTCCTGGCCGCTGCCGCTCGTCTCGCTGTGGCGCCTGCGCGCTGCCTGGTGCTGGAAGATTCGGAAGCTGGCGTGCGCGCCGCCCACGCCGCCGGGATGCAATCGATTATGGTGCCCGATTTGAAAGCGCCATCGGCGGCAGTTAAAGCGCTGGCCTTGACCGTGGTGCAATCGCTGACAGACGTAAGCCAACTTTTATAGTTATCAAGTTCAAGGGGGCACAACCCGTTCACTTCGACAGGCTCAGTGAACGGGTTGTGCCCCCTTGAACATCAGATCATACACATCATGCATATAGGCGTTCTCACCCACAATTACCCCCGCTTCCCCGGCGACTTCAGCGGCATCTTCATCGAATCCCTCTGCAATGAACTGGCGGCGCAGCAGCAGCGCGTCACGGTTTGGGCGCCGTATGACGTTAACTACGAGACGGGGGGAAAGGGGGAAAGGGGGAAAGGGAGCAGGGGGGCCGGCGCAGCCCCCCTTCACCCCTTCACCCCTTCATCCTGTCACCCCATCACCCCATCATCCTGTCACCCCTTCATCCCCCGCCGCCTCGACAGCCTCAGGCGCGTCCACTGTCTCCTTCTCCGATTCAAACTCGCCCGCATCGGAACTGGTGTGGATCTTGACGAGCTTGTAGTGCCGCCCATCGGCCACCGAGATCACCGTCTTGATATCCACCTCGTCTGGAATCAGCCCAAAGTCTTGCAGCGTCCAGATAATGGTGATGCGGCTGCTCAGATTGGGCCACTGGTCTTTGGCCCACAAATAGCGTTGGCGGCTAAATTGCCAGACCGGCTCCGGCATCCGCCGCGGTTCGAATTTGCAATAGTCTTGCCATATTTCTTCGTGTGAGGATTGCGGAAAAAGGATATCGATCATGGTCTGCTGCACCACGGCGTCATCGCGTCCGTGGTCTGGCGACACCCAGTTCAAATAGTAGTTATGAATAAAGGTGAAAATGCCAAAGTGCGAATAGTCCTCAATGCGGCGCGCAATCTGCTCTTTCATGTGGTAGGCCTTGCGATAGGTGGCTTCCAATTGTAGATTGGGCTCCTCAATGCGCTCATGATCATGGTGATGACCGTTGTGGCTAAACAGCTCTTTGGCAATGTTGTATTCATAACAGACCAATTGCCGAATGCGCGCCGGGTCCACATTGAACTTGGCCAAAACGCCGGAATCAATTAATTCTTCCGTGGCGTCGACAATGCCACGGGCGTGCGCCTCCGCATGGGCGCGCTGCACGCCCATTTCATATTCAATTGTATACGTTCCCGGCGGCGCCACCGGCACCTTTGTCGCTTCTTCTTTGCGCTTTAACCCGCCATTGGCCACAAAAATCTGAAAGAGCGTAATGGCGGCGGCGCCCAACACAATGATGCCCAATGCGTCCGTTTTTTGCGTAATCAGCACCAGCGCCATAATGTAGCTGGCAATCATGCCGCGCAAACCGGCAAACCGCAGCGACTTGGCTTCGGCCGAACCCGGCTCAATGCCGCGCTCGCGCAATGCATCGTCGCGCACAAAAAAGACCGTCGTGCTGGTGATCACAAAGGCGCTGACAAAACCAAAGGCGTAATATGATTCCACCACCACCACTTCGCGAATAATCGGAATCAAAATGGCCGAGATGGCCCAGATAACGGCAATACCGATGCGGTCGTCGGCGAAAAAGCCGGGCAAGCGCCCCAAGCGGGCGGCATTGGCCGCCACGGCGGCGCCGCCTACATAGCCGCCCCCTTGCGCCAACAGCAAAATAATGGCCAGCAGCACGCCCGCAATCAGCAGAAAACTTTCGCCGCTGGTATTCTGGGTGGCGTTTTCCAGCGCCCGACTGAGGGCCACCGTTTCCGACACTTTATCAATATATTCGGCGCGCGATAACCCAACCAGATCGTCTGGTTGCGCTTGCTGGGCGCCAAGCTTTTCCGGATTGGCGCTCTCACTTTCGTGCGCATCGTAGAGCGTGGCGGCGGCTTCGCGGTCGCCTTCGGTCACCACAACGTTTTCAGGCGCTACACCCCTGCCTAACGTTTGGGCGGCGATGATTTCGTATTCGATCAGCAGCGTGCTGTAGCCTTCGGTGGCCGGGATGTTCCACTGCTGGGCCGCATAGAGCTGCACCACGCCGGTGCCAATCAGAAAGACCGCGGCCAGCGTCAGCGCCGTGTTGATCACTTTCCACTTGGGCCGCGCCGCATGTTTGCCGCTGGCTGGAATCACTTCATAGCCGGAAAAGCCCAACATGGCGCTGGACATGGAGTGAAAGAACAGTTGGAAAAAGAGCAACATGCCGATGGCCGAAATATCTTCTTTGGCCCGCACCACGTGCTCTACCACGCCTACCGTCTCCAGGCGGCTTACAATGCCTTCGGTCAGAAACGACCATTGTGGATTCGCCAAGGCTGTGACGCCCACAAGGCCCAGCGCAAAGAGCGTAAAAAGGGTAAATGCGCCGCCCCCAATCAAGAAGAGCGGTACGGCCCGCTTGGGGCCCATGGCGGCCAGCACGGCCATAATGAAGAAGGCGAACAATTCGGCTAACAGAATGCGATAGGCGGCTAGCTCGGGATAAATGAGCATGATGACATCGGATGCCGAAATCGAGCTGATAATAATGGTGAGGATGGCGTCAATAAAAAAGAGGCTGGCCCCCGCCCAAGAGAGCCAACGCAGCCGCGGCGGCCCAATGGCCTCCACCAGCGGGCCGCTGCCGCCCGCATTGGGGCGCAAATAGGCGCCTGCTTTATAGGCCGGCACAATGCCTAAAAAGAGCAGCACCGAAAGCACAATAAAGGCCCACATGGCAATGGTGTGATAGCCCTCGGCGCCATGAATGGCCAGCAGCGTCTGGTACGCCGCCACGCTGAACGCATCGGCCGCGATCTCAAAGATCAGAGCAAAGACCCCCAGCCCGGTGCCGCCCAACAGCAGCCCTTCTACCAACAACCTGGGCAATTGGCGGTTTGCTTCTACACTTTCCGCCTTGCCAATATACCCCTGCAACATTTTTATGTTCTCCTTCAAAGAATAGTTGTGCAGATTTGACCTAAACCGTCCCCGCACGCGCAAAG
>JAWKON010000139.1:0-3861 GCA_041391125.1 Caldilineaceae bacterium
TTCGTCGGCCAATTCCTGCACCGTCATGCGCTCCTCGACGGTCAAATCCACCTCATCCAGCGTGGCATAGTGGCGCTGCCGTTTCTCCACATAGGGCCCGTGCAGCCAGAGCAGCGTCCGCTTTAACTTGGCTTCGTCTGTCTCGAGAATCACAAAGGGCATGTTGCGGCGGCGAAACTCACCAGCGGCGCGATTGGCCAAAATGCCGCCGCCACAGACAATGACGTGACCGGATAAAGCAGCGATCTGTTGCATGCGTTTCTCCAAACGTTTTAAGGCCATTTTGGCTTCGTGTCCTTCAAAGACGATGGCGGCGGCGGTGGAGAGCGCATAGCCCGCCAGCCCAATGGCAAAGAGGGTAAAGAAGATGGCAAAGACGCGCCCGGCTGCCGATTGGGGAGAGAGATCGCCATAGCCCACGGTGGTCATGGTGATGATGGTGGCGTAGAGCGCGTCGAGCAGGGACCAGCTTTCCAGCCGCGCGTAGGCCAGCGTGCCGATGGCGATCAGCAGCAGAAAAGGCGTCAGCAGCGGCAGCAAGCCGGAACGACGCGCCTTGTGAACACCTCTACTCAACGTGGTGAGCGCAGCAATTAGCCAGGGTAACATGCTGCGAGTGTACCAGAGTTGGTTGCGGGGCTGCAAACAGATAAGCCGCCAATCGGGTTCAGATGCCCACATCGAGACCAAAGCTTGATTCGCCAACACCGTTGCGCTGCATTTGCAATTGGATACGTTAATGATGGGATAATGATAGCGGTGTATTCTGAGTAACGAAACCATACGTCTCGTGGCAGCGGCCATAGCCGATGGCAACAACAAAATCGGTTCTTGCCACCTTCGTTCGCCAGTTTAATCCGCCACAACAATCCCGCGAGGAGAAACCAGATGTTCATCCCCAAACCTATCCTTTTTAGCTTGAGCATGGCCCTTTCGTTACTGGGCCTTTGCCTTGCAGCCGTAATATCGTCACCTGTACACGCACGCCCGTCTGCCCATCCATTGGCGCAGCCGCCACTGCCCGCCATGCACTTGACCAAAACCGTGGGCACGGATCCCGCCGCCTGCGCCACCGCGAGCGAAGTGCGGGTTATACCAGGCACACCCGTTTATGAATGTTTCACGCTGACGAATACAGGCCCCGTGACGCTCACGGTGCATACGCTGAGCGATACGCGCCTTGGCGATGCGACCTTTATTTTTCCGCTGGCCGCCGGGCAAACGGAGGTCATCACGCAATTGCCGCCCATCCTGGGCCAATTCGTCTTTACCCCCACGGCCACTACGGTGAGCACCATCACCGTCTACGCCACCGGTGCGGGCCTGACCATTTCGGATACGGCGACGGCGCGCGTGACCATGATTGGCGCGCAAGGGCTCGATATGGCGTTGGCCCACACGCTGAGCACGCGGCCAGACACGTGCGGCAATAACTGACTCGCTGGATGTGGCGGTGGACACGCCTGTCTACTCGTGCTTTACGGCAATCAATACATCAAGCGAAACCATTACCATGACGCTGCTTGAGCTGCCTCCGCACTATTACTATGACATTTCCAAGCCACCCCACCCGATCTGCTGATCCTGCCGCCCTTATCTGGCCGCTGGCGGCGGGTGAATCGGCCCATTTGGGTACATACCCCTTTACGGCAACCGCTTCCATGATCACGTCCGGCGCCGTTGTCTACAACAATGTGGCTAATCAGCCCATCGGCGGTAACGGCAACCGCGCAGTGAATATCACCGAACGCGCAAGTTGGCCCCACCATTCACCTGCCCTTGATCTACGCCACCGACTCTCTGACGCCTGCCACTCCGGTTTTCTCGGCCACCATGCATGTTGCGGTCTCCCAAAGCGAGTTGAACATTGGTGAAACAACTGATGTAATGGCCGCCATCGATGTGAGTGAAGGGTGTCAATATCCCATTCTTGAATTAGAGCTCAGGCTGGCCGCAGAAGAGCAATCCATGTTTACCTTTGTATCGCCGGCAACAGCGTTGGTCGGGCCAGGCGTCTCCAATCCGTTTACCTATACGCTGTGCTGAAAAGAGCGGCGCGGCTGATTTTGAGGTGCAAGCATACGGCGAACGATATTGCAACGACTTCTGGAACTGGCACTACGTAACCGGCACATCACCCACCGTGACCGTACACCAAGCACCATAAGCGCTGTTTTTCATGTTGAATATGTGTGTTGTTGATTCAAGAAAACTGTCCCAAACCCTTGGGACAATCTGCCCAAAGCTGTGTGACCCTGGCCTAATGACATTGGGATGGCGATCTTGTATTATCTCTTTATCGAAGTTATTGAGGGCTTGACCTTAACTGATTCCTCGATTTTGGGAAACGGCCAAGCCTTGGGGGATTCGTCTTTACGTTTGAGTGATTAACGGACTTGAGAATGACGATTCTGTCTTTGCAGCCATGCGCAGCAGTGCGCGGGGCTATGTGCTGAAAGATACGGACGATTTGGAGATCGCACGCGCCATTTTGGCCGTCGACAATGTATCGAACCTCTTTGGCAAACTACAAGTCGCTGATCAGGCGCAGGCAATTGTAAAAGCACGTGACGCTGGGTTAAAATGATGGTTGTACATCTATATTGTTTCCCTGCATAACGATGTAAGGATACAACACATCTTGGTGAGCAGGTAGCTGTCGCTCTTGCATACTTAAGTTTATAATATTACGTATCGTGATAGGAGAGGCTCGTGGATACACATCGCGGTTTTGCAGATATCAACGGCACGCGACTTCACTATGAGATGGCTGGCTCAGGCGACCCCTTAGTGCTTATTCATGGCGCAACGCTCGACACACGCATGTGGGATGACCAGTTCGCCCCCTTTGCCCGCGATTATCAGGTTATCCGCTATGACATGCGCGGCTATGGTCAGTCTGCGCTGCCAACAGCAGCAAGTTATGCGCCAGTGGACGACCTGATGGCGCTTTTACGCCATCTTGGATTGTCACGGGCGCATATTCTAGGGCTGTCTTTAGGTGGAGCAGTCGCCATAGACTTTGCACTGGCGTACCCACAGGCAGCAGCTTCCCTGATTGTGGTTGATACAGGTTTGAGGGGGTTCCAGTGGGAGGCATTTGGGGCATCATTTTCGCAAGTGCAGTCTATGGCGCTGACCTCTGGCATTGAAGCGGCAAAACGCCGTTGGTTAAGTGACCCCTTGTTTGCACCGGCGCTAGAAAATGCGCAGGTGGCTGCTCGTCTCAAGCAGATGGTGACAGACTATTCAGGCTGGCATTGGCTCAATAAACCGGCGATGCCGGCGTCGGGATTGCCTGCCATTCAACAACTCGGCGCCATCACTCCCCCTACACTCATCATTGTTGGCGAGCATGATTTGCCCGATTTCCAGACGATTGCGGAACTCCTGCACCAGCGTATTCCCAATGCGTCCAAAGTCGTTATGCCGGACGTTGGGCATATGTCAAACATGGAAAACCCAGAACGTTTCAACGAGATCGTGTTGGGTTTTCTAGAGGAAAGGTAATAGGCTGTCCCCTAATCGCCTGATTTCAAGCGTTAGTCACCTTCCCCAAACTGCAACCTAACGCCCCAACCCCGCCGACCGCGCCTTTACAATCGCCTGCGCCCGGTCGGCAACCTGCAACTTGTTAAAAATATGGAGCCGCTGGGCGATCTCTTGGTTGTTTTCACCCTGCGCAATCAGATCCAGAACTTCGCGTTCCCGCTCGGTTAAATCGGGGAAGGGGGCAGCAAGCGCATTGTGTCGCCATGACGCTTAACTTAATGACATTGAAGTGACAGTCACTGGCCATACAAAGAATACCCATAAAATTTCATAAGGAAAGAAGTCGATGATTCGCCAAAGATCACCAAA
>JAWKON010000140.1:0-3814 GCA_041391125.1 Caldilineaceae bacterium
CCATTGCCTCGCCAAAATCGCCGGCGTCATCCGACTGGTCATCCCCCAAAATGCCCATCAAATCCAGCGCTACGATGCCGAGGGAGAAAACCGTAGCCGCCACATAGAGCGGCAAAATGGCAGAACCATCAACCAGCCGCAACGCCAACGACGCCGCGATCATGGCCAGCAGAGCGCCCAAGATGGCGAAAAAGGTAATGCGAGTTCGTTTCATCTTTATAGCTCCGTTGAATTTGGTAAAGAAGGGCCTTGTAAGAGACGGGCTCGGAAACAGTCAACTATCTCTTATTGCTGTATAGCTGTATTGCTGCTAGAGAAATACAGCTATACAGCAATAAGCAATAACTACCCCATCTTCATTTGCGATAAACTCTCTGTTACTGCCGTTGGCGGTATACCCATTGTAGCGGGCGGTACGACGAGCGCATGACGAAGGTATGACATTAGTCTGACAATCGGACAGTGGACTGACGATATTTGCCTGCGATGCTTCCTATTGTACCTTGTTTTGGGTGATGAGGGAAGGGGCAAAATACTATCAATATGCCCAACGCTGAGTTTGACATACCCGCTCAACGCGACTATACTCACTCCTGGTTGTACAACCAAAAAATAGAAAGCGCGCCAACTGGCGAACCGGTGTTAGAACTTCCACCGGCGTGGAGACAAACCACAGGGAAGGCGCGTTGGGCATATGGGCGGTTGTTGTGACAGAGCATAATATGCATTATGCGGTTGCAGAAGCAGAGCCTCATATAAAACGATACAGTCGTTCGCCTGGGCTGGGCAGTCAAACACATTTTGTGGCTGGCTGCCTTTTTTAATTGGTGGCCGTAACCGGAGGAGGGGAGATCAACAGATTACACAGATTTTAAAGATTATCAAAAAGAAATCATATTAATCTGTGTAATCTGTTGATCGTTTCCTTCTTCCCCTTACGGCGGCAAATTTATCTGATAAAGGAGAATCCTATGTCAAACCCACGCGCGCTTCTTTCTGTTTCAGACAAAACCGGGCTGCTCGATTTTGCCCGCCGCCTGCACGACGGCGGCGTGCAGCTGATTGCCAGCGGCGGCACGGCCCGCCAACTGGCCGAGGCCGGGCTGCCGGTCACAGCGGTGGAAGAGCTGACCGGCTTTCCCGAAATTCTGGGCGGGCGCGTCAAAACGCTGCACCCGGCGGTCCACGGCGGCATTCTGGCCCGCCGCACCAGCGAGCACTTAAGCGAACTGGCTGCCCACAACCTGGCCCCCATCGATCTAGTGGTGGTCAACCTCTACCCCTTCCAGCAGACCGTGGCCCAGCCCAACGTCACGCTGGCCGAAGCCATCGAGCAGATCGATGGCCGGCGGCGTGGCCTGCTGGTGCCGCCGCCAAAAATCACGAATCGGTCACGGTGATCTGCGACCCTGCCGATTATGACGCCGTGGCCGAAGCTGTGGCCAGCGGCGGCGCTGATGACGCGCTGCGCATGGAAGCTGGCGCTTAAAGCGTTCCAGCACACGGCGACGTATGACAGCGCCATCTCGGGCTATTTGGCCGTGCAGGCTGCAGGAGTGTCGGCTTTGCCGCAGATCAACTCGCTCACCCAGTTCCAGCTCAACCGCTACGGCGAAATCCGCACCAGCAGGGTGGGGCCTATGCCTACAGCGGCGAAGGTCCGGCCTTTGCGCAGCTTCACGGCAAGGAGATGAGCTACAACAACTGGCTGGATTTGGACGGCAGTTGAGTATACAGGACTTCCCCGCAGCCCACCGTCGCCATTATCAAGCACGGCAATCCGTGCGGCCTGGCCAGCGCCGATACACTCGCCACCGCCTATGAAAAAGCGCTGGCCTCGGACCCGGTCAGCGCCTTTGGCAGCGTCATCCTTGTCAACCGCCCGCTGGATGCCGATCACGGCCCAGCGCGGCATGACCTTTTTGTGGAGATTACTGCTGCGCCCGCTTTCGATGACGATGCGCCAGCCATTTTGCGCAAGAAGAAGAACTGCGCATTCTGCTGGCGTCACGGGTGGATCACCCGCTGAGCATTCGCTCGATTTACGGCGGCGTGCTGGTGCAGGAAGTGGACTGCAGTCAAGATGACATGGACCCATCAACTTGGCGCGTGGCCAGCCAGCGCCAACCCACGCCGGAACAACTGGCCGATCTGGCCTTTGCCTGGCGGGTGGCGCGCCACGTCAAGAGCAATGCCATTGTTTATGTGAAAGATGAAGCCACCATCGGCGTAGGCGCCGGCCAGATGAGCCGCGTCGATTCGGTCATGGTGGCCGGGCATAAGGCGGGCGAACGCGCCCAGGGCGCCGTCATGGCGTCGGATGCGTTCTTCCCCTTTGCTGACGGCATCGAGGCAGCGGCGGCGCACGGTATTGCCGCCGTAGTGCAGCCCGGCGGCTCGATGCGTGATGATGAAGTGATTGCGGCGGTGGACAAGATGGGGCTGGTGATGGTCTTTACGGGGACGCGGCATTTCCGGCATTAGGAGGGATCAGCAGATTACGCAGATTTTTAGATTACATTTGAAGTCCATCAAACTGACCGGCAACTGGAGTTGCCGGTCAGTTTGATTATGCGCACCGGGTCATGCCACATAACCTTTTACAGTAAGGGGAATGGGGTTACCGCACTAAATGAACGGCTCTATAATGCTTTATAACAAAGGAATATGATTTTGTGGCAAGCTACTTTTCTTTCACCCGCTTCATTCATTTTTTATGGTATAATGGAAATGTGGATTAAAGAGAATGGTTGTAATCATGAGGTGATGTCATGGCGCTAATGGTGGAACATCCAGAGGTAGACAAATTAGTACGCGAGTTAATTGGCTTTACCGGTGAGTCAACAACACAGGTTGTGATTACAGCGCTACAAGAGCGTCTAAATCGTGAAAAATCAAAACGTCAACAGAACTCTCAATCGACAAAAGAGGCGATTTTGCGGATAGGGCGAGAGTGCGCGGCGTTGGCTGTTTTGGACACACGCAGTGCAGAAGAGATTTTGGGTTATGACAAACATGGGCTGCCCAACTAATGGCATTACATAAGAGCAATGATTTCGTTGAAACAGATATTCAATCGGCCATAACAGGATGACCCAGGCACTCTACCGCAAGTGGCGCAGCCAAACATTTGACGAGGTAGTCGGGCAGGAGCATGTGACGCAGACGCTGCGCAATGCCCTGCGCGATGATCGCGTCGCGCACGCCTATCTCTTCTCGGGGCCGCGCGGCACGGGCAAGACCAGCACGGCGCGCATCCTGGCCAAGGCGCTCAACTGCACCGCCGCCGAGGGCGACCGCCCCTGCAATGTGTGCCCCACCTGCACGGCCATTACCGAAGGCCGCATGTTGGACCTGATCGAGATCGACGCCGCTTCCAACAACAGCGTGGATGATGTGCGCGAATTGCGCGATAAGGTGGGCTTTCGGCCCAGCGAGGGGCGCTTCAAGGTTTACATCATCGATGAGGTCCACATGTTGAGCACCAGCGCCTTTAACGCGCTGCTCAAAACGCTGGAAGAGCCGCCGCCCCACGCCCGTTTTGTGCTGGCCACCACCGAGCCGCACAAGATTCCGGCCACGGTGCTCAGCCGCTGCCAGCGCTTTGACTTCCGCCGCATTCCGGTCAACGAGATCGCCGGCCACCTGCAAAATATTGTGGACGCCGAGGGCTTCCAGGCCGACGCCGATGCGCTCACCGCCATTGGGCGCAGCGCGCAGGGCTGTATGCGCGACGCCGTTAGCCTGCTGGACCAGATGTTGAGCTACGGCGCCGCCAAGGTGACGCTGGCGCAGGTGCAGCAGGTGCTGGGCG
>JAWKON010000141.1:0-3722 GCA_041391125.1 Caldilineaceae bacterium
TGCCTTCGGCAAGCTCAGGCAACGCCTTATTCGTCACACTTTATTCAAAAACAATGTAGGCCACCTGCTCCGATGCGTGACCGCGTTCGCTGTCGCGAATTTGGTCCTCATCGATGGTGAGATTCAGGCTGTGCGCCTGCACTGGATTTGCGCCATAGAGCACGGCCCAGCCCCCATTGTTGCCATCCATGGCGGATTGGCTGACGATGGCGGTGGACGCCGTGTTAAGACCCGTTAATGCGTAGGTTTGGGGCGCGCTATTGGTGATGCCCAACACCGAATCGCTGCCGAGATTGGCCGTGTAGGCGACGCCATTGATGGCGCCATTGCCGGTCTCAATCACGATGTAGCCAATGGTTTCGTTGGCGCGCGTTGTGTCTAAATCTTCGGCCACCTCTTTGCCCACCCAGAGGCTGTTGCTGGCGGGTGGGCTAGTGCGGGTTGAACCACGGGTCCAGAAAACCGAGAAGTCCGCATCGTTGGCCGACATGACCTGACCAACCACTACCGGATTGGTGTAGCTGTTGCTGTAGCTGCGGCTCTCGCCGTTCCAACCCACATAGCGGCCATCGGTGACGGTGGAGGTAAACTTGACTGCCTCCATCTTGACGCCGTGGGCGGCCTGGCTGTAAACACCCTCTTCCACCACCATATAGTGAACGTTTCCGCTAACCGCCACCGGCGCCGATGTAGCGCTTTGCAGCCGCATCTCAAAGCTGCTGCCGCTGGCGTTGCGGATGCGCACCACGGCGGGCGCCGATGAACTGTCATAGTTGGGGCTGGTCACCACCACCATAGAGGCATAGCTGCGCCCCAAGTTGATCGTGGTCCAGTTCGTGTCCACATTCTGCGCCACGCCGATTTCCAGATAGGGCGCGTTGCCGCCATTGCCCGGCGTTGGCGTGGGCGTATTGGTGGCCGTCGGCGTGCTGGTGGCGGTGGCCGTCGGTGTATTGGTCGGCAGCGGCGTATTGGTGGCGGTCGGTGGAATCGCCGTCGCCGTGGGTGTATTGGTTGACGCGGACGTATTGGTCGCGGTTGGCGTATTAGTCGGCAGCGGCGTATTAGTCGGCAGCGGCGTATTAGTCGGCAGCGGCGTATTAGTCGGCGTGGGCGAATTGCCGTCTGTGCAAATTTCCAGACTCCATCCGTTGAGCGCGCCGCCATCTGCCGAAACGTAGGCATCATTCACCGTCAGCGTCCACGTACCGCCAACGGCTTCACCTTGGAAGGCCGCCAGCGCCTGATTGGGCAGCACATCGCCAAAGATCGTGGGGGATGTGCTGCGGCATTGGCTTTCGGCCGCCGTGGCCGCGCCATCGTCAAAGGTGGCGTTAATGTCGCTGTTGCTACAGCCCCAGGTGCTGCCAGGGATGCCCGGCCGATCCAGCACGGTGACGCTGGTTCCCGTGTCCTGATGGGTCAGGGTCACGCTCAGGTCGCCCACCCAGGCATGGCTCATATTCAGGTCAAGATTGAGGTCGTCAATGAGGCCGCTGCCGCTGAGCAGCAGGGTGGAGCTGGCCGACGCCGTCCCCACAGGCATTCCCTTGGGGACATCGGCGCTGGTATAACGCGTACAAGCGCCGGGAATGGGCGTATTGGTGGGCGTTGGCGTGTTCGTAGGCGTGGGCGTATTGGTGGGCAGCGGTGTATTGGTGGGTGTGCTGGTGGGCGCCAATGTATTGGTGGGCGTCGGCGTGGGGCCGGTGCCTTCGGCAATGGTCAAGAAGACCGCGCTGGGTACGCCCCAATTGCCGTTGCTGTCCTGGCCCTCCACAAAAATGATGTGGCGACCGGAGGCCAATCCGCTGGTGTCGATGGCGGCTGAGACTGCTTCGGCAGCGGTATTAAAGCTGCCGTCGCCCGCGTTCATGGCGTGTACTGCGCCGCCTTTCCACGATGGTGTATCTATGGTATAGCGCGCGGCCTGAATGGCTTGCGATGCTTCGGTCCCCCAGCCGTTGCTGTCATAACGCGTGTCGTCAATGACGGCGCTTAGCGTGACGGATGCACCGGCGGCCACCGTGTCCGTGCTGAGGCTGACGTTGATGGCGTCGGGGCCGGCTGGATCTTGATAGGGTCGGCGGGCGGATTTAAAGGCATAGAGCAGCGCCGGCAGATTGTCGGGGTAGATTGTATTTTCAAAGACGCTGCACTGCTGGAAGAAATCGGTGCCCAGTTCAAAGGTGAAGCTGGCCACGCCCAGTTCGCCATAGGTCCAATCGTCGGTGGTGCCGGAGGTGGCGTAGAGACAGGTGGGTCCGTTGCAGACCTGATAGTTGTTATAGTAGCCGAACTTGCGGCCCAAGGTCTGCATTTGCGTCATATTGGGCGTGGGCGATGTGGTCCAGCCCCACGGGAAAAGCACCAGTTCGCTGTAGCTGTGGACGCTGATAAAGACGCCTTCGGCATCGGCCGGGGCGGCGTCGCTGTTGTTGGGTCCGCGCTGGTCGGGGAAGATGCTCATCGCGTAATCTTGGATGGCCTGCACTTCCGGCTCAGTAGCCGGCCCGCTGCCGCGATAGGTGGCGGAGCAGGCATTGGTGCTGGCGCCGGGCAAGCCCCACTGAAAGCTGCTGTTGCGGTTGAGGTCAACGCCCCACTGCGAGCTGTTGAAGCAGCCATCGGTGTTGTTCGTATTCTTGCGCCAAAGAATGCCGCCTTCAGCAATCTTGCGCCCATCGGGATTCACGTGCGGCACAAGGTGCAGCTCATAATGGTCGAGCAGCCACGTAATATCGGCATCCGCGTTGTAATTGTTGACCAGATGCTCGGCAAAGCGGGTGGCCAATTCGGCCGTGGTATACTCGCGGGCGTGAATGGCCGCCATGAGCATAAACTTGGGTTTGGGGCCGGGGATCGATTTGTTGGTGAGCACCAATGCGTAGAGGTCATAGCCAGGGCTGCCGCCCGCCGTCACCTTTTCCCAACTATTACCAATGTCGGTCCAGGTTGCCAGTTGTGGATTGGCGGCGGCCAATTGGGCCAGGTCTGCGTAGGTCTCTTCCACGGTGCGATAGCAGGCAAAACCGGGAATGGTGTTGATGCCCTCGGTGGCGGCGGCGCTTGCGCCCTGAATTTGCGACAACGCGCCGGCCAGCTTCTGCGTCTCCTCCGCCGATACTTCAACGCTGTATCCACCCTGGCGCAGGGCATTTACCTGCTCATCCGAGAGAATTGCATGAACGTATGACTGATTGGCCACCGCTTCTTCCCAGATGTCGATCTCTCCAGAAAGACGCGTGAGATCATCTTGCGAGTTGAAGTGAATGCGCCAGACCGTGGGCGTATCACCACTGTGATTGGGCTCCGGCGTTTGGCCGGAAGAGCCGTTGTTGACTAGCGGCAAATAGATGCTGGCGCCAGGCTGTATAGGCGAATCGCCCTGAGCCAGCGCCGCTTTGGGGAACAGATATTGGCCAATCTGCCCGTTGAATTGGGGTGATGACGATGAGAGCAACGTGGCCTGCGCGGCGGGGATCATACCCGACAGCAGGGAAGCGACAAACAAAGTAGAAAGGATTAGGCGCGCTGAAAGGCGCGCGCGATGCAAGGGAACTGCCCGTTTCATTATCGACTCCTTATTTGTGCCTTATGTAAAACTCCACACAATACGTTGATGCAAGCGCCGCCGGCAGCGCTTACATCTCGGTACGTGTTCAATTGGCCATCAAAACAGGGCGATGATTACGTATTGAAGCTTACGAAAACCTTCGGGG
>JAWKON010000142.1:0-3509 GCA_041391125.1 Caldilineaceae bacterium
CTGCTGGATGATCTGCTCCACCGTCATGCGTTCGGCATTTTGCTGGGTGCGCAAATCATCCAACTCTGTTTGCAGCGCGTCAATATCGAGCAGTTCGGGCGGCGGATCGTCACGTCTGTTTGCGGTGGGTGCAGCGTGATTTGCAGCAGATTGCAGCGCCAATTGGGCCACAATGGTCTGCTCAAGCTGGCCAATTTGCTGGGCGCGTTGCATATAGCCGCGCACCAGTTCGGTAGCTTCTGTGGGGGGCAAATCAGCGGCGGGCTGTTGAATAAAGGCTTGCAGTTTGTGCTGGACGGATTCAATTTCCCATTGGGCCAGATTGAACTCATGCCCCTGCGTAATGCGGCCGATGGCGATGTCGGTCTGTTCTCGCGGTGTGTAATATTGCGGACCCAACATGCCCAGCGCCAACAGCACCGTGGCCGTAATAAAAAGCCAATGAAAGAGCCAGCGGACGAGCTTGCCCATACGCCGCTGCACGCGTCGTCGCAGCGATACGGATTGGCCCGTTGGTAAAGGGAAATTTGCGTGAGTTTGATCAACCTGCATGGATGCGATACAATCCAGGGATGCAGAACTTGTAAAATTCTGATTTTGTTTGAAATATCATCGTTTTCTTGACCGGATGACAAGATGACCGGATGACATCGACAGACGCGGCTACCTTGTCATCCGATCATCTTGTCACCCTATCATCCGGCCATCCTTCACCAAACTGATTCTCAAGATTATATCACAGCCCTGAGTTCAATTTAAACCCTGGTTAAAATTTGCATGAATGATGAAACATTGACGCCCGAACTGAAGTCGTTTATCCACGCTATGCCCAAGGCGGAGCTGCACGTGCATTTGGAGGGCGCCATTCAGCCGCACACCGTGCTGGAGTTGGCGCGCCGCCACGACATGTTGGGTGCGCTGCCCGCTGCCGATCTGGAAGGGTTACGGCGCTGGTTCACCTTTACCGACTTTCCGCACTTTGTGCAAATTTATGTGATCATTTCCCGCCTGCTGCGCAGCGCAGCCGACTTTGAATATGTCGTTTACGAGTGCGGCGCCGACATGGCCCGCCAGAACATTCGCTATCGCGAGCTGACCGTTTCGCCCACCACCCATATCGACACACAGCAGAAGCTCTCCATTGATGAACTGCTGGCCGGGCTGGAAGCGGGGCGGCAGCAGGCGCGCCGACTTTGGCGTGGAGATGCGCTGGACTTTTGACGTAGTGCGCGAACTGGGCTTTCGTAAACACAGCGCCGGGCAAACCTATAATCCGCGGGCGGCGCAGCACACGCTCGAATATGCGCTGGCGGGAGCGTAAATATGGCGTCATCGGTTTTGGTCTGGGCGGCTATGAGGTCAATGCCGCCGGAGACCCTATGCCCACGCCGCCCACCGCCGCCAAAAGAAGTAGTCTGCTTGCAGTCCCCCAGCGCAAGCGAAACTGAAGGCCCGGCCAGTATTTGGGGTAGCCATCCATGCGCTGAGCGCCGACCGCATTGGCCACAGCGTGCGCGCGCATGGAAGACCCGGCGCTGCTTCAGTTGCTCAAAGAGCGGCAGATTCCGCACAAGGACGCTAAATCCACAGTAACGCGTTGCCTGCATGTACGAATCGGCTGGCCGAACATCCCTTTCCACACCTGGATCTAACGCAGGGCTGTTGTCACGGTCAACAGCGATGACCCGCCGCTTTTCAATACATCGCTTTGCCAGGAATTTGCAGTGCTGGCGACTGAATTCGGCTATGAGTGAAGCCGATCTGAAACGGATTGCCCGCAACGCATTCTTGGCCAGCAGCGCGCCAAGATCTGGCGAAAGAAAACTTGCTGGCAGAATTTGATGCGCTGGGTTTCGCCTGCCAAGGTGATAACGCCTGATAAGACCGAAGCAAGATGAAATCGGCCGATGTAGAATGGCTCCCCTCTCCAGCGAAGCGAAGGTGGAGAGGGGCTGGGGGAGAGGCCAACAAATGCAAATTCGCATGGGAAATCAGGTCAGTCTGGTCGTGTTGACCGAAGCCTTCAATACCGGCTTTCAAGATTATCGTTATGGGGCCACTTTTACGCCCGATGAAATGGCGAACTTTCTCAGGGTGTCGGGCGTGGCGCAGAAAAATTGCGCGGTGTTGACCGACGATGCCGGCGGGCGCGGATTGGGCGCCGCGTTGCTGGCGCTAGACGGCCATTTTGCCTGGTGCGGTGGTTTGGCAGTGGCGCCCGAACAACGCCGACAGGGCTGGGCCACGCGCTTGATGGCCGCCATTGAGCAGTGCGCGGGGCAGCAGGGCTGCACGCAGATCAGCCTGGAGGTGCTGACCGATAACCTGGCGGCCGGCACGCTATACGCCCGCATGGGCTATCGGCGCGCGCGTGAGCTGTTGATCTGGGAGCGCCCGCCCGCCCAGACGCAACCCGATGAACCGCAGCATCGCAATCCCGGCGTGTTGCAGCCCGCCGATGCCGCGCATCTGCTGGCTGAACATTTTGCCTGGCACACAATACAACCGTGCTGGCAGCGCTCATCTGCTTTTCTGAGCCGCCAGACCGCCGATACGGACGGCTATTTGCTGCGCAACGCCCTGGGCGATCCCATAGGCTATGTGCTGATGCGAAAGCCCAGCGGCACGAATCATACAACCGGCAGCGAAGCGCCGCGGCTGCGCATCCTCGATTTGGCCGTGCGTCCCAGTGGCTACGTGCAAACGGAAATTGACCATTTGCTGCAAGCCCTTTTGCGTCAATTCCCCACAGCCCGGCTCACGCTGGTCAATGAACCCAAAGAGAGCCCTTTTACGCCTAAACTGGGAGCGACAGGTTTTCAGATTGTAGAGCGTCAATTTGAAATGAGCAGAATGATGGGGGGAACGGCCAAATTGTAAATTATAAATGGTAAACGGTGAATGGTGAATGAGCAGAATACTTATCGCCGGCCTCGTTTACCATTCACCATTCCCCGTTTACCATTTACCATTTTCTGTTCCGTTTATTACTCAGATAATGGACTAGCGACGAATTATCCAATTCCCTGTTTAACCAGCAATATGATACAGGAGCGCAATTATGCTTAGACACATGCCTTTTATCGGCAATTTCCCGATTTCGCAAGCGTTTGGCGCGAATGCCGGCGCGGCGCCCGGCGAGGCCGGTCCGCCCATTGGCCACAACGGGCTCGACTTTGCCATGACCATTGGGACGCCGGTGGCGGCGGTGCAAAATGGCGCTGTGCTGGCGGCGGGGACCGATCCGGCCGGCTATGGCGAATATGTAGTGTTGGGCCATGAGTGGGGGCAGAGTCTGTATGCCCATTTGCACGAGACGCACGTGGTGCAGGGACAGCAGGTGCAGGCGGGTGATCAGCTCGGTCTCAGCGGCAACAGCGGGTTGAGCAACGCGCCCCATTTACACTTTGGCCTGCGCATTCATCCCTTTAGCGTCGAGGACGGCTGGTCTGGCTACAGCGACCCCGAACCCTATTTGCGGCGGCTGACGCAGGGCCGCGGTGCGCTGA
>JAWKON010000143.1:0-3406 GCA_041391125.1 Caldilineaceae bacterium
ACCGCCGAGTTGGGCATTACCATTGGCGACCAGGCCTATTGGGGCAAAGGCTATGGGCGCGAGGCCATACAGCTCATCGTGGCGTATGGCTTTCGGCATCATAATTTGCACAAGGTGCATTTGCGCGTTCTTGGCCGCAACGAGCGCGCCATGCGAGCATATGCGGCTTGCGGTTTTGTGGAGGAAGGGCGGCTGCGACAGCACGCGTGGATCGATGGCGAATACGACGATTTGGTCTGTATGGGCGTGCTGCGCAGCGAGGTGGATTGGTAGAGCATACCATCAATCTTCAACAACGAACTGCGCCGTGACGTAGGGCGCCATAGCCGCGTGATCCAGCTCCACCCCAAGCCCTGGCCGATTGGACACGACGGCGTGGCCATCTTCATACTGCATGTGCGGCGTAATGAGCGTTTGCTCACGCACCCATTCGCTTTGCAGATCGCTGGGCAAAATGCAGTTGCGGGCGCAAGCCGAAGCATGCAGGCGCAGATGTTGCAGCACACCCAGCTCCAACGAACTGCCCTGCCAGCAATCTTTGTTGACGAATTCAGTTACGTGACTAAGGCGTAGAAAATCATAGACGCTGCGCCGACCCAAATTGTAGGTGTCGGCCATCTCTTCACGCATGGCCAATTGCAGCACGTCTTCCGTCCGCGCGTGGCAGGCAATGGTCAACGGCGTCAGTTGGCGGGCGGCGCGCCAATCTTCAATCACGGCGTAGGGAAATGGATCTTCAATTTGGATGTCAAATGGCAGTTGCGCCAGTTTTTCAAGCTGTCTGGCGCATTCACGCAGGGAACGCCAGGCGCACATGGGATCGATGGTGATATGAAAACCGTCCGGCACGTCAGCGGCAATTGCCAAAAGCGTCTCAGCCGTGTCTCCCTGGGCGCTCGATTTCATTTTGACCCCGCGTAAGCCCAGTGCCACAGCTTCTTGGATGAGTTTGGCCATTGTTGGCGCATCCGGACGATAGATCCAGAAATCAACCGGCACGCGTGAACGCGTGGCCCCGCCGAGCAATTGATGCGCCGGCATCCCCACGGCTTTCCCCATGGCGTCCAACCAAAGAGATTCGAGCAAGCTATAGCTCCGATCCTCCGCCAGCTCCCATGACCAATACGCATAGCTTCTTGGTAGGCCAAGGGCATTGGCTTCGTCCTGCCAGATCGTGGCTGGGGTGAAGGCGCAGAGATCTTTTCCCAACAGCTCTCGCAGCGTCGCTTCGACCACCGCGCGACCGGTTCCCCGTCCGCTTTCGCCCACGGCCACAATGCCCTGCGACGTAACGCCTTCCACCAAATGGATCGGCATTTGCGGCCATTTTCCGCTTTCTCTATGCACCAGACCGGGCGCCGCCGCCGCCGACAGAATGTCCTGCCGGGCGGGGACAACGACTTGCCAGACGCGGAATTTTTCAAAGGTTAATGATGGGCTAGACATGGAATACCTCCGGTTTGTGGGCCATGGATTTGCGGTGCATGGAGTGAGAAAGTCATGTAAGCACGCGGCAAATTATACACCATTGTTGGTTTATACGGTATCATTTGTTAGAGCCATTTGGACATAACTCTGTTTGCAGTCGATTATGGATTGGACACACAAAGGATAAAACCCCATGCCGGCACAACAACCCAACATCCTCTGGATCTGCACCGACCAGCAGCGCTTCGACACGCTCGGCTGTTCCGGCAATTCCTTCGTACACACCCCCCACATTGACCGGCTGGCACAGCAGGGCGTGCGCTTTGCACACGCCTATTGCCAAAGCCCCATCTGCACGCCCAGCCGCGCCTCATTCTTAACCGGGCGCTACCCGCGCACGACGCGCTGTCGCGCCAATGGCCAGATGATGCCCGCCGATGAGATTTTGGTGACCAAGCTGCTGCATGATGCCGGCTACACCTGCGGACTCTCCGGCAAGCTGCACATCGCACCCTGCCATCCCAGCGCCAACCGCGGCACAGAAGCACGCATCGACGATGGCTACGATGAGTTCCATTGGTCCCATCATCCGCAGCCGGATTGGCCGACAAATGCCTATCACCACTGGCTACGCGAACGTGGCGTCACCTATAAAACGGAGCCTTTCCGCGGCTCCCCGCACGTCAAAGCCGGTATGCCCGCCGCGCACCACCAGACCACCTGGTGTGCGCAGATGGCCATCAACTTTATCGAAGCCCACGCCGGCCGCGATCAGCCGTGGCTTTTTTCGGTCAATATCTTTGACCCGCATCACGCTTTTGACCCGCCGGTCGAATATTTAGAGCGCTATTTGGACCACCTGGATGCCATCCCGCTGCCCAACTACGCTCCCGGCGAATTGGAGCACAAGCCCCCATATCAGCAGATGGATCACCACGGCGCGTATAATAACGCCAATCTGCATCCCTTCGACGCCATGAGCGCCGCCGATCACCGGCTGGTTACCGCCGCTTATTGGGCCATGATCGATCTGATCGACGCTCAGGTGGGGCGCATGTTGGACGTCCTGGAACGCACGGGGCAACTGGCAAACACGCTGGTGATCTTCATGTCCGACCACGGCGAAATGCTGGGCGACCACGGCATCTATCTCAAAGGCCCCTATTTTTATGAACCGCTGATCCGCGTGCCGCTGATTATGAGCGGGCCAGGCGTCATCCAATCTGGCCAAGGCAGCAGCGCGCTGGTCGAGCTGATGGACATTGCGCCCACGTTGCTGGACGCCACGGGGCAACCGCCGCAGCCGGGCATGCAGGGTCGCTCGCTCTGGCCGCTCTTGACCGGCGCCGCGCCGCTGGCCCATCACCATGACGATGTCTATTGCGAATATTACAACGCCATGCCCTGGCACCGCGCGCCCACGGCGCAGGCCACCATGATCCGCACGGCCACGCACAAGCTGGTGGCGGTTCACAGCCTAAATACAGGCGAGCTATATGATTTGAGCGCCGATCCCAATGAGACGTACAATTTGTGGGATGAATCTGCCCATCAAGAGGTGAAAACAGAGATGTTGCAGCGCCTATGTAATCGCATGGCCTGGACAGTAGACCCGCTGCCTATAAGGCAGTCGCAGTGGTGATTTAGGGAGACTAATACCATTTGGCTCTGTGAAATGGTATTATTTGATGACCGCATCCTACGGAACATTGAGGTATGTGTTACGGTTGCGCGGCCGGATAGCCAAAATCGTGACTTTGGCATCTGTTTCATTGACTTTATAAATTATGCGCCAACCATTGACCCGTATGCGACGCCTGTGACGGAGATTGTCCTGCAATTCAGACCCTTCGGGATACGGATCATCCCGCAAACCCCAAAGTACATCCACAATCTCTTCACGAAGATAATCAGGGGTCACATGTCGGAGCTGACGCTGAACAGGTGTGGGAATATCAAGCTGGTATCTGCTCACCGT
>JAWKON010000144.1:0-3301 GCA_041391125.1 Caldilineaceae bacterium
TCGCGCTTAGCTTGAGGCGTGCGGCAGGGATGCCGCACCTACAAATAAACCAAACCACAAGGAGAAACCCAATGAAACTTGGCGCAAACACCGTCCTTTTTGGCGGCTATGACATGGAAACCGCCTTCAAATATCTGGCCCTGGCCGGCTATGATGGCGTGGAGGTCTCGGCCATCCGCGGCATGAGCGAGCATCTGGTTTTGGATCGCTGGCGCGAAATTGCGCCGGAAATCAAGCGGCTGGCCCAAGTGTATGAGTTGGAGTTGCTGGCTATGGAGCAGCCCGGCCGCGACCCAGCCGTTATGGAGAGCGCCTTGCAGGCCGCGGTCGAATGCGGCATCCCCATTGTCAATTGTGGACCGGGCGGCAAAACGGGCGATGAGGAGAGCTTGCAGCAGACCATTGACGAACTGGGCAGCCTGGCGCAGATGGCCGAAAAGTATGGCGTTACGCTGTGCGTCAAGGCGCACGTGGGCGCCAGCATTTATAACACGCCCACCACGCTGCGGGCGATGGAAGCTATATCTTCGCCCAACTTTGGCATCGACATGGACCCGTCGCACATTCATCGCGCCAACGAAAATCCGGTGGAAGCCATTGCGGCGGTGATTTCGCGGGTCAAACATGTGCACATTCGCGACTGCAAAGGCCGCGAGCAGGGTCCCGGCAAGCCGGAGATGCAGGCCAACGGCCGCGGTGATATTGACCTGGTGGGCTATATCCGCGTGCTGCACGAAAATGGCTATGCGGGACCGCTTAATTTGGAGGTGATTGGGGCCAAAGAGTACAGCATCGAGCAGTGCTGCACCATTGCGGCGGAAGCGCGCGGTCATATGCAGGCCTGTTTGCAGGCGTGCGGCGCGCGTTAGCAGGTTGTTGAAGAAACAAATTTTGTACGCGGATTTACGGGATTTGCGCAGATATTGGGCTAATTTGCCACTCAAATCAGCGTGTATCAGCGTATATCCGTGTACAAACTCTGTTTTACGGTTCTTTCGGATAAGCCGTTGGTTTGTAGGGTACTCTTGCGGTGTGCATTCTCTGCTAAATCGCGGGGAATCTGAATCTGGAAAGTACAACCCTGATTGACGCCCGGCGACGACACTTCAATAGAGCCGTCCAACCGCTCGACCAATCTCTGCACGTTATACAGCCCTAACCCCAATCCGCTATACATTTCCACATTAGCGCCGCGATAGAACAGCTCCCAAATCTTTTCTAAATCCTCCGCGGGAATCCCTATGCCCTGATCCACCACCGCGATGTTTAGGCGTTCATTGCATGCAAACTGCACGGTGACCGGCGTGTGCAGCGGCGAATATTTGAGCGAATTGGTCAGCAAATTGAACAATATCTGCTTGATCAGCTCGGGATCCACGTACAGGCTGGTATGATCGTCCGCGGCATAAACAAATGAAAGATTGGCTGGATGATCGGTCTCGCGATGCAGCCGTTCCGCCAAAGATTCGCACATGGCGTTGAAAGCAATGTGAATGGCGTGGACCTTGATTGCACTCGAATTGGATGTGTCCACCCATACAATATCTTGCAATAGATCGGTCAAGTAGAAGATGGAGCGGCGGATGCGCTGATAAATATCTTCCCTTTTTTGGTCGGTCAAGCGGGCGGCGTGATGGGTGAGCAACCCGGCCGAGCTGTTGATGACCGTGAGCGGCGTGCGAAATTCATGCGAAATGGTGGTGATAATGCGCGATTTGAGCCGGTTTAAGTCCTCCTGCTGGGTAAGCGCATGTTCGAGCAAATTGGCCAAAAGCTTCTCTCTGGTCAGAGACTCTTCCAACTCTTTGGTCTGGGTAGATAGCTGGTGCGCCGCCAACCGCTCGCGTTCCCACGCTTTTTCAAACTCCTCCAGTGCGGCCGCCAGCACCATGATTACAATGCTGCTCACAAAGACAAAAATCATGCTCATCATTAAAATGGCTTCGGCATCCGGAATCGGGCTGTCCATAATGGACATGGTAATGACCAATGCGCCTGTAGAGATAAGCCCGGCAATTGAAACAAAGCTCACCAGGCAGATCAACAGAGCGATAAAGCCGGCGCGGCGCCCCAAAAATATGGTGGTGAACATGAGCAGCGCGGCATAGTGCAAACGCCAATCCTCCGCCACACCAAAGAAAATCAGATCAGAGGTACCCAAAACATAGAGAAGCAAGAGCGTAATCAGCGTCCGCGTGTAGTAGTTGAGCTTGACGCCAACGCTAGCGTAGGCAATGACGGCCGTCAACACCAGATAAAAGAGGAGTGGTCCCCACCGTTCATTCGCCACAAAATTGCCTGCAATACTCAGCAGCCAGATCAGGCTGAACGGCGCGCCAAAACGCAGGACCGACATCAATATGCGTTCCCGACCTTGCAACATGGCCTGGCCAATTTCATCCTCCAGGTCTGCTGTTAGAGGGCGCGTGGGGAAAAAATAGTTTCTGAGCGCGCCTATAATTGTAGCGAATAGGCCGCGCAGTTTAACGAACTGAAACGCCAAAATATGACGACTCACTTTCGAGAGAGAATGGGCTAGTGATGGAGGCCGCTCCTCCATCTATTTATACTCGGCTCTGTCATAAAGTAACATTTTTACTCGGGTAGAAAATGTTACTTTATGACAACCGCTAGTATAGGTTCGGTTGTTTCAATGGGGGCGCAGCTTGACTCCATTATATGATCGCATATTTAAGGATGCATAACAAATTTTATGCCCTGTAAAGCGGTGGCAGGATTATGTCAAACTCCCCTCAATGCGTCCCTGCTGACCCGCGATCCGCCAGCGTGCGGTCCCGCGCAAAGCGATCCAGCGCAAAGGGTGCGATTAATTCCGGCGTTTGGCCCGTGGCAATCAATTGCGCCATCTGCTCGCCGCCGGCCGGAATGGCCTTAAAGCCCCAGGTCCCCCAGCCCGTGGTGATGTAAAAACCATCCACGCCCGTTTTGCCCATAATCGGAGAATAGTCAGGACTCATGTCGCACACACCGGTCCACTGACGCAATATGCGCAGGTTGCGCAGAAAAGGTAGCAGCGTCATGGCGCGGAAGGCGCAGCTTTGCAAAAAGTGGTGGCCGGCGCGGTACGAATAGCTGGGCTGCCGGTCAATCTCAGCGCCGATTAGCATTTCGCCGCGCGCCGTTTGCGAAGCGTAAAAAAGCAGCCCCATGGAGGCCACAATCGGGTCAAATTGCAGCGCGTAATGGTTGGTCACAAAAGCTTGCAGCGGGTGCGTACGAATGGGCAGCCGAATGCCCGCCATATTGGCCAAATTCGTCACATGACCGCCCACGGCGGAGA
>JAWKON010000145.1:0-3259 GCA_041391125.1 Caldilineaceae bacterium
ATTTTCCTAAAGCGCCGTCAGGTCGGAAACAAGCGAACTCGTTTCATTGACCAGAAATGGCGGCGCCGTACGTTAGATTCTGGCATCCCCTTGAGTCCCAAGATCAGTACACGCAACACGCAATACGCAACAACTCCTACTCCTGAAAACTTGCACTTTACCCGCTTCCCCGCTATAATTAGCAGTCTTGTGGAGAGGTCGCATAGTCTGGCCGAGTGCGCGGGCCTGGAAAGCTCGTAGGGTTAACAGCCCTCGAGGGTTCAAATCCCTCCCTCTCCGCCATTGTTTTAAAAAATTCGTGTGTTTTCATCGCTTCGTCAGGTGCTGGGTCCTGTGCAGCAGGGCACCGTGAACCCCGCCAGGGCCGGAAGGCAGCAACGGTAAGCGGCCCGCCCTGGGTGACATGGGGGCGCCTGGTATGCTGGCGAAGCGTTGAAAGCACACGATTTTTTATTTCGATTTTCCACAGAAGCCCGCGGTTGGTGATTCGGGTAAAGAAGTCCGACTTTTGGCAAAAGTCGGACTTCTTTTTTTCTAACCATTTGCGCCGTTTTGGTTACTTGTATAGTGAAGCTTCATTTTCAGTCGCAACTATACTCAGCTCTGAATGAAAACTGCGGTTTTACTTTTGGCTAAACCCCTATAGAAAAACCGCAGTTTTCATCTCAACCGCGTATAGCAACCAATCGAATTCACAAATATGCAACAACGTTCTACGGCTGAGTTAGTCCAGTCTGCCCGTATGGGCAACAAAAAGTCGTTTGGCATTCTGGCGGAGCAGCATTGGGCATCCGCCAGCCATGTGGCGCGGCAGTTGATCGGTGATGCGGACATTGCGCAGGAGTTGACGCAAGAGGCGCTGCTGCAAGCTTATCTATCGCTGCGCAGCCTGCGTGCAGACGCGCACTTCCAGGCGTGGCTGCACGCCATTGTGCGCAACGTCTGTCGCAACTATCTGCGTCGGCAGCAGCTGGATGATCTGCCGCTGGAGCTGGATGGTGAAGTAGCGGTGACGCCCCTTTATTTTCATGAAACTGTGGAACCGCTAGCCGCCTTGGAGCAAAAAGAGCTGAGTAATTTGGTGGAAGCCGCGGTTGCGGCGCTGTCCGCCAAAAATCAGGCCGCCGTGCGCCTCTTCTATTATGAACAGCTTGGCGTGCAGGAAATTGCCAAGTTGCTCAGCGCCTCGGTCAGCGCCATCAAAGGCAGGCTGTTTCAAGCGCGCCGTCAAATGCAGGCGCAGTTGGCCACAATGGAGCGGACGGCAGAATGGGCTGAACTCAGTGCAAGTGGACAGAAAGAAAGGCAAATCGCAATGTTCAAGATCGATGCGCTTCACGCTATTGAGGTTAAGGAGTCGAATCACTATATTATCTATCTCGTTAGCCGGGCAGCCAAGCGGCTGATCTCCGTTTGGGTGGGCCATTACGAAGGCCGGCAAATTGAAATGATCTTGCGCCGTGAAGAAACCGCGCGCCCCATGACCATATCGTACATGGCGGCCATCTTTGAAAAGCTGACCATTGCGTTAGAATCTGTGGCGTAGACGCGTGCACGATAACACCTATTACGCGGTAACGACATTGAAGCAGAATGACCAAACAATCCAATTGATAGTCGGCCCAGCGACGCGGTCCCTTTGGCGCTCTCTTTACAGCGCCCCATTTTTGTTTCAGCCAAAGTGATGGAGGAGGTCGGTCAGGAATTGCCGGAGCCATTTGATGAAGAAGCCTGGCTGGCCGAAATCATGCGTGAGCGCGCGAGCAGTACGCAGCGGCGCAAATTTGGGTTGACCCGCTGCCTCGCCGCCAGCGGCTTACGGAGCGGGCCATTGCATTCTATCAACATGCCCGGGCAGCGGCCCAAGAGCGCAACCACAACTACATCGGCACCGAGCATTTTTTGCTGGCGTTAGCGCAGGAAAACGCAGGGCGCCGCTAGGCGGCGCTCCAACAGGCAGGCATCACGCTTTGAGCAGATTGATACACTGGTGGAAGAGAAGGTCGGACGCGGCCAAAAAGCAACTCTTTGGCGAGCAAGCGTTGGCCGCGGGCGAAACAAGTTCTGCGACTGGCCGCAGAAGCGGCGCAATCGAACCAAGCTGAGCGCATCGATACCAGCCACATTCTGCTGGGTTTGCTGGCCGAGGGCAACGGCATGGCCATGACGATTTTGCGTGAACTGGGCGTGAATACAGAGGAATTGGCCGCACTATTGTGAGGTTTTCCCACGGACATTGGATAGACGGACGGTAAAACAATTCTGTCCGTGTATCCAATGTCCGTGGGAAAACAACATCTTACATGGGATAGCCCTTCAACCCCTGCAAGCCCTTAATCGTCGAAATTTCGCCGGTGTGAGAATAGGTGTTCAGCAACATGATGTTGAAGACCCAGCCTACCGAATATTTGCCAAATGGAAACTCGATCTCGCGCGCCAGATCGTCGTCATTCAAAGTAGCCAAATAGTCGTCCACAGCAGCAAATACGGCTTTGCCATAGGCATGAATGGCATCCCCATCTACCCTGACCGTGTTCATCCATTCGGTGGAGTCGCCCTGTGGCGGCAGCGCGCTCATGCCCGATTTTCCGGCAAATGCGCTGGCCATGAGGGGCGCTTGACCGGCTGCCTGCGCCAAAATGAAATAATCCAGCCCGCTTAGAATATGCGCGATGTGGCCGGCAATTGGCGTCGCCTTGCCGCCGGGGGCATAGTGGGCCACTTCGTCCGTTACGCCCGCCATTGTGCCTTCCAACCACCCCGCCATTTCCTTATACTGGGTGCGCAATAGGCTAACTGCACTGTTAGACATGTTCTTTTCCTTTCGTGTTGTAGGGCTTGTGCCTTTGTACTGGCATAGACGCAAGCTTTGAACCAATTATTGAAACGACAACGCATCGGTCGGCTGACAAAACAAAAAAGCCAAATAGCTTTTGAAATGACCGATGTGTTGGGCAACCACTTGGAAATCTTGCTGCGCCTTGGCCAAAATCAGCGCGCCTTCAAAGATGACAATAAAATGGTCGGCCAGGGCGCGGCAATCCAACGCCTTTTGCGGCGCATAAAGCTGCGCGGCCTCCTCTAGATCGGCCTGAATTAACTCGGCCCACCAGGCAAAAACCGCTTGGCACGCGGCGGCGAAGGCTGGATGGGTGGGCGCCATTTCTTGCGACAGATTGCCGATTAAACAGCTTTTGGGTACTTGGGGATGCATGATCATGGCGCCCAAAAAATCGCAATACGCGTAGAGCCGCTGCAA
>JAWKON010000146.1:0-3074 GCA_041391125.1 Caldilineaceae bacterium
CCATGGATTGGCCGCCGGTGCCGGTGGCGTGGAAAACCAGGCAGTCGTAGTCATTCTCCAGAGCGCCCACAATTTGCTGCACGCACGGCGTGGTGACCCCAAACATGGTCAGCCCCAGCGCCGGTTTATCCGCGCTGGAAGCCGGAATACGATGGGTCGCCATGCCCGCCACCGCGTGCGCGGCATTGCCCAACACCTGGCGCGAAATCCGGTTGAGCCCGGCCACGTCGGTCACCGAGTAGATCATGCAGATGTCGCTGGGACCCACGTAGGGCGCCACGTTGCCCGATGCCACGGTAGAAACCATCACCTTGGGCACGCCCACCGGCAGCGCCTGCATGGCGGGCGTCACCAATGCCGTGCCGCCCGAGCCGCCCAGCCCGATAATGCCGTCCACGTCGTCGCGGCTCTGCACAAAGCGCACCAGCGCCATCGCCATCGCCGTTACCGCCGCCCCCCGATCATCGCCAAAGACCGCACCCGCGCCTTGCGGGTGATGCGCGGCCACCTGTTGCGGCGTCACATCCGCGCCGTCACCGCGGCTGCGAATGCCCACATCCACCAGCGCCGTTGCCACGCCCTGCGCCGCAATCAAATCGCGCACGTAGCGCAGCTCCGCGCCTTTGGTGTCGCCGGTGCCAACTACGTATACTTTTGCCATTGTCTTCTCCTTGTTTTGGGGAGTAGGGATTGGGGATTGGGGATTGGGGATTGGGGATTGGGCTTGTCGCGACGAACCCAATCCCTAATCCCCAATCCCCAAAAATACGAGGCGGCTACTGCACCCGCCCCACTTTCCCATCCGGCTGAATGTGAATGCCACACTCGGTCTTGCCCAAGCCGGCCCAGCGTCCGGCCCGCTCATCTTCGCCGGCTTTCACTGCCCGCGTACACATGGTGCAGCCGATGCTGGGGTAGCCTTGATCGTGCAGCGCGTTGTAGGGCAAATTGTGCTGATAAATATAGGTCCAAATTTGGTCGCTGCTCCAGCCGGCCAATGGATTGAGCTTGACGAGTTGGTTGGCCTCATCCCACATAACCAGCGGCGCGCTGGCGCGTGTGCTGGATTGGTCGCGGCGGATGCCGGTGATCCAAGCGCGCTTGGTGGAAAGGAATTCGCGCAGCGGGTTGACTTTGCGCAACTGGCAGCACAAATTGGGGCTGTGCTGCCACAACTCGGCGCCGTAGCGCAGCGCCTGTTCGGCCAGCGGCAAGCCGGAATGCACCTCTACAAAGTGAATGCCCAGCCGCGCGGTCAAGCGGTCGCGCAGGTCCAGCGTCTCGGGGAAAAGCAAGTCAGTTTGTAAATAAAAGACGGTTGGGCGCACGCGCTGGAGCGACGCCATGTGCATCAGCACTACGCCGCTGGGGCCAAAGCCGGTGGCCATGACCAAATCCTGGCCAAAGCTGGCGGTGGCCCAGTTGAGCAGCGCTTGCGGCGACTGTTTCTCAAAGCGGCGCGCAATGTGGGTTAGATTGGCAGGCGCCCAGCGCCGCGGCATAATCGAGACCGGATTGAGCTGGGGACTCGTGGCAGAGAGTGGCAAAGTTGTTGCAATGTGAGTCATAATCGGTGCTCCCTTAATAGGCCGCTGGCGCGGCGGCTAGCGGCTCAAGATTCAAAAAGTCCAGCGAAAACGCCGGTTCCGTCTGCGGCTCAAACCAGCCGATCTCCGCAGCCAGCCGCACCACTTCGCCCACCACAATCACGGCGGGCGCGGGCAGATGGTGGGCGCGTTCGGCAATATCCGCCAGCGTGCCGGTGACCATCTGCTGGGCATCGGTGGTGGCGTGGTGAATCACGGCGGCGGGCGTATGGGCGGCGCGACCGTGCGCCACAAGCTGCGCCGCGATCTGCGGCAAGTGCGCCACGCCCATGAGGATGACCAGCGTGCCGCGGCGCGGCAGCGCATCCCAATCGATGCCATCCGCCCCGGCCGTGTGACCGGTGACCACCGTGAACGAAGTGGCCACGTGGCGGTGCGTCACCGGGATGCCGGCGTAGGCGGGACCGGCCAGCGCGCTCGAAATGCCGGGGATCACTTTGAACGGAATGCCGGCCAGCGCCAGCGCCTGGCACTCTTCACCGCCGCGGCCAAAGACGAACGGATCGCCGCCCTTGAGCCGCACGACGCGTTTGCCCTGCTGTGCACCCTCAATCAGCGCCCGGTTGATTTCGGCCTGCGTATATGCGTGATGACCCGGCGCTTTGCCCACGTAGACCTGCTCAGCAAAGGGTGCTTCCTCCAGCAGCGCGGCGTTGACCAGCCGGTCATAGAGCACCAGATCCGCTTGCTGCAGCGCGCGCAAGCCGCCCACTGTCATCAAATCCGGGTCGCCGGGGCCAGCGCCCACAATGGTGACGGTTCCAACTTGGGATATGGCAAGATTACGCATAAACGCTCTCCTGCGCATAGGCGGCGGCAAATTCTTGCAAATGTTGGACACCCATGCGATTGCAGAAATCGCCAAAGGGCTCGCCGGGATAGCGCGTGTCGCGGAAGAGCACAAAGAGCGGCAGCACGCTCGACACCAATTGATCCAGCGGCACCAGATCGGCAAAGGGCTGGTTGAGTTGGCTGCCGTTTTGGCTGCCGCCCACCAGCACCAGATATTTGTCGGCCGAGCGCCCCACAAAGGCCAGGTCGGCCACATAGGGGCGGGCGCAGCCATTGGGGCAGCCGGTCATGCGCACGGTGAACTTCTCGTCGGCCAGGCCGATCCCAGCCACAGCGGCCTCCAATTCGTCGATAACCGTGGGCATGACGCGCTCGGATTCGGAGAGCGCCAGGCCGCAAGTGGGCAGCGCCGGGCAAGCCATCGAATAGAGCTGCACGTTGGACAGCGTGTCGGCCTGGGCAATGCCATACTCTTGCAGCAGCGCATCAATGGCCGGGCGGTCGCTGATGTGCAGGTCGGTGAGCAGAATGTCGTGGTTGGGCGTCAGATGCACATTGGGATGGAAGCGGCCAATCACTGCGCGCAGCCCGCTGCGCAGCCGGGCTGCGCCATCGTCCACAATGCGGCCATTTTCGACCGAAATGCCCAGATACCAGTGGCCGTCGCCCTGTTCC
>JAWKON010000147.1:0-2963 GCA_041391125.1 Caldilineaceae bacterium
CGCCTACATGCTGCTTCACCCTTGATCTATCCCATTGCAAACTTACAAACTGCTTCCATTGCCGATGCTCACTTTTATCGACAAGCCATTCCAACCCATCAAAATGTGCAAACCGACACATCGATTATTGGGGGCGAAACTGCTGCCGCCGGAAGCTGGCCCTGGGTCGCCGCCATTATCCAAAACAACGGCGGCAATGCATTTTGGTCACAATTCTGCGCCGGCACATTAATTGCACCCGATTGGGTGTTGACCGCCGCCCACTGCACCTATTATGTCTCGGGGGCGCCGATTGATGCTCAGGCCGTGGCTGTGGTAGTGGGGCGCCAACAGCTCACCGGCAATGATGGGGAACAGATCGCCGTGGAGGCCATTGTGCGCCATCCGCTTTATAACGCCGCCATGGCCGATTATGACGTGGCGCTGCTCAAATTGACAAGAGCTTCGACGCAGCCGGTGATCCAGATGGTGTCACCAGAGGATCTGGCCCTGGAAGCCGCTGATATGCCGGCCATGGTTGTGGGCTGGGGGCGCACCGGCGACAAAGCGCGCATCGACAACTTGCAGCAGGTGGCGGTGCCGCTGGTGGCGGCCGAAACGTGTGTAGAGGCGTATCACAATCTGGGCTATGGGATCACACAGCGCATGATCTGCGCCGGACTGGCCGCAGGCGGCAAAGACGCTTGCTCCGGCGATAGCGGCGGACCGCTTATGGTGGAGCGTACGCTGACGGACAATCCCGATGAAACCGAGTGGCTGGAGGTGGGCATTGTGAGCTGGGGCCGCGGCTGCGCCCTGCCGGACTCCTATGGCGTCTACACCCGCGTTTCAGAAATGTATGCCTGGGTGCAGGAGCAGACCGGCCTTGGCGGCGGTGAAGGCGATGGCGGCACGGTGATTCTGCCCGACCCCGATGCGCCGCCCCCCGACGATGAAAGCCCCAAGGGGCAATCGGGCTACAGCTTCTTCTTACCAGTCACGGCGCGGTGAGACGGTTGCGCCCGCCTGGCCCGACTCCAGAATGGCGTGCAGCACGGCCAGATCGCGCAGCGCCTCTTCCGGCGGGTTGAGATGGTCGCCGCCACGTCGGATCACTTGTGCAAAAGCGGCCAATTCACGCTCAACGCCATCGAACTTGGGGCATTCGGTGGCGTTGGTCTGCCCGCCGTGGGTGATCTCGACCAGGCCGCGCAAAACGCGCAAAGCCCCCCGTTCACAGACCACGTGGATGTGCGGCGGCCACGGCGCCGCTGCCGCATAGCTGGCCAAATAGGTTCCCTTGGCGCCATTTTCAAAACCCAGGCTGGCGCTGATCGTATCCAGGGGCGCCAGTTCCGGCTGACTCAATGACGTTTGCGCCTGCACCGCCGTGATTTCGCCCACAATCATACGCAGCGCGGCAATGTGATGCACGCCGCCATCCACCAGCCAGCCGCCGGGAACTTGCCAGTTCTTGCGCCACGCCGTGTCCCAATATTTGCTTTGCGGCGTAATGGGCGAGAAAAAGGCGGCGTGGGCGGTCAATGGCTGCCCCAATTCGCCGCTCTGAATGGTCTGCGCAGCCAGCCGGAACGCCTCTTCGTAACGCCAGTTTTCCCCCACCATCCAGCACAAATTTGCACCGCTTGTTTGATGCGCGCGATATGTATTGAGCAACGCCTGCCCCGCTTCCAGGGTGGGCGCTATCGGCTTTTCACTCAGCACATGTTTACCGGCGGCCAACGCCTGCTCCACCGCCGCCGGGAGCTGCTCAATGGGCAGCACCGCTGCCACGGCCTCGATGTCTGGGCGCGCCAATAGCGCCGGCAGATCGGTGCTGATCTCTGCGCTGCGCCCCGTCAATTCACGCCACTTTTCGGCGCCGGCCGCGGCCGTGGCGTTGGTCCGGCTGTAAATGGCGGTCAGCTCAAATTGATCCGTCAAATTGGCCAGCGAAGGCAGGTGTGCATCGCGGGCAAAAACGCCAGCGCCAATCAGGGCCAGGCGTACGGGTTGATATTCGTGGGGCGTCATGGATTTTTCTCCTGAGATTCTGCCGCCAACTCTTCCAATCCCTCCAAAATCAAGACGGCGGTGGCAACATTGGTGGCCAACGGTGTATTGTAGACATTGCAAATGCGCAGCAGCCCTTGAATGTCAGGCTCGTGGGGATGCGCATAGAGCGGGTCCACCAGAAAAATCACCGCGGTCACCTCACCCTCTGCCACTCGCGCGGCAATCTGCGCATCACCGCCCAGCGGTCCGCTGCGCATGCGGTGTACCGGCAGCCCGGTGGCGTCGGCAATGCGCTGGCCGGTCGTGCCGGTGGCAATCAATGGGTAGTTGGCCAGTTGATCACGATACGTGCGCGCAAAATCGACCATCTCCTCTTTCTTCCCGTCGTGGGCGATCAGGGCAATTTGGGCAGCCACGAAGTGCTCCTTTATACTTATGAAAAGAAATAATCTAAGCAATCTTTTAATCTGTTGATCAACGATCCTGCTGTTTTTAGTATACCCGAAAGTGGACGAAAGTTTGAAGATTGATCTGCTCTTACTAATCGCAGTCTTATTGCCACCGCGGGCGCTGACGGAACTGGGTGCGTTTGTGGAGGAGCGCACGGTGGAGACGCCCTATGGCGTCGTGGGGCCGCTGGCGCTGCGCCAGCTCACCGAGACGTGCGGCGTCTGGATTCAGCCCTATTCCGGTCTGCCCACGCGCACCGACCCGCGCGCCACAATGCAGGCGGCCCATCAATTAGGCGTCACCAAGGTGATCAACTGGGATACCGGTGTGGCGGTGAACCCGGAGCTTCAGCGTGGCGAAACGGTGATTGCCGTGGACTACATTGATTGGACGCGTCAGCAGCCATTCTCCTTTGGCTACGCGGCCGATGCCGATGGCGCCGATTTCGGGGCGGGTTTTGCGCCGGAGTTGACGCTGACGTTGCACGATGTGTTGCCCAATGCGCGGGGTGCTATCTA
>JAWKON010000148.1:0-2727 GCA_041391125.1 Caldilineaceae bacterium
CATTTTGCTGTGCATGGTGGGGTGACGCAGCAACAGCGTCTCGCCCGTTTTTACCTGCTCATCTTCCAAACTGAGCAGATCCGCCGTGGCTTTGCCGCGTTCGTCGTAGAGCCGGTGCAGCCGTTTTTGACCCGGATTGGGCATCTTCGCCGGTGAATCGGACAGCTTGATGGCCGATTTCCATTCGCCATCCCGCTGTACGGCCACCAATTTATAGACGCCGCCCAGCGCCGGCTCCCCCCAAGATGTGATCAGCCGCGTCCCGACGCCATAGACCAGCCGCCCAATCAGGTGATCTGCATCCAGCCCATAGCGCGGCGCCTCATGGCTAATCTGGGTAATAATCTGCCAGATTACCAGCTCATCCAGATCGCCCGAAAGCACAATGGACGTGTCGGGAAAACCGGCATCATTGAGCATGCGCGCCACCTGAATGCTCAAATAGGCCAGGTCGCCCGAATCCAGCCGCACGCCGACCGGCTTGTGTCCTTTGCGCTTCAATTCTTCAAAAACCGTAATGGCGTTGGGGATGCCGCTGTGCAGCGTATCAATCGTATCCACCAGCAGCAAACAGTCATCGGGATACACATCGGCATAGGCGCGGAAGGCGCCCAATTCGCCTGCGCCCAGCGCCATAAAGAGTTGCACCATGCTGTGGGCGTGTGTGCCTTTGGGCGGCAACCCCATGTGGTATGAAATACCGGCGTTGGAGGAAAAAGCCGCCCCGCCGATCAGCGCTGCCCGTCCGCCCGCATTGCCCCCCTTTTCCTGCGCCCGCCGCAGCCCAAATTCCAACACGGGCCGTCCGCGCCCGGCCTCCACCATGCGCGCTGCTTTGGTGGCGATCAGCGTTTGATAATTTAGATGATTGAGCAGCGATGTTTCCAGCAGCTGGGCCAGGATCAACGGACCTTCCACAATCGAAAGCGGCGCTTGCGGATGCACCACGCGCCCTTCCGGCACGGCGCGCAGCGTCAGCCCATCAAATGTGCCGTGCACCGCCAGCCAATCCAGAAAGTCATCGTGGAAGAGGCGATTGCCGTGGCTATCGGTCACTGTGCGCATGTGGGCCAGATCGTCGTCCGTAAAGCGGGCGTCCTGCATCCAGTCCACCAGCCATTCCAGCCCGGCGTTGATACAATAGCCGGCCTGATGGCTGCCGTAATCGGGGTAGCGGCGAAAGAAGTGATCGAATTGGGCATTGGTTTCGTGGAGGCCCATGCGGAAGTAGAGCTGCCCCATGGTCAATTGATATTGATCAGTAAAGAGCATTCCTTCCGTTAACCGCTGTCGTAAATGGTTCATATTTTACTCCTACAGAAATAGGTTGTACACTAGTTATTGTATAAAAAACACTAAGTATCATTGTCCTGAATTATACTTGCTTCTACTGGTTATCACAAATCCCGCCCTATTTTGACAGAGTTTAGTTTCATATGTTATCGTTTTATGACTGTATAATTGCATAATGGCAACCCGCTGGAGCCCCGGTTTTTGGTTGCTGGTCAAAAGGTTTTGCATCCCCATGTAATGGCTTTTTGCTGTTACTGTGTGGCTAATTGGAACAAATGACGTTCCGCTCATGGCTGCATTTCAAATTCGTGGCAAAACCAGACCAGTAAAATTGCTTTCAGGCGGGATGATTGTCGGCCAACTTTTGCTCATGCCCTCCTGGATGATTCCAGGAGTTTTTTATTGTTTGCAACTATGAATAATACATGTCGCGTCGTCTTCCAACCCCAAGGCCGCCAGGGCGAAATCCCGGCTGGCGCCACGCTGTTGGAAGCTGCCCGTCGCTTGGGCGTGGAAATTGAATCGATCTGTGGCGGTCGCCAAACCTGTGGCAAATGTAAGGTGCTGGTGGAAAATGGCGACTTCGCTAAATTGGGCATTCGCTCCACCGCCCAGGCGCTGACGCCTGCGGGCGAACGCGAACAGACCTACGCCCAAAAATTCAACTTTGCGCCCGAAGCCCGCCTGAGTTGCGCCTGCCAGATCACCGGCGATCTGGTCATCCGCGTGCCGGAAGAGAGCCAGACGCGCAAGCAGGTGATCCGCAAGGCCGTGGGCGTTGAACGCGCCATTTCGGTCGACGCACCCATGCGGCTCTATTACGTGGAGCTGCCGCCGGCGGATCTCAAAGATCACCGCGGCGATTGGCAGCGGCTGCGAGCGGAGCTGCACAGCGTCCACGGGCTCGATAATTTGCAGATCGATTCGCTGCTGCTGCGTGATTTGCAACCGGCTCTGGCCGCCGCCCAACGCGCCATCACCGTCACCGTTTGGCAGGACGAAGCGGCTGGTCGCTGCGAGGTGATCCAAATTCGCCCCGGCTTTCATGATGACCTTTATGGCGTGGCCGTGGACGTGGGCACCACCACCATTGCGGCCCACCTGTGCCATCTGCGCAGCGGCGAAGTGCTGGCTACCGCCAGCCGTATGAATCCGCAAGTGCCCTTTGGCGAAGATCTGATGAGCCGTATCAGCTACGTCATGATGAACGATGACGGCGTGGCCCGTATGCACACGGCGGTGATCGACGGTCTCAACGAATTAATTGGCGAGCTGACCGCTGAGGCGTCCATTGCGCCCACCGACATTGTGGAAATGGTGATCGTGGCCAACACCACCATGCACCACCTGCTGCTGGGCATCAGCCCCGTCGAGCTGGGCGGCGCGCCCTTTAGCCTGGTGACGCACGATGCTGTAGACATAAAAGCGCGCGAT
>JAWKON010000149.1:0-2558 GCA_041391125.1 Caldilineaceae bacterium
CGGTCATCGGGTTACAAAACAGACGCCCCTTCAAAGGGGCTGGGGGGGGGCCACGATCCAGCCCCCATCTGTATCAAGCTAAGAGCTAGTGAAGGCGTGAGATTAGCGCCGGTCGAGTAGCTGCGGCAGTTGGCAGCGTATCGAGACCAAACGGGTCGACCCGCTCACTCTGGTTTCGATACGGCCTCAAACTGCTAGGGCGCTAGCCACGCCTACTCAACCGCCGCTCGCTACCCTGTACCATAGCCCAAATCGCTTAGCTTGATATATATGGGGGGTGAAAGGGTGAAGGGGTGACTTCGACTGAGCTCACGCCGAAGTCCTGTCGGGGTCACCCCTTCACCCCCTCACCCCCTCACCTTGTCATCTTTCAGGCGTGCGCGATGCGTAGCCTGTTAATATGCTCGACGCACGCGACGCAAAGGGAATGGGCAGATTTTTTACGCTATACTCTGTCCATGCAGCGCCAAGACCTCACACCAAGATTGATTGTCGTGACCCATCCAAGTCTGAAAGTTCTCTCTATTTTGTTGGCCCCGCTGCGCGATCTGGCGGTGCTGCGTCAATTTCACACCTATTTAAATGCCGAAGAGCGGCGGCTATTGTTGCGCGCCGTCACGGTAGGCGCCGCCACCTGGTGCCTGGGCTATGGGCTGACCACGCTGGCGCCATATCTGTTTCGGCTGACGCTCAATTGGGTGCAGAACAGCCCCAAAGTGTGGGGACAACCCATATTTGTTTTTGTACCGCTGCTGCTGGGTGCGCTGGGTGTGGCGGCGTTGACCACCATCCGCGCCAGCACCGTGCGCTACCGCGACCAGGCTGGACACATCCACGAGCTGATCGATGTGGAGGGCGACGGACTGGAGCAGGCGCTGGCCCTGTTTTACACGGCGGAACCGGGGCTCGAACAGGCGCTGCTGGGCCGGCAGGGCGTGGACGCGCGCTGGCAGCTTCCCACCCTCACTTTAGCTATACGAAAAATAGCTGCGGTCATACTCACATTGGGGACCGGCGGCAGCGGCGGCATGGGCGCTGGCCTCACGCTGATTGGAGAAAGCATGGCCGCCGCCCTCTTTAAGCCGCGCCGTCCCATCCCCGACAGCGCTGCCGATTGGCGCTCACGTTTGCGCCGCTGGTGGCGCTCCACCGACCCGGATGATTTGCAGACCGTGCAGCTTTGCGGCGTGGCGGCCGGCATATCCACGCTGCTGGGCGCGCCGCTGGCGGCGGCTTTCTTTGCCACTGAAGTGATGTATCGCCGCCGCCCCATTATTGAAAAGCTGGTCTACGCCCTCATCGCCTCGCTGACCGCCTATTTTCTGAGCACTTTGGCCAGCCACGGTCGCACGCCCATCTTGCATTTGGAAATCATGCATTTGCCGCCCTATTCACTGGCCTATTATAGCAGTGTCATTATCATGGCCGTTGGGGTAGCTTTGGTGGCGCGCTATTTTGGACGATTGCGCGCCCACGCCGAGCAGGCTTTTCGCCGCAACACCAGCAACCGCTGGCAGCGCCATCTTTTGGGCGCCACCATCACAGGGTTTATTGCACTGACGGCGACAGTCGTAACAGGATATGGGCTGGAGTTGGTGTTGGGGCCGGGGGATTCGGTGATCAACGCCGCGCTCAACGGGGCGATGCCGGTGCAAATTGCGCTGGCCGCGCTGATCGCCAAGCTGTTGGCCACCACGTCGACGGTTGCTTCAGGGGGATCCGGGGGGCTGCTGATGCCATCGATCTTTTTTGGCATGACCGTAGCCATTGGCGTGGCTTGGCTCTTTGGCTTTACGGCGGCCACATTGGTTGTGCCGTCGATCACGGCCAGCGTGGTGGCCATTGTCAACGTGCCGCTGGCCGCCACGCTGCTCACGGTGGAGCTGTTTGGCTCACCCTATCTGCTGCCATCGCTGCTGGCGCTGGTGGTCAGCCTGCTGTTGAGCCACGACAACACGGTCTACCGCACGCAGCGCGAGGTGGATGAAAGCCGCGAAATCATGCCGGGCTATAGCGTGCGCCGCATTGCCGTCCCCGACTTCTGGATTGGGCGCACCATTAGCCAGCTCAACGTGCGCGTGCGCCACGATGTCAACATTATTGGGCTGGTCAAAAGCACTAATTATGGCAGCCACATTGTGCCCTCCACGCCGGTCAATCATCCGCTGCGCCAGGGCGATATCCTCATTGTGATGGGCGCGGATGAGAAGATTGAGGCGCTGCGCACGCGCATTCAGGAAGAGCAGATCAAGGGGGAATTGTAAATGGTGAACGGTAAACGGTGAATGATGTCCGCGCGAGGAGCCACCATTTACCATTCGCAATTCACCATTTACCATTTACAATTCTTTTTTCAGTTACTCCTCCAAAAGAAAAGTGGGCAGCGCATCCTCCGGCGCATGACCCCGTTTATAGACCATGATGGTGCGCGTGAATTCGATAACAACCGCCCCGTCCTGGTTGTAGCCGGTGGTCTTGAATTTGACAATGCCTTGGTGCGGACGCGATTTAGACTCGCGCATCTCCAGCACCTGGCTGCGGGCGTAAATGGTATCCCC
>JAWKON010000150.1:0-2484 GCA_041391125.1 Caldilineaceae bacterium
CCTGCCATTCATCGCGTTCTTTGATGACAGTTTCCAGGTATTCGCGCCAGATGGCCGAATCTTGAATTGGGTCTTTGACCACGGCGCCGGTGAGGCTGGCGGCCATGTCTTGGGCGCGCATGAGGCCGTCGCCAAAGTGGGCGGCCAGCGCCATGCCGCTGTTGACCACCGAGATGGCCTCGGCGGTGCTCAGCGTGCTGGTGGGCGACTTGAGCTTGGTTTTGCCGTCTTCGGTGACGCCGTTGCGCAGCTCGCGGAAGATGGTGACCACGCGGCGGATCTCTTCCAGCGCTGGCGGCTCGGCGGGCAATTGGAGCGCGCTGCCCAGGCTTTGCACCCGCTGCTGCACAATGTTGACCTCATCTTCGGCGCGGGCGGGCAGCGGCAGCACCACGGTGTTAAAACGGCGCTTGAGCGCGCTGGACAGCTCGTTGACGCCGCGGTCGCGGTCGTTGGCAGTGGCGATGACGTTGAAGCCCTGGATGGCCTGCACTTCGTCATTGAGTTCGGGAATGGGCAGCAGCTTTTCGGACAGGATGGTGATCAGCGCGTCCTGCACGTCGGCCGGAATGCGGGTCAGCTCTTCGACGCGGGTGATCTTGCCGTCGCGCATGGCGTTCATCACTGGGCTGGGGACCAACGCGGCATGGGTGGGGCCGTGGGCAATCAGGCTGGCATAGTTCCAGCCATAGCGGATGGCCTCTTCGCCGGTGCCTGCCGTGCCCTGCACCAACAGCTTGGAATCGCCCGAAATGGCGGCGGCCAGATGCTCGGACACCCACGTTTTGCCGGTGCCGGGGATGCCCATGAGCAGCAGGGCGCGGTCGGTGGTCAGCGTGGCAATGGCGATTTCGATAATGCGCCCGTTGCCGATGTATTTGGGCTCGATGGCAAAGCCATTGTCCAGCGTGCCGCCCAAAATATAGGTGGCCACCGCCCACGGCGAAAGCCGCCAGTTGGGCGGCCTCATGCGTGTGTCGGCCTGCTCCAATTCGTAAAGCTCTGCGGCATATTGCTGCTCGGCGTGGGCGCGTAAGATTGATGTCATGTGGACTCCTGAAAAATAAAGCGGGTTGCGGGTTGCGTGTTGCGTGTACTAGTTGACATGTCGGTTTTATATTGGCGACTCTTGTCGGGTTACGAGAATGTGTCTGATTTGTAGGTGCGACATCTCTGCCCACAGGCATCAAGCTGAGCTGTGCTGATAGCCGGATTCGGTAGCGAACGGCGGTTGAGTAGGCTGCGGCAGTATGCAGCCGTATCGAAACCAAAGTGAGCGGGTGCGACCCGTTTGGTCTCGATACGTGCGGATACTGCCCCGCACTACTCGACCGGCACTAGCCCATAACCTTAGCGTAATGCGCATGGGCATCCTTGCCGCACGCATTGTTCGTTAGAGATCACGTCTTTTCAAGATTGAGATTGTGCGACAGGGATGTCGCACCTCCGTTGATACGCTCTCAATTTGGGACCGGTGCCTCCCCTCCTCAACTCCTCCCCTCCTCAGCTTCCCCCACGCCCTCCAACATCCTCCGTCGAAACGTCAGAATCGATAGTGCCTCCAAAATGGCGGGACGCCAGATGTTCTCTTGGACCATTGACCGCAGCTCGTCGATGGCGGCGGTGATGTGGACGGGCGCGATTTGACGCGCCATCTGGCGCAAGGTGGATCGCAGGATCACGTCGGGCGTTTTGCTCTCTACGTCTTGGGCAATGTATGCGCGCAGCCGTGGCAGCCAAAGCTGGATCAGCGGTAGCGTCCAGGGGCCTTCCCATTTGCGCAGCACTTTGACCAGGACGGTTTCTTTGGTGATGATTTCATCTGTCGGCAGTTGGGCGTCCAGCTCCTGGGCCAGGGCTGCAAAATCGGATAGCGGCAGAATGGCGATCAGCCGCAGCGTATTCGGGCCAAAGTTGTCGGCGCGCAGCAGCAGCTTGGCCCAGTCGACGCGCCGCTGGCGTTCGGCGGCCACGGCAAAACCGCGCAGCAGCGACACTGGCCACTGGCTGGCGGCGCGCGCATCGAGAATCTGTTGGGGCGTAGCGTCCCATGTGGTGGCCCAATGATCCAACGGAATAGCGCCCACAATTTCAATGAGCTGGTTGCTGCGAATACGGGCCAGATCTTGACCGGGGCGTTTGATCACGCCGTCGCGGAAGATGGCTGGCGCAAATTCATCGGGAAAGTTTAGGCGGATTTTGTCAGCGGTTTCTGGTTCCCAATGGAACAGCTCCGCCGTGTTTTTGATCATGCGGCGGCAGAGCCGCGACGCGGGCAGGCAGGCCAGCAACTCGGCGGCTTTTTTGCGCACGGCGCTCAGCCGGTCGTCCAGCGCGGTTTCCAAAAAGGGCTCATCGGCTATGTTGAGGCCGGTCTCTAGAGCACCGATGAGGCCGGCGCGGCGGGTGGCGTCTTCAGATTTCCACGTGCTCTGGAGCAGCCGTAAGCCCGCCGCGGGATCGCGCAGGCGCTGCTGGCGTAAA
>JAWKON010000151.1:0-2452 GCA_041391125.1 Caldilineaceae bacterium
GTGTTGAGCCCCCCCCACGGCAGGCAGGCCCTGCTCAAGCTGCTCAAGAACAAGTTGGGTACGGGCGGCGCGCTCAAGGATGACAACGTGGAGATTCAGGGCGATCATCGGGACAAGATTGTGGAATTGCTCAAGGAGTTGGGATATCAGGCCAAGAAGGCCGGTGGATGATCAAATTGGACCAACAGATTAAAAGATTTGAAAGATTTTATATTTTCATGATGCAACTGGTCCCTGAGCGTGTCGAAGGGATCAGTTGCATCGTGGTACAAAGAAAAGAGAACCAATGAGCACACCACAAACCTTGCGCGGCGTCTTTGCGCCGACGCTAACCCCCGTTCATGCCGATTTGAGTCCCGATGCTGAGCGTTTTGTTGCGCACAGCCAATGGCTGCTGGAAGATGGCTGCCACGGGCTCTGTCCCTTTGGCACGACTAGCGAGGCCAATTCCTTTTCGGTGGGCGAGCGTATTGACCTGCTGGATCGGCTGATTGATGCCGACGTGTCGCCATCCGTGCTAATGCCCGGCACGGGCTGCGCGGCGCTGACCGATTCGGTGGCGCTGACGCAGCACGCGGTGCAGGCGGGCTGTGCCGGCGTGCTGCTGCTGCCGCCGTTTTATTACAAAGGCGTGCCGGATGAAGGCATCTTCCGCGCCATTGCCGAGGTGATCGAGCGAGTGGGCGATGGCCGATTGCGGGTCTATCTTTATCATATTCCGCCGGTGGCGCAGGTGGGCTTTAATTTGAAGCTGATCGAGCGGCTGATCACCGCCTATCCGCAAACGGTGGTGGGCATCAAAGACAGCTCGGGCGATTGGAACAACTTGAAATCGATTCTGACCACCTTTCCTGGCTTTGGCACGTTTAGCGGTTCGGAGCGATTTGTACTGGAGACGCTGCGGCTGGGCGGCGCCGGCGCCATCAACGCGGTGGCCAATGTGATTGCGGGCCGCTTGCGCAAGCTGTATGACAACTGGCAGAGCGATGAGGCGGCGGCGCTGCAAGAAGATGTGTTGGTGATTGCCAAGGCGCGCGGTGAATATGCGCCGATTCCGGTTCTCAAGCAGATCAAGGCGCGCATGACCGCGGACCCGGCCTGGTTGACGCTGCGCCCGCCGCTGGTGCAGTTGAGCGATGCGGAGGCGGGGCCGCTGCTGGAAAAGCTGAATGGTGAATGGTAAATGGCGAATGGCTAATTGTGAATGCGTGGGCGCGTGTAGCCGGCCTCGTTCACAATTCGCCATTCACCATTAGCCATTAGTCATTCGAAATTAGGATTTTTATGATGTCAAAGCCTGTGATTGCAATTGCAATGGGCGACCCGGCGGGGATAGGGCCGGAATTGGTGGCCAAGGTGCTGGCCGAGCCGTCGATCTATGCGTTGTGCGCACCCTTTGTGATTGGGCATCCGGCCGTGTTGGAAGCGGCGGGCGCGCTGGTGGGCAGCGCATTGACGTGGCGCAGCATTTTGGCGCTGGCGGAGGCGCGGTTTGAGGCGGGGACGGTGGATGTGCTGTGTCCCGCCGGTTTGGAGATTGGCGAGGTTCCCGTGGGGCGGGTGGATGCGGCCATGGGCAAGGCTGCCGCGCTCTGCTTGGAAACGGCGTATGCATTGGCGCAGGCCGGGCAGGTGCAAGGGGTGGCAGCGGCCCCTATGAACAAGGATGCTTTCCATCGGGCGGGCTACCATTATTATGATGAGCTGGCGTGGCTGGCTGCGATGACGCAGAGCCCCGAGCCGTTTTTGGTGGGGGTGACGAGCGCCATGTGGACGGTGACGGTGACCGAGCACATTCCGTTTAAGGAGATTGCCGAACACATTCGCCAAGATCGCATTTTGGACCGCACGCGCAAATTATATAATGTGTTGGTGCGCGTGGGGTTTGCGGAGCCGCGGATTGCGGTGGCGGCGTTGAATCCTCATGCGGGCGAGAGCGGCCTCTTTGGCCGTGAGGAGATCGACGAGATTGCGCCAGCCGTACGCGCCGCCCAGCAGGATGATATTAACGCCGAGGGGCCGATTCCGGCAGATGCTGTGTTTGTGCGCACGCAAGCCGGCGAGTTTGACGGTGTGGTCTGCATGTACCACGATCAGGCCAATATTGCGCGCAAATTGCAGCCCAGCCGGTCGGGGACCACGCTCTTTATGGGGCTGCCGGTGGTCTGCGGTACGACGGCACACGGCACGGCGTTTGATATTGCCGGGCAAGGTGTGGCGGATGCAGGCAGCATGCGTGATGCGCTGGAATATGTGATTCGTCTGGCGGGCAGTGATTGATCTGATATGTTGGTAACGAAAAATCTTTATAAACAGAACAAATTTCACCAACCCGTAACTCGCCACCCGCAACTCGCGACCCGCTACGCTTGTCGATTTGAGGCGCGGCTGCGCTGGATAGTTAATACGTCCTATCTGTTTGACAATTTCCCCAAACCACAGTATAGTTTGA
>JAWKON010000152.1:0-2265 GCA_041391125.1 Caldilineaceae bacterium
ATGGCCTGTCTTTCGGAAAAACTGGGCTACCGCATTATCGAACTGCCCATTCACTTTGAAGACCGGCGCATTGGCAAAAGCAAGTTGGATATCCCGGTCAAACTGGAGTCGGCCTGGCGCACGTGGCAAATTGGCTGGCGCTATCGGCGTTTGTCGGCGGCGGCGCTGCGGCAGACCGGTTCAACCGAGGAACTGACGACGCCCACGACTAACACATCTGGAAACCGGTTTCAGGCTGAAAGCTAGCATATGTCCCGTATACGGCACCATCGCAGCGACTTGCTGGCGCTGCTGATCCTGTTTGTTCTGCCTCTATTGTGGTTTGGCCCGGTTCTCTTCCCCGCTTTGACCGGTCGCACGCTGCTTCCCTACGACAATCTATATAGCTTTGAACCGTGGCGCAGCCTGCAGCCAGGGCTTATCCCGCACAACAATTTGCTCTCGGATTTGGTGTTAGAAAACGCGGTCTGGAAACTGCACATCAACCGCACATTTGCGGAGGGGCAACTGCCGCTGTGGAATCCGCAAATCTTCACCGGGCTGCCCTTTTTGGCCGCCGGCCAGGCCAGCACCTTTTACCCACTCAGCATCCTCTTTTACATCCTGCCGCTAGAGGCGGCCTATGGCTGGTTCACCGCGCTGCAAATTGGGCTGGCCGGCATCAACATGTATCTACTGGCCCGCACGCTGCGGCTGCGGCCCACGTCGGCGCTCTTGAGCGGCGTGGTTTTTATGTTCTCCGGCTTCCTGATCGTCAGCGTCGTCTTCACCATGTTTATTGCGGCCGCGGTCTGGCTGCCCCTGTTGCTGGCCCTCATCGAGCTGATCATCCGCAAGCAGGAAGCCAAGGGCACACAGAGCTTTCGCCCCATTCCATACATCATAGCCGGCGCCGCCATCATCGGCGTCATGATCCTGGCCGGCCACCCGGAGCTGATCTACTACACGCTGCTGGTGGCGGGGGTGTATGCGGCGGCGCGGTTGGTGGCAGCGCGGAAGAAAATTTACGATTTACGATTTACGATTTACGATTCGTCGACGATCTCGTCGGGTATAGAGGAGCTATCTTCCGAAAGCGCTATTGCGAGCAGCCATACCCCCCCGGTCACCCGGTCACCCGGTCACCCGGTCACCTTGTCACCCGGTCACCTTGTCACCTTGTCACCCGGTCACTTTGTCACCTTGTCATTATTTCTCCAACACATTCGCACGCCACGCCTGCTCCAACACCGGCTGCATGTCGCCGAGCTGCGGCAGCGCGGGTTTGAATTGATCGAGCGGAAAGGCGGCGGGACCCAGATCCAGGGCGGCAAATTCATCTTGAATTTCCTGGGGCAACCGCGCAACGACCACAGCGGGCGTACCACCCACGTCGCGCATGAGGGCGAGCTGATTTTCGGGTGACTGGATCAAGTTGGCGATGACCATGGCGGCGGCTTTGTGCGGCGAATTAAAAGGGATGGCCACATAGTGCGCATTGGCCACGGTGCCGGTGTCGAACATCATGGTACGCATGGTTGCGGGATAGACGCCGTCGGCAATCAGATTCGTAGTGTCGCCGTAGCCAAAGGTCATGGCAAAGGCGATTTCGCCATTTTTCACCAGCTCGCGCAGTTCGGTCAAGTCATTGGGGTAGGTTTCGCCGTTGCGCCACAGACAGGGCTTAATGTCGTTAAGTGCTTCCCACAGGGCGGGAGACAGCTCATCAAATTTAGCCTGCACATCCGCGGGCGCGCCGAGCCACAGATCGGTCTGGCCCGTGTAGTGATAGAGCAGCGTGGTGATAAAGCCGGTGCCGGTAAAATCGGGCGGCGCTGGATAGGTGAATTTGCCCGGATTGTTACACACGTAGCGGAAAAAGTCGTCAATATTGGTGGGCGGATCGACCACGGCGCTATCATACTCGATGACCATTTGCGACGTGCCCCACAGCGATTCCTGCCCATTGATGGCGCGGCCGGCATCATAATTATAGTAGCCGCTGCTGGTGTCAATATATTCTACGTTGGGCAGCGCATCCGTATAGGGGCCAAACATCAAATCGGCCTGCTGCAGCGTAATAAAATTCTCGGCGTTGATCCAGATTATGTCCACCGAGCCGTCGCTGTTGCGACCGGCCTCGGCCTCGCCCAGCACCTTGTTGACCACTTCGACGGTGTCGTTGACGTGGACCGGGTTGATGGTCACGTTGTACAGTTCCTGGGCCTGCTCATTGAGCGTGACGCCCACAAATTCGTTCCACTGATCGCTGCCCCCCCAGTGGTA
>JAWKON010000153.1:0-2227 GCA_041391125.1 Caldilineaceae bacterium
TGGTGGCACTTGGACCAGCGCCAGCAGATCAGTGCGCAGGCGGCCATGTTGGCGCAACGGGCGCCGCTGGCCGCGGATGCCGATTTTGCCCAGCTTGCGCAGGCGGTCGGGCTGGGCGATGCAACGGGCTATGTGGCCTGGATCGATGGCGAAAAAACGGTGCGCGCCGAGCTGAATAGAGCGGCCAAAATTGGCGATCCGACGGCCTCCAAGCTCTTTGCCTTTGCCCCTGCCATTGGTCAACCGGCAGCCGATTTCTGGCAGGAGAATGGCCAGCCCTTTTGGATGAGCATGGCGCCGGTAGAGCCGGATCTGGGTGGCGGCAATGTAGTGGTGCAGCGCCCCATCGATGATGCGGTAGTGGCCGAACTAGCCCAACTGGCCGGACGCGATGTCACATTCTATTCCTATGCGGAACAAACGCCGCTGATCAGCTCCAACCCAACTTTGGTCAGCGACCCGCCGCACTTGACTCAATCTTGGATGAATGAGGTGGCGGCCGGCCAGCTTCCCAAAGCCATCCAGACGGTCAACGGGCAGGGCGGCCAGGTGGTGAGCGTCTTCGCCTTTCCCGATTTTGCCGCCATTAGCTACAGCGGCTATTTGGCGCTGGTGGAGCCGGTGCGCCAGATAAGCCAACTGTTGCCCACAGGCAATTTCTGGACGGCGGCGCTGATTGCCACGCTGGCTGCCGGAGCCGGTGCGTTGATGTTGCAGCGCACGCTGCGCACCTATTTGGCCAATCAGCAGGGCATGCCGCATCGCGTGCGCCAGGCCGCCAAGTGGCGCATGAGCTTGATCACGCTGGCGGCGCTGCTGCCTATGTTCCTGGCGGCGGGCTATATTTTGGTGGAGACCAGCAACCGCTCGGCCCAACTGGACCGACGCACGAGCCAGATTGCCAAGGATTTGATCATCCCTAGCATTGAGCAGACTGTGGAACGCGTCAACCAATTTACCGGCGCCGATACGACCCAAACGCTGGCGCCCACCACCGCGGATGCACCACCGGCACAGTTGGCGCAGCGGCTGCGGCTGGCCCACGGCGCCGATTTTGCCGTAGTGGAAAATGGTGACGCGGTGACGCAGGCCGGGGTGGAAGAGCTGAATGCCGATGCGGTCCAGGCGCTGACGGCCATTGCGCCTGGGCAGGTGGGCGTGGTGCAGACCGGCAAAACCGTGCTGCTGGCCGGTCGACAGAATACCGCCGACGGTGGCGCCGCCTTTGTGGGCGTGCGCATGAATAAGCTGCTGCCCAACATCACCGATCTGACCGAAGCCGATCTCACGCTGGTCAACGGACGCGACCTGGTGGTCACCACGCTGGTGGAGCGCGAGATCGAGACGCTGCTTTTTGACGACGCCATTGAGAACGAAGTGGAACAGAACGGCCAGGCCAGCTATCTGCAAAAAGTGGGCTGGAATCCGGGCAAGTTGACGCTCTTTGGGCTCAACATTGCCGACGGCAACCCGTGGCGCATGGTCATTGCGCAGACCAGCACCACCTGGTCCAACGTGCTGCGCGGCTTGCAGGGCTTTGGGCTGGCTATGGTGGCTTCGGCCTTTGTGTTGGCCAGCATTGTGCTGATGGTGCTGCTCAACGTGGACAAACCGCTGCTGCTGCGGCGGCTGATAACCGGCTACATGTTTATTCTGCCGGCGGTGGTTTGGCTGGTCTGGTGGCAGTTGGGACCGGCGCTCTTTGCGGGCTATCTCAGCTTCCACAAATGGAGCGTGCTGACACCCGCCAAGCCCTATGTGGGCTTTCACAATTTCCAGCAGATTTGGGATGATGGCGTCTTCTGGAACGCCATGCAGAACACCATTATTTATCTGTTCCAGATCCCCATTGGCATGGCGCTCTCGCTAGCCCTGGCCATGGCGCTGAACCGCCCGCTGCGCGGCATTCGAGCGCTGCGCACGATTTACTACATGCCGGCGGTCACATCGGTGGTGGTGGTTTCGCTGATGTGGAAGTTGCTCTATAATAAAGACCTGGGCATCTTCAACTACATTTTGAGCTTTGTGGGGCTGGGGCCGTACGGCTTCTTGCAATCAACCAGCATGGCCATGCCATCGATTATGGGCATGTCGGTCTGGTTGGGGCTGGGCTCGACCATGATTCTCTTTTTGGCCGGGCTGCAGAGCATCCCCAATGACTATTACGAAGCGGCCGATGTGGATGGCGCCGGCGGCTGGCACAAGTTTTTGCACATTACAATTCCGC
>JAWKON010000154.1:0-2126 GCA_041391125.1 Caldilineaceae bacterium
TCGATGCCAAGAAGCAACATTGAGCGCATTCGCGAAAAAATAAGACTTCGTCAGTATGATATGTCAGGTCATGCAATGGAAGAGATGGCCGAAGATGATCTCGATATTGAAGATATCGAACGGGCCATACTCAATGGACGTGTTGGTAGAATTGAGCGGGATGATCCGAGAGGAACGAAATACGTTGTTGAAGGAAAGGCTGTCGATGGAGAGACGCCGGTCGGTGTGGTTGGTCGTTTCGTAGCGACGGGACGCTATTTGATCATCACCGTCTACGAGATTACTGAATTATAGGGTGAATAAATATGTACGGATATCAGTGTGAGTGTTGCAATGGTACAGTACGACCTAAGCGAGTGGAGCGAGAGGCATTTAAGCACAAGCTAGGATTCGTCATCTTGGAAAACATCACCATTGGCGTTTGTGATCAATGTGGCAACCGTTACTATGATGCCGAGATTCTACACACAGTCCATGCAGTTGCAACTGGTAAGAGACAGCCGGAGAAGCTGTTGTCGATTCCTGTTGCCCATTTAAGCGCGACCAACCCCGTACCTGTGGCATAGGCTCACCGTTTGTTGAGATTATTGTCCTGATAAAGTCGGTGCCGAACATCCATTCCAGTTGACCCCAGGAACCGCGCGATTCATCGTCCATCGCCCGCTTGGGAATCAGTTGGTTTGGGATGTTAGCGGCCACGCCATCCTGGTGCAACTGAATGTGGCGTTCGGCATTACCGAGACCAATGTAGCTGATGCAAACGAATCACCCTATAAACATGTCGCGCAAAATCTATCTGATATCTCTGCGGCAATGACCTGTAGTTGAAAAGACGTTTCCAAAGGCTGTTGGATCGCTTTTACCGCCGCAAATCCAACGTATGCGGAAACTCCGCGTTGATCTCCACCACCGGAATGCTCGCCGGCCCAACCGCACTCCCCTGCGCGGCAAATGTACGCCGGGCGGGCGGCGGCGTAGTGGGCAGCACCGGCGCGCTGACCGGTGCGTTGCCGGGCGTGTGGCCATACTCCCAGAAGCGCGAGATGCGGCGCCCCTCGGCCACGTTGGCGTTGACCGGGATGTCCTCGTAGGAGCGCCCGCCCGGATGCACTACGTGATAGGTGCAGCCACCAATGGCGCGGCGCGCCCGTACATCCACCACGTCGAAGACCAGCGGGGCCTGCACGCTGATGGTGGGGTGCAGCGCCGACGGCGGTTGCCAGGCCTGGTAGCGCACGCCGCACACATATTCGCCATGCACGCCGGTGCTGCGCAGCGGTACGCGGCGCCCGTTACAGGTGATAATGTGGCGCGATTCGGTCAGCCCGCGCACCTTGATCTGGATGCGCTCCACCGAGGAATCGACGTAGCGCGCCGTGCCTTGGCTGGTCACCTCTTCGCCCAGCACGTGCCACGGCTCAATGGCCATGCGCAGCTCCAGTTCAATGTCGCCGATGCGGGCCGTGCCAAAACGCGGGAAACGAAATTCAAAGAACGGGTCCAGCCAGGCAAACTGGAAGGGATAACCGGCTGCTTGCAGCTCGGCCACAATCTCGCGCAGATCGGCTTCCACGTAGTGGGGCAGCAGGAAGCGGTCATGCAGTTCGGTGCCCCAGCGCACCAGCTTGTGGTGATAGGGCCGCTGCCAAAAGTGGGCGGTCAGCGTGCGGATGAGCAGCAGTTGGGTCAGGCTCATGCGGGCGTGGGGCGGCATGTCGAAGGCGCGGAACTCGACCAGCCCCAGGCGGCCGCTGGCCGAATCGGGCGAGTAGAGTTTGTCGATGCAGAACTCAGCGCGGTGGGTGTTGCCGGTAATGTCGACCAGCAGATTGCGCAGCACCCGGTCCACCAGCCAGGGCGGACAGGGTTGGCCCGGCGCCGGGATTTGGGCAAAGGCGATTTCGAGTTCGTAAAGTCGGTCATCGCGGCCTTCGTCCACGCGCGGGGCCTGGCTGGTGGGGCCGATAAACATGCCGGCAAAGAGATACGACAGCCCCGGATGGTGCTGCCAATAGGTGACCAGGCTGCGCAGCAGATCGGGGCGGCGCAGGAAGGGGCTGTCGGCAGCGCGGGCGGCGCCCAGCGTTACGTGGTTGCCGCCGCCGGTGCCGGTGTGGCGCCCGTCG
>JAWKON010000155.1:0-2091 GCA_041391125.1 Caldilineaceae bacterium
GACTTGTCGACCTTCAGATACAACTCAAGCAGATAGGCAATTACTTTTCGCAGTTGATTCTGCGAAATTCCTTGGGCCCGAATTTGCTGTTCCAAACTCTCAGGTAGATCAATCACTAATTGTGACATAGTATCCTCACAACTCTTCACCGCTGCTGAATCACCTAGCGCCGCAGAAGAACTGCATAAACAGAACAAATTTTGTGAACACGGATGGGAAGAACACAGATTTCATTAGTTTTTATATCCGTGTTCCCCCTATCCGTGTTTACAATCTACGGGTCATCGAACAGCTATCATAGTTATCCCAGCCCAATCATATTTGAGACGCATCATAAAGGCAAATGCACCGGCCGCCCCATTTCCGCCGAGCGATAGGCCGCCAGCGCCACCTCCAGCGCCCGCAGCCCATCTTCACCGGTGATCGACGGCAGGCGGCGGGTGCGGATGGCGTCCACAAAGTCGCGCACCAGCCCCAGGTCCATGTTGCTGCCCCAGTTGACCCACTGGGTTTTGCCCGTCTTCTCCGAGCTGAGCGCCACGTGCTGCTCAAACGCATCCACCTGCACCGCGCCCTGCTCGCCCACCACTTCCAGCTTGACATCACCCCAAGTGGGGTACGCACCCGGCCGCGACCAGCTTGTGTCCAACGTGCCGTAGACGCCATTGGCCAGCGTAAATGAGAGCATGCCGGCGTCGTCAATGCCCAGGTCGGGGTGCAGCAGATTCTCGCCAATCTCGGCGTAAACTTCGGTCACCTCGGCGCCCCAGAACCAGCGCAGCAGATCGATCACATGCACCGTATGATCGATGACCGCACCGCCGCCGGAGAGCGTCTTGTCCACAAACCAGCCGCCGGGCATAGAGCCATGATTGGTGCATTTGGCGGCGTAAACGCGCCCCAGCTTGCCCGCATCCAGCATCTGCTTGAGCTGTTGCACCGGCGGCGAATAGCGCACGGGGAAGGCAATCTGCAACTGCGTATTGGTCTGCGCGCAGATGTCGATCATGGCTTGGGCGTCGGCCAGGGTGGTGGCAATGGGCTTTTCGCATAGGATGTACGGGGTGCGCCCCGCCGCCTGCTCCACCAGCGGGCGATGGTTGGCGTTTTCGGCGCAGATAATGGCGCCATCCAGCCCCTGCGCCAGCAGCGCATCTGCCGATGCAAAATAAGTAGTGGCAAAGCGCTCGGCCATTTGCTGGCCGCGCGGCGCGTTGTCATCATAAATGCCGGTGATTTCCACATTGCCGAGCGTGCGCAGATTGGCCGCATACGAGACGGCATGACCGTGCGCAAAGCTCAACATGCCGATTTTGATAGATTGGCTCATTGGATATATTCCTTTACATAGTCTGGCAAATCAATTCCTGCACGCAGCAGCGGATCGGCCACCGGCGCACCCCACTGCGTCTGCATGGGCAGCACGCCCGCCCATACCGGCAGCGCGTAATCCTCGTCATCATCACCCGGCGGGCCGACGCGCACCTTGGCCGAGGCCGACGCAATGGGCATGACCACCACCGACGTGGCCTTGAGTTCGAGTTCGGTGGGCTGGCGGGCGTCATCCCAGCGACCGGGGATGAGCTTGTCGGTGAAAATTTTGAGATAACGGTTTTTTTCCGCCGCGTCCGCCATGTGGCCTTGGCCAAAGAGCACCGCCGAGCGATAGTTGGCCGAATGGTGAAAGACCGAGCGCGCCAGCACCAGCCCATCCACCAGCGTAATGGTGATGCACAGATCGTGGCCGGCGCCGGCGTGTTTGATCATGCGGCTGGCCGCCGAGCCGTGCAGCAGCAGATTGTCGCCATCGCGGGCGTGCAGCGTGGGGATGACAAACGGCTTGCCGTCCTGGATCAGCCCCACGTGGCAGATCAGTGAAGCATCCACAATGGCGTAAATGGTCTCTTTGTCATAGGCGCCGCGCTTAGGCAGGCGCACCACGAGGTTTTGGTCAGTTTAGGGAAAGTCAGACATGAAAACTCCTTGAGTCAAACACAATGATTTTTGAACGCAAAAGACGCTAACGACGCAAGGGACGCTAGCGTGCGTTGCACTGGCCCGGAAAACTTTCAAACTATGCAGAACCTTGGC
>JAWKON010000156.1:0-2077 GCA_041391125.1 Caldilineaceae bacterium
TATCAACCCAAGCTGGTATTTCCGGCGCCCCGGCGGCGGGCCCAAGAACGATATGACCGTCTACAGCCTGCACACGCTGACCGGCATCCTGGGGCCAGCCCAGCGAGTGACCGCCATGTCCGGCCTGCGTTTCCCGAAGCGCACCTTCCGTGGCGAAATGGTAGCGTGCGATATGGATGACAATACCTTCACGATGCTTGATTTTGGCGGGGCTCGCTTTGCTTTCGTCTATGGAGCGGCCGCCGGCAATCTGCTGCCGTGGGGCAGTTTGGCCATCTTTGGCACGGAAGGCAGCATCACGCGATCCGCGGACAGCCGCGACTATCTCCTCAACGGCGAAGTGATCGACGCCGCCCAAGCGCCACCGCTGCCGGTTGGCCCCGCCATCTGCCCGCTTCATCCGGAACTGCCCGAAGCGCATGTTTATGCTGACATTATGGAATTGGTTCATTGGATGCGCACCGGCGAAGAGAGCATTGTGACCGCTGACCACGCCCGCCATGTCATCGAGATCATCGAGGCCGGTTACCGCGCCGCCGAGACCGGTCAGACGCAGACGTTAACGAGCACCTTTACGCCAATTGCTGTATAGAACAATGTGTATCACCATGCGCTAGCAGCTCGTCGGGGAGAGCCGGAAAATGAAATTTTGTACGCGGATTTACGCTGATAAACGCGGATTTTAGGGTAAACACAACCAAAAATCCGCGTAAATCCGCCAAATCTGCGTACAAAATTCTTCTCTCCGATAGCCTGCCAGGGGAAATGAAAAACCGTGAGCCTTTTGTGATTTTTGTGTTCTTTGTAGCCATTTTTAGGGCAGGAGAAATATTATGCGTCTACTCATGACTGGCGCCACTGGTCGGCTGGGCCAATATATGATCCCCGAATTTACCGACCTCGAATTAACCGTAACCGCGCCGCGTCCGTTAGCCGAGAATCCACACAATGTCCCCTTTATCCAGGCCGATCTGACCCGCTTTGACGAGTGCCAAAAGCTGATGGCCGCCGTCAAGCCACAAGTGATTGTGGCGGTTGGCGCCATCCCCTATGCCACCGATGCGCCGACCCCCTCACCCCGCGAACGCCAGCGCCCCTTTGACGCCACCATGCAGGTCAACATTATGGGGCTCTACTATACGATGATGGCGGCGGTCGAAAACCAGGTGGAAACCGTGATCTTCACCGGTTCGAATGTGCCGGTCCTCGACCGCGACGGCGCCTATCGCTATTTGCCGCTGGATGATGACCATCCCGATGCGATCCCGACCAACTCTTACACCTTTACCAAATGCGCCGACGATCTGATGATGGCCTGGTTCACGCGCGCCCACGGCATCCAGACCATCTCGACGCGCCCCGGCTGGATGCACACCGCCGACCAAATGCAGGCGTTGGCCCAGAAGATGCAGCCCGCCACCCAATGGGACAACGGGCTCTGGCAATATATCGCCTATGAAGATGTGGCCCGCGCCCACCGCCAGATCCTGGATGCCCGCGCCCATCTGCCGACGCACGATGTATATCTGCTGAGCGCCGCCGATCACCGCGCCCAAGAGGAGTCGCGTGAACTGGTGGAGAAATTCTGCCCGCCGGGACTGGCCAAAACCTTGCCGCCGGATTTTGGCAGCCGGGAATCCTTCATCAACTGTCGCAAGGCCCAAAAGGCCTTTGGCTACGATCCGCAACACTCTTGGACGAATTACCTGTGATGGGCTAGAATGAGCACATGAGCAGACCAATCGCCAAACGCATCCCCTACGGTTCCGCCGACTTTGGCCGGATGCGCACCGACAACTCTTATTATGTCGACAAGACGCGCTTTATCCCTGTGTTGGAAGCGCAACCCTATTTTGTATTCCTCATTCGCCCGCGGCGTTTTGGCAAAACGTTGTGGCTTTCGACCTTGCAGCACTACTACGATGTCAACCGGCAGGAGCAATTTGAGCGGCTCTTTGGCGGCACGTACATCGGCGCGCATCCCACGGCAGAACGCAACAGCTATCTGGTCATGTTTATCAACTTTGCGCTTGTGAATCCGGCAGTTGATAAAATAGAGGCATCCTTTGAAGACAAT
>JAWKON010000157.1:0-2067 GCA_041391125.1 Caldilineaceae bacterium
TATTGGGCGGAATGGTCAACAGGTGGCCATCGGGCCACACATCGCCCGGCCGCCAGGTGCTGGTGGGCGACCCCCACGGCCAGCCCTCGTCGCGGGCAATTTCGGCGCCGTCTGCCCCCACCAGCCGCAGCACAATACTCACATTTTCAGGCATTGGCGCTAGCCCCAGCAAATAAAGCGTCACCGGCAGCGCTTCGCCCGGCGCCACCACGCTGGAGGGGAATTGGTACGACACCAGCCGTATCACCGGCTGCGCGTTTATGCGCCAATCGGTCACATAGTCCGGCAGCACGCCTGCGCGCAAATCATAAACCTGCGCGTAGTCAATGCCGTTGAGCTGCACCGTATAGACTGGCGCGATCTGCTCAAAAAAGGCAATCTGCCGCGGCGCCGGCAGTCGTCGCTGAAAATCCTGTCGATAGAGCACGGCAAAATCGGCCTCGTGCCAAAAATAGATGGGCAGCGATTCACCAGGGAAAAAGTACGAAAACGGCCCGTTGGTATAGGCCGTGGCCACCTTTAACGCCTGTGCATCAACATCCTCGTCCGCGGCCTCCCGCGCTAACCAGCGCGCCGCCGCGTCCGCCCCCTCGCCCCAACCAATTTGCATCACATTGGGCGCTGCCGCGGCCCCGCCCATCAGCGGATCATAATAGCTCAAATAATATGGAAAAGTTGAAAAGAGCGGCGCCGCCTGCGCAACGAATATTACCCCAGCTACGGTCATCGTTAGTAGGGAGGGTTGGGAAATCCGCCCGTCATCTCCATCAAGCACAGAAGCCCCACCATTGCTCTGAATTGTGTGCTTTTCCGGTCCATGCATCATCAATCCGGCCACCCATTCCACCAACGCCGCCCACCCCGTCCCTGCCACCAACGCCAGCGGCGGATACGCCGGCAGCAAATAGCGGTCAAACTTTTTGGCGCCCAGCGAAATAAAGAGCCCATAGCCCAGCGCAAAAAGCAGTAAATAATAGCACGTCTTGCGCACAGTTTGCTGGCCGAATGGTCCCCACCGTGCGATCCATCCAATCACCGTCAATCCCAGCCCAATCAACACCAACGGCGTTGTCCGCCATAGGTACGTCACCGCGTAAAAACTCAACCCTGGATCGCCGCTGTAAATTTGTCCATTGTAAAACGTCGGCTTCAGATGCCCTTCCGCCGCCGCCTCCCCCGCCGCCTGGGCCATCTGCCGCAAGCTGCCCACCGGGTCCACCCACATGGCTGGCCAGAGCAGGAAGAAGATAGCGGCGGCGATGAAGCCCCACAGGAGCATGAGCTGAAACCACTGGCGAAATGAAAGGGAATGTACGATCTCAGATGTACGATTTACGAGGTCACTTCGTCGACGAGATCTTTTCGTAAATCGTACATCGTACATCGTAAATCCCACATATTCCTTAAACGCAATAAGCGCCATAAACGGGACCAGAAAAATGCCCGGCGATCGCGTCAGCCACGCCAAGCCTGCACCCAGGCTGGAGAGGAGGAGCGTGGCGGTGCGTCGGGTGGCGGTGAATTGGAGAAAGGCCAACACGGACAGCAGCGCAAAGCTGCTGAGCAGGCCATCCAAATGCATCAGCCGCGACAGTCCCACGTGGAATGGGTCGAGCGCAATGAGCAACATGCCCAGGCTGGCAGACTGCCAACCCAGTAGGCGCACGGCCAATCCAAAGCTCGCCAATAGCGCTAGCGTAATAAAGAGCACAATAAAGGTGCGCCCGGCGGCCAACATCTCAATCGGCTCAATGCCCTTGCTGCGTAAAAAGGGCTCGATCTCCTCGGTCAGCCAGCCAAATTCGCGCGGTGCTTCGGTGGGGTAAGCCGGATAGCGCCACAAATAGCCAAACAGCCCCGCCCACGTCACCGTCACGCCCGGATGATAGCGCTGAAAGGTGGCGGCATAATCGCCCAGCACCAGCGCGCGATAAAAATTGCCCGACCGCGCCAGCCAGGCATGTTCATCCGCCGTCACAAAACGATCCAGCGCCAGCCCGCGCGGCAGCCAGATCAGCAGCGCCATCAGCGCCGTCAACAGCCACAGGCGCCCGCGGGGTATGCTTC
>JAWKON010000158.1:0-2049 GCA_041391125.1 Caldilineaceae bacterium
GTAAATAAACTGGCCGCCGCTGCCCAATGCGGTGAGCAGATAGGGCACAATGCCGGTAGATTGGCTGCCGTTCGCCGCCTTGCCCAAATAGGAGATCTCGCCGCCGGTCACGTCGCTCATCTTGGCGGGCAACACGGCCGCACAGCCGCCCAGCATGGCAAATGAGCCCTTGATCTGTTTGGCGTTGAGCAGTTGTTTGGCGTTCTCAATAGTGGGCGACAGCGTGGAAGCGCGGTCGGTGTAGAGCCAGATGTCGCCGCCCTTTTGACGCTGGGCGGCCTGCGTTATGGCGCTGAGCGCCCCCACCGCGCAATCGCCATCGGGCGCAGAAATGGTGGTCAGCCCGTCGATGGCCGGGTTGACCACGTCGGCATAAAATTTGAGACCAGCCGGTTGCTGCACGGTAGCGCTTGTGTTGTTAAAGGTGTAAATGTTAAACTCGGTCCCTTTGGGCGCATCGGCCAGATCGTTGACCTGCTCTTTCATCACCGTTTTGACCGCGCCGATCTTGTTGCTGTCCGCCATGCTGGCGCTGTTGTCCACCACCCAGGTCAGATTTTTCCACCAACGGAAATCCTCCGGCGCGCCGCCCACAGGCACGCCGCTGGCAGCTGAGCCTGTCGCAGCCGTCGAAGCCAGCGCCGCAGGTTCAGCAGAGTTGTTGACTTCGACAGGCTCAGTCAACGGGCGCGCGGCTGCGGTGGCTGAGCTTGTCGAAGCCGCCGAAGCCGCCGCCACGCTCAAAAAGCCAGGGCGAATACCGATGTTCTGCTGCACAATGGCGCCTACGCCGCCGGTGGTCGGCTTGCCCGTATCGGCCCACGACCAGAGATAGACAAAGGCGGTGCAGGTGTCGTCAAAGATGTCGCCATTGTCGGAAAAGGCAGGGTCGGTAAAGACCTGTTGCAGCATGGCTGGGCCAAAGCCGGTGCGATCCTGATTGTCGTTGGTCGTGTCCTCCAGATCCCACAACATGGCGGCAATGGCGGCTTCGTTGTAGGACGTGTTGAGCGTGCTGCTAAAGGTGTCGCGCGTCTCCAGGTCATAGCCGCCCATGTTGCCCATGGCATCGCCGTCCAGATACCAGTTGCCGTCGGTGCGGCCCATGGCGTTGCGCACGGCGCTCTGGTAATAGTTGGCATAGCCCTCGGACCAGGCCAGCTCCAGATCGCCCAAGTTTTGGCTGGACGAATGGTCGCCGCCCGGGGAATCGTCACAGCCGTAATTGTCGTCGGCCTGGTGGTTCCATTCGTGGATGATCACGCTGTCGTCCCACTGGTCGGGGTCGGATGGGCCGTCAGCAATCGTGATCTCGTCCCACACATAGCCGTTGTAAAACGACTTGTCGTCATCGTCCCCAGCCTCCCAGTTGACCTCGGCTTGATAGTCGAAGATGGCGTCATCACCCACGGCGCCGCCATTGTTGTTCCAAAAGGTCCAGGCGTCGAGAATGGCGTCGGCAATGTTCATAATGCCGCTCTGCTCCATCGTGAGATCATAGTTTTTCTCATAATTGCCGCCTGCGGACTCCCAGACCGGGCTGTCAAACTCGTACACATCCTCGGGCGGAATCAGCCCATCTTCCTGCACCTCGGCAATATCGTGGCCCTGATTATCCTGGATGACGGCGTGCAGGCGCACATAGAGTTCCAACTCATCATCAAAAAGGCCATCATCGTCGCAAAAGCTAAAGGAGTAGCGGCCCTGATCGTCCGTGATTGTCTCACCGTACGAATCGTCAAAAAACGTATCCTCCTCGCGCATCTCCACCAGCGCCGAACGCACCGGCACCGGCGCGCCCGTTACGTAACCATTTCGTGTGGGCGTGCGCTCAATGCGCTGGAAAACGCCATGCACGGTAAAACAGGGGTCGCCATTGGGCGCGTTGACGCCGGCGGCATGGACTTCATGCGATTCCGCCTCTATCATCAGCGAACCCATGGGGTTGACCGCATTGGGATCTTTGGTGGAAAGCGTCACGCCACCATTTTGGTCCACAATCAAAAAGAGCAGCGCACTATCCACAAAGCGCATGGATTCGCCCAGCGG
>JAWKON010000159.1:0-2037 GCA_041391125.1 Caldilineaceae bacterium
GAACCGGTCCAGTATTTGGTCGCCTGGCAAGGAACTTTTACGTAGGGTGGTTTTCCAAACCGCCATCGCGTCGGAAACGAAGATATTTCACTCGTCGACAGGAGACGGCGGGTCAGGATACCCGCCCTACGAGATAGCAACTCGCCGCCCCTCAAGAATCTCAACCGGTTCACGCACCACGCACTACGCCTCACATTTCCAATATGCTCTGCCAAATCGCCGGCTCCACCGGAATCCCCTTTTCCAGATTTTCCGCTCGCGTGTGCAGCGCCCGTTCGCCCGGATAAAGAACGGTATCCCCCTCCTCCACCGGAATAGCCGCGTGCAGATCGGCAATGGCCTCCTCCACGGCCCGGTGGACCAGCGCCGCACCGCCCGCCCGCGTCACGTCAAACGCAATAAAGACTTGCGACACGCCATACTCGGTCTCCTGTTGACCGATTTCATGGGTGGTCAGCCCGCCCGCCAGCAGCGCCGCTGCCAGATCCAGCAGCAGCGCCAGCCCCGAGCCCTTCCAATAGCCAATGGGGAGCGCCCGGTCGGCGGCCAAAATGGCGCCGGGGTCGGTGGATAGGTTGCCCTGGCTGTCAAAACCGCCGGGCAACGGCAGCGTTGCGCCGGCCCGCGCCGCCCCTTCCATGCGGCCCATGGAGTATTGGCTCATGGCCATATCCAGCACCACGGGGCCATTAGGTTTGGGCACGGCCAGCACCAGCGGATTGTTGCCCACGTGGCTGTCGATGGCGCCCCACGGCGGCATGTTGGGCTTGGTGTTGGTCCAGCTGATCAGCGCCAGACCAACCTCGGCCGCCATCCAGCCAAAGTAGCCGCCGCGCATCCAGTGGTTGGTGTTACGCAGCCCCACACAGCCCACGCCATACTGACGCGCCAACTCCATCGCGCGCTCGGTGGCGGCGTACGCGTTGAGCGGGCCGGGACCCAGGTTGCCGTTCCACTGCTCCCAGGCGCCCATGCTCTGTTCCAGCGTCGGCTTGGCGCCCGGTTTCACCAGCCCGCGCCGCACAAATTCCACAAAGCCCGGAAAGCGATTCAGCCCGTGTGACGCCACGCCGACCAAACTGTTCTCGGCAAAAATCTGGGCGCAACGCTCGGCGGCGCCGGGATTGAAACCTTCGCGCTGCAAAACGCGGTTAAATTGAAGCTGCATGTCGGCCAGTGGGATGCGTGGCATGGTGGTCTCCGTGTGAGTTTGGTGTTATATGGTGGAAATTTGGAGCGTGGTGCGTGGTGCGTGAACTGGTTCAGGTTAAGGATGGATGGCAAGCTTCGTGTCTTGTAGGGCGAATATCGTTACCCGCCGTTTCTCGTTGACGAGTGAAGCGTCCTCGCCTCCCGTATCATGGCGGTTTGGAAAACTGCCTTACACAAAAGATGCTTGCTACGCGACATGTTACTTGACCGGTTCACGCACCACGCACCACGTAATACGTCTGCCCATTGTGCGCCCATTTTGCTCTCTGGACAAATCATCGCGATGGCGCGACAATTAAGAGACGTTCCCAAACCCAGGCTGCCCTGGGTTCTATTTTTTGTTGGCGGTAACCACCGTCTAGAATTCGAGGAATTCCATGCGGCATCAAGGTTTACAGTTTTTGCTTCCCTATATGCGCGCCTATCGCGGGATGTTGCTGTTGGGTACGCTTTACGCGCTGATCGGCGCCGGGGCCAGTGCGTTTAGCCCCACGCTGCTGGGCTGGGGCGTGGATGCGCTCACCAACGGCGTGCAATTGCGCGTCCTGGCGCTCTATGCGCTGGGATTGATTGGACTGTCGCTGGTGGTGGCGGTCTTTCGCTACATGTTGCGCATGCTCACCGGCGCCATTGCGGCGGGCGTCACCTACAGCATGAGCCAGGATCTCTTCCAGCGACTTCTACTTTTTGACGAGGAGACGCGCCAGCGCTACGGCACCGGCGATCTGCTCTCGCGCGCTACATCGGACTTTATTTATATTTGGCGTTTTTACAGCGCCGGCTTTCAAATGTCGATCCACGCCCTCTTTCTGCTCTTCATTGGCA
>JAWKON010000160.1:0-1994 GCA_041391125.1 Caldilineaceae bacterium
ACCGCGGCGTGAGCCCGCTGGATTTGAAAAGCGATGCCGCCGAGGACATTTCATGCGAATTTTGCCACAAGATTGGGCAGGTCGCCTTGCAACGCGACACCGGGCTGCCCTATCCCGATCTGCCCGGCATCCTTTCGCTGCGCATGTTCCGCCCCACCGCCGGGCATGATCTGATTTTTGGCCCGGTGGACGACATTGCGCGCACCGACATTCCGGAACCGCGTGACGTGCATCTGCCCATGCAGGAAGAGAGCCGTTTTTGCGCCGGTTGCCATTACGGCATTTTGGGCGGCGTGGTGGTGGGCAATATGGACGTGAAGGGCGGCGTGCTGGTCTACAGCTCGTTTAGCGAATGGCTGGCAAGCCCATACAGCGATGCAGAAAATGGCCAGACCTGTCAGGATTGCCACATGCGCGCCGGCGACGTGAATTACTTTGCCTATCCCACGCGCGGCGGCGTCATCCGCGATCCGAACCAGGTTCACAACCACCGCATGTTTGGCGCATCTGTGCTGCAAAATGCGGTGACGCTCACCGCCACGGCCCAGATTGAAAATGGCCAAATCGTGGTTGACGTGACGGTGACCAACGACCAAACCGGCCATCACGTCCCCACCGATTCGCCGTTGCGCCACGTTATGTTGCTGGTGGAAGCGCAGGACGGTCAGCAGCAACTATTGCCGCTGGCGGACGGTCCCACTTTACCCGAATGGACCGGCGACTATGCCGGACAACCCGGACGCGCCTACGCCAAAATTCTACAGGATGAGTGGACCGGCGAGTTCCCCACCGGCGCCATCTGGCGGCCCGTGCAGATCATGGAAGATACGCGGCTGGCGGCCCTGTCCAGCGACGTGAGCCAATATGCTTTCGCCGCGCCGGCTGCTGGAATCGCCACCGTCAAAGTGCAGGTGCTCTATCGCAAAGCGTTCCAGCAATTGGCCGAATGGAAGGGCTGGGATGATCCGGTGGTTGTGATGGAAGAGGCACAGATTCAGGTAGATGAACCGTAAGTTATCGTTGCTATGTGTGAGCTACAGCATGATATAATAGTAGATCAAAGGGGATCACTATGACACCTGAGTCCAATATCCAGTTAGTGCGCGAATGGGTTGAGGTGAGCTGGAACCAAAGCGACCCTGACCGATTGACCGACTTCTTCCCACCTACCTTTATGAATGAAGGCCAGCCCGCCAGCGTCGACGCTTTGATGCAATGGAACGCCCGCCAGCGGATCGCTTTCCCCGACATTCATTACGCGATTGAAGATATTTTTGCCACTGAGGATCGGGTGGCTTTGCGCTGGACGGCCACCGCCACCCACTCCGGCGCGCTCTGGGGCTTTATCCCGCCCACCAACAAGCGCGCTTCATGGATGGGGATCCACATGTTGCGCATTGTCGATGGACGTATTGCCGAAATCTGGGCAACATCTGACATTCCATCCATGCTGCAACAGATTGGCGTTACGCTGCAACTACCCGCATCCACATAAATAACGAGACAGGCTATGAGTTCAACAAACGGCACTATCCTCGAAGTCAATAATCTCAAACAATATTTTCCCATCCATGCCGGCTTCTTCCAGCGCGTGGTTGGTCACGTCAAGGCAGTGGACGGCGTCAGCTTTTCGTTGCAGGCCGGTGAAGTGTTGGGGCTGGTGGGCGAAAGCGGCTGCGGCAAAACCACCACCGGCCGCTCGATCCTGCGTCTCTATGACCCCACTGGCGGCGAAGTTTGGTATCAAAAAACCGATGGCGAACGCGTGGATGTGACCAAACTGAGCCCGGAGGAGATGAAGCCGCTGCGCCGCGAAATGCGCATGATCTTCCAGGACCCGTTCAGCTCGCTCAACCCGCGCATGACCGTGCGCGACCTGATCGGCGAGCCGCTGGTCATCCACCGCATTGCGCGCGGCAAAGAGCTGGATGAACGCGTCGGCGATTTGATGAGTTCGGTGGGTCTCAACCCTTCATTCATGCGGCGCTACCCCC
>JAWKON010000161.1:0-1972 GCA_041391125.1 Caldilineaceae bacterium
AGGCCCAGCATCAGGAGGCGCTGCGCACCATCGCCGACGTGAACGCTTCCGGGCTGTGGCCCGGCAAAGTGGTCACCGAAGTCAAGCCGGTGGGCGATTTCTGGGAGGCCGAGCCCGAGCATCAGGATTATCTGGTGCGCTATCCGTATGGCTATACGTGCCACTACCCGCGCAAGAACTGGGTTTTGCCGGTACACGAAACAGCCTAAAATGTTTGGCCCGCAGCGGCCAAAATGCATACTGCAACAAAAAAGTGGCGACGCGTCGCCACTTTTTTGTTGCAAGTGAGTTAAAACCATTGCCTTTCTAATTAGCGTAGAATCAGGAACATGTAAAGCCGCTGTCTTTATTGTCTCCAAATTGGAGGCGCCTCTTGTGGAATCGCGCCGATTGCACGCAAATATTACCTGTGCTAGACTGCCAATAGATTGATTGGGGCGCCCCATGAATTCGCCAATCTTTCAACCGCTCACCCAATATTCAACCAATCATAGAAAGCAAAAAGACCATGACCCAAGAACGACCCGGCTATGATAATACCCCCTATATTCCCGGTTCCCCCTATCGCGTCCATGACAAGGCGCGCCCGCGGCCTCGCGTGGTTACGCCGGGCGCCGAGAATCATCTGCCCCCTTCCGATGCCGTTGTACTTTTTGACGGCGCTAATCTGTCTGGCTGGAGCGGTCGCGACGGCGCGGCGGCCTGGAAAGTCGAAAATGGCTATATGGAAGTGGCGCCCGGCGCCGGCGGTATCGAATCCAAAACGCACTTTGGCGACTGCCAACTGCACATTGAATGGGCGGCTCCGGTGCTGGTCAAAGGCGAGTCGCAAGGCCGGGGCAACAGCGGCGTCTTCCTCATGGGGCGCTACGAAATTCAGGTGCTCGACTGCTACGACAACCCGACCTATGCCGACGGCGCCACCGCCGCCATTTACGGCGAATATCCGCCGCTGGTCAACGCCTGTCGCCAACCGGGCGCGTGGCAGAGCTACGACATCGTCTGGAAGGGGCCGCGCTTTGAGGGGGACGCCCTGGTGCGCCCCGCCTCCGTGACGGTCTTTCACAATGGCGTATTGGTCCACCTGGATCAGCCGCTGATTGGCCCCACCGGCCATCGCAATGTCCACGAATATGAACCCCATCCGGAGACCGGCCCGCTCGCCCTGCAAGATCACGGCGACCTGGTGCGCTTCCGCAACATCTGGTATCGACCGCTTACAAATTACGATGAGGGCGGCGAATAGGAGGCGCGCATCATGGATCAACAAACATATCTGGCCAAAGCCGAAAAATATTTTGCCGGCGGCACGTTGGGCGCCTTTCACCTGCCGCCCGATGTGGCTATGGTCTTTGCCAGCGCGCAGGGAACCAAGATGTTCGACAGCGACGGCAAGGAGTACATCGACTTTCTCATGGGCTCGGGGCCAATGATCCTGGGCCATTGTCACCCGGCGGTGGTGGAGGCGGTGCAGGCGCAGACGCGCAAAGGCACGACCTACTTTACGCTGAATCAGCCCATTATTGAGCTGGCCGAAAAGATTGTGGAGGCGGCGCCCTGCGGCGAGAAGATCCGCTTTGTTACCACCGGGTCGGAGGCGGTTTCATTTGCAGTGCGCATGGCGCGCGCCTTCACCGGCCGCAGCAAGATCCTGCGCTTTGAAGGGGGCTGGCACGGCGTCAGCGATGCGCTGCTCTTTGGCGCACGACCGCCCCAACCCAGCGACTATCCCCACGCCACGCCGGACAGCGCCGGCCTGCCCAGCGCCTATGGCCGCGACGTGCTGGTATCACCTTTTAACGCGGCGGGCGAAGCGGCCGAGATCATCGAAGCGTATGCCGATGATCTGGCTGCGGTGGTGGTCGAACCGTTGCAGCGCTGTATTCTGCCGCGGCCAGGCTTCTTTGAGACGCTGCGGGCGCAGACGCGCAAACATGGCGTGATCTTGATTTTCGACGAAGTGGTGACCGGC
>JAWKON010000162.1:0-1921 GCA_041391125.1 Caldilineaceae bacterium
AGGGAGTAGGCGGCTCGTCGCGCTAGCCTACTTCCTACTCCCTAATCCCTACTCCCTACTCCCTACTCCCTAATCCCTACTCCCGCGGCCGCAGCAGATCGCCCAGCCCGTCGCCGATCATGCTGAAGGTGATGCCGGCCAGGGTGAGGGCCAGGCCGGGGAAAGTCGAGATCCAGGGGGCGGTGGTCATAAAGTTTTTGCCGTCGGCCACCATGAGGCCCCACTCGGCGGTGGGCGGCTGGGCGCCCAACCCCAGATAGCCCAGGCTGGCCCCCAATAAAATGCCCAGGGACATATCGGTCATCCAAAAGGTGAGGGCGCTGGCAATCACATTGGGCAGCAGGTGGCGGGTGATGATGCGGCCATTGGTGCAGCCGATGACGCGCGCCGCCATGGTGTATTCCACCTGCTTCTGCACCAGCATTTCGCCGCGCACCAGCCGGCCATAGACCACCCAGCCCACCGCGCTGACGGCTATATACATATTGGTGAGCCCCGGCCCCAAGAAGGCCACAATGGCAATGACCAAAATCAGAAACGGGAAGACCACCACCACATCCACAATGCGGCCAAAGATGGCGTCCAGCCAGCGGCCATAATAGCCGGTGAGACAGCCGACAAAGGTGCCAAAGAGAAAGGGGATCAGCGTCGTAAAGAGCGCGATTTGCAGGTCCAATCGGGTGGCCCAAATGACGCGCGAAAAGATGTCGCGGCCAAAGTTGTCGGCGCCAAAGGGATGGGCAGCGCTGGGCGCCTGCAAAATGGCGGCGTAATCAAACTCGGTGGGGCCGTAGGGCGCAAAGGCGGCCGGCGCAATGGCCACGATAATCAACATGGCCAGCAGCAGCAGACCGCCCACCAGCGTCAGCTTGATGCGCACACGGCGACGCGGTTGCGCTTTGATGTCGATAGCCGGGGCAGCCACTGCCGCCATAGAGTGATCTCCTGTGAAACCAAAAAGCTTTTTAACGACAGATTTCGCAGATTTTTTTCAGGATGGTTCAGAATTAGGTTTACATTTTTGGGCGGGACCAGCGGCGGTTGAGTAGGCCCAGTAGTTTGGGCCGTATCGAAACCAGAGCGGGTCGACCCGTGTACTTGGTTTCGATACGGCTGCATACTGCCGCAGCCTACTCAACCGGCGTTCACTGACCTCATTTGCAAACCTATCGTCTTGCCCAAATGAATCATCCCTCAATTTTTCATTTTAAATTGAAAATGAACATCGTCCCTTTATACTGACCTCAGGGCGTGCCGCGCCGTACGCAAAATCAGCTCGCGGTTCGCATCACCTAGAGGTTGGCCGCTTTCCAACCGCTGACCCAGCAGCGGCAATTCGTTGCGCACGGCTTGCAAAATGGCCTGCGTGGCCGACGCTACTTTGTCCATGCCAAAATGGTCAAACAGTCCTTGCGTTACCGCCAGCAGCGCTACCACTTGCTCAAAAGCGGACATGGGCGCAAATTGGGGCTGCTTGAGCACTTCGCGCACACGCCGCCCGTGCGCCAACGTGTGCTTCGTCTCCTCATCCAGCCGGGTGCTAAAGCGGGCGAAGACCTCCATCTCCTCAAACTGGGCATAGGCCAGCCGCAGATCGCCCGCCACCGCGCGATAGGCCGGCAGTTGCGCCTTGCTGCCCACGCGCGAGACAGACTTGCCCACATCCACCGCCGGCAGCAGCGCCTTTTGCAGCAGATTGGGCGACAGATAAATCTGGCCATCGGTAATCGAAATCAGGTTGGTCGGAATATAAGCCGACATATCCTGCGCCTGCGTTTGGATAATGGGCAGCGCCGTCAGCGAACCGCCGCCGTGCTCCGGGCGCAGCCGCGTCGCCCGCTCCAACAGCCGGGCGTGAATATAGAAAATGTCGCCCGGATAGGCCTCGCGGCCCGGTGGGCGGCGCAGCAGCAGCGATAGC
>JAWKON010000163.1:0-1901 GCA_041391125.1 Caldilineaceae bacterium
ACATTTTGCCATATGGACCCATCGGCCAGCTCCACCTCAGCCTGAATGGGGTTGTCGGCGTAAATTGTGTCACCCGAGTGGATGAAAAAGTCGGGCGCCATCTGGGTCATCGTCTCATAAATCCGCATACCGCCCCACGCTTCGTTGATGCCCCAACCCTGCCCCGCCGTATCGCCCGACCAGAGAAAGCTAATGTCGCGCTTGGCGGCCGGCGCCGTGCGGAAGCGCCCCATCACCGGCTCGCTCAGCAGCCGGATGTCTTCCAGGCTTTGAAACTGGATGCGATAGAAAATTTCCTGACCGGCGGGCAAATTCTGCAAATTGAATTTGGCCGTATAGTCGGTCCCCTCCAATGCCGCCGCGCCCACAAAGCGGCGGGCGTTGCGCATACTCTCAGACGTGGACGCCTCCACGATCATGCGCGCCGGTCGATCCGCCCGGCTCCACACCACGGCGCGATCGTGCAAAATGTCCCCGCTGGCCACGCCATAGGGGATCTGCGGTCGGGCGGCCTCTTGGGCAATCAATGCCGGCGCGCGGCGCGCCCGCAACATGTCGGGGATCAGGCCGGTGGCCGCGGCCAGACCGGCAAAGGCGGAGGCGCGCAAGATATGACGACGGCTGACCTGGATGGATGGTTTGTTCATTCTGGTCTCCTGTTTTGAATTCCTAATTAAATGGATTCACGGTGAATAGAGATTGCGGTTGCAGTGGGGTGCTGTCATCAAGTGTACAAAGTTTGGTGAAAAACGCAATAGGCCATTTTTCTTATTTTGGCTGGTGGGAGGTCTAAACTATGATTTGTGTGATTTGATGATGGGCTATGATTGGGAGACAGACATTTCGCGCCATGGCTATTCGCTCCTTTCAGTCGCATAGCGCCTGGAAATCATAGGACATCAAACAATCACACAAATCATAGTACAGACAAAGAGGGGACGTGCGAGGGGTGCAAAATTAGCGTTTTTGTCGATCTGCCACATTTCCTGCCGCAGCTACCGGCGCGCTTTTCTGCATCTGCCACAAGCGCCGCCCGATCAGCACATAATAGCAGGCCACATAAACCGCGCCGCCGGCGCCCATGGCCAGCACCAAATAGCTGATCACCGGCAGGGCCAGCCGCTGCACGGCCACGATCACCCCCGTCATGGCCAGGCACGAGAGCAGGATCGAGCCGAGCAGCCGCATGAGCGGCCCCTCCTCTTCCCGCCAAACCAGGTTGCGGCTCACAAAATAGAGCGCCAGCGTCAGTGCCGTGGAAGCAATAGTGGCGGCAGCCGCCAGCCCATAAATGCCCCACAGCCGCACCAATAGAAAGCTCAATAGCAGATTGATCGCCATCCAGCCCAGGTTGAGCAGCATGGGCGTGCGTGTGTCGTGGTGGGCGTAGAAGGGCAGGAAGAGAATGTCCTGCGCAGTTTCCATAATCAAACGCAGACCGAAGATGGCGATCAGCCCGTAAACCAGCGTCACGTCCTCCGCACTAAACGAGCCGCGCTGAAACAGAAATGTAATGGCGTCCGGTCCCAGCGCAATCAGCCCCAGCGCCGACGGCACAATCAGCGACATGACCGCGTGCAGGCCATAGACCACCGTCTGCTTCAGCCCCTTCTGCTCGCCGGCATTGAATTGCTCGGACAGCGTGGGGAAAATGACGCCGGAAATGGCCGTGGAAAAGAGCGAGCGCGGCATGGCCACCATGACCAACATAGCGTAATAATAGGCCGAAATGCTGCCCGCCGGCAGTTGCGAGGCCAGCCGGATAAAGACCAGGTCCACCGCCTCAAAGCTGCTCAGCGTGATGACGCGCGGCCACATTAAATGGGCCAACTGGCGTAGCCCATCCAGCCGCCAGGCTAGCCGCAGGCGCGGCGCCAACCGGCGGCGCACAAATTCGGGCA
>JAWKON010000164.1:0-1861 GCA_041391125.1 Caldilineaceae bacterium
TGTAGTGCTTCATATGGCATCAAATTGGCGATATTGGCTGTTTGAATCGATGCGCTTGACAGGACTACGGGAAACCAGTACAATCTTTTTATGTTTGAGTGGGATGCCGACAAAGAACAGCGCAACATTGCTAAACATCGCCTCGACTTCCGCACTGCGAGCAGAATCTTTTTAGACCCATTCCTACTGGAGATTGAAGATGATCGCGACTATAAAGAATCGCGTTGGAATGTAATTGGAATGGTTGATGGACGCGTTTTGTTTGTGACATATACAGAGCGCAATGAGCGAATTCGTATTATCTCAGCGCGGGGAGCAGAACCACATGAGCGAAGAAAATACCACGATTCAATATAATCTCAATCCAAACTATTTGCCTGCAACTGATTGGCGTGAGTTTGATAAAATGACAGACGCTGAACGACATGCGGCGGCATTATCAGATCCGGATGCTTTGCCCGCTACAGAAGAACAACTGGCGCGGGCGAGACGCATACCGAACGTGCGACTATTACGTCGCAAGCTTAATCTTACACAGGAACAATTTGCACGCACGTTTCACCTTTCGTTAGGCGCCGTCCGCGACTGGGAGCAGGGGCGGAATCAACCCGACCATGCAGCGCGCGCTTTTCTCAAGGTGATTGCGGTTAACCCAGAGTTTGTACGGCAGGCTCTGGTCGCTGAACTATCTGAATAGTTAAACGAACTGCCCGGATAGCAACTTGATATACAGGGTGAATCCTCACAAATCAGCCGGCAACAAATACAAATTTTCGGGCAGCAATTCCAGATGGATAGCCGCCCCCTGCTCATATAGCTCATCCTCACCCGGATCATAGCGCACGGCAGTGATAAGCTGCCCGTTGACATCTATTTCATATTCAGCTTGCGCACCCAGATAAAAAGTGCGCTGAATCGCGCCGGCAATGGCGTCGGTCCCATCCGGCGGCCTGTTGTGTAGGCGAATTGACTCGGGACGCAACAACAGCAGCCCTTTTTGTCCGGCCTGCACGCCTTCGGCAGCGGCGGCGGCGCGTATCTTTTGGCCCAATAGCTCACAATCCCAACCGCGTGCGCTTTTACCCAATACGTTGACACTTAAAAAATTGGCGCGGCCAATAAAATCGGCCACAAAGCGGTTGCGCGGGCGGCGATAAATTTCGGGCGCGCTGCCGGCCTGCTGCACGCGGCCCTGGTGCATGACCACAATCAGGTCCGAAAGCACCATGGCCTCATCCTGATCGTGGGTGACGTAGACGCTGGTGATGCCCAGTTCCTGCTGAATGCGTCGGATCTCGCTGCGCATTTGCACGCGCAGCTTGGCGTCCAAATTGGAGAGCGGCTCGTCAAAGAGCAGCACTTTGGGCTGCATCACCAGCGCACGCGCCAGCGCCACCCGCTGCTGCTGCCCACCGCTAAGCTGGTTGGGCGAGCGATTTTCCAGCCCGGTCAGCTCGGTCATGGCCAGGGCGCGCGCCACCTGTTCGCGAATCTGGCTGCGCCCCAATTTTTTAATTTTGAGCCCGTAGGCAATGTTGTCAAATACGTTGAGATGCGGAAAGATGGCGTAGCTTTGGAAGACCATAGCCATATCGCGGGCGTTGGGAGGCTGCTCATTGATGGTCACGCCGTCCAGCACAATGGCGCCCGCCGTGGGGAATTCAAAACCGGCAATCAGCCGCAGCGTGGTCGTCTTGCCGCAGCCCGACGGCCCCAGCAGCGTCACAAATTGGCCGCGGCCAATAGTGACATTCACATCATCCACCGCCCGCACATCAGCGCCCCCATCGCGCGCCGGAAATATCTTGGTCAAGTTCTCAAGTTGTAGGAACATAGTCGTTTGGTTTCGTGTTTCAGTGGT
>JAWKON010000165.1:0-1842 GCA_041391125.1 Caldilineaceae bacterium
GATGCGATAAATTCGCCCTCGGTGTTAAAAAAGACGGCGCTGCCATTGGCCTGCTTATCCTCATTTTCAATAGCGGCCACCAGCACGCCATCATACACGTCCACACTATTGGCGATGGCGCCATACGGCGTCACGTCAATTTGCGATATAAGCGTAGGCGCGGTCGGATCGCTAATATCGATCATGTCAATGGTGGCGTCGGTGGCGTTGACGCTAAACGCGCGCTGGGTGGCCGCGTCATACGCCACAATTTCAGAGGCGCCGCCGTCAAATACGCCGGTTGCATATGTGCCCAGCGGCGTCAACGTAATATGGCCGTCTGTACCTTGCTGTGTGGGCTTCATGGCGCCGGCAGGCAAAATATCCATGGGGGCTGAATTGGCCTGGACAGCGCCCAGACTCGCCAGTAGCTCAAAAGCCAGGGCATAGACCAACACATGGAGGAGCATTCGTTTTGCCCAATTGATAAAAGTAGTGCGCATTGCATGTCCTTTCTGGTATGGTAATTTTCAGCCCTCAGCTGGTCTGTGCATCTGGAAACAACAAGCTTACAGGCTGAATTGTCGATAGCGGAGCTGCTAAGGGATTTGTAAACTTCATTGCTGGTCCCAGCATGCAGGATGCGCTTTAACATTGTGTCCGCAAGAGATTAAGACTCTGTTAACGGAAACCCGATTGCATATCAACCCAAGGCGACATATAATTTATGCACATTTTTCTTATATGTTGCCCCATCCATAATCACGAAAGGAGCCACCATGACAACCCGAACCTCCATTGACCCCAAGCGCACTGTGGCCGAGCTGCAAGAATTGCGCCAACTCACCGGCGATGAACATGGCGCCCAGCGCGTGGCCTGGACGCCCATTTGGGAAAAGGCGCGGTCTTGGTATAAAGAGAAGCTGGCTGAACTGCCGGTGGAGGTGCATCAGGATGAAGCGGGCAATTTGTGGGCCACGCTGGCCGGCGAATCTGAAACCGCGCGGCTGATCGGTGGCCATCTCGATTCGGTGCCCAATGGGGGCTGGTTGGACGGCTGTCTGAATACGCTGGCCGGATTGGCGATTCTGCGCCGCCTCTGCGCGCAGGGCAGACCGCCCATTACGATCCGTCTGGTGGATTGGGCCGACGAAGAAGGCGCGCGCTTTGGACGCAGCCTGCTGGCTTCCAGTGCGGTCTCCAATACGCTGGATCCGGCTATGGTGCGCAACCTGAAGGACAAAGATGGCATCCGCTTGCAGGACGCGCTGCGAGAATACAACGTGGATATTGACAACGCGTTGGCCGCCGGCAAAGAGCTACAAAACGCCGCCGCCTATTTGGAACTGCACATTGAGCAGGGGCCGGTGCTCGAGAGCATGGACCTACCGCTGGGCGCCGTGGTGGGCTGTTTCGGCGTCGAGCGCCACAGCATCAAGTTTGTGGGTCAGGCCGCCCATTCCGGCTCCACCCCTATGGATCAGCGCCGCGATGCGCTGGCCGCCGCTGCTCGCCTCGAACTGGAGATCCGCGAGATTGCCAAGCGCCACGGCGGCGTCTGCACCTGTGGCAGCGTGCGCGTCTCGCCCAACATCCCCACCGCCGTGGTGGGCGAGTGCGATATTACGCTGGACCAGCGCCACATCAACGCCGAGTCCTTGGCCGCCATGCTGGGGGAAGCGCAGGCGGCCAGCCATCGTTTTGCCCAGGAAGAGCAGGTAGAGGTAAGCTGGAGCCACTTGTGGCGCATTCCGCCCATTCCGTTTGAAGCGGCGCTCATTGACCTGTGTGAAGAGGCCATTGTGGAAACCAGCGGCCAATGCCATCGCCTGCCCTCCGGCCCGCTGCATGATGCCGCCGAAG
>JAWKON010000166.1:0-1690 GCA_041391125.1 Caldilineaceae bacterium
TTTGCGCCTCTGCCCAATCCCCTTTGGCCGCCAAAATCCGGCTCAGATAGACCAACGCGCCGGCAAGATCGTGGGAATTCTCGTCGCGCTGGCTGAGTTGATAAGCCCGCCGCAGATGCGCCTCGGCTGCCGCAAACTCACCCAGCCCATTGGCCAACGCCAAACCCAGGTCAAATAAGAGATGCACCTCTGCCATGCCCAGTTTACGATGCAGGTGTAATGAGCGCTGAAAATTGGCGACAGCCTGGGCTGGGTCGCGTTGCCGAATGGACAATTTGCCTAACATTTTCAACGTCCAGGCCACATAAAAGTGATCGTTTGTGCGCTGATGATAGTCCATACTCTCTTCAAATGCGCGTTTGGCCGCCGCCAGATCACCCAGGATCATGTGAGCCTGACCCAACTGCCACTGGCAAAAGGCCGCTTCCGCGTCATCCCCATGCGCCTGTACAATGGTGAGGGCTTGCTCAAAACTGGCTTTGGCTTGCAGCGGCGCCTCAAATTCACCGCTGCCATAGGGCAAAACGCGCGCCAACATCTTGGCCCACGCGCGATGCGGCGCTTCATTGGCGACAGGCGCTAGCCCCTCCCTCCCGCTTTGGAAAAGTGCCTGGCCAGCCTGATAACGCTGCAGGTCCTGATGTAAAAACCAGAACAAGCCTTCGCTGGCCCGTTCCAGCATGGCATAGGCGCGGTTTTCTACGGCCCACAGCCAGCCTTGCCGCACATTTTCAAAATCAGCGACGATTGCGGCTTTGGCCTGTCGATGTTCCTGCCCTTTGAGCGCCGTCTCTTGTTGACGTAAGAAAGAGGTAAAATAGGCGGCATGCGCCGCACGGGTTTCTGCCGATAGGCTGGCGTCTTCAAGTTTCTCTGCCGCATATTGGCGCAGCAACTCATGCATCTGATAGCGCCCAGTTGCTTGCGCATAGTGCAAAAGCGACTGGCTGACCAGCGCGCTCAACAGGTGCAGCGAGGCCCCGGCCACTTCCACGGCGGCCTGGCGGGTGAAACCGCCGCGAAAGAGGGCCAAGCGTGCGAAGGTCTGTTGCTCGGCCGCCGCCAGCCTTTTCCACGAATAGTCAAAGAGGGCGCGGATGCTGCGCTGCCGTTCCGGCACATTGCGTTCCTCGGTGGCCAAAAAATCGAGACTGCGCTGAATTTCCGCGGCAATCTCCGCCGGTGAAAGCAGATCAACCCAGCCGGCGGCCAATTCGATGCCCAACGGCATGCCTTCCACCAGGCGACAGATTCGAGTCAGGTGGGGCAAATCGGTGTCGGCAAGCGCAAACCGGGGCTGGATGCGCCGCGCGCTTTGCACAAAAAGCTGGATCGCGGTATAGGTGGCGGCGTCGACAGGCGTCTCCCACGCGGGGAAATCCAACCCCTGGATGGGGAAAAGTTGTTCACCGCGCAGATGCAGCCGCTCACGCGCCGTGGTCACAATTCGCACATGGGGCGCCCCCTGTAAGAGGGCGTCCATCAGATCGGCGCCTGCCAGCAGATGCTCAAAATTGTCCAGCACCAGCAGTAGTTTTCGCTCCCGCAGAAAGTAAATCAATTGCGCCTGGGCCGAACGGCCAGATTGGTCGCCTGTTTCAGGCAGATAACCAATGGCTTCGGCAATGGCGGGAACGATATGCCCGACTGCGCTCAATGGCGCAAGGGAGACCCAAAAGACGCCATCGGT
>JAWKON010000167.1:0-1632 GCA_041391125.1 Caldilineaceae bacterium
CAGTTTGATCTATCCCATAAAGTCGCGCTCATCACCGGCGCCTCGCGCGGCATTGGCGAGGCCATTGCCAAAACGTATGCTGCCGCCGGCGCCACGGTCATCCTGAGCAGCCGCAAGCAGGAGGGGTTGGAGACCGTGGCCGCTGAAATCCAGGCCGCGGGCGGCCGCGCCATTCCCATTGCGGCGCATACGGGCGACAGTCGGGCCGTGCAGGCGCTGGTCGAGCAGGTGGTGCAGCAGGTGGGCGGCGTGGATATTTTGGTCAACAATGCCGCCACCAATCCGCACTTTGGGCCCATTATGACATCGGAAGAGAGCCATTGGGACAAGATTCTGGATGTCAACGTCAAGGGCTATTTTCGCATGGTGCAGGCGTGCGCGCCGCTTATGCAAGCCAGAGGCGGCGGCAAGGTGATCAACATGGCGTCGGTGGCGGGTCGCACCCCGTTGGCCGGTATGGGCATCTATTGCGTCAGCAAAGCCGCCGTGATCATGCTGACCGAAGTACTGGCCGCCGAGCTGGCCGCCGATAACATTCAGGTCAACGCCATAGCGCCCGGCTTCATCAAGACCCAATTTAGTAGCGCCATCTGGGCCAACCCAGCGATCAACGACGCCGTGGTCGCCGCCATTCCCCAAAAACGCATTGCCGCCCCGGAGGAACTCACCGGCATTGCGCTCTATCTCGCCTCCGCCGCTTCCAGCTTCACCACCGGCGCCACCATCACGGTGGACGGCGGGCAGTTGCTGGCGTAGCGGGATACGGAAAACGGGATACGGGATTAGGGATATCGGCGGACGCGCCGACTGTATCCTGTCTCCCGTCTCCCGTATCCCATATCCCGTCTCCTGCCTCCCCAACCACACAGATCGGACACATCGCGTGACGCAACTTTTCACTATCTTTCTGAACATTCTGGCGCCGGTTTTTACGCTGGTGCTGATTGGCTACATTATCGGGCCGCGGCTGCAAATTGAGGCGCGCTCGATCTCGCGCATTGCCTACTTTTTGCTGGCGCCCTCGTTTCTGTTCAACGTGATCCGGCAGGCCGACATTGATTTTGGGCTGGCGTTGCGCGTGGCGGGCTACATTCTAGTGGTGACGCTGGTGACGGCGCTGGTGGGCTTTGTGTTGGCGCGTATGCAGCGCGCGTCCACCGAGTTGACCGCCGCTTATGTGCTGGTGGCGGCTTTTGGCAATGTGGGCAACTTTGGCTTTCCGATTATCCAATTCAAATATGGCGATGCCGCGCTCTCGTGGGCTTCGATCTATTTTCTGATCCTGAGCACCACCGGCTTTGTGATCGGCGTGAGCGCGGCCTCGTGGGCGCGCGGGCGCGGCATGGGTTCGGTGCTGGCCGTTTTCAAGACGCCCGCCATTGTGGCCGCCATTCCGGCTTTTCTGGCCAACGGCTTTGCGATTCCGCTGCCGCTTTTTGTGGAGCGGGTGGTGGTCCTGCTGGCCGGCGCACTGATTCCGATTATGCTGCTGACATTGGGAATTCAACTAGCGGGCATTGGGCGGATTCAGATCAGCCGCCACGTGGTCATGGCCGGGCTGGTCAAGCTGCTGATTGGGCCGACGCTGGCGCTGCTGCTGGCGGCGCCCTTTGCGCTGGATGGATTGGCGCG
>JAWKON010000168.1:0-1621 GCA_041391125.1 Caldilineaceae bacterium
ACGTGCGCTGCCAATAGGTCCAATCCTGATGGATGCCCACGTTGGTTTTGGGCGCACTCCCCGGCGCCACCGATGGCTTATAGAGCAACTGAATCCACCAGATCTGCACGGCCTGCGCCCCGGTCACCTCCGCCGCCCATGCACCCAGCGCCGGATAGTTGATCAGCGTGCGCACGCCGTGGCTGGCAAATTGCGGACACTCAATTTTACACAGCAAATTCGGATCGTCACCCGGCTTCCACGGCGACGGTCGCGGCGGCAGGCCCGTGTCATACACCCCGTGGCGGATGGCGTCCATCCCCGCCACCGCGCCCTGCACCACATCCGCCGGGATCAGCGGCTCTGGATGAATGGCGTAGCCGTTGGTTTTGTAATCTGTATAAGTCGTTGTCGCTGGCATAATTTCTGTGGATTTCTCCTTTGGTTCAAGCAAATTATATTGGCGCGAGAGAAAAAGAACGGTGACCGGCCGGACGGGCACGATAGGCGGCGAGAGGTGCGTCATCTGCTGTCGGAGCGTTCGCCGCCGACCATCATGCCCCTACGCGGTGCATTAACAATTCGCAATTCGCAATTCACCATTCACCATTTACCATTCACCATTCCCTACCCCTTCAACCCCGTCAACGTAATCCCCTGCACAAAATGCTTCTGCGCCAGAAAGAAGATGACGATCACCGGCAACACCATCATGGTGGATGCCGCCATCATCATGCCCCATTCGGCCCGGTGCGCATCCACAAAGACGCGCAGCCCCAGCGAAAGCGTGTATTGATCCTGGTTGCCCAGATAGATCAGCGGGCGGAAAAACTCGTTCCACGCGCCCATAAAGGCAAAGATGGTCACCGTGGCCAGCACCGGCTTGGCCAGCGGCAGCACGATCGAGCGATAGATGCGGAAGCGGTTACAGCCGTCCATCAGCGCGGCGTCTTCCAGCTCACGCGGGATGGTCATAAAGAACTGGCGCATGAGAAAGATGGCAAAGGCGCCGCCGCCAAACCAGCTCGGCACCCATAGCGGCAAGATCGTGTTGATCCAGCCCAGTTTATAGAAAAGCACAAATTGCGGAATCAACGTGACTTGGGCGGGCAGCATCATGGTGGCCAGGGTGATCATAAAGAGCATGTTGCGCCCGCGATACTCAAAGCGCGCAAATGAATAGGCCACCAGCGATGCCGTTATGACCGTGCCGGAGACCGCCAAGACCACAATAATGAGCGAGTTTATAAACCAGCGACCCACCGGGTATGAAATATTGAGCACGTGCCAATAGTTGCTCCACTGCGGTGACGCCGGTATCTGTACAGGGGGAAAAGCAAACATTTCCGGGATCGTCTTGAGCGAACTCATGAGCGTCCAGAAGAAAGGATACCCAAACATGGCGCAGAGCGCCAATACGGTCACGTATAGCGCAATTCGTCCCAGATTTGTCGGCGGGCGTAAGGGTGCTGCGGATGAAGCGCGGGCCAATGTCTCTTGTGCCATAATTCTCGTGTCTATGCCCCCTCGTAATGAACCCAGCGTCTGGAATAGTGTACTTGAAACCAGGTAAAGAGGATGAGAAGCGCAGCCAACACCCAGGCCAGCGCGCTGCCGTATCCCAACCGGAAGTATTGGAAAG
>JAWKON010000169.1:0-1605 GCA_041391125.1 Caldilineaceae bacterium
TTTGGCCCGATCCAGGCTGACCAGCCAGCGCCCATCCTCGGCCTCCTGCACTTCTGCCCATTCGGCGGGCGTGCTCATGACCGTAAATTCTTCATCAAATTTGGCGGCAAATTCCTCGCGCCACTGCTCGGTCAGCGACGCCGGCGTCAGCACCAGCACCGTGCGCACGAGCCCGCGCAGAATCAACTCCTTCATGACGATGCCCGCCTCAATGGTCTTGCCCAGCCCCACCTCATCAGCCAGCAACGCCCGCCCGCGCATATCGCGCAGGGCCGTCAGCGCCGCCTCGATCTGGTGCTCGTAATGCTCCACGTTAAGTGTTTCTAGACAGAGAAGCTGGTCAAAACCACTGCTCAAGCGCAGCCGCTGCGCCTGCAACTGAAGCTGATAGACTGCCAGCGGCTCGGGCGGGCGGATACGGCCGTGCGTGCGGAAAAAGTTTTCCAGGTTTTGCGGCGTCTCGATCACGCGCGGCGGCAGCGCTACCCCAAACTGGGCAATGCGCCCGGCCATTTCGTGGTCCACGTTGTAGCGATAGCCGCAGCGAAAACAGAGCGTGGCCGTCTCCTCATCCAGCCAGTTGCACTGCGGGCAGCGCTTGCCCATCACCGTTTCGGGCGCATTGTCATCTTGTTGGTTTTGCTTCGGCGGCTCGTCGGGAATTTCGAGCCATTCAAATCGTTCGTCACTCATAAGGGGGTATTATTCCACAGCGTCGTTCACAACGCAACGCAACAAAGTCTGCGTAACCGTAAAAGTGTAATATCCGCGCTCGGTCAATCGATTCCATATCGCCAGCGGCGCCGTGGCCACCTCACAGGTGAGTGCCGGATCGTCATAGTAGAGCCGCACATAATAGCGGACGTTCGCCATGCTCCCATCCTTGCCGAAGGACTCTTCACGCCACTTGTTCACCACAGTGGCGGTCGCCGTAAATTGCATGACGCCAAACACGCCATAAACCGTAAACAGCGCACAAATGGTGATCAAGATAAGCAGCAGCCATCCACCATTGGGCGCGCCCCACAGGCTACGCCGCCATAGCCAGTCCGGCTGGCTCTGTTTTGCGGGAAAATTCTTCATTCCTTACCCAATTCCCCAGCCACGCTATTCATCGAGATGACCACCATCCGGCAGCTTTTCGCTGCCTGAATCTGCGTGCAGATTACGCACAAAGTCTCTCCATTAACTGCCATCGCGCCGTCCCGCCCGCCGTTTAGCCTGCCGCAACCGCGCCAGCGTATTGTCATCTTCTGCAACAGGCTCTTCGACTTGCAAATCAGGCTGGCGATCTGGCGCTGCCGGGGATGATGACTGCTCCCCGCCAGCGGACGGCTCCCTCTGCCGCGACTGGCGCGCCCGCGCCCGTTCACGCGCCTGGTGCAGCGGACCGAGTACGGCGGGCTGCTCGGCTGGCGCCGCACGTTCCGGCAGCCGCTGGCGCATCCAGCTCATTGTGCGCTGGAGCGGCTGTTTGCCGAAAAGCACGCGGCGCAGCGCCACGTCCAGCGGAAAGAGCAGCGCCGCGATCAGCAGCAGCGGCTGCCAGATGTCGCGCTGTTGGGCCGAGGTGGGCAGGTTGTGGGCAAAGGCGGCCAGCGGATC
>JAWKON010000170.1:0-1602 GCA_041391125.1 Caldilineaceae bacterium
AAGCTCAGTCACCTTGTCATCCTTTCACCTTGTCATCCTTTCACCTTGTCATCCTTTCACCTTGTCATCCTTTCACCCCCTCACCTTGTCATCTTCACTCCGTGCCGGCTAGGAAGGCTAGCGCCAGATCGACAAAGGGTTGGAACTGGTCGCGGCGGATGTTGTGGCCGGCGTTGGCAATGTGGGCGGTTTGGATGCGGCCATTGGCCTGTGCCACCTCCTGCGCCGTTTCCGGCGTGACGATGCCGCCCAGTTCGGGGTCGCCGGTGACCAGCAGGGTGGGGCAGGTTATTTTTGACACAAGTACGCGCCAGTGCAGAGCGGGCGAGGGCGCCACGCCAAAACCAAACACCTTGGGGCTGACCTGCTTTTTGGCGTGCGACCACGGTTCAAATTCGCTCTCATCCCATTTCGGATTGACCGCTCGGCCTTCTGCAACAATTTCGGCTTCCGTTTTGCTATTTTGGCGCTCAATGGTCATCTCTCGCCACTCGGCCATACGGGCGGCGCGCTCTTCCGGGCTGCTGTCCACGGAACGCCAGGGCGGGTCTTCCAGCACCACGCGGCTGGGCGCGTCGGGATAATTGGCGGCCAGCGTGGCCACTGTGGCCGCGCCCATAGAGTGGCCCATGAGCCGCGGCTTTTCCAACCCCAGCGCCTGGATCAACCCCAACACATCGGCGGCATGGGCGCCCGCATCATAGTCGCCATCCGGTGCGTCGGACAAGCCATGCCCGCGCGCGTCGACCATAATCACATCATACTGCTTTTCCAATTCGCGGGCCACACGCGTCCAGCACAAGCCGCTGTCCGTAATGCCGTGGCAGAGCACCAGCGGCTGCTTGTCGCCCCCCGTGCGGTGAAAGTGCATTTTGACGCCATTGACCATCACGTCGTCCGCAGTCCAATTTTGCATGGGATTCTCCTTGTTTGGTGTTCGCTTTAATAAACCAACGAATAGCAGAATAAACGCAAGCGACGCAAAAGGCGCAAAGGACGCAATGAATAAGCGTAACGTTTGCGCCCTTTGCGCCTATTGCGCCTTTTGCGTTAAGACTCCTCCACTCCTCTACTCCTCCACTCTCACCTGCCCCAACACCACACCCTTATCGCTAAAATTCACCTTCAGCCGGTCATGCGTATCTGGGTCATACAGCCCGATTTCCACAAAATAGACGCCCGCCGGGGCGCTCTCCGGGAGCGTCAGCTCATACACATCCTCGATCTGCTGGCCGGGCTGCCAGGTGGAGGTTTTGGCCGCACCGTGCTGCGGATCGCTGTCCATCTGCGCCCAGGTGGCTTCGGGCGGCAGGATGAGATGGGTGAACACTTTGTAGTCAGTGGGCGGCGCGGTCAGCGCTTCCCACCAAAGCGTCAGCGTCAGCGTTTCGCCGGGCCGCATGGTGCGCCGGTCAAACTCAAAACCAACCAGCGCGATCTGCGCGTCAAAGTTGACAAAGAGCGAATTGGGAAAGACGCCGTCGCCCGGCGGCGGCTGCAAGGAAAGATAGCCCAGCGTCCAGAAATCGCTATCGCCCGCGGGCAGGCGGGCGCCGGTGGTATAGTCATACACGCCTACATCCACGCGCAGACGGGCCGGCG
>JAWKON010000171.1:0-1566 GCA_041391125.1 Caldilineaceae bacterium
CACTTCGGGCGTCTCAATTTGGCCGTCGGCCATTTCAAGTTCGGCAAAGAGTGCAAAGGGGGCGTTCGGTTCAAAACGGAAAATCAGGCTGTGACCCTTCAGCCCATAAACCTGGGGCAGAGGCAGCCAATTGCAGGCCAGAAGGGACCACGGCCCCAGGGCAATGACAACATTTTCTGCCGCCAACGCCTCGCCATCAACCAGGACGCCGCTAACGCGCCGTCCATCCGGCGTGAAGGCAACGCCTTCAACCGTCCCCATGCGCAATTGGGCGCCATGCGCTTGTGCCGCCCGCATCATGCATTGGGTAAATTGGAATGGGTCGAGTTGGGCTGTCGTGCGTTTGTCGCCGATGTGCGAATGCACCGCCGTGGAAGGCCCCAACCATTCGGGAGGCGCGCCGTGTGATAGATGATGCAAATCGCGCTGCTGGCTGGCCATAATGCTTAGCGTCTCAATGGGACGATAGCCCCAATCCAATCCAAGTTCAGCCTTTAGCGTGGCCGCCAGTTCGGCGTGGAGCGCAAAGCTGCGCCGCGCCAGCGCATCCACCGGCGTGCCGCGACACCAATCCAGCGCCAGAAAGCCGCCCGACTTGCCAGAGGAGGCATTGGCCACTCCCGTCCGCTCAATCACGGTGGTTTCTACGCCGCGCACGGTCAGGTAGTAGGCAATGCAGGCGCCGATCACGCCGCCGCCGCAGATGATGACGCGCGACTCTTTGTTATAGGTGGATTTCCTATTCGATGCAGGACTCACAAACGGAATCACTCCAGATTTCCCAATACTCCAAAACCAGTACACGCAACACGCTCTTACTTCCCCAGCTTCACCGCCCGGGTCGCTATAAAAATCGGCATATATTCCGAAAGCGCCACCCCAGGCCAGTAATCTTCATAAAAGCCGGCGATCAGAAAACCGGCGTCGATCTGGCCGCCGATCTGCTCTTCCAGCGTATGGCCGAATTCCAGGGGCTGCTGGTCGTCCACATATTGCTGGAGCAACTCGGGCGGTAGGCTCGTCAGGTCTGAATAGGGCAACGTGTGGCGGACTTCGAGCACCCCTTCGTCGGCCAATGCGGAATCAAAAATGTAGAGGACCGGATTGCAAAAGCCGGACAGCAGCGCGCCACCGGGCCGCAATACGCGATACGCTTCCGCCCAAACGGGCCGCACATTTGGCACAAACAGATTGGAGCAGGGGTGGACGATCAGATCGAAACTGGCGTCCGGAAAGCAGCTCAAGTCGGCCATGTCGCCTTCGACGGTGACAATTTGTAAACCATCGCGATCGGCCACCAGCCGGTCACGCGCAAGCTGCTGCGGCGAGTTGTCGAAGACGGTCACATGGGCGCCCGCCGCCGCCAGAATCGGCCCCTGCTGGCCGCCGCCCGAAGCCAGGCAAAGCAGATCGCAGCCCACCAGTTTGGGAAACCAGGATCGCGGCACGGAGCGGGTGGGCGTCAGCACAATCTGCCATTCACCGCGGCGCGCCGCCGCCACTTCATCCGGCGTAACCGGAATAGTCCATTCGCTGCCGTCGGCCACGGCGCGATCCCAGGCGGCG
>JAWKON010000172.1:0-1563 GCA_041391125.1 Caldilineaceae bacterium
CCCGTGATTATCTGTGGCGCAACCCACTATGCCGATCGCGGATTTGCCTATCACCCCAACAACAACGCCGAATATGTGGCGCTGCTCGACCAGATTCCTAATTTGGCTGCGCCAACTGCGCACGAATTGGAACTGGCGCGCCGTTATGCACATCTTTTCTTTTTCAAATTGATGATGCCATTCCCATTGATCAATACCTTGGAGCAAGGCCGCCTGCGTTTTAACCTAAATACGTTGTCCGATCTGAGATCTGGCGCAAACTCGGCCTTGGATCAAATCTGCGAAGGGATATTGGCCAAAAGGCCTTTTCTGGCCGGTCCCATCCCGCCCGCCGTTCACGAATTATATGCCCAAAGCCAACATGGTTGATGTGAGTGTAATCATCCCCACCTATAACCGCGCCCAATTTATTGGTGATGCTATTCGCAGCGTCCAGGAGCAAAAATATGCCACTAGTCGGCAACCAGAACTCGAAATCATCGTGGCTGACGATGGCTCCACAGATGACACGCCACAAGTTATAGCCGCATTCAGTAACCAGGTCACCTATCTGCCCTGCCCACACCGCGGACTGCCCGCCGCCGCGCGTAACGTCGCATTAACACAGGCGCGCGGCGAGTTCATCGCCTTTTTAGATTCAGACGATCTCTTTTTGCCCCTCAAATTAGACCGGCAATTGGCCGCCTTTGCGCGCCACCCGGAGGCGGGAGTTGTCTATTCAGACGGTGACTTTTTCCGCACGACGCCTGATCAGGTCGACGGTCACGTTCTAGACGGTCAGCCGACGCCGTCCGGTGACATATTTGGTGACCTGATTGCAGGGAACTTTCTGTTTTTGCAGACCGCGCTCATCCGCCGCCGCGCGCTGGAAGCGATAGGTTCGTTTGATGAAAACAGGCAGTTTTTCGCCGTGGAAGATTATGACCTCCTATTGCGGCTGGCTGCCCAATTTGAATTTATCTACGAGCCGGGGTCGGTAGCTGCTATCCGCCGCCATACCGGCAGCATTAGCCGGGATGTGATGGCGCATAAGCGGCGCATTTTGCAGGTGTTGACCAAGATGAAAAGCTGTTTTCCAGAATTAGCCAACCGCCACGCGGATGCATTTCACGAAGCGGCTGCGCGGCTAAATGGTGCGCTGGCCTGGGGCGAGCTGCGCAATCACGATCTGGCAGCCAGCCTATCGCACGCTTTACGTTGTTTAAACCACATGGCCCATGCACCCGGCCGCACTGTGCGCTGGGCAACAAACTGGCTGCAAAGTCGTCAGAAGCGCCACTCGGTACAGGCCTAATCCGCATGTCTCATTTTATTTTTGACGCCCGCACAGCGACTCCCCACTTTCCAGGCATCGGTCGTTACGTAAATGCCTTGCTAGACGCCATGCCGCCGTTGCTCCAAACGGATGAGACGCTCACTGTTTTGCAGGACAGTCATGCGGAACTTCAACAAACGGCGATTCTAAATCATACGCAGCTAAAGCTCATTTATCTCGCCGCCACCCCTTTTTCTTTGCGCCAACAGTGGGTCATTCCGGCATACATCCGGCGTCAAAAAAAGGCT
>JAWKON010000173.1:0-1501 GCA_041391125.1 Caldilineaceae bacterium
TGTTCTGCCTCCCCCACGCCGACTTGAACGCTATGCTCTCCCCCTTCCTCATGCACGGCGTGAACACTCTCGACGTTCGTGAAAACGGCGTTGTCAAAAGGCGTGTGGCTGGGTTGCAGAATGCCCACGACCGTGTGATGCGTCTCATGGACATCGCTGGCCAGACCGCGCGCGACACCGTGAGCCGGCACAAATTCATCGCCAATAGTCAACCCCAGTCCAGCCGCGGCCTGACTCCCTAACACAGCCTCAAACTCTGTGCTGAAGAATCTGCCAGACGCCAGTTGAAAAGCCGAGGGAGCGGTTTCATCGGTCCGAAGCTCGAAAAAAGCTTCGTTGGTTCCAATGATGCGAGCGCCGCCCACATTATCGCCCATGGCAATGGGAACAGCCAAACGTACCCGCGGATCCGCCGCTAATGCGGCATAGAGGCGGGCGGGAATGTTGCCCACCGGGTTTCCCTGTAGCAACAGCGTACTCAACACCAACTGCTGTGCGCTGCCCTTGGCCCCCACAACCAGCACGCCAAAGGGGTCGCTGGCGCGAATGATACCGCGCTGCAAACCATCGTTGAGATGGGCCACAGTGACCGAGAGCGCAATCGCAATGCCCACGACAACAACCGTCACCAGCGTCGCCACCGGACGTCCGGCAATGTTGCGCCAGGCAATTTTCAGGTCATAGAGCATGGCGCGGCCTCCGGCGCAGAGAGGTCATGATGGTTGTGGATCTTGAGCCGTCCCATCTCCAGATCGACCACGCTATCGAAGCGCTGCGCCAGTGTTGGATCATGGCTGGCCACAAAGAGGGTGGCGTTCTGTTGGCGACACAGTTGCTGTAGCAGATCCATCACGGCTGCCGCATTGGCGGGATCCAGGGCGGCGGTCGGTTCATCGGCCAAAAGAATGCGAGGGCGATTGACCAGCGCCCGCGCCACAGCCACGCGCAGCCGCTGTCCCGCGCTCATTTGCACGGGTCGGTGGCGCAGATGGTCGCCCAGCCCAATCTGATTGAGGATGGCCGTGGCCCGCGCGCGCCGTTCGGCGCTGGCAAGCTGTTGGGCAAAGATCAGCGGCAATTCCACATTTTCCAGGGCGCTTAGCGTGGGGACGAGCAGATGAATCTGGAAGACATAGCCGATGTGCTGGGCGCGAAAGCGGTCGCGTTGGGCCTCGCGCAGTTGATAGATAGCCTGGTCATCCAGCCAGACTTGCCCAGAGGTGGGCGGTAGCAGCCCGGCAATGATATTCATGAGCGTCGTTTTGCCGCTGCCGGAGATGCCGCGCAGGAGAAGCTGCTGGCCGGTGGGGACGATCCATTCGTCAATGGCCAGCACCGTGCGCTCATCGAGCTGCTGGCTGCGATAAATGTGCTCAATTTGTTCGAGGTGAATTTGCATTGGGCGCTAACGCGTGGAAATGTTGTAATTTGTGCAAGAATTTTAACCACGAAGGACACGAAGAGCCACAAAGGATGTTGATCTTCTTCGTGAAGCTTCGTG
>JAWKON010000174.1:0-19811 GCA_041391125.1 Caldilineaceae bacterium
ATCTATCTTTATCATGCCCACCTGATTGTGACCGCGCCCTCCGGCGAAGCGGCCAATGACAAAACCTTTGGCTGGCATCAGGACAGCGGCCGCGCCAATGTGGAGATGGAGTCTACCCCGCGCCCGCGGCTGTCGCTCAAGGTGGCCTACTTCTTGTCGGACACCAGCGAGTCCGGCCGCGGCAACTTCTGGGTGGTGCCCGGCAGCCATTTGTGGAACAGCATCGACAAGCCCACCGACGGCGACGGTCAGCCCGCAGGCGCCATACCGGTGCTGGCCAAGCCGGGTACGGCCGTCTTCTTTGACCGCCGCATCTGGCACGCCGGTACGCCCAACTGGTCCGACATTACGCGCAAGGTGCTCTTCTATGGCTACGGCTATCGCTGGATTCGCACTAAGGACGACATGACCGTGCAGGGGCTGTGGGATCAGTGTGACCCCATCCGCCGCCAGTTGCTGGGCTGGGGCGTCAACGCCAACGGCTTCTATTCACCCACGGATGAGGACGTGCCGCTGCGCGTCTGGCTGCGCGAGCACGCGCCGGAAAGCGCCCGTTAGCAGGATGATAAGATGAACGGATGACAGGATGACAAGATGACAGGATGACAAGATGACAGGATGAAATCGACCCTTCATCCTGTCATCTTGTCATCCTGTCTCTTTGCCCGGCATACACAGATTACCTCCGAATAGAGACAACTGTATGAAGATCATTGGCTTGATGAGCGGCACTTCCGCCGATGGGATTGACGCTGTGATTGCGGAGATTGGTGGTCCGCCACAGGCGCCCACGGTGCGCCAACTGGCCTTTGAGACCGTGGCCTGGCCGGCGGCGGAACGGACGCTCATCTTCCATCTGTTTGGGCATAATGACGCCCAAATTAGCGCGACGCCAGCCGAGCTGTGTCGCGCTAATTTTGTATTGGCGGAACGTTTTGCCGCCGCCGCCCTCACGGTCACGCAAAATGCCGGCTGGCAGCCGCAGGATATTGACTTAATTGGCAGCCACGGCCAGACCATCTGGCACGATGTGGATGCGCAAGGCGGCGTCACCAGCACGCTGCAAATTGGCGAGCCGTCGGTGATTGCGGCGCGTACGGGCATCACGACGGTGGCCAACTTTCGCACGGCCGATGTGGCGGCGGGCGGCCAGGGTGCGCCGCTCACTTCCACCTTTGATTGGCTGGTGCTGCGTCCGCCGCCCAATTTGAATGGCGTGGGGGGCGGCTGGCGCGCCGTGCAAAACATTGGCGGCATCGGCAACGTCACTTTTTTGCCGCCCGCCGATCTGGATCACCCGCCGGTGGCGCTGGACACCGGCCCCGGCAACGCGCTGATCGACTGGGCCGTGTCAACTATTAGCGGCGGGCGACTCACCTATGACAAAGATGGGGGCATGGCGGCGGCGGGCCGCGTGCATCACGGGCTGATGGAAGAGTGGCTGGCGCTGCCCTACTTTGACCAGCCGCTGCCCAAAACTACCGGTCGCGAGCTGTTCAGCACCGCGTTGGCCCAACAGTGGCGGCGGCAGGCGGATGAGTTTGGGCTGAACGACGCCGATTTTGTGGCCACGCTCACCGAATTGACGGCGGCCAGCATTGTCGATGCTTATGTGAATTACGCGCCCGGCCCCGTTGCGCAACTGGTGGTGGGTGGCGGCGGCGCCTCGAATCCGGTGCTGATGGACCGGCTGCGGGCGCTGCTGCCAGCGCATATGGAGGTTTGCACACACGCTGCATTGGGGTTGGATGATGATGCCAAAGAGGCGTTGGCCTTTGCGCTGCTGGCGTACCTCACCATCCACGGGGCGCCCGGCAATGTGCCCACCTGTACGGGGGCGGCGTCTGCGGCCATTCTGGGGCAGATTGCGCCGGGGCGCAATTGGGGAAGGAACATAAGTGTAAACTTAAGAGATTAGTGCCGGTTGAGTAGGCCCCTGGGGTTCGGGGCCGTATCGAAGCCAAACGGATCGATCCGCTCACTTTGGTTTCGATACGGCTGCATACGGCCGCAGCCTACTCAACCGCCGTTCGCTTCCCCTTAAGTTTACACCTATGGGGGAAAGATTAATATGGCCAGGGCATCAACTTGTGCATGTTAACGCCTCGTTCCTGGGCCAGTTTTTCGAACGCGGCCACCGTTTCGCCGTTGCGCGGGATATAAGTGACCAGGAACAGATCCTCCTGTCCGGTCAGCGTCACCACTTCTGTGATCATATAGCTCAATTGCCCAAAGCGCGGGTGGTGATACACAATCCCTTCCCAGCGATGATGTACATCTTCGTTGGCATATTTGGTACGCGCCCAGAAATCCCGAAAGAGTGGATAGTGATGCAGGTCCTGAAAAATGGCCTGAAAACGCGCCGTGTGGCGATAGCGCAGCGACGCCGAGCGAAAGTGCTGCAAATTGCGCACGGCAAATTGGGGCCAATAACCAGCCAGAATATCGCGATAGGGCGATTCGGGTGCAAAGTAGTAGCGCAGCAGATTGAAGCCGGCCGCCGACTGGGCGCCGCTGCCCAATAGCGCATCCGGCACAACGCCCAGGGCTAAAATCAGGCTGTTGGCGGCCAGCACGTTGTGATACGAATCGTAGATAAAAGCCGGGACGCGCAAGTCGCGCGTTTGCGCCAACAGTTCGGCCAGCACTTCTGGCGGCTGCACTTGGATGATCTGCTGAGGCTCCAGATCCACTTCGGATGCGGCGGCCAGCAGCGCCTTGCGCTCCAGGCTGGTCAGCCCCAGCGCATTGGCGAGCTGCACCAGCATCTGCGGTTCCAGGCTGGTTTTGGCGCCCTGTTCAAGCTGGCCAATGGTGCGTTCCAGCAGGCCAGCTTCCTGGGCCAGCCGCTTTTGCGTCCACACCTTGCCCAGAACCATATCTACGTTTTCGCGCCGCAGCGCCGCAATCAATTGGCCAAAATCGGATCGATTCATAGAGAGAAAAAGGGTATCGGCAACAAGGAAATTTAAAAAATGTACGCGGATTCACGCAGATGAACACGGATTTTGCGGAGAAAATCAGCGTTCATCTGCGTGAATCCGCGTACCCAATCTGATTTCTCCGATAATCTGCGGTGCATCAAACTTGCACTTCTGCCACCACGGGCGCTTTGGGGCCGACAAAGATGACCAGCCAGGCGCGCAGATCGGAGAGGGATTGCAACTTGGGGTGCTGAAGGTAGTCCTGCATCTGGGCTAATCCTTCGCTCTTTACGGCCTCCAACCGCTGGGCGTCGGCCTGCTTCAGATACTTGAGTTCGAGCGCAAATTGATAGTTGGGCTCGATGGGCGAAAAACGGCGCGTGAGGAGCAAATCCACATAGCGGCGGTCGGTCTCATATTCGCTGTGGATGGTGTAAATTTGCGTTGAATAGAGCAGCGAGGCAAAAGACCGCCTTTACATATTTCTCATCAAAGGCTATGGCGTCTCGATTGGAAAGCTGCAAGAGGATGGCTTCCACCGCTTCCACCACGGGGGCGATATTATTCTCCTGCGCCAGCTCAAGCACCCGGTCATAGATGCAGCGTAAATCATCAACGCGAAAGCGACGCGGCGCAACATAACTGTTGGAAATAGGTGAAATAGAGTTGGGTAATGACGAAGGATTGGGCGGCTCGAAAATAAGCGCGAAAGCTGCGCCGATTTAATGGTGACAATGCCCAGATAGAAGAGCAGGCTGATCAGATCATCGCGCGTAAAATCTTTTTCAAAGCTGAACTGGCGTCAACTGGGCCGAGATCTGCTCTTCGGTGATCAGCTCGTTGAGGACAGCCATGTTTGCACTTCTTGGCCCTCAACACGAAGAGTTGACGCAACTTGCCGTAATCGCTGGCAATATTTGTATCCAACAATTCGGTTGGGTATTCGCCAATTAAGCCCAACTCAGCAGCAAAAGAGCACCATGTCGGGGTTATAGAGCCGGGTTTGGGCTTTGTTATTGAAAGACCAGCCATTATACCATTGGCGCATATCGCCCAAAGTGGTTGTCAGTGCATCTCCTGCAACATTAACGCCACTGAGGATGGTTGCCACTTCCTGCTCTGTAAACCCCATCATATTATGAAACTGAATATCCAGACTGAGGTGCTTGCCAAATATTAAAGCCGCTGGTCAAACTGTCCAACGTGAGCGGCGAAACGCCGGTTACAAAGATGCGATCCACCACGCCGATGCCGGTGGCGGCTTTGATGCTTTCGTAAAATTTGCGCACAAAGCCGTTGCGACTGACGCTCTCTTTGAATTGATCCAGCCGAAAAGCCACCAGTTCATTGGCAAAATGATCATACTCGTCAATCATCGAGCGTAAATTTTATGGAGCAATTGACCGCTGACCTGATGATTCTTGGTACGCGCTCAAAGGCGACCGACGGCAATGTTTGGCTCTGGCGCTGCGAAGATATAGCGTGCATCCTCTGCGGTATAATAGTCGCGATCCGCGCCCAGAAAAAGGCTGATGCCCTGCTTCACATTTTCCAGAAAGCCGTTAAAGGTGCTTTCCCGCGCGTCTGCGTGTTGATCTGGCTAAGTCAGCTTGAGTACCAGATATTGATTGGCCAAAGGCGTTGGGTTTTGGCCAATGGCGTAGGAACCAAACAGGTCATAAAGCGCGTCGGCATACTCCAACCCATAATAACATTGCAGCATGGAGACAAAGAGGCTCTTGCCAAAACAGCGGGGGCGCAAAAAGAAGAGGTAGCGCTCGGGCAGATTTTCTAATTGGGCAATATAGGACGTGCGGTCAACAAAATAGTATTCTTCGCTTGTTAGTTGGGCAAAGTTGCTGACGCCATAGGGTAATTTGAGCATGTTGCTCCCAGAAGTGAATGTTTTTCACAGATTTGCAGCTCGTCATAAATTGTATATCCTTTCCAATTATACCACATCTTTGACGAAGCCGACGTTCATTTGTAATTAGGTCTCAAAGCCTCGCCGCCCAATCGAAAACTCTGATTTTCGGGAATCACCGAGTATAATAATAGTATTCCCCAGAGATATGTTTCAGTCACAAAACCACCGAAGCTTTGGAGAGATATGCTAACCCAAGCCGAACGCCAAACCGTTGCCGAACGCCTGCTAGAAGCGCATCGCACGCGCACGCCCATCCCTTCACCCAAGCAGACCTTTCCCAACATGGAAATGGAGGATGCCTATCGCATCCAACAGCTTTGCGTGGACCAGTGGGTGGCCGAGGGCGCCCAAATCAAGGGCTACAAAGTGGGGCTGACTTCCAAAGCCATGCAGGAAGCATCGGGCATAAATGAGCCGGACTATGGCGTGCTGCTGGATCGCTTCTTCATTCCTGAAGCCGCCGCCATCCGCCACGCCGACTTTTTTGGCCCGCTGGTCGAGATCGAGCTGGCTTTTGTAATGAAGGCCAGCCTGGCCGGTCCGCACGTCAACGCCGCCGACGTGATTCGCGCCACCGATTTTGTGCTGCCCTCCATTGAGCTGGTGGACCGCCGCCTCTCCAATCGCGTCGGTGTGGTGGACACCATCTCCGATCTGGCCTCGTGCGGGGCGGTGATTTTGGGCGGTAACCCGGTACGGCTCACCGATTTGGACATTCGCAGCGTAGCGGGCAGCGTGCTCAAAAATGGTGAAGTGCTGGCCACCGGCAGCGCGGCCGACGTGCTGGGCAACCCGGTCAACGCCGTCATCTGGCTGGCCAACAAGCTGCACGAATTTGGCGTCACCTTCCAGGCCGGCCACGTGATTTTGACCGGCTCTTTTGTCAAGCTGGTCCCCGCCGCGCCGGGCGATCACTTTGTGGCCCGCTTTGACCACGGTTTTGGCGATGTTGAAATTATGTTTGATTAGGGTAAAGTTGAAAGTGGCAGGTTGAAAGGGGAAGGTGGGAGCGGTTTCTTTCGTATCTCAAGTGGTTGACCCGCTATGGTTTCGATACGGCTGCCAACTACCGCAGCCTACTCAACCGCCGCTCGCCTTGTCAACCACTTGAGAGTCTGTTGAACCGTGATAGCGTATACCACTTTCAACCTTCCACTTGCAACCTGCAACCACTAGGAGAATTATGGCAACGATTACATATCAAGGTGGGCTGTCCGTTGATGAAGTCCGCAATCAGGTGAAAGCCGAGCAGATCCACAAGCTCTCTTCCAATGAGAATCCGCGCGGGCCGTCGCCGCTGGTCATTAAGGCCATCCAGGAGGCAGCGCTGGAACTCAATTCGTATCCCCCGCGCAGTGATGACGCGCTGCGCCAGGCGCTGGTGGATGCGTACGACTGGGGCTTGGCGCTCGACCACTTTGTCTGCACCAACAGCGGCTCGAGGCATTGCAGATCATCAGCCGCGCTTTCTCCAGGCGGGCGATGAGTTTGTGGTCTGCTCGCCGACTTTTACGCTTATGTGCGCTTTGCTCTCCACGCAGGGCGCCATCCCTGTGGGATGTACCGCTGCGTTGCCGACTTTACCCACGATGTGGACGCCATTCTGGCCGCTCACTGCGCGCACGGTGCTTGTCTTTATTTGCAACCCCAACAATCCCACCGGCGTCATCATGCCTCGCCAGCGACTTTGACCGGTTGGTTGCCAGCATCCGCCGCACGTGACCATTGTGGCCGACCAGGTGTATGAGCACTATGTGCAGCGGGGCGGATTTCCTGGACACCGTTGGATGGATGGCTGGTAAAGCCGATTTATGATTGTGCAGACCTTTTTTCCAAAAGTTACGGCTGGCCGGGCCGCGCTCTGGCTATGTGATTGCGCTGCCGGAAATTGCCGCCCGTCTGCGCGGACAGTTGCGCAATTTCCATCTGAACCGGCTTCGCTGGCCGCCGGCGTTGCCGCCGCAGGATAAAGAATATGTGCAGGAATCGGCGCGGCTGGCCGAGGAGGGCAAGGCTTATCTCTACGGCGTACTGGAGCGGCTGGAGGTGCAGACCTGGCCCAGCGAAGGCAACTTTTTGCTGGTGCGTTCGCCGGCGCCTGCCGCCGAAGTTTATCAAAAACTGCTGGAGCGGGGCGTCATGGTGCGCCAAACCGACATGTTCGGCTATCCCGAAGGGTTGCGGGTGACGGTGGGATCGGCGGAGGCAAATCAGGCCTTCATTCAGGCGCTGGAAGAGATTGTGACATGAGCGGACGACTCCAAGACAAAGTCGCCATTGTGACCGGTCGTGTTGCGCTTTGCGGCGGAGGGGCGCATGTCATCGCCGCCGATCTCAACATGGCGGCATTACAGGGCGCCGCCGCGGAAGCTGCGCAGACGCCCACCCGGTGCAGCCCGTGCTGCGTGATGTGAATCTACCTGGATGACACGAAGCGGGCGTGGTGGCCGATGTCGTGGCCCAATTCGGCCGGCTGGATGTGCTGGTCAACTCGGCGGGCATTACGCCGCGCACGGTGGATCCGGCCGCCGATATTGCCACGCGCTGGGATGCGGTCATGAGCGTCAACGTGGGGGACCATGCTTATGTGTCACGCGGCGGTGGCGGCCATGAAGAAAACAGGCGGCGGTTCGATTGTCAACATTGCATCGATTATGGATTGCGGGCTATCCGGACCAGCTTGCCCTTTTTCGGACGGTTTCCAGCGTCTATCCGGCAGAGCAAAGGCGCCGTGGTGCAGTTGACGCGCGATCTGGGCGTGCGCGTGGCGGCGGACGGCATCCGCGTCAATGCGGTGTGCCCCGGCTTTGTCTACACCGCGCTGACGGCCAATGTGACCGGCAACCCGGCTGTCCACGAAACTATGCAAAAGCTGCACCCCATGGGCCGCTTGGGGCAGCCGGCAGAGATTGCCAACGTGATTCTTTTCCTGGCCTCCGACGAAGCATCATTTGTGACCGGCGCCGCCTGGGCGGTGGATGGCGGGTATACGGCGGAGTAAGGGATATGGTATTCTTTAAGCTTCGAGTGAAAAGATATGACAACAATCACAATCGATGTACCAGAACATGTAGCAAATCTGATTCATGATGTTGGTGAACAGTTACCACTCGTCATCGAAATGGGCGTGAGCCGATTGGCGCCTGTTTCCACTCAGGCATATATGGAGGCGCTGGCCTTATTTGCGCAAAACCCGTCACAAGAGTTGCTTGCCACTTTTCAATTCTCCTCAACTGTGGAAGAGAGAATCAATGATTTGGTGGAGCGCAATGAGGATGGTCTTCTTAGCCAGGCGGAACGCGTGGAACTTGACCGCTTGAGTTATCTGGAGGGTCAATTGCAGCTTGTCAAAGCTAGAGCTCTGGCCGCTTTGAAGACGCGTTCCTAAATCATGGCTATTTCTGTGGCATTACGAGCACGCATTGCTGAACGTGCTCAAAACAGGTGTGAGTACTGTCGACTCCATCAAGATCATAGCATCAAAAGCCACCAGTGCGATCACATTATTCCCCGCAAGCACGGTGGTGATGACGTAGATGAGAACCTGGCGTGGGCGTGTTTTTTGTGCAATAGCTCAAAGGGTAGCGAGGTTGCCGCATATGATCCGAAAACTGGCCAGCTCATTCCGCTATTTAATCCACGTCTGCATGAGTGGGCCGCCCATTTCTTTGTTGAAGCAGGCTTGATTGTGGCGCGAACCGCCATTGGACGAGTCACCATTTTGGTGCTTCAATTGAATCGTCCTGATCGGGTTGAGACTCGCCAAATCTTATTGAATGCTGGCTTGTATCCATGATTGCCAAAGCGCGAGGGGGTTATCGGGTGGCCAATCTGGGAGAATTTGATGAGGCGACGCGGCGTACGGTTCAGCAGAAGTGTGAGCTTGCTGCCGGTCAGGTTTTTTATTGGGTGAAGAGAGATTTATAGCACATGGCTACATCTCCCGAAAAACTATTGCATTGCTGGCACCCGGTTGCGTATAGCCAAAACGTCACCGCGGCGGCGCCCTATGGGACCACGCTGCTCAATGAACCGCTGGTGCTCTGGCGCACGGCGGATGGACAGGTCCACGCCATGCAGGATCTGTGCATCCACCGCGGCACGGCGCTCTCCTTGGGCTGGCTGGCCGATGATTGCATTGTCTGCCCCTACCACGGCTGGCGTTATGATCGGGCCGGCGCTTGCGTGCTGATTCCGCAAAGTGCGACCAACACCATCCCCACCAAGGCGCGCACGGTCAACTATCGCTGTCAGGAGCGCTACGGGCTGATCTGGGCAGCGCTGGCCGAGCCGCTCTATCTGCTGCCTGAGATTCCCGAATTGGAGAGTGGTGACAGTTGGAAAGTGGTGCAAACCGGTCCCTTTGCCTGGCAGAGTGACGCTTCGCGCCAGCTCGAAAACTTTACCGATTTTGGCCACTTTCCGTGGGTGCATCCGGGGCTGCTGGGCGACCCGGAACGGCCGCTGGTGCCGGAACACACCGTGGAGACGCGCGGCCACGTGCTGCACTACACCATTGTGCGTCCCGAAGCGCAGAACACCGATGACTTCCCCGTCTTTGCCAATGAAGAGGTGCTCAAGCCGGAACGCCGCAGCCGCTATGAAGTGCATCTGCCCTATACCATTGTGCTGCGGCTGGGCTGGGGGGGCGCCAAAGGCATGGTCTACTTTTTCGCCGTACAGCCCATCAGCCCAAACCAGTGTCGCGGCTACTGTATTATTGGGCGCAATTATGACTTTGACCAGCCCGACTCGGTTTTGCAGGAATTTGAAAATGTGATCTTTGGCCAGGATCAGCGCATTGTTGAATCGCAGCGGCCCGAGCAAGTGCCCTTTGATCTAGCCGCCGAACTGCATCTGAAATTTGACGCCGTGGCCATTGCCTATCGCCGCGCCATGCAGGAGCAGGGGTTGGCCTATTACCGGTACCTGGAGTCAGTGTAGAAAAAGCGCTACGTATTGCGAGTTGCGTGTTGCGTGTACCGGTCGAGAAGTGTGTTCGTTATGGTGTAGATATTTTGTTAACATGACATAGATGCCGCAGGGTAGGTGATATGTTGTCGAACGTGCAGATTGTGATACCGACAGAAAGCGAGCTGTACCGGCGCCTGCACGATATGGCGACGCGCCAACGCATGGTCTTTTTTGCCGGGCTGCCCGGTGTGGGCAAAAGCCTGTTTCTGCAGCAGTTGGCGCTGCTGGCGCACAATGCGGGGCGCACCGTGCATCTGTTGCAGTGGGATGTGACCCGCGTCGCCTTTGAAACATCCGCAATCCTGGCGCGCTATCCCGGAAGTGGATGGCGTGACCCATGCCGCCATCCGCAAAGGAGTGGGGCTGTGGGCGCGCGGCTGTTCAGCGCTGGCGAGCGTCACAGCGACCCCGCCCATCTGCTGGTTGGCGAAGTGCCGCTGGTGGGCAATCGGCTGATTGAGCTGGTGCAAAATGTGGATGATGCGGTGGAACCATTGCTGGCCGGTGCGCAGACGCTCTTTGCCATTCCCACACCCTCCCGCCATGTACGGGAAGTAATTGAGGCGGCGCGCGAAGCATCCATGGCCAATCCGCAACATGAAAAAGAGCGCGCCGATGCACCGTCCCATGTGCTGCAGGCGATGTGGGATGACCTTTACAGGCTGGCGCAGCAGTTGCATATTGCGCCGCCAAACGCCAAAGCCACAGCGTATGATCCGGCGATCTATGCCGGCGTCTATCACCATTTGCTGCAACATCGGCAGTGCATTGTATTGCCTGTTGACGATGTGCTGCCCAAGGTTGGCTCGGTATACGACATTGATGCGCCCGTGTACGAGTTGCGCGCTACCGGTCAGGAAGCCGCCCAATTTATGCGGTATGTCCAAACTACTTTTACGGATGAACAGCTTGCTGCTCAGGTGGAGCAGTGGTATAACATCTAGTTAATTGTAAATGGTAAATTGTGAATGGTGAATGGTAAACGAGGCCGGCGACTTGCTCCCCCTCATTCACAATTCACCATTTACCGTTCACCGTTTACAATTTTCTTAATCTTTCCCGGAGGAACCAATGAAGCTCGCCCGCTTTGCCTATAACGGCGCTGTGCATAACGCTACCCTTGAAAATGGCCAGCTCATGGTCGGCTCGGTCGCCTACGATCCGGATGACGTGATGTGGCTGCCGCCGGTGGATCCGCAGGAGCACCGCCATCGGCGTGGCGCTGGGTTATGCCACCCATGCCGCTGAACTCAATCTGATGTACCGCCTATCCGATTCTGTTTCACAAAATGGGTACATCGCATATTGGGCACAAAGCGAAGATTGTTAAGCCCGATGTCGAGTATATGCACTACGAGGGTGAATTAGTGGTGGTTATCGGCCGGGCCTGCCGCAACGTCGACCAGAGCAGGCGCTGGAGTATGTGATGGGTTACACCATCGGTAATGAATGCACCGTGGCGATTTTGTGACCAACTACTATCGCCCGCCGGTCAAGGCCAAGGGCTTTGACACCTTTGGTCCCATGGGGCCGGTGCTGGTAACGGCGGACGAGATCGACCCCACCAACAGCAACATCCGCACCTACGTCAACGGCGAAATCAAGCAGGATGACAATACGCCATCTGCGCCACAGCGTGGCCGAACTGATCGCCTATATTCTGAGTTCAAACGCTGGAGCCGGGCGACACAATTTGGTCCGGCACCCCCGAGGGCATTTCGCACATTTACGCTGGCGATGTGATCCGCGTGGAGATTGATGGGATTGGGGTATTGGAGAATGAAGTGGTGGACGCGCTATAACCTGACTAGCTGGAAACCTCTCCGTTCTTAAGATATAGAGCATATTTTTATGTCTGAATTGGCGCTTGCGGAGATAGTGAATCGTGTTGCCCAATTTGCTATATTTATCCCTGAGCGTAAGCTGGATTTTTTACTTGGCGAAATAAAATCTGGCCCCGCGGTGCAGAAATCAGCGCAACGCGGATATGATTTTATGGTAAAATTAGGATTGTCTCGTGACGGATTACGGACAGTACTCGAAGAACAAATTACTGTGCCTGGTTTGGAAGAACGCGCAATCGCCATTCGGGAAAATGCCTTTGGCGGCCCGCTATTGAATGTTCGGGGAGTTGTGGTCGGCTTAACAAATACACGAGCATATTTGGTTTCAAGTTGAGAAGTCAGTGAACAGACATTGCGCCTTGTGACAGCTTGGGTTGAAATTATGAGTCGTCAAGAAGGGGCGGATAATGCTTAAGATTGCAACTGGCGAAATAGTGCTTGAATTTGAAGAAACAAAAGATTCATGCAGCAGTCAAGCACACTTCATATTGTTGGACGAAATGGCGTGAGTTGGGATCATGATGTGAACAGCGCAACTGGCGCCGATCCCCTGCTTATTCTGTCCGAAGAGAGTAACCAATTATTCGTCATAAATGGATTTGACCTCTCGGCATTGTCCACAAAGTCGGGCCAAATTCAGTGGTCTATAGAATTTGATGAGCCTGTTTGGGCTGGACAACTCCTTTACGATGAACGTCTTTTAATCCACCTTGAACTATCTATTGTGTGCTTAAAGTTAACAGGCGAGGAGTGTTGGCGGTATCATCATAACGATATAATCACCGAAGTCCTCATTAAAGATGAGGCCTTACATATGCATGATTTCGAAGAACAGCCTTTTACGCTTGATTTGCATACGGGAAACTGATGAAGGCCCCTGAACTCAAATAAAGACCGCTGGCGAAACATGAAATCGTGCACGTAAATTTTGTTTCAATCAAAATGAAAGAAATCATATGGCAACCACCGCCCACGCGGCCAAATGCAGAAACAAACCACACCAAAGCCGCCGATCTGCGCGCCCATCTGACCGGCCAAACCATCCAGCACCTTATCAACGGCTGCTTCACGTTGATTCGCAGTGGGCCACCTTCGAAACCACGTCGCCCACCGACAACGCGGTCCTGTGCCGGTGGCCGCCGGTCAAGCTGAAGACATCGATCGCGCCGCCAAGCCGCCAAAGCCGCCTTCCCGCCTGGCGCGACATGCCCGCGAAGAAGCGCCAGCAACTTCTGCACCGCGCCGCCGATCTGATCGAAGCCAACGCCGATGAAATCGCGCTGACCGAAGTTATCGACACCGGCCAGACCATCCGCTTTATGACCAGCGCCGCCGCCGTGCCGCCGAAAACTTCCGCTTTTTCGCCGACCGCGCCGAAGGCGCAGGATGGGCATAAGCCTGCCCAGTCCCGAGCACATCAACTACACCCTGCGCCAACCCATTGGCCCGGTGGGGTGATCACGCCGTGGAACACGCCTTTCATGCTCAGCACGTGGAAGATGCGCCGGCGCTGGCGGCGGGGCTGCCCGTGGTCCACAAACCCGCCGAGTGGAGCCCGCTGACGGCGGCGCGGCTGGTGGAGATCATGCACGAGGCGGGCGTGCCGGCGGCGTGGTCAACACGGTCCACGGCATTGGCGGTGGCGGGCAAGGCGCTGACAACATCACATCAGGCCATTGCCTTTGTGGGCGAATCGGCCACCGGCAGCGCCATTATGCAGCAGGGCGCGGCCACGCTCAAGCGGGTCCATTTTGAGCTGGGCGGCAAATCCCACCGTCGTCTTTGCCGACGCCGATCTGGAGCGGGCGCTGGATGCCACCATTTTTATGATCTACAGCCTGAACGGCGAGCGCTGCACCTCGGGCAGTCGCCTACTCGTGGAACGCTCCATCCACGATGAGTTTGTGGAAAAACTGGCCGCCCGCGTGGCCAAAATCAAAGTGGGCGACCCGCTGGACTCCCGCCACCGACATTGGCCCGCTGATCCACCCGCGCCATATTGACAAGGTGCTGCGCTACGTGCAAGTAGGGCAGGATGAGGGCGCCACACTGGCCACCGGCGGTACGCGGCTCAACGGCGATTTGGCCAATGGCAACTATTTTGCCGCCACGCTCTTTACCAATGCCACGCGGGATATGCGCATTGCGTGCGAAGAGGTCTTTGACCCTTCCTCACCGTCATCCCCTTTGACAGCGAAGCCGAAGCGCTGGAGATTGCCAACGATGTGCGCTATGGGCTGGCCGGCTATCTATGGACCAACAACGAAGCCCGCTTCACCGCTTTGCCCAGGCGCTGGATGTGGGCATGGTCTGGGTCAATTCGCAGAACGTGCGCCATCTGCCCACCCGCTTTGGCGGCATGAAGGCCAGCGGCATCGGCTGCGATGGCGGCGATTACAGCTTCGATTTTTACATGGAGACCAAGAATATCGCGGTGGCGCTGGGGGATCATCGGATTCGCGCATGGGGGTATAAATAGATGAACGTCTTTTTGACCGGCGCCACCGGTTTTATTGGCCAAGCCCTGGCGCGATCCTTGATCAGCCGTAGTTGGAACGTGGTCGCTTTTGTACGCAAGCCCCACAGCCCGCAAGCCCGTTGACCAAAATGGGCGTTCAATGTGTGAAAGGCGATATTACGGATCGCGAGTCTATGCGCGCGGGCATGGCGGCGGCCGACATTGTGATCCATGGGGCGGCGTGGTATGAAGTGGGCGTTACCAACCAGGCGCGCGCCCTCATGCACGCAATCAATGTGACCGGTACGGACAACGTTTTGGGCTTGGCGCTAGAGTTGAAGATACCGCGCACAGTCTTTGTCTCTTCGATTACCTATTATGGCGACACCGGCGCGCTGCCGCGCGATGAAAGCTATCGCCGCACAAAGCCCTATAATTTTTACTACGAACAAACCAAAGCCGAAGCACATGAACTTGCGCTCCAATATCAGCAGCGCGGTTTGCCACTGGTGATTGCCTGTCCGGCGCACGTGTGTGGCCCTAATGATCATTCCGTTTTTGGCTATTTCCTCCGTCTATACCTGAATGGATTGATGACGCCATTTGGCTATTCACCCGAGATGGGTATTTCCCCCGTCCACGTCGATGACGTGGGTGAAGGCATTGCGTTGGTGGCCGCGAAAGGGCGCATAGGCGAAACCTATCTCCTGGCCGGTGATTCTATAACGTTGCGCCAGATCATGGAAACATGGAATAGTTACCCCGGTGGGCTCAAAGTCCGGTTTTACATACCCCGTTGGCTAGCGGCGGCCATGTTTGCCCCGCTGGAACCACTGCAGCGACTGCTTGGTCTACCGGCCTTTGCCTCCAGAGAGACCATTGCCTCCAGCGGCGCTTCGTATATCTTCACCAGCGCCAAGGCGCAATGAGTTGGAGCTATCGCCCTGTTCAGGAGCTGTGGCGAGATGTCTTCGAGGGAGAGCGGGTGCTGTTAGCCAGCCGCTGCAAAACGCGATTAGTAAGCAGGTTAAACCCGGTTGAAGCTGATGGTTCGTAATGAGCCCCAGACTTTTCGACAACGAACCCATGACTGAATTCCCGCCTATTCTCTTACCCGCTTTTCCTGCGTCTGCGCCTTATGCTATGATATAGTTCAACCGTAATATTTCGGCTTAGAGTCCGTTGGCCTATAAGCTTATCCACTCAACCCAAATCAACCAATCGTGTCAACCAAAGCTCACTTCATTCTAGAAAGCCGCCCGTCCACGCTGATTGTGGCGCACTATACCGACCTACCCTTTCCCAACATTGGCCCCGTGCAGGAAGTGGCCTTTGACCTGGGCATTACCGCCGTGGACGGTCGCGCCGAAGTTGGCGGCGTGGTGATCAAAGGCTACAGCGGTCATCAACTGCTGTTCGAACAGCGCTGGCCCGCCGACATCATCCGAAAGCGCACGGGCGAGAGCGATTTAACCATTGACCCCGGCACCGGGCTGGCCATCCGCAGTATGCAATTTTTGTTGCAAGGCTATGAGCTGCTCACCTTTGTGGAAGTGACCGCGGTGGGCAAAGTAGTCACCGGCTACAACGCCAGCGGCGTGCCCGAGGTGGAGCGCGTAGAGGCGCTCATCCAAATCCCGGCGGCGCTATCACCAGCCCAAGACCGACCTGCACTTTCGCTGCGGCGGGGGCTGGTGGGCCATTCAGGCCGGCGACTGGAGCGATCAGCACAAGCAGGAGGTGGTCAGCCAGCCCTTTGCCATCGATTTTGTCAAGCTGGGGCCGGACAACCGCTTCTTCAAAGGGCAGGGTTGGGAGCTGGACGAGCATTACAGTTGGGGCCAACCGGTCTACGCCACGGCGGGCGGCAAAATCGCGTACGCCTGCTACGATATGCCCGATCTGCGGCCAGGCATGCCGCCCGACCCGCGCCTGTTTCGCGACGATCCGCGGCGGCTGTTGGGCAACGCGGTGGCCATTGCCCACGGCAACGGCGAATTCAGCTACTATGGCCATTTGCAGCAGGCCAGCCTCAAAGTGACGCAGGGTGAAATGGTGAAACGGGGCGCGCTGCTGGGCTATGTGGGCAACAGCGGCCAATCGCCGGGGCCGCATCTGCATTTTCACTTGATGGAAGGGCCCAATGCCTTTTGGATCAAGGGCTGCCCGTGCGTTTTAGCCATTTTGAGGCCGGCGGCCAATTTTTTGAATCGCCCATGAACATCCCCACGCGCATGATTGTGAGTGCGCCAGCGTAAGGAGCCCCGTGCCCAATCAGCGCCCAGATGAGCAGCCCGAATTCTTTACCGAGGTGGATGACGATCTCTTAGAAGATTTGGCAGAGGTCACCGGCCAGCAGGTGGTGAGCTATTCCGTGTGGGACGAATCGCTGGCGGCGGCGCTGGATCAAGCGCAGGCCGATCCGGCAGCGCTTGACATTGACTTATACCTGGAGGGCGGCGTATACTTTGAGTGTTACAGCACGCTCTGTTTTATCACCCCCGATAGTGAACCATTAGATGGTCTGGCCAGCGTGGATTCGTTCATGGGTAAAACCGTGCGCAAAGGTCTTTGGCTCGATGAAGTGGCCGTCGATGAAGAGAATCAGCTTGTGCTTGTGCTGGCCCAGAAACGCCAGCCGGTACTCTATCTCGTCGTCAGCGGTTGGACATTGGCCGAATGGGAAGAGCTGCCCGAATAGCTCGTCATAACTTGACAAGTTCCCCCCCCAAACACCATACTTATAGCGCAACTATTCACCCGGAGCCTGAGCGTTCGACTGAGCTCACGCCGAAGCCTCAGCCCACGAGCGTCTGAAACACCATACTTATAGCGCAATATTTATTCTGTACCACCATCCAATGAGGAGTGAACTCAATGATCCCACTAACAGCAGCAACCATGTCGCGCACGGATGCGCGACCCTCGGCTAACCTCTGGTTGGCAGCCCTCTACGGCGGTGTGCTTACCGCCATTTTGGCTTTCCTGTTTGTCACTTTCTTTAAGATGGAGAATCCGGCCCTCTACATTATTGGCTACTTGCTCACCGGCATTGGCCCTGTGCTGGGCTATGCGCTGGCGGCAGGTCGGTTGGGCAGCAGCGTCAAGGGCATTATCGGTGGGCTGATTGGTTCGATTGTGCCGGTGGTATCGATCCTGCTGTGGCCGATTCTGGTCGGCGCCTTGGATAGCACGCAGAGCGTCGGCAAGCTGATCATCGGCAGCATCATCGGCGCGATTTTGGGCGCGATTGTGCTGCTGCTGGTGGCCAACTCTATGGGCCAAGACCCAAGCTGGTTAGGTACGGGTGTAGTGTTGCTTGTGGCCGTCTGGGGCGGCTCTTGCTCGGCAGCCATGGCGGCTTGGGCAAAGGGGTAATGCGCTGTACAGAAATTCTGCTACGTTAGAAGATGTTATACGGCTCGCCCTGCCCGCCGACAGCAAGCTGTTGGCGGGGGACGAGTATTTGCAGCGTACGGTCAGTTGGGCCTGTAGTTTGCGGCCCAGTCCGCCCGCCTTTCCCAAATTGGAAGGCGATGAACTGGCGCTCATCGACGTGAACGAGCTGCGCCGGCTGGACGCCAGAATGTCGCTGGCGCGGGTGGTCAACAGTTTGCGCAATGCGCACGTCACCGCCATTGCCGTCCTGGGGTCGGTGGATGATGCCGCTATTCAAGCGGCCAAAGCCAATCGAGTGGCGCTGCTGCAATTGCCCCATAGCGAACCGCTGGTGCAAATTGAGCGCGCCGTCATCCGCCTGATTGTGGACCGGGCTGGCTACATTGCCCAGCGCGCCGCCGAATTGCAGCATCAGCTCAACCAGGCGGCGTTGGATGGCGGCGGCATCGACCCCATTGCGGCCCACCTGCACGCCTTTCTCCAACAGCCTGTGCTGATTCTGCGCGACAATGGCAACGTAGCAGCCAGCGCCGGTCTGGAGGGGTTCTCCGAGCGCCGCCAACAGTCCATTCTCAACAATCTGCCCAACGTGACAACACTGCGCAGTTGGGTGGCCGCGCGCACCGCCGAGCCTAATAAGACTGTCGGCCTGTTGCCGCTTGGCCAAGAAGAGAGCGCCCCGCCCCAAAATGGCGCTGCGTCTCATGAATATTTTTGCGGCGCCGTGGTTGCGCCCATTGTGGCCAATGACGCTATCCGCGGCTACTGTTTGGCGCTGCGTCCATTCAATCAAGCCGCCAAGCCGCTAAATCCGGTTGAGGAAATTGCGGTTTCCCAGGGAGCCAGCGCCGCCGCCCTAGAATGGGCCAAGCAGAATGCCATCGACGTGGCTGAAGAGCGCATGCGGGCGGCTTTTTTGGATGAATTATTGGCCTCGGAAATTGTGGATGAACAGGCCTGGATTCAACGAGGCGCCTCGTTGGGTTTTGAATTAACCCGACCACATGTGGCTTGGATGGTGCAAGTGGGCAATGCGCGCGATTGGACGCAGACGCTGATGCAGTTTGTGCGCGAGCAGGGGGTTAACGCGCCGGCAAGTCGCCGCCCCGAAGGAATTTTGCTCTTCTGGCCCATCGATAACTCGGTCAGCGGGCGCGAGCTAAAGATTGTCGCCAATGATTTTGTCAATCGCATCCACCACAACACGCCCAAAGCCGATGTTATCATCGGCATTGGGCGCCCTGGCGTAGGCCCCGCAGCCTGGATGCACAGCCAAGAGCAGGCGCGTGAGAGCTGGCGCTTGGGCAAAACGTGGCGCGCCGCCAGCGTCACCTATTTTGGCGATCTGGGCCTCTATCAGCTCTTAACCGCCCTGGGTAATAACGCCGAAGCGGCCCGCTTTTACCGCAAAACCCTGGGCCGGTTGACCGCCCACGACGCCGAACACAACAGCGAACTGGTGATTACCCTGGAAGCTTTCTTTGAATGCCACGGCAATCTGAGCCAAACCGCCGCCCAATTGCACATCCACCGCAATACGCTCACCTATCGGCTCGAACGCATTGCCGAGATCGCCCAGCTTGATCTCAACGATGCGGACGCACGCTTTTCGCTGCAATTGGCGCTCAAGCTCCAGCCGATCATGCGATAGATAAAAAGAAAAGAGTTGATCAACAGATTACACAGATTCAAAAGATTTTTTAGAATCTGTATAATCTGTTGATCAAAAAAGGCCCCGTCATCGACAAGATGACGGGGCCTTTTGGTTTGTACATGCGGCGCGTTAGCCGATGCCTTTGGTGCTATAATCGTAGACTTCGCTGATGCTGCTCACCAGATCGTTGAGCCGATTGACCTGGTCGCGGATGTCGCTTTGCAGCCGTTCGGCGCGGCCGCTGGCCACGCTTTGGGCGTCGATGAGCTGTACCTGGCTATAGATGGTGGCCAACGCGGTCACGCTCTGGTCAAGCTGAAGTTCAGCCTGTTTCATACGCGTATCCAGCTCTTGCAGCGCATTCCAATGTTGGCGCTTGCCATCCAGCACTTCGTCCAATTGCTTTTGCACATCGGGGTTGGATTCCAATTTGCGCTGGGCGGCCAGTTGCTGCACTTCTTTGGGCAGCGTCTGTTGCTCACGCGCCAGCAAATCGTCCTGTCGATAGGCATCTAACCGTAGCGCCAATTGATGCACGTTGCGAATCCAGTCAGAGATCTGATTGGCGGTATCTTCCAGCCGGTCGCGCATCAAGCTTTCTTTCTGGCGTTGGATCTGCTCTTCAATGCGC
>JAWKON010000175.1:0-3475 GCA_041391125.1 Caldilineaceae bacterium
CGAAGCTCAGCTCAAATTTAGTCATGGCCGCCATCCAGCACAGCGAAGCGATGAAGGCCGAAGTCAATGCGGTGAGTATCCATGGATTGGCGAATTGTTGGAATAGGAAAAAGAGCTTGGCCGTTAGCGTTGGCGGCAAATCACCCACCTGCGCCATATGCCAGCGCAAGGTCAGTTGGCCGTAAACGGTAAATAGAATAGTCAGCGCAATATAGATATATCCCATGCGCATAATTTAAGCGCAATTTAGCAGAAACGAGTCTTACGAAATGCCAATATATGTTGCAATTGGATTACTATTGTGAAGTCAGGTAGAAAACTGAGTTTGACCTCGCCAGATTGACTTTCCACGGACATTGGATACACGGACAGGATTCGCAGCACGCGTCTGTGTACCCAATGTCCGCCGGAAAATTTCTAACGTTTGTCACCTGATTGCCCAAAGTATGGTTCTCAAATTGATTTCACAATAGAAATTGGGTGGGGCGTTTTATCTACCCAAGGGGCGCCTTCGATAACGACGTAAAGAGGAGATGAAAGATACGCGTCAATCGGCCAAATTCAGAAATTCAATCTGCCGGCGCGGTTCGCGCACCAGCTTCCACATCATAACGAGACCGATGAGCCCCAGAAGGGTGGAGGCGGCAAAAACCCAACCATATGCCAAGATCGCCAGCAATCCGCCCAGCAGCGGCGCCAGCGTATTGCCCACACCGGTGGCCGTGTTGGCAATGCCAATATAAGTGGGTCGATGCATGGGTGTGGAAAATTCCATGGCAATGAGAACGCCGGAAACCGTCACAATGCCCTGCGCGAGCCCCGTCAGCAGAAAAACGACATAATACCAGTCTGGATTTGGCGCCAGCCAGGCTATGCCAAAGGCCATCGTCGAGATGAGCTGGCCCATTTCCAGCGAAACTTTGTGGCCATAGCGGTCGGCGACCAGCCCGGCCAGCAAATTGCCCAGCGTCTGCCCCACCAACATGAGCGCCGTAAAAATGCCGATCACGTTGTCCGTGACCGCCCAGCGCTGAATCACCGCCACCGTCAAGAAGCCAAGCCCCATACGGCCAAAATTGGCCACCAGCCGCGCCCACAGAAAGCGACTAAAATTGCCGTCTTCGCGCACAATGCGCACGGTCTTACGCCAGGATGGCCCCGTGCGGTTGAGGATTTCATCGGGCACGCGCTGCACGGGTTCGCGCGTTTGCGACAGAAAAATCCAGCTCAACGCAACCGCTACGGCGCACACCGCAAAGGTCAGCGCAAAATTAGTGGGAAACGGGTAGCGTTCCAGCAGCCAGCCGCTAAAGATGGCGCCGATGGCGCCCAGCCCGGTTCCGACAAAGTTGCTAAAGCCGAAATACCAGCCCCGCCGCTCCACCGGAAAACAGCGTGCGATCATGTCCGTCCAGGCAGGGGCGACAATGCCCGCCCCCAATCCATGCCATGCATAGGCGCCCAAAAAGAGTACCAGCGCCAGCATGGGGCTGCGGATACTCAGCAGCGCGGCAATGGGCAATATCCAGAGCGGCAGGCGTTCGGTAAAAAAGCCGAGATGGGCCACAATGGGCATCTTGCGGGGGATGCGCTCGATCATGCCGGCCGTGAACAGTTGCGGCAAATACCAGCTTGCCTGGCCCAAAACGGCCAGCAGCGCAATGGCAAACGGACTGCTGGTCAGCTTGCTCAGGAAGAGGGGCAATATGGTGGTGGCCGAGATGAAGCTGGTGCCAAACCAGAAGAGCGCGCCGTCAGTCAGATTCATCGCGAAATTCCAGCGGTAGTTGCGATAGGTCTCGGCCATTAATTCGGCTTCGCTGCGCTCGGCCACCGGTGTGTCCAGCTTTAAGACGCGGCGCACCAGCGCATGCCGCCCCCAGATGGATATGCTCATTGAGTTGCTCGTTTCTGTCTTTGCTGATTTTTGGGTCCTACATCGCTTACTCGCCATTGTAACTTACGCGCATGAATTTGCATGATCCGCGTTCCCCAAAGACAGAAACTGGCCGCTCAGCCAGGTAAAAACTAATCTACTATCCAGTCCATTTTCAAATAATTCGTGCAATACTTGGCATGAGTGCAGTGCGTCCTCCATTGTCGTCGGATCGCAGCCTGACCCCTGCATGCTCAACCAGTGGTAGAATGTTCCGCCCCGGTGGGAACTGAAACCATCTCTGCCGGTGCGGGTTTGGGGGAAAGATGAAAATTGAACAAGTTGTTAGTGGATGGCCCTATGGAAAAGCTTTACGAGCCACATTTGTCTTGGCTGCGGCAATTCTGTTGATTGCGCTGGTTGGCATCAGCACACGCGCCCAAACAATTGACGACATGGCCTGTGTCAACTCTTTGCCAACTGCTGTCTATTTGGGGGAATATCCGGGAACTTATGCATTACCCGATGGATATTTAGGGTTTGTGGTAAAGCGCCACAATCCATTTCGATTCGACTTGGAGGCAGGCGAAACCCACACCGGCGTAACTCAATATACAACCGCCGCGCGTGAACGCGTGTGGGCCTGCAAGGGGGAGTGCAATTTTACCGCCTTCAAATATGTGCCCATTGACTTCGGAGAATTGACCGCCGGGACACAAATCGCCCTCGTAGTGATAGACGACGATGGACCAGCGCAAGATAACGATCAGCGCTACGATTGGTGGGCCATTGATGATCCGATGCAGCCCTATCTGATCATTGAAGATCAGCAGATGGTGGAAAATTTGAGCTTCACGGTCCCATCTAATGGCCACTGGTATTTTTATGCAGCGGACTCGATCGGGCTGATCACGCGCTGCGTTGAGCCACCTACGCCAACGCCAACCGAAACGCCGACTGAATTGCCAACAGCCACGGCCACCATAACGCCGACAAGCACATTGACGCCTACAAACACACCGACCGACACGCCCACGCCGGTGGACACGCCAACCGAAACGCCCACCGCCACCCATACGCCGGTTGTATTGCCTACGGCGGCCACGGCCACCCCCACCCCAATCCCGACAGGGGTGCATCCGCCGACTGCTGTGGATCTGGTCAGCTTTACGGCCGAAACGCAAGGCGGCGGCACAATGATTACGTGGCAGACCAGCAGCGAAGTGCAAACGCTGGGGTTCCATTTGTGGCGCAGCACCACCGGCGACCGATTGGATGCTATTCAAATTACCGCGACGTTGATTGCAGCCAGGGGCAGCGCCAATGCCGGCGCCGATTACTATTACACAGACATGACGATCCAGCAGGGCGTTCATTACACCTATTGGCTGCAGGAAGTGCGGCTGGACGGAACGACGCAAGATGCAGGCATGGTGCAGCCGCAATTTAGCGGTGCGCTGTATCTGCCGCTGATTGCCGAATAACATTTATCGCAAATCGGCGCCTGCAAAAAACATCCCAGGGCTTGAGCCTTGGGATGTTTTTTGCGCGCCGTATAAAACTGATCCGAGTGAAATCCGACATTTGACCTGCATCCAT
>JAWKON010000176.1:0-3361 GCA_041391125.1 Caldilineaceae bacterium
CGTTCACCATGTTGCCGGCGCCATCTTGCAACATCACGTTATCGCCATCCAGCATGACGGTAAACGAGCCACCACCAACAGTCGAGACAGCCTGCCCATCCAATCCGACAACATCAGCCGCCATTACGTTACCGCTCACCACGTGATAGAGCAAAATGTCTGTCAATGCACCTTCCGGCTCCTCAAGCAATCCTTCAACCGTACCTTCTGGCAAAGCCGCAAACGCTTCGTCGGTGGGTGCAAAGACCGTAAACGGACCTTCACCCTTCAGCGTATCTACCAAACCAGCCGCTTCCACTGCGGTCACCAACGTCGTGAAGTTGCCAGCGCCCACGGCGGTATCGACAATGTCCATCATGGCCGGCATTGCTTCTTCCTCGGGTTCAGCGGTGGCTTCCTCCTCCATCGCGGCCGCCTCTGCATCGCCCGCCGCGGGGAGCAAAACCGCATCAATCACATGAATGACGCCATTGGAGGCGGCAATATCGGTGGCGATCACATTGACGGAGTTGCCCGCGCCATCGTGCAACATCACGTTGTCGCCATCCAGCATGACCGTAAATGCGCCACCGCCCACGGTGGTAACCTCCTGCCCATCCAGCCCCACCACATCCGCTGCCATTACGTTACCGCTGACAACATGGTAAAGCAGAACGTTGGTCAATGCGCCTTCCGGGTCAGCGAGCAACCCGTCGACTGTCCCCTCCGGCAGGGCAGCAAAGGCTTCATCCGTGGGGGCAAAAACTGTAAATGGCCCCTCTCCTTTCAGAGTATCGACCAATCCAGCCGCCTCTACGGCCGCTACAAGGGTTGTAAAATCGCCCGCCGCCACCGCCGTATCAACAATATCCATCGCTTCGGCCATTTGCTCATCGGCAGCAGGTTCTTCAGCCATTGGTTCAGCCGTTGCGTCTGTCGCCATGGCATCGTCGCTGGCGGCCGGTGCGTTTGCGGGCATGGGGGCACATGCAGCCAGTGCCAACATGAGAATCATAATTGTGGGCATAACTGTTTTCAGCTTCATCGTGTCTCCTTAATATTTTATGCGGAAGTTGTTTGGTTGTTGATCGTATGCTTTATTAGATAGGACAGGCCCAGTATTTCGCTGGGTGTATTAGGCGCCACGCCCATATTATGCACAATTTTTGTCCATATTTTTGTGCGGACAGTTACGATCTCATCGCTTTTTCATCTTACAATTAGCCCATATTAATACACAACATAGACAAACACTGGACAAATCACTGAAAAATAGAACTGATTCTAAAGCGTTCATCACTTCCACCGCACCCAAATATTTTCTGGAAGAGCCTGGGCAATAGTGATATACTACTTCCATGAATCTCCTGACCATTGAAAATCTCTCCAAACAATTTAGCGAGCGGCTGCTCTTTGACGGCGCCAACCTGCGCATTAACGAAGGCGACCGTATTGGGCTCATCGGCGTTAACGGCAGCGGCAAGAGCACATTGCTGCGCATTATTGCCGGTCTGGAAGCGCCGGACAGCGGCGGTGTGTATGGACCGGGCAACGTGCGCGTCGAATTTCTGACGCAGGAGCCGGAATTGGACGACTCGCTGACCGTACTGGAGACCATTTTTTACAGTGACTCCGAACAGATGCAGCTGCTGCGTGATTATGAGGAGACCAGCGTCGATCTGGAGCAGCACCCCCACGATGAGGTGTTGCAAAAGCGGCTGCTGGAACTGAGCGCCAAAATGGATGGCGCCGGCGGCTGGGCGGCGGAAGCCAATGCCAAAGCCATCCTGACCAAGCTCAACACCACCAATTTTCACGACAAAGTCAGCACGCTTTCCGGCGGCCAGCGCAAACGGGTGGCCTTGGCGCGGGCGCTGATCGACCGCGCCGATCTGCTCATCTTGGACGAGCCCACCAACCACATCGACGCCGAAACCGTGGCCTGGCTCGAAGAATATCTCTCCACCGAGCGCCCCACCTCGGAGAATCGCGGACCGGGCGCGCTGCTCATGGTGACGCATGACCGCTACTTTTTGGATCGGGTGGTCAACCGCATTGTGGAACTGGACCGGCGGCAGCTTGTCTCCTATGCGGGCAATTACAGCCGCTATCTGGAAGATCGCGACGCCCGCCACGAGCGCTTGGCCGAAGCTGAGCAAAAACGCCAGAAGTTGCTCAAACGCGAGCTGGAGTGGGTGCGCCGCGCGCCTTCCGCCCGCGGCACCAAGCAGAAGGCGCGCAAGCAGCGCGTCGAAGAGCTGATGCAGATCAGCTACGACAGCGGCGAGGAGAAGGTGGCCATTGCGCTGGCCAGCAGCCGGCTGGGCAAACAGGTGCTCACGGCGCGCGGGCTGGTCAAGCGCTACGGCGAACAGATCGTGGTGGATCAGGTGGACTTCCATCTGGAGCCAGGCGACCGCATTGGACTAATGGGGCCGAATGGCGCCGGCAAAAGCACCTTTCTCAATTTGCTGGCGGGCAAGCTAGAAGCGGATGAGGGGCAGCTCGAGTGGGGCGAAACCGTGCGGCTGGGCTATTATGACCAGCGCAGCATTGATCTGGACGACCAGATGCGGCTCATCGAATTTATCGAGCACGAAGCGGCGCTCATGCGCACGGCGACGGCGATCCACCAGTGGCAGGGCCGCGGCGCCCGCGACCGCGTGGGCGAAGAGGTGGATGCTGCGCACATGCTGGAGTGGTTCCTCTTCCCGCGGCCCATGCAATACGCCCGCATCGGCAGCCTGAGCGGCGGCGAACGGCGGCGACTCTATTTGCTGCGCACGCTGATCCACCGGCCCAACGTGCTCTTCTTGGACGAGCCGACCAACGATCTGGATGTGCAGACGTTGGGCGTGCTGGAGGAATTTCTGGATCACTTTGAGGGCTGCCTGGTGGTGGTGAGCCACGACCGCTTTTTCCTCGACCGCACGGTGGATCACCTGGTCAGCTATGAAGACGGCAAAATGGGGCCGCGCTATCCATCGCCCTATGAAACCTACATGCGGCTGCGCAACGAAGCGGAAGCGGCAAAGGCCGCGCCGCCGACCCGAACCGTTGGCGAACAATCGCCAGCCCGCATAACGCAAGAGCGTCCGCGCAAGCGAAGCTGGAAGGAGCAGCGCGAACTTGAAGGTTTGGAGATCCATATTAGCGAACTCGAAATGCGCAAAGAGAATTTGTTGACCGACATGGCGGCCAGCGGCAGCGACTATACGCGCCTGCAAACGCTTTCAGCTCAACTGGAAACCTTGGAGGGCGAACTGGAAAATGCGCTGGAACGCTGGCTGGAATTGGAAGAAATATAGAATAAGCGTAGGGCCATGAGTTGGGGCGCAGACATGATGGCCGAAATGAAGCCGCCTGGTTCGCCCCAACTCGG
>JAWKON010000177.1:0-2753 GCA_041391125.1 Caldilineaceae bacterium
CCGAGTCGATCCAGGTGGAGCGCAAAGAGCAGCGCAACATTCAATTGGAGGCCGTGCGCCACTTTGGCTTTATGAAGCTGCGCCACGGCCAGATGGAGACCATTGCCACCATTTTGCGCGGCGAATCGATTCTGGCCGTCATGCCCACCGGCGCCGGCAAATCGCTCTGCTATCAGTTGCCCGCGCTGACGCTGCCGCAAGCCACGCTGGTCATCAGCCCGCTGATTGCGTTGATGAAGGACCAGGTGGAAAGCCTGCCAGCGGCGGCGCGCGCCCAGGCCACCTTTATCAACAGCACGCTCAACGAGGATGAACTGGCCCGGCGCATGACCGGCATTGCCAACAACGAATATAAGCTGATTTACGCGGCGCCGGAACGATTGCGGCAGCGCGCCTTTTTGCGGGCGCTGCGCTCGGCCGGGCTCAACCTGTTTGTGGTCGACGAAGCGCACTGCGTCAGCCTGTGGGGCCACGACTTCCGGCCCGACTATCTCTTTATTCAGGAGGCGCGCAACGAATTGGGCAATCCGCCCGCGCTGGCCATGACGGCCACGGCGCCGCCCGCCGTGCGCGATGAAATTGTAGATTACATTAGCACAGACGACGCCATGAGCCACACGCTTTCCGATAATGGCGATAAAGATGCGCCGGAAACGGCTAAAGCTCGGCCGCGCGTCATTGCGCTGGATATCTTCCGCGACAATCTGCATTTATCGGCGCTGCGCTTTCATAATGATGAAGAAAAGCTGGCAGCACTGCTCAAATTTGTGTCCGAAACTGAAGGCAGCGGCATTATCTACGTGAGCAGCCGCGCCAAGTGTGAAAGCCTGGCCTATGCCCTGCGCGAAAAAGGCGTCGCCGCCGCCGCCTACCATGCCGGTCTGAGCGATCGCGGCGCCGTGCAGGACCGCTTTATGTCCGACCAGACGCGGGTGGTGGTGGCCACCATTGCTTTCGGCATGGGTATCGACAAGTCGGACATTCGCTTTATTGTGCATTTTCACCCATCGCGCAGCCTGGCCGCCTATTATCAAGAAGTGGGCCGCGCCGGTCGTGATGGCAAACCGAGCCAGGGCGTACTCTTCTACAGCAACAACGACTGGGCCAATTTGCGCCGCTGGGCCAAGGCCGATGAATTTAAGGTCGAATTTTTGGAAAAAGTATACGCCGCGGTGGCGGCCCAATTGGGCGTGCGGCTGCCGCATCTTGAGTCCGCCCATGAAAACGGTGAAGCGGACAGCGCCGACGGAGAACAAAGTGCGTCTGTTAGCCCGCTGGAAACGGCCATTGCCAACGGCATGAAGGATATTGCCGAGTTGGAGGGCCCACTAGTGGGCGTGGTGGAGCCGCGGCGCTTGCAGCAGGTGATCAGCACGGATGAAACCACCATGCGCGTGGCCATCAGCACGCTGGAGCGGGCCGCTCTGCTCAGCCGCGGCTTCGATCTGCCGCGCGAGCTCGAGATCAAGCTGCCGACCAAAGTGCCGGCAGCAGCGCGCGACAATGCCGAATTTGTGCGCCTGCTCAAGGGGTTAGCGCTGAAGCCGGGCAAGAGCGCCGCCTTCAAAACTGAAGATGTGGCCAACTTTATGGGCTGGCCCCTGCATGAGACCGAAGCCTGGCTGCTCGACTGGCAAGCCAATGGGTTGCTGGTTGTCAATGGCAGCCGGCGCGCCATGCTCATTGAGCTGACGCCCACGGCCACGCTGGAAGAGATGCGCGAGCGGCTGGAGTGGCTGCTCACCCAGTCGGCGGCGGTGGCGCAGCGGCGCATTGATGACATTGTGGGCTACGCCACGGCCGAAACGTGCCGCCACGGCTATATCAGCGCCCACTTTGGCAGCCCGCCCCGTTCGCAATGCACGGTGTGCGATAGCTGCACGGGGATCAAGCCCGACATTCCCACGCCCAAGGAGCTGACCTACGAGCTGCCGGACGACGCCGACATTGAGCCCATGATCATTGATTGTCTGGTCAGCCTGCCCAAACCGGTGGGGCGCAGCGGGCTGGCGCGCATTCTGGCCGGCAGCCTGCGCGCGCCCGTGCCGCCGGATCAGGCGCGCCACCACGGGCGGCTCAAGGGCATGGGCGAAAGCATGGTGATGAACTATGTCGACAGCCTCCTGGAAGAGAACCGGCTGCGCCAGTACGAGCGGCAGGGTTTTTCGGTGCTGGCGGCCACCATGCGCGGACGCGCCGAGGCCGAAGTGTGGCTGGCCGAACACCCCGAGTGGAATGAGTATGGCGCGGCGCTGGAGCCCAGCGCAGGAGATTCTCAGGAGTCGGAACCGGCGGAAGGCGACAAATATACGGCGCTGCAAAAGGCGCTATGGGTGTGGCGTCGACGCACGGCCGACCAGCAGGGACAGCCGCCCTATGTGCTCATGAGCAACGAACTGATGCTGCGCATTGCCGAGACGCGCCCCAAAGATGAGATTGAACTGGGGTCTCTGCCCGGCATGGGCGAGAGCCGTCTGCAAAATTATGGGCCCACCATTCTGGATCTGGTCAAGCTCAACCCGCCCCAGGAGGGCGATGACGAACTGTTGCGCAACCAGCGCACGACCCAGGCCACGTCGGAGAAGAAGGTGCAGGAGAAACTGCAAGGCTTCAACACCGTGATCACGCCCCGGCAGGAGCGCCGCATTTTTATGAAGCTGCAGGAACTACGCCAGAAAAAGGCGGTCACTGAAGGCATCAAGCCCTATCTGGTGGCCAACAACTCCAGTCTCAAGTCGATTGCCCAAAGCGGC
>JAWKON010000178.1:0-2001 GCA_041391125.1 Caldilineaceae bacterium
GGCGCTGCGCCTGCTGCGCCGCGTGCGCGACTATGCACAGGTGATGAGCAACGGCCACATTGAGCGCGAGATTGCGCATACAGCGCTGGTTTTGCAGGAAATTGATGAATTGGGGCTGGACGATCTGGACCGGCGCGTGCTCGATTCGATTATCAGCAAGTTTGGCGGCGGCCCCGTGGGGCTGGATACGCTGGCCGCCAGCATTAGCGAAGAGGGCGATACGATTATGGATGTGGTCGAGCCCTATTTGCTGCAACTAGGTTTTTTGGACCGCACCCCACGCGGCCGCGTCGCCACCCGCCGCGCCTATGAACATATGAATGTGCCGTATACGGATGCGCCGCAGCAGAGCTCGCTGTTTGATTAATACGGAGTGTAGGTCAGCATATTCTGCACATTTGTCTGATGACATTGGCGGGCAAACGCGCTGCGCCGCCCCTCTGGCAGCAGTGAATCCGCCATCTCCAGCGCGTGCTCCAGCCCATCGTTGCGCTGCGCCAACGCGGGAATCACTCGGCGCAGGCCGTGCACATAAGCCACATCCGCCGCCAGCCGCCGCATGACTTCGACGCCATCTTCACAGAGCGCGCCCACTTGCGGAATGTAAAGCTGAAGCGGGCGCTGCTTGACCAGCCGCGCCAGCAGCCGCAGCGTCTCCAATTCAGCGCTGCCGTCCGAGTTAGGCGCCACTGCGGGCAACCCCACCGCGCTGGCAAACGCGCCGCCGCACAAAATGCCCAATGCGGGCAGCACCACAATATTCCCGCCACTCTGCACGCCACCGTGTGCATAGATGTCCAAAAAGTGCTCGCCAATGCGCACGTGCGCCACGCCGCCGGGCTGCGTTTGCATAATGGGCAAGCCCACAGCACGCGGCGCTCCGGTAAAGAGCGCCGCCACCTCGCCGTCCAAGCGAAAACGGTTCTGCACATCGACCGGCGGATCAACAAGCAAAAGCTGGTTGTGAGCCGTCGCGTGGTCGCTGGCCAACGCCAGCGCCTCAAGCGAAATGGGGGGAGCGCCGCCCATCACAAAAAGAGTGTGGTGGGGCGGATCCCCTTCGCTAAACAGCTCCAGGTGAGCGTAAAGCTGGGTAATCTTGGTGGAAGCGGGCGGTGCGCTAAACAGGCGGATTTCAGTCATGCAGGGGCGACAGCTCAATTTCAGCAGAGATGGGGCGTCCCAAACGCGTTAAGAGCGATTGCAGCTCGATCGGTAGATCGGCAATCACAATTTGGCCGTTGGGCAAAATATAGAGTTCGGTCTCAGTGGGCAACGAAGGCCATTCAGCCGCTGCGGCGGCCCAATCAGCCCCCGCCCCACTTGTTTCCAATGGCTTAACTTGTGCCGAGGGCAATGTGCGCCTCCTCGTCACGTTCATAGAATTCGCCGGTGCGCTCCTCGCGTACAATTTGGCCCAACTGTTCCAGTAAGGCGCTTACATTCTCACACGCCCCCCCTTTGATGCCTTTGATGACATATTCAATAGTTCCATCGGGCAAAATGATAATCTCAATATCCTGTTTTTGCATGTATCGCTCCTGCTCCTTATGCCAATATATACAGGCCTTACGTAAACCTTGGCAAAAATTTGTCGCCTGCGCACGGATGCATTCTTGGCAATCCGCAGACGCTGCGTAAGTCGTGATAGTATCTCTATACGTGCTCGCGATAGGACGGGAAATAGTTGCCGGTCACCTTAACCGCACCCTTATTCTGCACCCATTGGCTGTGCAAGGCCTGCAGTTCGGCATATTTTTCCGGCAGATGAATTTGACGGTAGATCTTAAAATCCGCAGTCAGCGGGGAAAATGTCTGCTTAAAGCGGAAAATCCCATCGTCAGGTGCATAACCACCGCCCAGGATCAGCCGCTTGATGCCGCGCGCCTGCGCCCATTGAATCAGCGTGTAGACAACGCCATTGGTGGGCCGCAACGACGCAAATTGATGGTCGGCGCCACCCAGATATGAATAGACATTGTCATCATCATAGAGATAGAG
>JAWKON010000179.1:0-1780 GCA_041391125.1 Caldilineaceae bacterium
CAGCAGCATGGTGATCAGCAGGTTGCGATAGGTGTTGAAGGCGCCATGCCGGTTGCCGCCCAGCGGAATATAGACATAGTCGCGCAGCCACGAGGAGAGCGAAATATGCCAGCGCTGCCAAAATTCGCTCACATTGGCGGCAAAGTAGGGCTGGTTGAAATTCTCCATCAGCTCAATGCCCAGCAGACGGCTGCTGCCGCGCGCGATGTCGCTGTAACCGGCAAAGTCGCAATAGATCTGGAGGGCAAAGAGGAATACGCCCATAATCAGTTCGGGTGATGAAAAGAGCGCAGGGGATGAAAATATGGGGTCAATCTGCGCGCTGAGTCCATCCGCAATGACGATTTTGCGGAAGAGACCGATCAGGATCAGCAGGCAGCCGCTCATAAATTGCTCGTTATTGACCGTACGTTTGGTTTGCAAAGCGGGGACCAGATTCTGCGGGCGCTCGATGGGGCCGGCCACCAGTTGCGGGAAATAGCAGATGTAGAGCGCAAAGTCGACCAGATTGCGCACCGGCGCCATTTTGCCCCGGTAGACTTCGATGGTGTAGGACATAGTTTGGAAGGTGTAAAACGAAATGCCCACCGGCAACAGAATGTTGAGCACGGGCAGATGCGGCTCCATTCCCAGCCAGGCGAGCGCCGCCGCCGCATTGTGAATAAAAAAGTTGCAATACTTGAAAAAGCCGAGAATACCCAGGTTGACGCCCAGGCTCAACCCCAACCAAAGTTTGCGCCGACCGGGCTGCTCCGTGCGCCCAATGGCCTGCGCCACGCTGAAATCCACCAGGGTGGAAAGCAGGATCAGCGACAGATAGCGCCAGTCCCAAAAGCTGTAAAATAGATAGCTGGCCGCCAACAGCATATAATTCTGGACGCGTTGCGTTGTGGCATAATAAAGCAGCAACACCACACCCAAAAAGAGAAAGTATTCGGGGGTATTAAAGAGCACTGACTAAATCCTCAACCCAAAGCCCTTATGGGCCGGATGCATCTGGTCGAATAGAAAATAATTTACGATTTTTGATGTACGATTTACGGCTTGACGATCTTGGTCGTCAAACGAGAAGCTAATATCGGAAACGAAAATGGTCGCGCCATCCGCACGATGTTCGCAAACGAGACTCGTAAATCGTAAATCGCACATCACCTTATCTCGCCTGAAAATCGGGCAGCGCCAGCAGCCGTTGACCCGGATTCCAGGCCACCGACATGAGAAACTGCTCGATCTCGATGATCATGCGTTCCAGCGTGTACTTTTCGATCACCATGTTTTGGCCGGCTTGGGCCAGTTGGGTGCGCAGGGCCGGCTCGCGCAAGGCCTGGTCAATGCGGTCGGCCAGCACGGTGGCGTTTTCGGCGGGGTAGGTCAAACCATTGCGACCGTGCTCCAACATTTCGCCCTGGCCGCCCACGGTGGTGCCGATGACCAGCAGCCCGGCCGCCATCGCTTCCATTACACTGCGCGCCATCGGTTCGGGCCAGATGGAGGTGAAAAGGAAAACGTCGAAGCGGCCCAGCACTTTGACAATGTCTTCGCGCGGAATCTGGCGGGCAAACTGGATGCGTTCCTGTACGCCTTTCTCCTCGGCCAGCTCACGCAGCTTGCGCTCATAGTCTGGGTGGCCGCCGCCCAGAATGGTCAGTTTGACGTGTTGGAGCAATTGCCGCTCGCGCAGATGCCCCAGCGCCTCAATGGCTGTGTGGACGCCTTTGTCCGGCACGAGCCGGCCAAAATAGATCATCTGCAACACGTTGTTCTTTTTTGTGCGCCGGTT
>JAWKON010000180.1:0-1541 GCA_041391125.1 Caldilineaceae bacterium
AAAAGGTGGACAGCGGCGAAATTGGCGCCGGTGAAGCGGCGGAGCTTCTGACCAAGCTGAAGTGAAAATTGCCACAAATCACGGAGGAACCCCATGAATCAGGAACGCATGAAAATTTTGCAGATGTTGCAAGATGGTAAACTCTCTTTAGAAGACGCGGCGCGTCTGCTGGAAGCCTTGCAGCAGCCCGCCCCCGTTCTACCCTTTAGCGACCGGAACTATTCAATTGAGACGTACGAGCCGCCCGTGCAAACGATAGCCCCGCAACTGGCTGCCCACTTTGACCTGGCCATCAACTTGGGCTCAAACTTTGATGGCGCCCAGCTTGGCGGCGCTGACTTTACCGGCGCCCGGCTGCTCTTTTCCAATTTTAACAATACCAATTTCCGCAACGCCAACCTGGAAAATGTCTGGATTGCCGCCGCTAATTTAGAGAGCGCCAATTTGGCCGGCGCCAATCTGGCCGGCGCCCGCATTTTGGCCGCTAATCTCAGCGGAGCGGATTTGCAAAACGCCGATCTGCGCGAATGCACCATCCTGGGCGCCAATTTGGACAGCGTCAGATTTCGCAACGCCATTTTGCCAGGCCGCCGCCTGATCTTCGTCAACTATGAAGGCGTCATCTTTCAGGACAGCATGGCCTGATCAGTTATGCCTGATGTTGTCATAAATCACCATTTTTACCCGAGTAAAAATGGTGATTTATGACAGATCCAAGTATAAACAGCCAAGGAGAACCAAAATGAGCGAAGAACGCATGGTCATACTAAAGATGCTGCAAGAGGGCAAGATCACGGCCGAAGAAGCCCTCACGCTGCTGGACGCTGTAGGGGAGCCCCCAATTACGTCGGCCATTATGGCGCCCCCGGAAGCGGTACCCGCCGTTGCTCCGGTTGCGCCCGTGGCACCACAACCCGCTCTGCCGCCCACGCCGCCGCGGCTCAACGCCGAACAGTTGATTGAATTGAGCAACCACGGCGTCGAGTCCAGCTATGTGCGCGATATGCAAAAGGCTGGCTTTGCCAAGCTTTCGATTGATGAGCTGATCGAGTTGAGCAGCCACGGCATTGAGCCCAGCTACGTGCGCGCAATGCAAGCGCTGGGCGTAAAGCCGCTTAGGGTCGATGATATTATCGAACTGGGCAACCACGGCGTCGAGCCGGGCTTTGTGCGTGAAATATTCGAAGCGGGGCTTTCTAATCTATCGCATGACGAGCTGATTGAGTTATGCAATCACGGCATTGAGCCCGGTTACGTGCGTGAACTGCGCACTCTAGGCATAAAAGCGCTCAGCGTCGACAATATTATCGAATTGGGCAACCACGGTGTTGAAGTGGACTATGTACGCCAGATGCGCGAGCACGGGCTGACCGACTTGTCCATCGACGACCTGTGTGAACTGGCCAACCACGGTATTGAGCCCAGCTACGTACGCGCCATGCGCGAGGCCGGCCTGACCAACCTCACCGTGGATGAACTCTGCGAGCTGGGCAACCACGGCGTACCGGCGGAGTATGTGCAACAGATGCGGGCGTTGGGCG
>JAWKON010000181.1:0-1787 GCA_041391125.1 Caldilineaceae bacterium
GCCCACAGCGTTGATCCGCCACACCGATCAATGCAATGCCCGTGGGTGGATTGTCGATCAACAGCACGTCCAGCGCGGGCGTATTGAGGCTGGGGTTGGCGACCGCCAGCGTGTAGATGAGCGTGCTCCCCAATGTTGCCGTGGCCGCAGCCTGTTTGGTGACCGAAAGATCCACATTTTCGTACACAAAGCCAAAATCAGCCTCAATAAAAGTCTGGCCTGGAGCCAGCGCGATTGTATATGTGCCGGCACTGGTCAGGCGATAGCCCGCCACGCTGCCCACGGTGACGGTATAAAGCCCCGCCGGCAGATTGGCAAACTGATAAATGCCGTCCACGGTTGTCAACGTGGTCATGCCGCCATCGGCCGCGGTCAATGTAATCGGCGCGCCGTTGATGGGTATGTTCTCGTCGGCGTCCAACACGCCATTTTCGTTGGCATCCAGAAAGACATAGTCGCCAATGGCGCCGGCAGATTGGGCGCTGAGCGTATGGCTGGCCTGGTTGTCCATCGCAACTGAATCGCCATTGGCCGAGATAATGGCGATATTGGTGATGGTCTGGGCAACGGTTGCCAAGGCAGTCACGGTAATCAGTTGGCTCGCCTTGGGCGCCAGCGCACCAATGGCGCAGATGAGCCGGCCGCTTTCCACATGGCAGCCGGCGCCATCTACAGCCTGAAAAACAACGCCCACGGGCTGCGTATCCGTTAACGTAATTGCGCTCATGGTGATGTTGGATGTGTTGCGCACCGTGAGCCGATACGCAAATGGCGCGCCGGCCGGGACCGACGCCGGCCCCGTCTTCGTCACAGCAACGTTGCATAAGCTTAAGCCGCTGTTGTGGCCGCCAGGCGTGGTGGGCGCCACCGTTCCCTGTTCACCAGCCAAAACCCAATCCGCCCCACTGCTGCCGTCCACGCCATCGATTAACCGCACCACGCTTTGCGCATTGCCGGCCGTCCCCGGCGCAAAGCCGCTCCACAAGATGCCGACCGGCGGATCATCATTGGTAGTATCGGCGACGGCGCTGCCCCAACGCATGTAATCAATGGCATTGGCCGCAATGGCGCTATTCCCCCGATAGAGGGTGATATTGTCGCTGCTGTTGCGCATACTCGTGGCTGCGGCGCCAGGTCCACCGGCGCCCCATAGTTCCATGACGCCATCGCCGGGGTCCAGATCATCTACGCCTTTGTCATCGTGGATCACAATATATGTGCCGGCCGGAATCCCACTCGTTGGCGCTGTGATCAATAGTGAATATTCACCGGCGTTCTGCTCGTTATCGGAAATATAAAATTGGGCGCCAGCCGGAATATCGGTGGTCGCATAGAGTTCAACCCATTCGTCGTTATTGGCGCCCAGTTCGTTATAAAGCACTTCATTAATAATGAGCGCCGGTCCGCCGCTGCTGTTGGATGGGGGCGCACAGAGATCGATGGGGGGCGCCGGGTTTGGCGTCACGGCGGCGTCAGCGCTGTTATTGGTGAAATCGCCATCGTTGGCGGCGGCGATGGTGACGCTGTTGGTGAGCGTCTCTGTACTGCTGGCCGTGGCTTGCAACAGAATGACGGCCGCGCTATTGGCCGCCAGCGTCTCCAATTGACAGGTCAGCAGGCTTGTGGTCAACGTACAGCGGGGGTCCGATACGGCCGCAAAGCTGATGCCGGGCGGCGCCGCATCGGTGATGACCAGCCCGGCGGCCATGCTGGCGCTGGTATTGCTGATCACAACGGCGTAATTGTAGAGCGCACCCTCGGTAACCACATCCGGCGCTTCTTTAACA
>JAWKON010000182.1:0-2049 GCA_041391125.1 Caldilineaceae bacterium
CCTGTACAGCGTGGTGGTCATAGAGAAGACGGTCTATACGCTGGCCGCCAGCCGGGTGGGGCGACTCTATTTGCGCGTCATCATTATTGCCATGCACGCCGGGCTGCTCTGGCCCTTTTCGCTGCCGGTGATGGACAGCAGCCTGGGCTGGCTGCTGCAATCTGGCGTGGCCAGCCAGTATCTGCTCAACCCGGTCTTCCAACCCAGCACCTTTGGCGTGCTGCTCATCTTTTCCATCTATCTTTTTCTCATGGACCAACCAATTTGGGCGGCGGCAATGGCGGCCATCGCCGCGCTCATGCATTCCACCTATTTGCCCAGCGCTGGTGTTTTGACGGCCGTCTATGCCACTCACACGCTGTGGCGCACGCGCAAGCTGCGGCCCGCCATCCAAGTGGGCGGCGCGGCCCTGCTCATCGTGCTGCCGGTGCTGATCTATAACTATCTGTGGCTGGGGCCTACCAATGCCGAACTGTGGGCCGCCGCGCAAGATGTTATCGTCAATTTCCGCATTCCTCACCACTCGCTGCCCGAAATCTGGCTAAACAACAGCGTATACGTTAAACTGGCTTTGGTGCTGGCGGCGTTGGTTCTGACCTGGCGTACGCGGCTTTTTGCCGTCATGCTGGTTTCGCTGCTGGTCGCAGTGGGGCTCACCCTGCTCCAGATGCAGGCGCCCAACGATACGCTGGCATTTATCGCGCCGTGGCGTATTTCGGTCTTTCTGGCGCCGTTGGCATCGACACTCATCATCGGCTTTGCGGTGGCGTGGATTTTTAAGCGGCTGCAATCGTGGGCGGACAAATATTGGATCGCGCTGGGCGTGCTGGGGCTTTTGTTGCTGACCATGCAAGTGCGCACGGGCGTGCTTTCGATGATCGACAGCTTTCAGTCCCGCCAGCAGCACGCCGCCGCCCCCCTCTGGCGCTATGTGGATGAACACAAGGCGCCCGATGAAGTCTATCTGGCGCCCACCTATATGGCCGAATTTCGGTTGGAAACCGGGGCGCCGGTGGTGGTCACCTTTAAATCGCATCCTTACAAAGATGTGGAAGTGCTGGAATGGCGCAGCCGCATCGACGCCGTCAACGATTTTTATAATGCCATGTCCTGCGACAAGCTGACGCTGATGCAGCAGAAATATGGCGTCACCCATGTGGTGTTGGAGCACGGGCAGGTGATTGAAGGCTGCGATGGCCTCACGCTGGAACATGCCGACGACCGCTTTGATTTATATCGCCTGGCCAAGCTGGAATTGAATTCAAGATGAAATATCTCAAACGCGCGCTGCCCTATGTGGGCGCGCTGGCGCTGATTGCGCTGCTGTTGCGCCAAATCGACCCCGGCGACGTGACCACGCTGCTCACCAGCGCCAACCTGGGCTGGCTGCTGATCGGCTGCGCTTGGTATGTGCTGACCAATTTGCTGCGCGCCTGTCGCTACGGCGTGTTGCTCAACATGCCCGATTTCTGGGCGCCGCTGCGCATGTGGCCCGAAATGTTTGCGCTTAGTTTTTTGAACAACGTGTTGCCTTCGCGGGCCGGCGAACTGTCGTTCCCCTATTTTATGGCGCGCCGTCACGGCATCCCCGTGGGTGAAAGCGCATCGGTGCTGGTGGCCTCACGCATTTTTGACTATCTGGCCGTGGCCTGTCTTTATGTGATTTATACAGCCTGGGAATTTACCAATTTGGACGCCCGTTCGGCCCAAATTGCGGGCGGGGTGGCGCTGCTATTGCTCCTCTCCACCACGCTGCTGGCGGCGGCGCCCTGGCTGCTCAACACGCTGCTGCGGCTGCTCAACTGGATATTGCGACGCATTGGATTGAGTGACGCCGCGCAGCAGTGGGTGCAAAAGGCGGGTCAGCAGGCGGTGGTGACTTTTGCGCGCATCCGCAACTGGCGCACCTATGGATTGACCTTTGGCTGGTCGCTGCTGATTTGGCTGGCCACCTTTGCCTGGTTTGGCGCGTTGCTCAACGCCATTGGGCTGCCGCAGCGCTATCCGCTGGTGGTGGTGGGCGCCACTTTTGCCAGCCTGGCCAAAGCG